>JBAYFP010000001.1:0-203376 GCA_041667145.1 Minisyncoccota bacterium
GATACTCCTAGAAAAAAGCTTAAGTGGGAAACACCCAATGAAGTAATGCAAGAGAAGAAGTTATTTAAAAATGAAAAAACCACCTAGATGGTGGTGATGCAATGAGGGGTGGAATGTCGGTTTCTTTCATAAATATAATTATAACATAAATAATAAAGAGGGTTCAAGGCTATGCCTTGAACCCTCTTTGGGAATAAGAACCTTATTTATCATTGTAAACAGTGTAGTTGCACCGTTTACAAAAAGCTATCCTTCCACCCCCATAGGGGAATAAGGATACTTCCTGTTTTTTCCCACAGTTGATACAGGTCAACTCTTTTTTTTCTTCTCGAAACGATATTATAGTTTCAAGAATTTTAAAAATTTTATTGAACATGATGTCCCTTTTAAAATTTAGTTAAACATTTTTTTCAATAACAAAACCTATGACAGAATAACACGTTTACATTATTTAATCAAATTGCTCGATCTGGGTAGGATGTTACAATATAAGCATGAGAATATTAGATGATGTTAAATTAGATTATCAGGATGTGTTGCTTCGTCCTAAAAGAAGCACTATTGAATCTAGAAAAAATGTCCTACTTGAAAGGTCTTTCACTTTCTATCATTCTCCTAAGAAATGGAAGGGTCTTCCTATTATGTCTTCAAATATGGCAACCTGTGGCACTTTTGAAATGGCAAGGATTCTTTCTAAATATAAAATGATAACCACTTTTCATAAATATTATACTGTTAAAGATTATGAGAAATTTTTTAAGACTTTCAATAGTCCAGACTATATTTGTTACACATTAGGGATACGTGATAAAGATATTGCTCAGCTGAAAGTCATGAAAAAGAAAGGTTTACTCGAAGAGTTCTCTTTTATTTGTCTTGACGTTCCCAATGGATATTTACAGAATTTTCTTGAGGCGATAAAAAATGTTCGCAAAATGTGTCCGAAGCATATCATTGTTGCAGGAAATGTCGTGACTAATGAAATAACTGAAGAAATTATTTTGGCAGGCGCTGATATAGTCAAAATAGGTATTGGTCCTGGTTCTGCTTGTACGACGAGAAAGATGACAGGTGTCGGGTATCCGCAACTTTCTGCTGTTATAGAATGTGCAGACTCTGCTCATGGAATAGCAAATGAAAAAGGAGTGGGAAGAATAATAGCAGATGGTGGACAACAATATCCGTCTTGCGTAGCAAAGGCTTTTTGTGGTGGGGCAGATTTTAATATGTTTGGATCAATGTTTTCTGGTTATGAACAAAGTGGGGGAGAGACAATAATAAAAGATGGTAAAAAATATAAAGAATATTTTGGTTCTTCTTCTAATAAAGCGATGCAAGAATTTTATGGTAAAAAAGATGAGTACAGAGCAAGCGAAGGGAGGTATACACTTATCCCTCATAAGGGTGACATACACGATTTCATTCAAGATCTTATTGGCTCTTTGCGTAGTACAGCGACATACATAGGTGCAAGGCAACTTAAAGAATTTCCTAAGAGGGCTACATTTTTGAAAGTGAATAGACAGCTTACTTCTTATCTTGAGAGATATGATAAAGGTGAATAGATTTAAAAATACAAAAAGAAAGTTTTTAGATATTTTTTAAAATTTCTCGAGCTTTACGAATTTCGTATATTATACAAATTACGATTGCTACTAATATAACCAACGCCCAAAAAACAATCCCAATGATTATCCCATCTTGGCCGATTTCTCCATTATCAAATAAGAATGGGAAGATGGGTAGAAACATAGATAATATAAAACTAGTGAAATGTGCGAAATACCAACCTGTCCTAGATTGTGCAAAATTATGTTTTGCAACCAATGCCATGGAAATAAGCACGAATATCATATTGGCATATGTCAACCACATAAAATATTTTAGATATCCTGAAAGGTAATTGCCGCTAGCTAGGAATATTATGCCGAGTATTGTTAATATTATAGGTAATATATATTTGTAAAAACCGTATCGTTTTACTAAATTCATATAAGAATATTATAACATTATTTTAGTAAATATTTAAAAGGGGATGAGTGGAAAAATTAAAGCCCCGAACGTGTTGCCGGGGCTTGAAGGACGATTGTCGCTCACAACCTTTGTGGTCGTGGATGGAGAGTGTTCTTTATGCCATTTTTGATCGTAATACCTAGTGGCAATAAGACCAAGAACAATAGCTCCGATGAATAAGATTGCTATAAATATTTTTGCTGTTGTCATCCATCCTTCTGTTGGAGGTGGCAATAAATTTAACGACATATAATATTTCCTTTCAATAAATTAAAAAATGAATATGGATTAGGAGATTAGATGGACTAGAAAATCTTTGGAAAAAGAAAATGTCCATTGTCACTCGTTGTATGTTTTACCATGATCTTATTATTCTCTGGATTGAGGATACTACTGTCCCCAGTAGATTTGGGGATTTCCTTTAATTCGTTGTAAAGGAGAGTATCTCGCATGTGATCGACGATGTCTTTTGACAATTTGGAGATATCTAACGATTTGAAGTTTATTTTTCCATCTTCTGATACAGAAAGATTGTATTCACCGAGGTATTTCTCTATCTCACGATTGAAGAATCCCTCGACCTCTCCTCTGTTGTATTTTAATGTGAAAATAAATGTAGACCTGTTTTCTTTTATAGAATCGTTGAGTTTATTGGCCATCCATATTATTAGATTAGTGTAATTCATGGCAGTTTCCTTTTTCATTTTTATTGATTTATTTTGTTAGTTATTCTAAAAACCCTTGAAGATTCTTGGAATAACTAACAAAAATGTTTGAAAGGAATTTTATTTCGAAGTACTAATTTCCCTTTACATTACCACTCATTACAGAAAAAATCAAACGCTTTGTTCTGAACTTGCTTGCACGCCTCTGGAGGGGGGGGCGATGTTAGAATGAGTATTAATAATCTCTTATAAAGTTTACTATTCTATCTTTCTTTCTAAAACTTCCTTGATCCTTTTTGCTGTAATCGGATTGTCTATGTCATCTATAATCATTAGACCTTTTAATCTACCCAACAAAGTGTTGTCCCTTTTAAAGCCAAAAGATTCTGCATTTTTTAGAGAGGGCTCATTTTTTTTATTTATAAATATATGTACCTCCTTTCCTCCCCGAATCTCTATTTCTTTTAAACGCACAGCTGTTACACTTGAACCAATTCCTTTTCTCTTTAATTCTTTCTTTACTCCGAGATTATACAAATACCAGATCCCTTCCTTTTTTTCTGCACGACCCATCCCGACTACTTTTGAATTTCTTGCAGCAACAGAAAATCTATCTTTACCAAACAAAATATCTTTCCATTGCTCATCTGTTCTTTTTTTAATTTCTCTAATTTGTCTAGGAGTAGCAACATAACTATTGTCACTTTCTTCATTCAAGAGATCCAAGCGAAAATCTCGAAGTTCTTTCCATTCTTCGGGTAAAGCTAATCTTACTTCTACTTTTGTTTTTTCATTGGAATTTTCTTTTTTGTCAGGAGGAAGTTGAATGTTAAATGGATTATTTTCCATATAAAAAGTATATCATATCTAGCTCCAGGCCTGGGAGAGTTTACACTGAGCTTGTTGAAGTGATGTTCGAAAAATTATGATGCAGAAAAAATAAAATGAAGTTTTAAATTAAGGCTTACTATCAGGTTTCTCAACATCTTTTCTAGAACTTGGGTGATTAAGAGATGAAATTTGTAATTCAAAATCATTCTTTAATCGCTCTATAGTTGCTCCAACACATCCACTTTTTCCTCCCTCAGGACTGTTTAATGAGAAATGTATACCACCTACTACACATTTTTTAACTCCCAAATCTTTTAGGGTTTTTATTAATTTTGCCCAAGTTTCTATCCGAGTTTCGTTACCTGTAAATGGGTCTGGACTATCTTGATATGTAGGCACCAGATAAATTTTATTATCATAATTTTTTAAGATTGGAACTATCTTTCTTAAAGTATCATCAACATTGTCATATCCTTCAAAAAGTAAAATAGGTGCACTTTTTTTTGCTTTTAAAATCTTCTCAAATCCTTTTTCTACTATGGTAATTCTTGAGTCATGTTCGAATTTTTTATCAGAGTAAATATCATAGGGGTTAGTATATTTAACATAATAGGGATGAATCACAATTCTAATAATGCCTTTACTTTCTAGAATATCTTTTCTGAAAATTTGCTCTTGCTCTTTACTCAACGAAAAAAAGTCATGAACAAAATTTCTCTGTTGTTCTTTAGTATTAACCCTAGATTCAGATTGTATATTTTTATGGACTATTCCATCTAATGATTCCATATTTATATATTACTAAATTACTAAATTAAAACAAACAAAATATATTACAGGTTCGGACTTCCACTAAGGTAGGAAAAATAACCATTATAAAATATGGTTCAAAATTTTGCTCCGAACTTGGGAGGCTTGTCCCGCTAAAAGGCGGGGATGTTCGAATAGAGATATTAAAGAAATAATCTATTCTACCTAGTTAATTACTATAATATCCACAGAATAAAGCTTTATTTGTAATGTAACATATGTTACTATACAAAAATGAAGAAAAATATGTACTCAACACAAGAAATCGCCAATATTCTACACTTAAGTAGAATTGAGGTTTTTAGAAAAATAAAAGCGGGTAAAATTAAAGCTGAAAAAGTTGGGCGTAATTATGTTATCCCATATGAATCAGTTGAAGAAATTTTAGGAGAAACAATAGGTACTTATAAAAAGGAAGAAATAGAAAAGGTTATAAATAGAGCAATGAAAGAATATGGGGAAACTTTTAAAAGGTTAAGTAAAGAATAATGAGGACAAAAAGAATTACTGTAAAAGAAATAGAATATGTTGCATTTTCATTTGCTCAAAAACTGTTGACTTTTAATGAACCAATTCCAGAATTTGGGACTAGGTTTCCAAATATATTAGAAAGTTGTATTGATACACCATTTATGCAGTTTGATGGAAAAGATTTATATCGAGGACTTATTGGTAAATCCAGTGTTTTATTTTACTTCATGATTAAAAATCATCCATTCCAAAATGGGAATAAAAGAATTGCTGTAATGACTCTTTTATATCTCTTTCACAAAAATGGAAAGTGGTTAAAAATGAGTAATAAAGATTTATATATTTTTGCTAAGAACATTGCAAAAAGTAAACCTATCTTTCGTGAAAAAATTATTATGGAGATTCAAGAAACTCTTAAAAAACATATTACTGATCAAAAAGAAACATAAATATTCTTTTGTTCAACATGACAGTGAAGAATTAATAAAATTGCTTGATTTTCATGATTATGTTTACTATTTATAAATCTGCCAATCTTCTTGTACTATTGCATACTCTTCTAAATTCTTACTACTTTCAAATAAATGATCATTTAAAGAAACTAAAGGCGGTTTACCTCTAGCTGAATATTCAAGAGTTCTAAACAGATAACCAAGAAATGATCCTGTATATCTATAGCACCTAATACATCCTTTTATTTTATACTCTATCTCATCTGTGTAACCTTTCCATCTATACATTTGTGGATAGCGATCAATCCAGTCATCAGTAATATAAGTAATCCATTTAACGACTTCATTTTGAGCACAAATATTACCTTTCTGTCCTATTCTCACTAGACTAACAAGCATTGTTTGCTGTATATGTTTGTCTTTCGTATTAGAAACACAAAGGAATGTATATAGTTTATCTTTATATTTACTTAAAATAGTATCAACTTCAGATTGAGATTCATAAAATTCAATTTGTTTACATCTATATTTTGTCCAACGTTTTTGGAAGGAGCGATTAAATGAAGTTGTTACCTTATCCCAATCGATATCATTATTCTCTGTTCTAATGTTTTTTTGAATATAACTATATACGTTAGGAGTATTTTTTAATATCCAAGAGGGGTTGATAATTTTAGGATTTCCCTTTTCCAATTTTTTGTTTAATAACTTTACTATAAACTCAAATTTCATTTATTAAGAATAGAATAATTTGAAATACAAAATCAAATATTTATATTATTTTTTGCTCCGAACTTGGGAGGATGTTCGAATAAGTTTAATAGGGGAGTAGAAACGAAAAAAGCCCACCTAAGTTAGCGTAGGCTTTCTCGAGTGGGCTTTATTGTTGTTCCTGTTATTTAGGAAATATTGATAATGATGCCATCATCCATAACGACATCATGATATTTGAAACTCAGTTTTCTTGAGCTATCTCCCACTGTAATGGTATAGGAGTCGCCTGATTTTTCACTTTTTCCAAGAACCCCTGTAATTGGAACAGAGTGTTTTGATATTTTATAGGTACAATTTTTACCTACTAGTTTATCAAGCTGTTCTTTTATTGCCATGTGTCTTATCATAGGAACCTCTGTAATAATTTTTGATTATAAAGATTATATAGTTTTCTTTCTTTACACTACTACTTACTAAATTCTGTGTCAATTTAATGTTCACAACATTCACATGTTCACGATGCTCCAGACTTGGGAGGATGTTCGAAAAAGTTTAGTAGGGGAATAGAAATAGAAAAGTCCCGACAGATGGAAAGCCGAAGCTTATTCTATCGAGGCTGTATTATTTTTCTCCTTTCCCTTATAGGCTGGTGATTGTCGATTTCTTATTAAAACTTTCTCTAAGCGGTCATTAGACCACTCAGCGATATGAGCCACGTGATCAGCATTAACGTGTTTATGATGGTAAAACCCAGACTCTTCAAACTGATCCCAGGGATATCCAGTGTGAAGATAAGGTCGATTGAATCCGCCTCCAGCAGAAATAATTCGTCGAGCGAGAGGACTCTTACCTTCGGGTGTTCCTGGGTGGAAGGTTAGAAGTGACTGACCGACAAGTATGATTGCTCCTTTCGCAGCCCACTCCGCAGTGAAATCGAGTGTAGCTTTGATTGAAGATTCGGTTTCATATTCAAAACCGAACATTAAGGGAACACCGAGTTTAATTGGTGATCCCTCAAACAGTTTCAGACTTGTTTTAATGTGCTCAATGCTCTGGCCTTTTCCCATCATATTCAACGTCTTCGGATTGAAGTGTTCGATCGAGCAGTACATATAAGTAAAACCTGCTCGACTAAACTTTTCCAAAACATCAGGTGTCTGGATACGGTCGAATCGGTTAAGACAACCGAATTGCATACCAGTCTGTCTCAGCTCAACTAAAAGATCGTTGATATGAGGATATGCACCAAATGTACTGTCATCAAAGAAGACAGCGCCGTAACCTTGAGCTTTCCGCAGGGAGATTTCTCCCATAATGTTCTCGATGGAACGATGGTTCGGATAAGCCAAACCTTTTCGCTCCGAGCAATAGATGCAGAACTCTGGACACCCGCGCATTGCAATCATTTGTGCCGTTGGCACAACTTCATTGCCCTGCATAAAGATGTCAAAATCCTGTCTATGCTGATTCGCAGATAACTCAACAGGTAAGAAAGGCAGACCATTCAGATTTAGTAAGGTAGATACTGATGCTACGTTTCCGTGAGCATCATATATCCATCCACGTCCTGATGATCGTCTTGCTACTTGTAAAATATCTACTGAACCACGAGAGAGTGATTGAAGTAGTTCAAGCAATAGAATCTCACCATCACCTGCGATAATAAAATCTACTGGCTTGTCTATCCCAATTGCTTCGTTGCGATACTCTGGTAGGTCAGTGAGCTCGTCAAAATGTGGGCCACCAACGATGATCACTGTCTCAGGAAACTTCTGCTTTACAGCAGACAATAACCTGAGTATTGGATAGACATCGTCGTATGTGGAACTCACACACAAGATGTTAATGTTCTCGTTCTCAACGATGGAACATAGAGCATCTTTAACAGCGGAGTAATTCTCATCTGTACAAACCCATGGATCAAAGACCGTAGGGTAATATTGTGCATCAAGCAGACCGTTATTCATGGCCTGCACTGAGGGGGCAATCGCATATAAGAGTGATGTCGGTAAACCGAATAATCTATCACTTTTATCTTGTGATGGCCCGTTCATAAACAGGACATTCATAACGTTTCCTTTCGCTGAAATATGGGTTAATAATGTCAAAGCTAAATTCCAAATTTATTATACATATAATGGGTAAAAAGTCCAGAGTTATCTATCATCAGTTGTATGTACATCATTTTTATTAAACTATTTGGCTCCAGACTTGGGACGATGTTCGAATAAGTTTAATGGGGGATTAAAAAATTCTAACCTATGGCACTTTCAACAAAAGAACAAACTTTTGGTCCCATAATTTTTCTCCATAATTCAGCTTGTTCTATGGTGGTCATTTCTGAAAAATATTTATTGGTTCCCGTTATCGTATCTATTTGTATTGACTCTAAAGGATAACCTTGTACGATTTTTTTACTTCGTTTACTTGTAAAAATACGAGGTGGTGTTTTAAGTGTTGTTTCAAATATTTTTCCATTAGGTTGAGCTATGCAAATACCATATTCCCAATGTCCAGTAGTTTTACCTCCTAGCGATCTTATAAGTTGTACATAATGCTCAAGCAATTCTTCATCGTTTACTGCGTCTAAATGATTAATACGTCTTACATGGATACCTGGTTGATCTTCTGATTTAAGACCATCAATAAAAAGAGCATTATCCATTGAAAAAACAGTTTGGTTGAGAAATTTTGAATAAGTCATAGCTTTCTTTCTTGCGTTTTCTTGTGCTGTATTTCCATCTTCTATTACTTCTGGTAGAGATTTTTTATCAACTCCCTCCACTGTAATATCGATAGAAGAAAGGATATCGCTTAATTGTTTTATTTTAGCGGGATTAGTTGTTCCCATAATAATTTTTTTCATATAAAAATCATACCATAGGTTCGAGATTATTTGATGGGGAAATAGGAATTTTCATATTTATGGCTGATATGCTATACTTATAAAGTGAACAAAAATATACAGCAAAATAATCTCTTTTATTTCAGCCAACTATTTAGAAGGCTGATGTTTGTGCTGTAAAAATCTCTTAAATAAATTACAACTCAAAAACCAGCCCTCTAAGGACTGGTTTTTTTGTTCTTTAAATAAATCTCACAAACATTATTAATATAAAGGAGTAATTTTATGGCAAGGCGTCATAGAAAAAAGATTTTTACCCTAGAAGAGTGGTTTGTCAGGGCTACTCGTTCTGGGCGGAGTTATCTCACCGTTCCGCCATATATTAATGAACTTTTATGTGGAT
The DNA here is from genome assembly GCA_041667145.1 of Minisyncoccota bacterium. GTDB lineage: Bacteria > Patescibacteriota > Minisyncoccia > Phycocordibacterales > UBA9973 > UBA9973. The sequence continues at coordinate 9,205 of JBAYFP010000001.1, forward strand.
GTAAGAGGGAAAAAGGAGAAAAGGAGTTTACTTTATGCTATACCCAAAATGTGTGGAAGCATAATGGGTGTAAAAGTAATATACCAATGCTATTACCGAAAGTGCGTCAGCCTGATCCTTTGTTTCATATTACTCATAAAGGTATTGTTGTGCCATTGGGTGATGGAAAAGCATTGAGATTAAAAGTAAACGGCTAAAATCGCGTTGGCCAACGCAAAAGACAGCATTTAGTTATTAAACTGCTGTCTTTTTATTTGTTCGAACTTCTACTAAGGTAGGGGAATTAATCTCTCTGGGAAGTTCACAACATTCACATGTTCACGATGCTCCAGACTTGCTTGTCCGCCTCTGGAGGGGGAGGATGTTCGAATAATAATAAGAAAGGGAATTAATCAACAATGAGAACTAGTTTACCAGTAGTTTTACTATGTTCTAAAAGATAATGAGCTCTTCCAACTTCATTAAATGGTATTTTAGTTACAGAAGGTAACTCTGTTGTACTTTCATTTAATATAGATATAAGTTTATCCATAGCTTCACGATAAAATTCTATTTCGTTAAACAAATAGGATAGATTGCAACCCATTATAGATTTGTTTTCGTTTACAAGAGTAAAGGGATGAACCTTTGGCATTACTATCATTTCGTATAGGATTTTAATCCAAGATGAAAGAGACAATTTCCCATTTTTTGTTGTATGTATCATTCCATGAAAACCATAGATTATTAATCTACCTCCAGTTTTTAGTTTTTTAATATCCTCTTTAATAGATCTACCTCCTTGTGCGTTTGCTATTACATCAAACTTAAAGTTATCAAATTCTTTGCTACCTCTGATTTCGATATTATTTATGCCTTTTTCTAGTAAAAGTTTCTTTTTATCTTTAGTTGAAACGTCTCCATAAATTTCTAATCCAGCTCTTTGAGATAGTAAGGTGAGCCAATTTCCAACGCCACCAGCGATAGAATGGATGAAGATGGATTCTTCTTTTTTAATATGGGCTAAATTATGTAGTATGTGATAGGCAGTAAGATATGTAGTGGGTAATGATGCACCAGTTTCGAAGGATATCTTTTCAGGGAGAATAAACAAATAGTTCTCGTCAATTATTATCTCAGTTTGGTAAGCACCAAATAGGGTAATACCAAATACTCTATCTCCTATATTAATATTCTTTACTTTGTTTCCTACTTCTTTCACTATTCCTGAAAAATCAAATCCAAGAATGTTTTTGTATTCTTTATGATCTTTTGCTGATTTATATAATCCTAATCTTATTGTGCAATCTGCGTAATTAACTCCTATAGCTTTAACTTCTACACGAACTTGATTAAAGTCTAGATTTTTTTCAGATTCCATTTCCATGATTTCCATTCTAGAATATCCACCAGGTTTTTTTATTATGATTGATTGCATATTCAAAAAGTATAGCAAATTATTACTATAATCTACTATGTAATTCACGATGCTCCAGACTTGGGAGGATGTTCGAAAGAGTATTATGGGAAAATAATATTTTCAACTTTTTCTAAAACTTGTTCTTTTGTTAAATCAGAAACATCAATAATATGTTCAGCATATTTTTTTGTTGGCTCTATGTATTGATTATGCATTGGAATTATCACTTTCTCTTCATACTCTTTATTTTTGTTGGAATAATTTAATCGTCTCTTCCATCTTATTTTATGTTCTAAATCTAGGAATATAGACGTATCAAGTAAGCTTCTTACTTCTTTATTATGTAGTAATAAAAATCCTTCAACTAAAACTATAGGCCTTGGGTCAAATTGAATAGGTATCTTTATTTTTGTTTTTTCATATTCAGGGTTCAACAATTGATTCTTTGTATTTATGACAATAGATTTTCCTAATAAAAGCTGATTTAAATCATTCGCTAATTTATCAAGGTAAAGAGCATCAGGATGATCTGAATTTATAATTTCTCCAATTTTTGGTTTATCTTTTGTGGGTTTAAAATAATCATCTACTTGTATTAACTGAATTTTATCAGGATATTTTATTTTTAAAGTATTACAAATTGTTGATTTTCCTACTCCACTACCACCAGTAATACCAATAAATTTTATTTGCATGTTATTACTCCTTTATCAGCTGTGTTAGTTTTCTAATTAGTACATCATACCCGAGTTTATTCATATGTAATCCATCCCCCATATGATAATCTTTTAGACTTCGATATATTTTTTCAGAATTAAGTAAGTGTATTTTCTTTTCTAAAGAGATATTTTTCACCACTGAATTATATTCTTTAAGAAGTCCGTTAAACTTTCCTGTTTCTTCTTGGTTATTTACAATATCGACATAAGGGCAAGTAAATAAAATAATAGTAGAACCTGCAAATGCTTTTATAATAGAAATTAAATTCTCTTTAAACTCATTAAGTGATACAGGTTGATTATTTTCAGGAATTGCATCATTCGCTCCTAATGATAGTAGAATATAATCAGGTTTTAGTTTAGCTATGAAATTAGCTCTTTTTAATCCATCTCTTGAATTAAACCCCCCAGTAGCACAGTTATATACCGTGATATCTTTTATAGAGTTTTCTAATTGAAGAGTATAGTCACGGTTAAAGCGACCTAATAGACTATCTCCGAATAATACTAAGCTTTTCATATTTTATTTATATCAAATAGTTAGTTTCTTTCTTTTTATACAATAGATTTAGGAATTAAGTTATCTACGTAATCATTATTGTATAAGCCTTTCATTTTTTCGTTTGGTGATAATCGTGATATTAAACTAAGTAAATATATCGAAATAAGAGCTTTTTCCTTCAATCTGTCGTTTTCTGGAACGTTAGTTAAGATTCTTTTGATTAGTTCTGATTTATCTTCTTCTGAAATGGACTCAATTTGTTCCATGAGGTCACTATATTTTATAGGCTCCCCGCAATAGAAATCACCTTGGCCTCTTTTAATAATTTTAAAGAAATCATCCATTTCATTTCTACCAGAAGAGTTTGGAAATATACTTTCCATTCCACATACAAACGTAGGTAATATGTATAAATTAGCGTTTGATTTAAACATTATCTCAGGGATTGCCATTGACGCAGGCTCAGGTACTCCAATTCCGTTTGTGTTTCTATCTCTCTCAGGATATAAAAAAACAATTTTACCTCCTTCCTTTGTGTGATTTTTTAAAGATATTAAACTAGTAACGTTCTGTTTCGACATTTCATTAATAACCTCTGGTTTATCCCTGAATTTATTTATATGTTTAGGTTGAAACACAGGGAATTTTTCGACTCCTGAAGTTATCAAATTTGTAACACGTGCATACTCAAACACTTGGCTCATTATAAGTGATATAGGTAAAGAGCCATAATTTTTTTCAAGAATAGCTAAAGGTACTAAGGCATCCATTGGTGAGGTGTGGTTTTGTACGATTAGAACATTATTTTTTTCTTCAATAAGTTTAAGTGCACGGTCAAAATTTTCTTTTCGAAAGAAATTACATTTTTCTAAATTAACAAAAGAGTCAATAAGGAATTTTAATACAGGCTTAGTTTCATTGCTTGGAACATAATGTCCAGTAAATTCCTTGGGTCTTTTTTGCAATGCTTTAATTGCGTTAAATAGAATTTGTTTAACTTCTTGATATTTTTCAGGAGTTCCCAGTCTTTCTAACATATCTTGTATATTTGTATCAATACATTCAAAAATATCTTTTGGGTGATTTCCTAAAGCATTAAATTCTTTAATTAAACCAGATGGTTCAATAATTTTTTGGGTTTCTGTAATTTTTGTTACTCCTTCCATGGATAAAATTATATCATGTTTCGCACAATATTCACCACATTCACATGTTCACGATGCTCCGAACTTGGCCTCGCTCGTAAGCTATGGCTGAGAGGAGGATGTTCGAAAGAGTATTATTAATCAATAAGCTTATTTTCAATTAAAAAGTTTTTAATTAATTCATACATTTTCTCATATCCTTCAGAGTTAGGATGTAGCCCATCAGAAAGCAATTCTTTATAACTTAACTTAAAAAATTCTTGGAATATATCAAAAAAGAACACAGTATTGTTATTACAGAGTTCTTTTATAATATTATTGTATTGTTTAACTCTTTCATTTGTTAGTTCTTTATTTTTGCGATTAAGTCTTATATCTTCATCAACTGGTATCATTCCAATAAAAACGACTTCTTTTGTGTAAGATTTCGCTTTTTCAATTAATGTTGAAATATTTTTTTTAAAAGCATCAATTTCTGTTTTTATTTTATTTTCTTCTAATAACTTTACGGTATCGTTGACACCCACAGAAAATATTATTATCTGTCTATCTATTTCGTGTATAAATTTAACTCTTGCTTTTGCTTCAACGTCAAATCTTTCCAATATGTTATTGGAAGTATCTCCACTAATTCCGAGATTATATACGCGATGATTGCCACCTTTAACTTCAAAATATTTCTTCAGTCTTCCACACCAACCACCATTTTTGAGTTCATCGCCTGCACCAAAAGTTATACTATCTCCCCATATATTTAATACATATCCCATAATTAAATTATACACTAAAACTATTTAGGTTCGAACTTCTACTAATGTAGGAGAAATAGCCATTACGAAATATGGTTTAAAATTTTGCTCCAGACTTGGGAGGATGTTCGAATAAGTTTAAGAGGGGAGTAATTTACCCCACATCACTGACCACGATATCTCTAGGAAGTTCACAATGTTCACATGTGCACAAAATCACTCATAAAAATTTCTAATTGTAAGCATATTAGAAATATAAGCTCCAAATTCTTTTTTACTTTTACTACTTTCAGGAGTTAATCTGTTTTTGTATTCTCTTATTTCTTCATCACTTAATTTCCATGATTTATATTTTTCATATATAACTCTTTCTTCTTCGCCTAGTTCATTTGGATCACATTCTGGGAAATGGATGGTTTTTCTTTCAGTTTTTTCTGAATTTATTAAATTATTAATTTCTGCACGAAAAAGATCTAAATTTCCTTCTGGATTATTTGTTGATATATTCTCCATAGAAAAATTATATCATATCTTGCTCCAGACTTGCTTGTCCGCCTTTGGAGGGGGTGTTCGAATAAGTTTAATAGGGGAGTAGAAACAGAAAACCCACCTTGGCAGATGAGGATCTGCGTTAGGTGGGTTATTATTTCCTCCTTACATAAAAATGGTAACTTGGGTCAAGCCACACACTGTTTATGTAATTAATTGCCTTTTGGAAAGGCAATTTTTTAAACATTGAGTTCCAAGCATCTTGACACTTTTCGTCGTACTTTGAGTCTGTTCCTCCTCTTTTTGTAACTTCATTACCATTTATAAAGCTACAGACCAACCTCACCCCCTCTGGTTTCCAATAAAAGTTATTAATTTTTTCGCATATCTGGGTTGGATTCAAATTACCAAATAAGAAATGCCATTTCCTATGTGATTTACCAACTACATAAGAAATGTTATACGCATCATTTGATCCGCCTAACGATCTAGGCCTCCGATGATGCTCTTCAGTAAGGATTCTTTTCAATCGTATTTTCTTTTTCAAGATACGTTATCCATCCTTTCTTTAATTTTCTGAACCTTCACCTAATAAATCAGGTGGAGCGGTTAAGTTCAATTTCTGGGACAATTCGATGAACTCATCTATATCCAAGATAATTGTTGTTTCTTCTTTGCAAACAGTGCATTCGCAGAGAAGAACATAACTGCAGTCTTCTAAGTTTATGTGTAAAGAGATTATTTTTAACTCCTCCCCACATATACACTTAGGGTTGATACTAATGAATTTATGCATTTGAACCTCTTAATCGTGGTCAATTTTCGAAGAAGTATCTAATTTGAGTATACTCTCTTTTAAAAAATTAACAAAAAATAGTTTTAGTATTTTTCCACTTTAAATTTAGGGTAATGTTTGAATGGAAATATTAAAAAGGAAAAACCTGAATTGATGATTATTGCGGGGAAATAGAAACTGTATACGCTAGCACTATATACCTATTTCTTCTATTAATTTTTTTACCACCTGTTTAGGTGTTAAATTGCTATTATTTATTTCAATATTATTTCTAACTGGTGCTGAATCGGTTAAATAATTTTCCCATCTTTTTTCTTTAAGAACTTTTTTCATTATTTTAGGGTCTTTTAATTTTCTAAATTTCTTTCTAGAATTTCCAGTCACTCTTTTTAAAAGAACATTAGGTTCAGCTGTAAGATGAACAAAATATATAATTCCTCCAGCACTTTCAATAATAGATTCAGTTTTTTTCATATATTCAAGATCACTTAACCCAGTTTTAGAAATATACCCAGAAGAATAGGCATGTGTAACGACAACATTCATTTTTGCTTTAGCAATTTCTTTAAATAGCGCAAAGAAAATAGTTTCATATAAATAGGCAAGAGAAAAAGAATCTCTCTCAAATAACCCCCTGACTAAATCGTACACACTGTGGTTATGAAAAAAATTATACTTTGTCTGTTTGGCAAATTCGTTTGCTACGGTGTATTTACCAACAGCAACTGGACCATAGAACATAACGACTTTAAATTTTGGCTTTCTATTTTTTGACAACTTTTTTAAATTTACTTTTTTTATTTTCATAACCTAATTATATCAAAAAGTTTGAACTTGTTAAAAGGTAACCAGAATAACCATTATAAAATATGGTTGAAAATTTTGCTCCAGACTTGCTTGCCCACCTTTGGAGTGGGAGGATGCATGCCATGTAGTCAGCCTTGCTGTACTACTGGGGTTCGAATTGCTATTACTTCAACAACTGTGTAATTAATGCTGTCATTAAATCTTTTTTCTTTGGATCACTTTCAGCTATAAAAAGAGTGAGAGCAGTCAAGGTAGTAGGGTTTATTTTTCGGTTTTGTTTGGCTTTATATTTTCGTAAAAACCAAATAAAAGCAAAAGCACCCGCTCGTTTATTACCATCAGTAAAAGGATGATTCTTTACCATGAAATATAAAAGATGTGCTGCTTTTTCTTCTAGGCTCGGGTATACATCTTTTCCACCGAAAGATTGTAGAACATTTCCTATGATGCCTTGTATGTTTCCATTATCACGTTCATTCGCAAACAATTCAGTTGCTTGTTCCTTATTTAAAAGATCATCTTTTAAATCCATTAGAGCTTCTAAAAGCTCTTCTCCTGTGAGTTTGATGCTCTTTACTGTCGTTGCTAGAGGTTTTAAAGTTTCTTTGTCGTAAGCATCTAAAGATATCCACGTGTCGGCAAATTCTTTAATAAGATCGAGCACTGCTTTTGGATCGAAGACAACTTGTTCTGGTAAAAGGGCTTGAATGTCAGATACAGCTTTCATGAATGAACCGTAATTATTAGCTATTCGCTTTCTGTTTATGGTATAGCCCTTTAAGAGATAATCTTTTACAGTTCTAGTAACCCACTTTCGGAATTCTATCGCCACTTTAGAGTTAGTTCTGTATCCAACCCCTAAAATCACATCGAGAGAATAAGAAGCAACAGGTTTATCGGAATTAGCAATGTGCATTTTTTGCACATTGCTTTTTTTAGTTATTTCCTTGTCTTTAAATATGTTATTTATGTGTTTTGTTACTACAGAACGTTCAACTCCAAAAAGTTTGGCAATTTGAGCTTGACTTGCCCATATAGTTTCATGATTAAAATTACCACGAAATTCAATGGCTCCATTTTTCGCTTGATAAATTACTACATCCTTATCCTTGCTTTTCATTATAAGGTTATTATACCTAAAAATAGGTTAGAAATAAATAAACATCTCATTATTTAAGGTAGAAAAAATAACCATTACAAAATATGGTTTAAAATTTTACTCCAGACTTGGGAGGCTTGTCCCGCTAAAAGGCGGGGATGTTCGAATAGCGATAATTGGAAGGGAATAAAAAAAGCCCCAATGATTTTCCACGTGGGCTTTTCTTTATTAGAATAATCTTTTTGAATTTTTTCACGCAAAGAGAGTTTTTCTGAAGACCACAACAATAGCCACCAGAAGTACCATCGGTATAATAACGACAGGACCGATTAGTGCTATTCTAAGAACATTATATGTAATTCTCCACAATAACATAAAAACTCCTAATAAATTTGTGGGGTAATTTTTTCTTTACACTACCACTTACTAAATTCTGTGTCAATTTGAAGTTCACAACATTCACACATTTACGATGCTCCAGACTTGGGATGATGTTCGAATGAGTTTAACTAATCAATCCACCATGGAATAATGCTGAGTAGATTAATTTATTGTCTTTATATACTTCTTCTTTTCCTTCAAATTTAGTTAAATCACCTTCAATTTTATTTTTGTATTCCAAATTTTCTACTTTGTAATATTTAGGCCCTCGAACAGGTATTAAATCACCAGAATCTTGTTTGAGTGCTCCACGCAAAGATTTGTCTATTTCTACTTCTGTAACATTTTTATCTAAAACATAGCCATTGTAATTCATTCCCCATACAGGATTATCATTTTCATATACTATTTCCTCTCCAATGAAATTTGTTCCACCGAAATATGTATCATGGTATAGAAAATTTCCTTCAGAATATTCATAATCTTTTGATTTTAGTCTTTGAGATTCTACTTTCTTTGCAGATTCAGAAGCATAAGTATTCTTTTTGGCTACTTTAAGAAAACTAGAAAGATGCTCTATGTTCATGACAATATTATAGCATTAGAATGTTCACAACATTCACATGTTCACGATGCTCCAGACTTGTTTACCCGCTTCTGGAGGGGGAGGATGCATACCCTGTAGTCAGCTTTGCTGTACTACTGGGGTTCGAATAAGTTTGGTGAAAGGGTAGTAATTTACCCCATACCACTAACCACTATATCTCTAGGAAGTTCACAATGTTCACATGTGCATAAGTGAACGTTGTCTTTTATTGAGAGAAATTGTATAGTTTTTGTATGGCATATCTATATGTATTTTTATTTGCATTAATATTTATCACATCAGGTATCATTAATCTCAACCCTAAACTACGTGTTTGGGCTATAAACTATAACAATCAAATGAGAGGTATTAAAACCGAAATTACAGAAAAAACCCATAAAACATATTTTTACTTTGGTTTATTTTCATTAATAATTGGCATATGTATTTTAATATTTGCTATTTTATTTTCGCTAAAAATTTGTACTCTGATTACACCATTTTATTGGTGTCCTAAATAACATATCTGGCTCCAGACTTGGGAGGATGTTCGAATGAGTATAATAGGGGAGTAGAAAGAGATAAAATAAAACCCCTCGACTTTCATCAAGGGGCCGATAGTATATTCTATCCGATTACCTATACCTATAACCACTTTTGATTTTTATTACTATTTGGATGTTTTTTCCGAAAATTACAACATTTCTTTTTCCGGATAAGGCTTACCAGGTAGCCAAAGTGTTGGTTCTTTGGCATTTTTGAAAATAACCGCTTCTCCCTTTCCCTTGAGGATGTATTCGTCATTTTCCACGACAATCCAACATCCCTCTGGCAAACCGATAACTGTTTGATTTTGGTTCCACATAAGAAATTGCTGGATTCTCTCTCCACGTGTTTCCCCCATATGTTTTTCTACGAGGGCTCCAGAAACAAAATGTGGATTGATTTGGAAAGGAACTAAACCCAGAGCTTTGTCGCTTCTTGGGAATATGGGGGCCATGTCATTTGTTGTCATCATGCTGGGACAAGCTACAACGGTACCAGCACTTGCGCTGATATATTTCCATTCGCAGGAACTGACCTTTCCAAGAATTCGATGAATGAGCTCAAATTCATGAAGCCAGTACGCCAATGTCCATGTGTTGCCTCCGCCGATACAGATGGCTATGATCGAAGGATCAGAGAAACAGTCTCGAGCTGGATATGAAGTGATGTCTACGAGCTCATATCCTAGTTCGGCAAATGGTTCGGAAACCATTTTTGTATAATCTGTATAACCTGTATAACCTCCGTTTGCCTTTGCATATGGAATAAACACGATTTTATTTTTCCCTTGGATTGCGGGTCCCAAGAAATTCTTTAAGTCATCAAGACAATGACCCCAGAATTTACCATCTTGGTAGCGAGAACTACTGATTAGAAAAAGTTGTTTCATCACTATCTCCTTAATTGATTGTGAATTTTTTATTTATATTATTTGTAGCAACCAAATTTTTATAAAGAAACGTATTAGACAAAACGTAGAAAAACTTTTATCTCAAAGAATTGTATTTAATTACAAATTACCACATATTTAATTATGAGTCAATTTTCCCACGATGCTCCAGACTTGGGAGGATGTTCGAATGGAAATGATAAAAATGAATAACTGAAAAAGCCTGTCCCCTCATAGAGAGGACAGGCTTGTATTTGACAGTTCTATATCAACATATAATCGCCTTATTTAGAGATGTCAGCTCTGCATAGGCAATGGGAATCAGTCAAAATATATCTCGGAAGGAATCTTAGAATGTGATTCCCTAGATCTTCCAGAACCATCCGAGACATAGCTCAGTTTAAAAAAATAGAATCTCCGACATTACTGAGCATCATTCGGGATAATGAAGACTAATATGACTGCACTGGCGTATCTTAAAAGTTGTCTTCGAAACTCTTAAGATAAAAAACATAGGCCCTTACAGTTTAGATAATAAAGAACTACAACAAATGTAGAAGGAGGCAAATATCACCTAACTCCTACATAATCAGGATAGCATATTCTGATTTAAAAGTCAAGCATTTTTAAAATACTTTTTTGAAACATAAATAATTCTTATAAAATAAGGCTACATTGAATTGCTCCAAACTTGGGAGGATGTTCGAATGGCTATACTTAACGAAAAAGAGCCCGTGTGATTATTTAATAATCCACAGAAATTATAAAAATATTTCTCTATAATAATAGTTAACTTAAAAGTTATTAACAACGAAAACTTGTTATTTTGCGTGATTTTGGTATATTGACAATATGGTCAAATTGGTCAATCGTACAGATTTTGTGTCTAAAATTAAGGCTAAAAAGATTAGTCTTTTTTCTGGACGTGAGATTCAAACATTATTTGGAGTTTCTAAGGTTGCTACCACTGGCATATTGCATCGTTATAGCAAGCAAGGTTTTATCATCCAAATTAAACGAGGTTTGTATGCGTTTCCTGATGCTTTACCTCCTGAATTGTATCTTGCTAATAAACTCTATGATCCATCCTATATCTCAAGAGAGTTTGCTCTGTCATATCGTGGGATAATTCCTGAGATGGTATATGAAATTACATCAGTGACAACTAAGGCTACACAAAAATTTAAAGCATTAGGTAAAATATATTCTTATCGTACGATTAAAAAATCTGCTTTTACTGGGTACACAGTAGAGAAACAGCAAGGTTTTACTTTTCGCATAGCAGATGCAGAAAAAGCATTTGTTGATACTCTTTATTATCGCGTTATTTTTGGAAAAAAACCTATAAGTCGTTTTAATAAAGAAAAAATAAATAAAAATAAAGCACTTAAATATGGTGAACTTTTTGATAATCCTAAACTTATTGGTATACTAAAGAGAACATTATCATGATTGGACCAGAACTATTAGAAAATATTGCACGACAGGAACAAACAAGCATATTCCCGAATATTGTTCGTGAATATGTGCAACATTTGTTTTTAACCGAGTTATATCAACTTCCAGAATCGGAGAAATTGCTTTTTAAAGGTGGCACTGCTCTGCGTATAGTTTATAATTCGCCACGTTTTTCAGAAGATTTAGACTTTTCTTTATTTGGAGTTCCTTCTAATGAAATTGGATCATTTGTTGATCGTTTATTTCTTGACGTTCTTGCAAAACTTGAAAGTACAGGTATTCACATAGAAATCGATAATAAATCTGCTCGGACATCTGGTGGATACTTTGGTCTAGCTACTCTCAATACAAATGGTTATCCTCCTATAAACATTGAAATCAATATATCATCTAGAGGTGGAAATCATATTCAAGGAGAAATAGATAGTATCACAAATAATTTTGTACCAACGTATACGCTTTATCATTTACCACAAAAAGATATGGTTGATGAAAAAATATTTGGTGCATTGATTGATAGGAAAAAACCTCGTGATTATTATGATTTATATTTTTTGATGCGTAAGGGGATGTTGTCTCCAGAGCAAAAAAAACATCTTAGTGAAGTTGCAAAAGAAATCATTGATAGTTCTAAACAAGTTGATTTTCAAGGAGAACTTGGAATATTTTTACCTGCAAGCCAACAATCTATTATACGTGATTTTCCCCAAACATTAGAAAGAGAAATGCGTAATCAACTTTCCTTTAATCAATAAAATTGTTATTTAATATAATATTCTATTACAGAAGATACGACTCTATTTTTTTAGTTATTAAATAATATGTAAATACTAAAAGTACTTTAATTAAAATATGGCTGATCCAATACGCACCAAAAAAGTTAGCATTTTTGCTGAAACTAAAGTAGTTGTAGAAGGCAAAGAATTACTTATAAAACTAAATACTCTAGTTGACGCAGATAAATTTCTTGCACTATCAGAAGAGGAGAAAAAAACCTTTTTACTCCAAGAGGCAAATAAAACATCACCAACACCAGTTAGTGGTATTTTTACCCTAAACTCATCTTTCAAGTATGTTAACCCAAGTTTTTTGAAAGAATTTAATTATGGAAATGTTTTAGTTGAATTAAATATTCCATATTGCTTACATATTCCAAATGGATATGAGCTAGAAGTTATGTTTTCAAAAGACACAAAACAAATGGCACTTATAATCCCTTCAAAAATTTGGACTCAAAAAGCACAAACCAACAAAGAACGATCTGATGAAACAGATTTTTTTGCTGATGACAGAGTTCTCTATTTTCGCAAAAATGCAATAGTGGGTCCTAAAATGCCCTTAGACTTATCAGAGGGTTGGGAGCAAAATTATACAGGTTTTAATGTGAATAGAATAAAAGATAGAAATGGAAGATTTCGCTTTACGCATTTATATATACAGTTTGATTTAACTGCTACTGAAAAAGAGTTAGAAAATAAGTTTAATTCTAATATAGTAATTGAAAAAGTAAAAGACATAACATTCCAAGTAGTTAATAAACTTATAGATGCCTATAGATTTACAACAAACGAAGAATATATCACTAGGCTTGGAGAAGTTAGTTTAACTATGATTTATTTCATTGATTTAAATCAAGGTATTTATTTATCACAAGTAAATACAGAGGTGGCACCAATGAATAGGTCTAAACCAGAAATAGAAAAAATAGAAGAAATGTTAGATAAAGGAGATAGCCCAGATTTATATACTTTACTATTATTAGACGCACAGAACTCTTTCAATACCAAAAACTATCCTCTCGCTGTAGTCCAATCATTTCAAGCACTAGAAATCTTTATTGAAAATTTTTTAATTAAAGGATTTATTGATGTTGGTAAAACAGAAATAGAAGCTTCTGATTATATAATTCAAAGTAATAATTGGATGACTAAAACCAGATTAAAAGAGTTACTTAAAGAAATTAAAGGAAAATCTTTACAAGAAATAGATCAATCTCTTTGGGATAAATGGTGCACCACCTACGATGTAGTAAGAACTGCTGTCATACACAAAGGTAAAGAACCTATTGTCTCTGAAATAAAAAATACTCTTGAAAATAATTTTCAAGTTATTGAGTTACTAAAATCATTGGTTTAAGTAATTTTTATTTTCATAATAAAAACTATTCAGTTAATTGAATAATTCAAATAATACTATTTTTTATTTTTTGTTATAATGATAATAATCAGCCGAAAGTTAAAAGCTGTTTTTAACTTACTTACCCTTCTTTAATATAGACCTAACAGTAAAAGTCGCTTCTAGCTTCTTGTTTTATTAGGTCCTAATATTATTAAATAAAATTAAAAAATATGTCTACAATAAAACAAAAAAAACTAGCAAAAGAAATAGTAAATAATATGAAAAGAACAAAACCCATTAATAAAGGAAAATTGGTGGAAATGGTTGGATATAGTAAAATAACAGCGGAAACAAAACCCGGAGAAATAATTCATCAAAAAGGTGTTCAAGAAGAATTAAAAGAATTAGGTTTTGATGAAGATTCTGCAAAAAAGGTTGTTAGTGAAATAATGAATAATCCAAAAGCAGAACCAGGTGCTAGATTAAAAGCAACGGACCAGGTATTTAAAGTTTTGGGTTTGTATTCTCCAAAAGAACCTGTTAATAAATTTGCTGGATGGAGCAGAGAACAATTAATAGATCTAATCCTTTCAAAAATTACAAACAAATCAATTCATGTAGTTAGTCATTAGAAGCTATTTTAAAAGACTTAGAAGAGGTAATAATGTTGCAGGAGAAATAATAAATATTGTATTTGATACAAACATAAGAATATTAATAAATACTAATAAAATCATAATCCATTTCTCTATTTCTCTTTCTTCATCAATTTTAAAGATAGCTATTATTCCAAAAATAGCTGATATAAATATAGGCATTACATAAAAAATATAAAAAGGCACCCAATCTAAAAAATCTGGAACAGATAAAATTTGAGATACAGATAAATGTTTATATATAAATTTAGGTACCCATTCATCTGGTATATATATCCCTAATAAATGTGATACAGAATATTCACCAACAAGCAAATAAAATATTGTAAAAATTACTGCCAGAATTGAAAATTTATTTATCTTTTTAAGCATGTGTTTATAAAACAATTACTGCTCATGTATAGCTGAATAATTAATAATAGAACCTAAGCTCTCTAATTCACCTACAGTTACAGATGTTGGTATACCAAACCAACAACCATTCTTTTTTAAGAAAGCTCCTCCACCAGAATTACCATGTTCTATCTTAGCTGATGTCTTAATCATATATCCCTCAAATCCGCTTATAACTCCCTCTGTGGCAGTAATAGTGTCACCTCCTACTCCTGGATAACCCAAAATTATGATTTCATCACCTAACTTAATACTACTAGATCGACAAAGGTTATGTGCAACTGTACTAACACTGTCTGGAAGAGTCTGTATTGGTTTAAGTAAGGCAATATCTAAAGTTGGGACGGTAGAAGCAACACTGGTGTCATACCAACGTACGGGAGATTTCTTTATATCATCTGTAACCCCCACACTGCATAAAACTGAGTCTTTTACTACATGTAAGTTAGTTAAAATAAATTTATTTAACCCGAAAATAGTTCCACTCCCTACAACAAAATTTTCAGAAGATCCATCAGAACAGATTATCCTAACTATATATTTTGCTAAGTCACTCGCAAGCAGTGAACTGTTTGCCTGAGTAGAAGTGATAATTTTTTGTGGTTTGTTTTTGAGTATTTCTACTTCTTGTCTTAAATTTTCAACTTCTAGATTTTTTAATTTTTGTGTTTCTTTATCTTTTTTTTCTTTATTAATCTTTTCAATTTCATCTACTAGATTTATTTTTTCTTTATTCAATACTTCCTTAAATATTTTTATGTCTTCTTCTGTAAAATTCTTTACTAATTTATTTACTTCATCGTTTTTATCTTCTCTTATAAGTTTTTGTACCCTCAAAACAACAGGAAACATTCTTTTTTCAGCTTGATAATTTTGATAGTACTTAAAGCCAAAATAACTAGCACCACCAATAACAACCATACTCAAAAATAGTATAGGGATAAACCACTTGTATTTTAAATATTTTATTTTAATCCCTTTTGATTTCAAAAACCTGAATATAAAATACGAAGTCAAAATGAGAAACAGAAAGACAATAAAATAAATGATCTCATTAGTAGAAATACTACTTTTCTGATGTGTAGTTTCTAAAATCGTAGGTGAAACTTCTTCTTTTGGAAATTCATAAGGTATTATCATAATTTTAATTTTCTATTTCATAATAAAAGTCTTTCCCATTTTCTCGTTTACAAAATGATGAATAATAATTTCCATTATTAATGAATAATATAGTTAATCCATCTGATTTCCAAAATAAACATAATAATTCCTCGTCATTTTTTATTGCTTCAAGAGAATATTTTTTTGAAAGCCCATACAAAAACTCATAAGAGTAATAAATAACTATTATTAATAGTGACAATATAGTAAACCATTGCTTTTCAAAAATTGAGGATAAAAGTAAAACAACAAACGAGATATTGACCACATATTCTCTTGTGGGAGAATTTGGAGTTAATAAAAAGAAAGCTATTACTGAAAAAGGCAGAGTAAGAAGTAATATAAAATTACTAGTTACAAAACTATAAATTATAAGAGCTAATATCAGTACAAACGGGACTGCAGCACTAAGCATAGTTCTTGTTCTTAAATTTTTTGGCACCTTGTGTCCTGATATTATCCAATTTAAAGCATTGCCTTTTGCTACGAGTAATTGACTTTCTTTTTTATTAAGTGATTCTTGTAATTGGTCAAAATTAGTGAAGGGAAAATTTTTTAAATACTCAATTTTTTCAAAATTTTTCATAAATTATTTACTAGAACGCAAAAAGCTCCCAGCCAGCTTGATGGTTTTTAAGCCACCCGTATCCGTTTCCAGATACGACACAGTGAAGTGTAAACTCTGACTAGGAGTTCTTTATTCTTCACTGTGTTTTTAACCATACCTTATAGCTTTTTAAGCAATAAGGGTTAGGTCCTGTTTATTTAATTGTATTTATATTGTAACAAAAGAGAATTTGATAGTCTAATGTTTTTTTATTTGACTTTTAAAGCTTAGGAGTTAGAATAGAAATGTAGAGTTTTTAAAAAATAAAATATATGGCTTCTATTATTCAGAGAGTTTTTGTTTTTCCGCGAGACCAATAATTTTGGATACGCGAGATAGTCTTTAAAAGATTAAACCTGAAAATTGAATGCTAAATTATTACTAAAAAGATAACTCTTTTTAGGGTGTATTTAGTGTTTAATTTTTAGCTTAGGTCTAAAAATGAACAAATAAATTACCGCCAGTCGCGGTTTTTTTATTTGTCTAAGCACTTCTTATTATACCCTTAATTTTTATGGAATTAAGTGAGAAGGCAAAAAAAGAATTAAAACAAATTCTTCAAAAGGAAATAGGTTTCGAGAGTGTCTCAATGCTCACTGATCAAGAGATTAATCATCTTGGTGTTTTTTTTCTTTCTATTTTTACTGAATCACTCAAAATGAAAAATCTTAAAAAAAGCATATAATATAAATTATGGATAAAGATTTTTATAAAAACTTAAAAGTAGCAGGTTATTCTAGAAAATCATCTGAAGCAGAAGATAGACAAGTACTTTCTATAGGCTCACAAAAAGATGAGATAGAGAAAATGAAAGAATTAAATGGAATTACAGACACAATTTATTACGAAGACAGTAAATCAGCAAAAACTCCAGGAATAAGAGATCATTTTTCAAACATGATACAGGATATAAAAAATGGTAAAAGAAATGCAATTGCATGTTGGAAACCCGACAGACTTGCAAGAAATATGGATGAGGGTGGAGAGATTATAGATTTATTACAAAGAGGAATTATCAAATCAATAATTACGCCTAGTAAAACCTATACACCTTCTGAACCAAGCTGGTCATTACTTCTTGAATTTGGTATGGCTAATCAGTTTAGTCGTGATTTATCTGTAAACGTAAAAAGAGGTCAAAATAAAAAAGCTAGAATGGGTATTCCACATGGATTAGCAAAAATAGGTTTTTTGAATGACAAAACTGAAGAAAAAGGAAATAGAAAATGGTTGATTGACGAAAAAAGATTTCGAATAATAAAAGAGGTATTTAAGGTATATCTAACTGGTAATTATTCTGGAGGTCAAATGTATGATCTAGCAATAAGAGCCGGACTTACTACACCAAAACACAAACATAGTGGTGGTAATTCAATAACCCATTCTAGAATATATACAATATTAAAAGATACAATATATGCTGGTTTTTTTCATCAAGGAGGAGAAAGATACGAGTTAGATAAAACCTTACCTAGAATTATTACCGAAGATGAACACGAGAAAGTACTTAGAATGCTTTCTGGTAAAAATATACCAAAAACACAAACTCATCAATCGATGTATGGCGGTTTTATAATATCACCTCAAAATAAATCCATAGGTACAGACTGTAAATTTCAAATTATATGTGAGTGTAAATACAAATTTTCTTATATTAATAAAACTCATTGTCCAAAATGTGGAAAAGAAATAATTTTAATAAAAAATCCAAAATATCTTGAGTATGAATATTATTACAATGTTGCCTTGAAAAAGAAAAAGTGGTCAATTAAAAATATTTCACAAAGTAAAGTTACTGATTTTTTATTAGAATTTGCGGATAAGTTTTCAATGTCCCCCGCTCTTGCAAATTGGTCCAGACGCCATATCCATGAAATTCATGATTCTGAAGTTGAATCAAAATTAGTGGTTGTAGAAAGTCAAAAGGAAAGGATTGAACAACTAGAAACAAAAAAGGAAAGATACCGTAATATGTTAGCTGATGAGATGATAGAAAGAGAAGAATACGAACATGACACAAAGAAATTTAGCGCCGAAATAGAAAAAATTAAACAAAATTCACAAAACCAAGTAAATTGGCTACAAGAAGCTGAAAAAATAATTGACTTGGGGTTAGAAATGAAAAAAATAATCAAAAATGGAACCACAATGGCAAAAAGAGAGATACTTTCTAAACTCGGTTCGAACCTAATCTGGGACGAGGAAGAACTCAATATTATCAACAAAAAACCAATCCAAGTGCTGATCGATGGACTTCTTTGGGCCAAACAAAAAAATCCTAAGTTCGAACCTAGTTCTATAGTTGATACATCAAGTCAGAATGATGTTTTTGAGGACATTCGTCCTATCTTGCTCCGGGGGTAGGGATCGAACCTACGACCAATCGCTTACACTTTATCTTCTATTACTAGAAGTGTGGACTATATCATCTCCATGTTCATAACTTATGAATTTAGGAGCAAGGCGCTTCGCGCTCTAATAAATATTAGAGAGCTACTCCAAAATGGATAGTCTCTACACCTTCCTCAATTTTGTAATTGAGGCTTGGCTCGGGATTACCCTAAAAGGGCTTCCCCGAATTCACCTTGTTGTTCAACCTACCTTTTGATAGGAAGCTGCGTAATTTTTTATCGACACAGGCGACCGCTCTACCGCTGAGCTACCCCGGAATGTATTTAATTAATGAAAGAACTTTAATTATCTTAACAGAAAATGAGTAAAAAACAATAGAGTAGATTTATTATTGAATTTAAAGTATAATATGAATTATATTATTAATAATCAAAATCATAACCGTTTAAGGCGGTAAATTATATGGCAAAAAGAAGTACAACCCTTGGTCCAAAAAAGAAATCACGACGTTCACATAAGACAAAGAAAAGATTAGAAATTAAAAGGCTTATGCTAGCTAAAAAGGCTACTAAAAGAAAACATAAGTAAATATGAAGTCTATACTTAATTTTTTTGATAAACTTGAAGATAGAATCAGAGCTCAGTTGAGTCATTACCCTATACTTTATGCATTTATTGGTGGGGTAGGGATAGTTATCTTTTGGCGTGGTGTTTGGCATACGGCAGATTTTTTTACTACAATTATTGTTTTATACCAACAAAATGAATCAATTGATTTAGGTATTCTCCCTTGGTGGGATGGACCGTTGTCTCTCGTTGTTGGGAGTGCATTGCTTTTATCCACTGGTTTATTTGTATTTGATTTCATTGGTAGTCAGTCTATCATTTCAGGGCTTAAGGGAGAGAAAAAATTAGAAGAGAAAACAGAAGAAGAAGTCAGAGAAGAAACTGGTACAATAAAAGAGATAAAAGATGAAGTAAAAAAGATATCACGTCATTTAGATGAAATTGAAAAGGAATTAGAAGAAAAAAAATAGAGTCGTTTTTATTAGTTTAATTTAGTAAATTTTATGGAAAACACAAAGAGTTATAGTAAGTTGTTGATAGGTATAGCATTATTAGTTTTTTCTGTAGTCTTTTTTCTTTCTGCTCAGAATTTTTCGAAACAGGGGTCTTATATTGAGGTGAAAGGATTGTCAGAGAAAATAGTTAAAGCAGATACAGCAATCTGGTCAATCAACTTTGAAGTTAAGTCAAACAATGTTGATTCTTTGTATGCTGATATAGAAAAGAATGTTACAACAATTAAAAATTTCTTGAAGACAAAAGGTTTTGAAGATTCGGAAATAAACATTGCTCCAGTCAATACATATCAGGATACATATAAAGATGCATTATTTAGATATAATTCTACGACACAGCTCTCTGTTTATACGAAAAAAGTAGATTTAGTGAAGTCTGCTTCTAAGGATACTTTGATTTTAGTTAAAAATGGGATAGTTATGAATCAGAATTCAGTAAATTTTGAGTTTTCAGACATAAATAGTGTCAAACCTGAAATGTTGGCTGAAGCCTTAAAGAATGCGAAGGATACAGCTCAAAAAATTGCTCAAGATTCCGGGTCTAGTTTGGGTGGCTTGCATCGAGGGAATCAAGGAGTGTTTGATATTACAGATAAAGATTCTGGTTCACCTGAATACAAAAAGATACGTTTAGTTTCTACTTTACAGTTTTTGTTAAAATAAATCATAAAAAGTGAAGAACGAATATTTTTGCCGGTACGGATTTTTTGAAGCTTAAAAAATCCTGAAGTTTTCGCGCCGTCGCGCTCAAAACCCCTTAAAAACATTGTTCTTCACTTTTTATTTTTCACAAAACTTGTCGTAGGCGTACTTATTAGAAAACATTGCGCAGGAGCTTAGAAAATAAAGGAGGTATCCCGGACTATTATTTTCTTGAGTGACGAGCATAGCAATCCGCCAGCTGGCGGATATGCGTGTTTTATAATAAGTATGCCAAGTAAAAAGATTTGTGATTTATAGGAAAAGTTTTTGAATTTTTTCCCAAGGGATAGCGACGAGCATCGTTCCCAAGACTACCAAAAAAAGACCGATACCTGTTTGCAAAGTGACGCCTTCTGTCAAAACGACGACTGCAAGTATTGCTGTAAAGACTATGGAAAGTTTATCAATGACTGTCACAGCGACAGTCGGTCCTACTGATAATGCTTGATAAAAGAAAATCCAAGACAAAGCTCCACCGAGCCCAGAGAGAATCACAAAAATCCATTGTTTTGTAGAAAGTGATGATATTGCCGTTACTGTGAGTTTTCCAAATGATAATGCAGCGATAGACACAATGATGGCCATTATGATGCCTCGAATCGCTGTCAATAAATTTGCGTCAACCCCTTTAAGTCCTAATTTAGCAAAAATAGTTCCCATGCTTGCCATAATTGCACCCAACAATGCGTATATTATATACATGGGTTTTATTATATCAAACACATTGAAATAAAGCATTTTAGGTGTAATATATATGTATGAAAAGCGAGACGAAGCAATGTCAAAACTGCAAACAAGACTTTACAATAGAACCAGAAGATTTTAATTTCTATGAGAAAATAAAGGTTCCTCCACCGACTTTTTGCCCACTTTGTAGGGCAGAAAGGCGATTTACTTTTAGGAATGAACGTAAGCTTTTTAAAGTAAAAGATTTTTATACTGATAAGGATATTTTTTCTTTATATCCAGCACGTGATAGTAAAAAAAATTTTACTCAAGAAGAGTGGTTTAGTGACAATTGGGATGCATTAGAATATGGTCGTGATTATGATTTTTCTATACCATTTTTTAAACAATTTTTTGATTTAGAAAAAGTAGTTCCAGTTTGGCCGCTTCGAGTTGAATACGTCGTAAATAGTCCATATAGTGCTAATGCCTCAGCACTTAAAAATTGTTATTTATGTTTTAATTCAAGTCAATCAAAAGATTGTATGTATAATAATGCAATAGACTTCAGTACAGACTGTATTGATAATTCCCATATTTTTCAATCAGAACGATGCTATGAATGTTTTTGGACGGATAATTCCTACCAATGTTATTATTCTATAATTTGTAAAGAATCCCATAATCTTTATTTTTGTAAAAATTGTCTCGGATGCTCGGATTGTTTTGGATGTGTAGATTTAAGGAAATCCTCGTATTGTATTTTTAATAAGCAATATACAAAAGAGGATTATAAAAAGGAGATAGAGAATATGAAATTAAATACCATTTCTGGAGTTTCAAGAGCAAGAGAGAAGGCTCGAGTTTTTTGGTTGACTATGCCAACAAAATATCATCAAGGTTTAAAAAATTACGATTCGACTGGTTCTTATGTAACGAATTGCAAAAACGTAAAAGAAAGTTTTCTAATGAGAGAAGGAGAAAATATTAAATATTCTCAATATTTACAAGTTCCGAAAAATAAAGATTGTTATGATGCTACTGCATGGGGACAGAATATGGAACTTAATTATGAAACTTGTCTTTGTGGGGAAAATTCTTTTAATATAAAATTTTGTTCAGATTGCTGGCCTAATTTTAAAGATTCTGAATATTGTATAAGTATGTTTAGTTGCTCGGATTGTTTTGGATGTGTTGGTTTAAAGAAAAAACAATATTGTATTTTGAATAAACAATATACAAAAGAAGAATATAAAATTTTAGTAGAAAAAATTAAAAAACATATGGATGATATGCCTTTTGTTGACAGTAAAGAAAGGATATATAAATATGGAGAATTTTTTCCTATAGAATTTTCTCCATTTGGTTATAACAATACAACAGCAATTCAGTATTTTAAAATGACAAAGGAAGAAGCAGAAAAAAAGGGTTATCCATGGAAAGAAATTGAAAGGGGTGAATATAATATCACTAAAAAAGTATCAGAACTTTCTGATTCTATTAACGATGTTGATGATTCTATCTTAAAAGAAGTAATAGAATGTGAAAACTGTAAGAGACCTTATCGTATTTTAAAGAATGAATTTATTTTTTATAAAAAAGAAAATTTACCTCTACCTGATTTGTGTGATGAATGTCGTTTTAGAAGAAGAATTAATGACAGGCTGGGGATTAAGTTGTATGAAAGGTCCTGTATGTGTAAAAGCGATTCTGATGAAACAGGTGTCTATAAAAATACTGTAGAACATATACATGGTAATGAACCTTGTGGTGAAATATTTAAAACTGGATATAGCCCTGATTCTAAAGAGATAGTATACTGTGAGAAATGTTATCAGCAGGAGGTTTATTAAATACCCAGACGTTGGACATCTGGGGATTATCCATAGTTCCAGATGTCCAACATCTGGGTGAAGAAAATCATGGAGTATAAAAATGAAAATAAAATATGTCAAAACTGTAAACAAGATTTTACAATAGAGCCAGAAGATTTCAATTTTTATGAAAAAATAAAGGTACCTTCACCGACGTTTTGTCCACTTTGTAGGGCACAGAGAAGATTTGCTTTTAGAAATGAAAAAAAATTTTTTCGTACAAAAAGCGCATTTTCTAATAAGGACATTTTTTCTTTATTACCCAAAGAAAGTCAAAGAAAAATTGTGACCGAAGAAGAGTGGCATGGAGATACATGGGACGCGATGGAATATGCTAGTGAAATAGATTTTTCAAAACCATTTTTGAAACAAATTTTAGATTTAGAAAAACTAATACCCATTTATAATCTAAATTGTCAATTTATGGTAAATAGTCAGTATTCAGGGAATGCGACAGCCCTTAGAAATTGTTATCTTTGTTTTAATTCTAACCATTCTGAAGATTCTATGTATGGGAATGCAATCGATAGCTCAAAGGATTGTGTAGATAATTCACATGTAAACCATTCTGAAAGATGTTATGAATGTTTTTGGTTAGAAAATTGTTATCAATGTTATTTTTCGATAATATGTAAAGATTCTTTTAATCTATATTTTTGTAAGAATTGCGTAGGATCTTCAAATTGTTTTGGGTGTATGAATTTAAGTAAATCATCTTTCTGTATTTTTAATAAACAATATACAAAAGAAGAATATGAAATTGAAATAGAAAAAATGAAATTGAACACAATTTCAGGAATTTCAAAAGCTAGAGAAAAAGCACGTATATTCTGGTTAACTAAACCAGTAAAAAATCATCAGGGTTTGAAGAATTTGAATTCAACAGGTTCTTATGTGACAAATTGTAAAAACGTAAATGATAGTTATTTAATTAGGGAGAGTGAAAATATGCGTTATTGTCAGTATATGCAGGTTTCAGGTAACAAGGATTGTTATGATACCTCTATTTGGGGAGAACACATGGAGTTGGATTATGAGACTTGTCTTTCTGGTGAAAATTCTTACAATTTAAAATTCTGCTTAAATTGTTGGCCAGCTTGTCGGAATAATGAATATTGTATTAATCTTTTTAGTACGACGGATTGTTTTGGTTGTGTTGGTTTGAAAAAGAAACAGTATTGTATCTTAAATAAACAATATACAAAAGAAGAATACGAAATTTTGGTAGAAAAAATTAAGAACCATATGTATGAAATGCCATATGTTGATTCACAAGGTCTTGTTTATAAATATGGGGAGTTTTTCCCAATAGAATTTTCAGCATATGGATACAACAATTCGATTGCTTTTCAACATTTCCCGATTACGAAAGATGAGGCAGAAAAAAGGGGATATTTATGGATTGAAGTTCCTCATGGAGAATATACTATTACGAAAAAAGTTTCGGATCTCCCAGATTCGATTGATGATGTTGATGATAATTTTTTAAGGGAAGTTGTAGAATGTGAAAATTGTAAAAATGCTTTTCGTGTCTTAGAGGATGAATTAAATTTTTTACAAAAAGAGAAACTTCCTTTACCGACGATGTGTCATGATTGTAGACATAAAAGAAGGATAAGTGATAGATTGGAAATAAAATTATATGAAAGATCTTGTATGTGCAAGGGGGACTTTGATGAAACTGGTGTTTATAAAAATACTGTAAAACATATACATAGTGATGAACCTTGCGGTGAAATATTTAAAACTGGATATAATCCTGATTCAAAAGAAATAGTATATTGTGAAAAATGTTATCAGCAGGAGGTATATTAAGAGGAGGCCGGACCTTTTTAGAAGGTCCGGCCTCCTCTAGTTATCCACAATTATGAAAAATGAAAAAAAAAATCCCAGTACTAGAGCAAAGCTCAGTACAGGACAAGGGAAGATAGTAGTAGTTAGTGGGGGATTTGATCCACTTCATATTGGACATATTCGCTATATGCAAGAGGCAAAAAAACTGGGCGATAAATTAATTGTCATTTTAAACAATGATAATTGGAAAAGACAAAAAAGAAAGCATGTTTTTATGCCTGATCACGAACGCAAAGAAATTATAGAAGCTTTAGCTTGTGTAGACAGGGTAATTATTAGCGGACACTCTAAAAATACAAAAGGTCCTAAAAATATGAGTGTGAGCAAAGAGTTGCTTAAAATTAAACCGCATATTTTCGCCAATGGTGGAGACAGGAATGAAGAAGATGCCAAAGATCCAAACTCCTCCCAATATTTTGATGTGGAAATGTGTAAGAAACTTGGTATCCAAATGGTTTTTAACGTAGGTAGAGGCGGAAAAATCAGGAGCTCGTCTGAACTTCTCAAAGAATATTCAAAAAAAATAAAGAAATAAACTTTTTTGTTTATTTATATTCTTTTTAGTGTTATTATACTTACATAATAAAGCTCGAGTATTATGGTAAAAATACTAAAGAAACAGGGGAAAATAGTCAAAGTCAAAAAACAAAACAAAAAAACTGTTTCACTTAAAACTCGTAAAAAAGGCAAAAAAATAATTAAAATAGCGAAACTTAAAAGATTTTCGCATAATCCAATTATTGAGCCTAGCCCATATCCTTGGGAATCCAAAGCTACATTTAATCCAACTGCCTTTTTAGTGGATGGAAAAATTCATCTTATTTATCGAGCAATCGGTGATGATGATGTATCAGTTTTAGGATATGCTTCTAGTTTAGATGGTTCTAAAATAAAAGAAAGGTTTGCATATTCTATTTATAATAAATTTGGAAAATTTGTAAAATCTGGAGAGCCTATAAACTATATTTCAGGAGGGGGGTGGAATGGTGGTTGTGAAGATCCACGTGTTACTTTGATAGATAATGTAGTTTATATGATTTATACAGCTTTTGATGGTTGGGGATCTTTACGAATGGCTTTAACTTCTATCAAACTAGATGATTTTAAAAAAAAGAAATGGAACTGGGAAAAACCAATTTTAATTTCTCCTCCTGGTGAAATTCATAAAAATTGGGTTTTATTTCCAGAAAAAATAAATGGTAAATTTGCGATTTTGCATAGTATCTCTCCTAAAGTTTTAATAGATTATGTGAAAAATTTTGATGAATTTGATGGTACTAAATTTATAAAAAGTTATCACAGTAGCACTCCTTCTTGGGGAAATTCATGGGATAATATAGTGAGAGGCGTAGGCCCAACGCCAATAAAAATCAAAATAGGTTGGCTTGTTTTATATCATGCCATGGATAGAAACGATCCCAACAGATATAAATTGGGGGCTATGATTTTAGACCTCAAGGATCCAACAAAAGTTTTGTATCGTTCTCCTTGTCCAATATTAGAGCCAGATGAAGATTATGAGAATGAAGGATTTAAAGCTGGTGTCATATATTCCTGTGGTGCAGTAGTGAAAGACGGACAGCTTTTTGTATACTATGGTGGGGCTGATAGTGTAGTTTGTGTAGCTTCTATAAAACTATCAGATTTGATAAATAATCTTGTGAAAAATAAAAATATTAAATTAGAAAAAAATAAAAAATTTGAACTTAATTAAAATTATATGTTTGTTGTAAAAAAATCAGAACACAATCCTATACTTGTTCCCAATGAAGATCATTATTGGGAAGAATTTGCGAGTTTTAATCTTTGTCCGGTTAGACATAATAAATCGATTTATGGACTTTACAGAGCCATCTCTGCAGTCGATATTTTACAAAATCCTCGTCAAAGATCTATCATAGGGATTACTCAGAGTAAAGATGGAATACATTTTAAAAATCGTGTGCCGTTTATTGTTCCTAAAGAAGAGTGGGATCAATTTGGTTGTGAAGATCCGCGGGTGACATATTTTGAAGGTGTTTTTTACACTTTTTATACGGCGCTTTCAGAGTATCCTTTCAACGCAAAAGGAATCAAGGTGGCCGTCGCAATATCTCGAGATTTAAAGAAGATTGACGAAAGACATTTAGTGACACCTTTTAACGCTAAAGCCATGACTCTCTTTCCAGAACGTATAAATGGAAAGATTGTTGTTGTTTTTTCTTACCACACTGATTCTCCTCCGACAAAAATAGCATTTGCGATGTTGGATAAGATAGAAGATTTGTGGTCGCAAACATTTTGGGAAAAATGGGAAAATAAAGTTGATGATTATACAATTGATTTGAAACGTACACAGTATGATCATATCGAAGTCGGAGCTCCACCACTTAAAACAAAATACGGCTGGCTTTTTATTTATTCGCATATTCAAAATTATTTTCAATCACCTAATAATTTAGACAGAATTTTCGGTATTGAAGCGGTGTTGCTTGATTTAAAAGATCCAAGAAAGATAATTGCTAGAACTTCTGGACCGATGATCGTTCCAGAAGAGTCTTATGAACTTTCAGGATATGTTCCAGATATAGTTTTCCCGACTGGCGCACTAATAGAAAAAGATACTCTTACGATATATTATGGTGCAGCTGATACTACGGTTTGCTCTGCAAAGGTTTGTTTGTCTGATCTTATTTCAAACATGCTTCCTAAGTTTAGAGAGGGCTCTCGTTTCAAGCGTTCTCTTAAAAATCCTATTATTGTTCCAATAAAAGAAAATAAATGGGAAGAGCAATCTACATTTAATCCCGCGTCAATATTACTTAATGGAAAGATACATATAGTGTATCGTGCAATGTCGCAGGACAATACATCTACACTTGGATATGCAATGACAAAGAATGGTGTTGATGTGATAGAACGTTTATCTTTACCCATCTATGTTCCTCGTGAAGATTTTGAAAATAAAAAAGTCAGTAATGGTAATTCTGGTTGTGAAGATCCGAGACTAACAAAGATTGGTAAGAATATTTATTTGTGTTATACAGCTTTTGATAGTATTGGCCCTCCTAGGGTAGCTATCTCATCTATTACGGAAAAAGATTTTATTTCTCATAATTGGAGATGGGAAAAACCATTTTTAATAACGCCACAAGGAATGGATGACAAAGATGCTTGTCTTTTTCCTAATAAATTTAAATTAGGTTATTTTATTTTGCATCGTTTAGACAATGAAATTTGTGGTGATTATTTAAACACTTTAGACTTTAAACATGAAGCTGTAAAAAAATGTATAAGAATTATTGGGCCTCGAGTAAACACATGGGACAGTGCTAAAGTAGGTATCTCTGCTCCACCGATTAAAACAAAATATGGCTGGCTTTTGCTCTATCATGGAGTATCCAAAAGTCATAGTACTTATCGCATTGGGTGTGTTTTACTTGATCTTAAAGATCCTGGCATTGTGCTTGCACGTAGTACTGAACCAATTTTTGAACCTGAAGAACAGTATGAAAAAATTGGTGTAGTTAATAATGTTGTATTTCCATGTGGAATGATAGTAAAAAATAAATTACTTTATATTTATTATGGAGGAGGAGATCGTGTGGTGGGGGTAGCCACGATGAAGCTTGATGTCATTTTGAAGGTACTTTTACATGGTACAAAATTATGATAGAATAGGGACACTTGTCCCGTACTAAATTTTTGATTACGGGATATAAGGATAAAGATTATTAGTTAAAATTTTAGTACTGGGATGAAAATAAATTTACAAGGTAAAAATTTAGAAATTACTCCGGCTATTAATGATTATGTGGTAAAAAGAATGACCAATCTAGGTCGGTTGCTTTCGGAGATTGAAGAAAAAGGTGGAGATATTTTAGTTCGTTTTAATGTTTCAAAAACAACAAATCATCACAGAGCAGGAGATGTTTTTGAGGCTGATTGTTCTATAAGTATAAAAGGAGAGAACTTTTATTCTAAAGTTGTGATGGAAGATCTTTATCAAGCGATAGATATGGTGAAAGAAAATCTTTTTAATGATATTGAGAAAAATAAAGATCGTAGGCAGACACTTTTTAGGAGAGGGGCGGCGAGTGTCAAAAAGATGATGAAAGGTCTTTCAAAGCGAAATCCTTTTACGTCGAAATATTAATTTTTATAATCTATCTCTTTTCCCCCTTCTGGAATAATCTTTTTTATTATAAACTGGTTATTTTCAAGTATCGCATCTGTAATTATTATTCTTTTGCCATTCTTAAAAAAGAAAGTTCGGGGCCAAGTAGCATAAGCTCTGAATTTATTATAATTATTTACCCCATCATCATTTAAATTTATAAACCCGTCTTCTTTCTTAATTTTCTTGCAATAGGTGGCTTGAGATTCGTTTTGTTTTTCTCCCCCTGCGAAGGGGGAGTGTCCAGAGGACGAGGGGGTCTTTAATATTTTTACTAAAAGTTCTCCCCCAATTTTTATCATACGTTTACGTAATTCTCCTGCTTTTTCATCTGGCTTAATTTCTATTTTTTCTACAGCTATGATAGGTCCTGTATCCATCTTGTATTCCATCTTTTGGATAGTGACGCCCGTTTCTGTATCCCCATTTAATATAGCTGATTCTACAGGAGAGGCTCCACGATATTTGGGAAGTAGAGAATAATGAATGTTTATAGAAACTAGTTTAGGTAGATTTATTAAATCTTCTGGAATTATTTTTCCATAGGCGACTACCAGAAAGAAATCTGGTAAGGATTTGCTTTTAGCGGGTGTCTCGCAGGCTGACGAGCCGAGAGGCAGCGCTGTGCCAGTAGGCACAGACAGCGACCCGATAAAAGTAGAATCCTTACCAGATAGAATCTCGGGTTGCAGATAGGGGACATTGTTATTTATTGCCCAAACTTTTACGGGTGGGGGAGTTATGAGCATTTTACGTCCTTGTGGTTTATCGGGAGCAGTGATTATAAGCGATGGCATATAGCCGTTTTCTTTTAGAATTTCTAATGTTTCGGAAGCGACATCTGGTGTTCCCCAGAATATGAAATTTAAATTTTTTGTATTCACTTTACAACTTTAAGAACTTTTTACTTTATAAACTATTTTACAGGTAGCTCCTCTTTTATATCTTTAGCATGGTCGATAAAGAGGATACCTTTTAGGTGATCTGTTTCATGTTGGAATATTTGAGCTAGAAGGCCAGATGCACCTCTTTGGAATTTTTTGCTGTTTTCATCATAAGCAGTAATTAGAGCCTTTTTTGATCTATGAGTTTTTCCATAGAGCCATCTGACGGACAAACATCCTTCAGGAAGCCATTCTTTTTCACGAGATAATTTTGAAATTTTTGGATTGATAAAAACTAGATCTTTTAGCATTTCTTCATTTTGGATTTTTTCAAATTCTTGTTGGCCTCCTACAAAATCTTTGTGAAAAATCTTTCCTGATACTACGAAAATAGAAAGTTTGTATCCTATCTGAGGGGCAGCGATAGCTACCCCGTCACTTTGGCTTTTCAAAGCTTGAGACATTTCTTTTATTATTTTTCTTATCTTAAGAGTTTTAATCTCGCCAATCGGTACATCTTTTGTATTTTGATGTAAAACTCTATCTTCCCCGCCTGCAACGCTATGCGTAGCATTGCGGGCAGGTTTTTGATTAGCTTGTAAAATTTTCTTCATGATTTGGTTATTTGATTTCTTTCAAATATTCTAAAAGTTTTCCTAATTTTACGGTCTCTTGGGACCTGTTGGACATATCACGTACGATGACTGAATCATCAAGCGCTTCTTTTACTCCGAAAATAAGTGCATAAGGCACATTTAATTTTTCAGCGATAGCTAGTTGAGATCCTAAACTATCTTTTGAAAGCGATTGAGCGATAGGTACATGTGCTTTACGCAATATCTCTATTATATTTAGACTTTTTAGTTTTGCTTCGGACCCAAGCTGAATGAAATATATTTTTGGTTTTTTCATTATGCGAGGAGAAAGTTTTTTATACCAAGGAGATGAAATGATCCTGTCTACTCCAATTGAAAAGCCGACAGCTGGCACGTCTTTTTTACTACCGAGTTGTTTTGCTAGATAATCATATCGTCCGCCTCCAGCGAGGGTGAGAGGTGTGCCATCTTCAGATCCACCTTGCTCTATTATTTCAAAAACAGTACGTGTGTAATAAGAAAGTCCGCGTACGAGATTTTTATTAATAGTATATGCAATATTCATTTCTTCTAAGTATTCTAATACCTCTTTAAAATGTTTCTTACATGAAGCACAGAGGAAACTTACAGCATCTGGTGCATTCTCATTTATTTCTTTAGTTTTTTCTTCTTTTGAATCTAATATTCTGAGTGGATTTGTTTTTAGACGTTCACGATCGATATGTGCTAGGTCATTAATATGTTTTCTATAATAACTTGTGAGTTCTTTTAGATATGTGTGTCTACATTCTTTATCACCTATAGAATTGATATCAACTGAAAGATTGGTAGCGCCGGCTTCTTCTAAAATACTCATTCCAACCTTAATCACGAGTGCGTCCATGATACTCTTATCACTTCCTAGAGAATCTAAATCAAATTGCCAAAATTGTCGATAACGTCCGCGTTGGGGATTGTCATGTCTAAAGACGGGGCCATATTGATAAAACATTACAGGCTGGGGCATATTTTGCATTCCTTTTTCAATATAAGATCTCATAAGAGATGCTGTATGTTCTGGTTTTAATGCTAAATGATCTCCACCTTTTGTTTTGAGTGTATACATTTCCTTATCGACTATATCTGTTCCCTCACCAATGCCGGAAGTAAAAGTCTCTATGTGTTCAAGTAGGGGAGTTTCAATAGGTTTAAAACCGTAATAAACTGCGACTTCCTGTGCCTTTTCAAAAAAACCTTGGAAGCAATAATAGTCGTCATTAATGATGTCTCTCATTCCTTTTGGTGATGTGAGGTTTTTTGTTTTGTTTTGTTTCACTTTTTTCATGGCTCTACTCAATTAGATTTATTCGACTTGTTTATAATTACCTGGCAGGATACCTATCTTGTTTAGTGGGAATAGACGTAAGAATACTTTTCCTATTAAGAGTTTCTTTGGTACTGCACCCCAATATCTTGAATCTGAACTAGCAGATCTGTTGTCTCCCATTACAAAATATTCGTCAGATTTTAACACAAAATGAGTATCATTGTTTGAAGTGTTTTCTAAATATGATTGATCAAGGATTAGCCCGGAGGGATGATTTTTATTTGTTATTGTCACAGTGTTTCCTTTTATGTCTACTGTTTCATTTGGAAGCCCGATTATTCTTTTTATAAAAAACTTTGTTGTATCATTCGGATATCTAAAAACTATTACGTCGTCTCTTTGTGGATCATTAAATCTATAAGATATTTCATCTATTATTAAATATTGCCCATCTTGAAATGTAGGTATCATTGAAGAACCAGAAACGATAAATGGTTGGGCGATGTATACACGTATAGGTATAACAATAGCGACTGCTATTATTGTAAAGCGTACAAGTTCCCAAAATGATTTCTTGTCAAACTTTTTTTCATCTTGACTCACGGAGATAGGTGTTATATTTTCTTGTTCTTTTGATTCCATGTTGCTATTTTAGCACAAAAAAGTCTTGACACAATGGGGGAATATGTTTTGGAATAAATTATTCCCCTACACCAGGTGAAGGGGAATCACCACCCCCAACCCCCTCCTCCACAAGGAGGGGATGAAGTTATGTTATAATAGAATTATGAAATTAATCGTTGGCTTGGGCAATCCAGGCGAAGAATATAAAAATACCAGACACAATACTGGGTATATTATGCTTGATATGGTTGAGAAAAAAATAGATTTGAAAGATAAAGTTAGATTTGTTTATCCAGATAAATTTATGAATAATTCTGGTAAAGTAGTCGGACCCTTGATAAAATCAAAAAAAGATTTGAAAGATCTTGTAGTGATTTATGATGACATTGATTTGCCAATAGGGAAAATGAAGATATCTTTCAATAGATCCTCGGGTGGACATAATGGTTTAGGTTCTATAATAAAAGCATTAAAGTCTGAAGAATTTGTACGTATTCGTATTGGTATATCTAAAGCGACTCCTTCAGGAAAAATAAGAAAACCAAAAGGGGAGAAAGAAGTGCTAAAATTTTTACTTGGTGAATACAAAAAGAATGAGTTAGATGAACTTAAAAAACTTTCAAAAAAAGTGATTTTAGCTATTGAAACTATTTTTACTGAAAGTAAAGATAAAGCGATGAGTTTGTATAATTAAATCGCTTTCACTGCCTCTATAATTATACTTTTTTCGCCATTGCGAAGAGAAACTTTGCCGGAGAGGGCGATACATTTTTCGGGGACGAGTATGTCTACTGATTCTTTGAATATAGAAGGGAATGCGACGGCTTCTATCGATCCAGTAAAGTCAGAAATTTTTAAGAATGCCATGCGGTCATTGTTTTTTGTGATGACGACTCTAGCTGTCTCTATTATTCCAGCTATGGTGACAGGAATACCGTTTCCTAATTTTTCTTTTATTTTTTTAATATTTATATCTCTGCTTTCTAATTTTTCGCGAACTCTGTCTAATGGATGTCCCGAAATATATAGTCCCAGCAATTCTTTTTCCCAAAGTAATTTATCTGCCTGAGTTGCCGGTGGGGCTTCTTTTAATTTAAAAGTAGAAATGTCGGATTGTGGCAAGCCACCAAAGAGAGAAGTTTGATTTTCATTTTGGTTAAATGATTCTTTATTAAAGAGAAGCATATCCTCAAGGTTTGCAAGTAAAACTCCTCGATCAGCCCATTCATCCATACTGCCGGATTTGATCAAAGCTTCCATGGATTTTTTATTTAAATTTTTGTGTTTAATTCTTTTTAAGAAATCTGTAATGGATTTAAATTTGCCGTTTAATTTTCTCTCCGCTATTATCGCGTCTGAAATATCTGTACCGAGATTTTTAATCGTATAGAAACCAAATCTTATTTTTTCGCTAATATTTTTTTCTTCATCCCTTATTACCGTAAAGCCGCCATAGTTTTCATTTATGTTTGGAGGGAGAACTGGGATATTCATATTTTTGCATTCATTAATTATTTCAGAAATCTTTTCTACGTCGCCTGATTCAGCTGTAAGGATGGCTGTCATATATTCGACAGGGTAATTGGCTTTCATATAGGCTGTCTGATAAGCGACGCGTCCATAGCTTGCGGCATGAGCTTTGTTGAAACCGTAGGCTTGGAATGGTTCAAAAAGTTTCCAAAGTTTCTCAGCAAATTCTGGAGTTTGTCCATTTGAAATAATTCCCTTAGTAAATTTTTCTCTTTGAGCTGCCATTTCTTTTGGAATTTTTTTACCGACAGCTTTTCTGAATTTATCTGCTTCTTCCCAGTTGTATCCGGCTAGCTCTATAGCACAAAAGAGGAGGTCGTCTTGATAAACGATAAGCCCGTATGATTCACCTAAGAATTTCTTCATTCGAGGATCTAAATATTTTACAAGATTTCTATTGTGTTTACGTTTAATATATTCTGGAATTGATTCCATAGGTCCAGGGCGGTATAGGGCGACCATTGCATTGATATCATGAATAGAAGTAGGTTTAAGCTCTTTTAAATATCTTGTCATTCCTGCACCGTTTAATTGGAATAGTCCTTCTGTTTGCCCACTAGCCAAAAGTGAGAAAGTTTTTTTGTCATTGAGGGGGATACGTTCTATGTCTATATCTATATTATAAAATCTTTTGACTAGACTTATAGCGTCTCCTAATATTGCCAAGTTTCTAATACCCAAAAAATCAAATTTCAAAAGTCCGGCATCTTCGACACTGTACATATCATATTGGGTAATTATTTTTCCACCCTTAGGGTCAAATTGAGTAGGTACATATTCATAAAGAGGTTTTGGAGCGATGACGACCCCGGCGGCATGTACTGAAATGTGTCGTACACATCCTTCCAATTTTTTTGCTAGGTCTATAATTTTTTTAGTATCTTTTTCATCTTTATATGCTCCTTTTAATTCTGGAACCATTTCCATCGCGTGGTCTATGGTCATTGGCATTCCCTGAGAACCCATTGGGATCATTTTTGAAATTCTGTCACCAATACTGTATGGGTAGCCTAATGCTCGAGCGACATCACGCACGGCACCTCTGGCCATCATCGTACCAAATGTACCTATTTGTGCCACTTTATCCTCGCCATATTTCTTTTTCGCATATTCGATCATTTCGTCTCGTCTATTGTCGGCGTAGTCCATATCTATATCAGGAGGAGAAGGACGAAATGGGTTTAAAAATCTTTCAAAGGGAAGTTTGTATTCTATGGGGTTTACATTAGTAATACCAAGAAGATAGGTAACCATAGATCCGGCGACAGAACCTCGAATAGTCGTCAAAATACCATTATCTTTTGCATAATCTAATAAATCATCAACTACTAGAAAATATGGTGAATATCCTTTTTTAAAAATAATTTTTAATTCATATTCTACTCTTTCAATAATTTCTGGTGTTTGTTTTATTCCTATATTTTCAAAACCAGCATAAGTAAGCTCGCGTAATTTTTCGTCATATGTCATACCTGCCTCAATTTTAAAATCTGGGAAAACCCAACTCCCGAGCTCGAGTTCAAGATCACACATATCGGCTATTTTTTGAGTATTTGTCACAGCTTCAGGAATATCTTTAAAGATTTTTAAGGCTTCCTTTGTATCTATCAATGAAAAATCATCATCTGAAAATTCAAATTTTGATGTTTCTTTATTGTCTCCTTGTGTATTTATTTGAAGCAATGTATGGTGTGCCTCATGGTCTTCACTACATGGATAATGAGAGTCCTGTGTAGCAACGACAGGGATGTTGTGTTTCTTTGCGAGTTTCACCAATGTGTCACGCACATGTTTGTCATTTTCTACAGATGGGTGACATTGTATTTCTATAAAATAATTTTCCTTACCAAATATTTTTTGATATTCAGAAATAATTTTTTCTGCTTTTATCATATCATTACGAGCGATACTTTGAGACAATTCTCCTCCAAGACAACCCGAGAGAGCAATGACGCCTTCGTGATATTGCTCTAAAATTTCTTTATCCATTCTTGGTTTGTAATAATATCCTTCTAGATTTGAAATAGTGACGAGTCTGATGAGATTTTTGTACCCTTGTAAATTTTTTGCTAGAAGAGTGAGGTGATAATAACGTTTGCCGCCATCTGATTCTGTCGTTCTGTCTTTTCGAGAACCTGCTGTCATATATGCCTCGACTCCAATGATGGGTTTGATGCCTTCTTTTTTTGCTAATTTATAAAATTCTATAGCGCCATACATATTGCCATGGTCAGTGACAGCTATAGCGGGCATGTTGTTTTTTTTAGCGAGGGCGACTAAATCTTTAAGCTTAGAAAGCCCATCCAAGAGAGAATAATGGCTGTGTGTATGTAGGTGTATGAAGCTTGTTTCTGATTTTTCCATTTTTAACATAATAGCATAAAATTAGATTATTAAAATAAAAGAGCAAAAGATAAATTTTTGTCGGTACGGATTTTTTGAAGCTTAAAAAATCCTGAAATTCTCGGCTCGACAGCCTCGAAACCCCTTAAAAACTTATCTTTTGCTCTTTTATTTTGTATGTTATAATATTCTTATGAAGAAAATTAAAGTAGCCATTAATGGCTTTGGGAGAATAGGTAGAGCATTTTTAAAAATAGCTTGGGACAGACCAGAGATTGAAATAGTTGCAGTAAATGATTTAGGTTCGATAGAAAGTCTCGCTTATTTACTTCGTCATGATACCGTTTACAGAAATTGGAATCACAAGGTAGAAATTTCTGGTACTGATTTATTAATAGATGGAAAAGTTATTAAATTTATTTCAGAAAAAGATACTACAAAACTCCCATGGAAAGAATTAGGCATCGATGTAGTTGTAGAATCAACAGGATTATTTACTTCTTATGACAAGGCTGAATTTCATATCAAACAAGGCGCAAAGAAAGTTGTCATTTCTGCTCCATCTAAGGGAGCAGAAGGAAATGTAAAAGGGGAAACCATATTGCTTGGAATCAATGAAGATAAATTTGGTACTTGTGATATTACTTCCAATGCTTCTTGTACGACAAACGCTGCCTCACCACTTATTTCGATATTACACGAAGCTTTAGGTATAGAAAAAGCAATTTTAAATACTGTTCATGGGTATACAGCTTCTCAAGCACTTGTCGATGGTCCAAGTAGAAAAGATTTAAGAGAAGGACGTGCAGCAGCACAGAATATTGTACCGAGTTCTACTGGGGCAGCCATAGCTGTGACAGAAGCATTTCCAGAATTAAAAGGTTTATTTGATGGTATTTCTATTCGTGTGCCTGTGCCTGCTGGATCAATCGTAGATATCACTTTTATTTCTAAGAAAAATACAACTAAAGAAGAGGTGAATAGTATTTTAGAAAAAGCTTCGAAAGATAAAAAATGGGAAAAGATTTTTTCTGTCACTAAAGAGCCGTTAGTTTCTTCAGATATTTTAGGGGAATCACATGCGTGTATCGCAGACCTTGAAATGACTCGCGTCGTAGGGGGAAATCTCGTAAAAGTTCTCGGCTGGTACGATAACGAAATGGGGTATACGTATACCCTAGTTGATCATGTAATTAAAACAGGGGGAACGATTAAATAAAAATTAATATGGAAGAAAATAGAAAATTTAATAATACTTCGGTTGAATCTTCTAAAAAAAGTTTAATGTCCAGACGTCATTTTTTAAAGTTAGGTATTTTTGCTGGTGCTGGTGCTGTTTTGGGTTATCCTAAAATCAAGAATGAAATTTTAAACATACTTGATGAGAATGGTTTGAAAGAAAATATAAAAAGTTTAAAAAATTTTTTATATTCTAATTACAATTTAAATGCTGAACTGGATATTAGCAAAATTCCATCCATTGGTCATTCGATTAAAAGCGAAAGTACATCTTTAGCCGAACAATCTGAATTTCTTATTTGGATTTGTAAGGAAATAACTAAGTATCCGTTAGATTTTATCAAAAATTCGGGTTTAAAATCAATTTATTGTACTAAGGCTTTGGAACTTGATGGAACTATCGTCACAAGTTTTGCGTATGGAAATATTTTTTTTATATCTATTGGTCTATATGGGATTCTTGATAATTTGTATGCTAGTCATTCAGGTGTTACAGAAGATTTTCATCATGAATTATTTCATGTTGCAGACAGAATAAATAATGTTGAATGGGCTAAATTAAACGAAAAGGGTGATAAAGTCTATATGAGAACTTGGCAACATAATTTGTCTTGGGATGAGCTATATAAAGAATTAACCACAAGTCGACCAGAAGGATTTGCTGACAGATATGGCTTGAAAAATGAAGGGGAAGATAAAGCTACAATAGCTATGATGTTAATGACCGATCCGGTAAGAGCTTTTTCTTTAGCTGAAACTGATCTTGTTTTTTCTAAAAAGTTGGAAATTTGTAAAAAGTTATTTAAGGAATTAAGTGATGGCAAAATGGATGAAGTTTTTTGGAAAGATCTTAGTTTAGGTAATGTAGGTAAAGATTATTGGCAAAATAAAAAATAATTAATTTCTGTACATCAGGAATGGTTTGATATTAATCGATTTCCCCTTTGAATACAAATTCGGCTGGGCCGCGGAGAATTATTTCATTTTTTTCATTTTCTGATAGGTAAAGTTTTCCGCCTGGAAATTCTAAGGTTATTTCTTTATTTTCAGCTAGGCCTTGCCTAGATAATATTGCATACACAGCACAAGCACCCGTACCACAGGCAAGTGTCGCACCACAACCACGCTCCCAGACTTTTACTTTAAAATAATCATCTGCCACCTTTTCCACAAATTCAGTATTTATTTTATTTGGAAAATGTGAGTCGTTTTCTATTTTAGGACCGATTTGTGATAAATCTATTTTAGAAATATCTTTTACAATACCAACAGCATGAGGATTACCCATGGAAACAAATTGAAATAAAATATTTTCTATAGTTGTTGGTTTACTAGGGAAGTCAGCATGAGAAAAAATCGGGGCTCCCATGTTTACCGAAAAACTTTTATCATTATTACAAATTATTTTTTTTATCCCAGCTCTGGTATCTATCGATAATTCTTTTTTATTTGATTTTGTTTGTTCTAAAAAAAATTTTGCTAAGCATCTTACTCCGTTACCACACATTTCAGCCAAAGTGCCGTCACTATTGTAATAATTCATAAAACAATCTGCCTTTAGGGAATTCTCAAGAAGTATTATGCCGTCGGCTCCAATCCCAAAACGTCGATAACAGAGTAGCCTTATGTTATCTGTATTTTTTTCATCAAAAGCCTTATCCCGATTGTCTATCATTATAAAGTCATTTCCAGCTCCGTGGTATTTATAAAATTTTATCATGGTATTATATAGATTACTATATAACAATGGCGCTCGGACATCAAACAAATAAACTATTTGCTTGTGCTCCTCGCTTATTGTTATAATAATACTATGAAAATTTTTATTGGTACAGATCACGCAGGGTATGTATTAAAAGAAAAACTTGTCTCTTTTTTAAAAGCTCAAGGTCATGAAGTGATAGATGAAGGTGCTTATGTTTATGATGAGGATGATGATTACCCCGATTTTGTTTCCAAAGTCGCCCGTGAAGTTTCGAAGGATCCAAACTCAAATAGAGTGAGGGGTATTATTTTGGGTGGTACAGGACAAGGGGAAGCTATCGTGGCAAACAGATTCCCTCATGTTAGAGCCATAGTTTATTATGGCAGAGCAAAGGCTGTAGTAGAAAACGAATCAGGAATTCTTGCTAGATCTAGAAATCACAATGATGCTAACATTCTTTCTCTTGGTGCTAGATATTTTACAGAAGAAGATATGGTAGAGATAGTTAATTATTGGCTTAATGCTCCTTTCAGTGAAGGCGAGAGGCATATTCGTCGTTTAGGAAAAATAGATGCAATAAAAGTTGATTAAGACCATGATTGAAATAATTCCAGTAATTTTACCGAAAAATTATGAAGATTTAAAAAACAAAATCGCACTAGTGCGAGGAATTGTTCCTATTGTGCAAGTGGATATTTGTGATGGTATTTTTGTATCGAGTGTTACATGGCCATTTTTGTCTGCTGGAGGAAAATTTAATGCAGAGAAAGCTGACCTTGATGAACATTTTAATAAAATTTTGAATGAAGAAGAAGGAATGCCTTTTTGGGAAGATATTGATTTTGAACTTGACCTATTGGTGAAAGATGCAGTAGAGAATTTTGATATTTATACTAAATTAGGACCAAAAAGAATTATTTTCCATATTGAGGCAGTTGGTGATCTTGAAGATTTTAGGTATTTCTTAGAAGGGATAGATATGTATACTAGAGATAGTATAGAGATAGGTATTGCCATAAATCCTTCTACCCCTATAGAGCAGGCCTTCTCCTTAATTTCATGTGTAGATTTTGTTCAATTTATGGGGAACGATAAGATCGGGTATCAAGGAGTGACTTTAGATGAAAAAATTTACAAAAAGATTAAAGATTTTAGAGAAAAATATTTCGATATCCCCATTGCTGTCGATATCGGGGTGAATAAAAAGACAGCTCCACTTTTGATAAAAGCAGGAGTCACAAAGCTCATCATGGGTTCGGCGATCTTTAATACAGATGATGTTGTCGGAACGATAGAAGAATTTAAGAATTTAGAATAAAACATATGATTAAATTGATCATGTTTGATTTTGATGGAGTCATAGATAACAATTATGATTTGCATTTTGGTTTAAGTGAAAAGAAATTTACAGATATTACAAGAGAAGAACACAGGAAATTGTTTGAAGGCAACATTCATATTGAGAGAGAAAAATTGAAACACAGAGATACCGGTTTTGATTTTTTGAAACATCTAAGTGATACAAGAAAAGACAGAAAAATAGAAAAAAATATAGAAAAAACTTTAAAAATATTAGCTCAAGATTATAATTTAGGGATAGTTTCTTCTTGTCATGAATATGGAATAAAAGAATATCTTCAAAATAATAAAATAGAAAACTTATTTTCTTTTCTTTATGGGCTTGAGACGCATAAATTAAAAACCCATAAATTTAAAAAAGTTTTAGGGGAATTTAATCTGAAAGAAGAAGAATGTATTTTTATAACAGATACATTGGGAGACATACTCGAGGCCAATGAAGCTGGGATAGATACTGTGGCTGTTGATTTCGGTTATCACGAAAGAGAGAGGCTAAAAAAGGGCAATCCTAAGAAAATAATTTCAGATTTTAAGGAGTTGATTGAAGTTCTAAAAAATATTGAGAATTTATAGGTTTTTGTGATTGACTGAAGAAATTTATGTAGGTATACTTAAAGATATAAATGAACTTCTTGGGTAGAAAAAAAGAGGGTAGGAAGCTGTCTGGGAATATTTTATTTTTCTTGATTTTTTTTGTTTTTATTTTTGGGTTAGTGTTTTTCTCTGTTGTAGAGGCAGATTTTACAAGTACTAATTTTAAGCTCGAAAATCCAATTAATATAATTAGCGGAGAACAATCAACATCACCGAGTTTTAAATATCTATCTACTACTTCTCAGTTAGTGCAAGGCCAGAGTACTAGTACTAATTTTACTCAAAACGCAGGTTTTTTATATTTTCCAATAGCTACCTCACCTGTCTTATCTGCAACAGCCGGAGATGCACAGGTAGTTTTAAATTGGACTTCTGCTATAGGAATTTTAGCTAACATAACAAGTTATGAAGTGGGAATAAGTACTAGCTCGGGTGGAACATATACGTATACTTCAGTTGGAAATGTTCTGACTGATACGAAAACATCTCTTACAAACGGGACTCCATATTATTTTAAAATTCGTTCTTTTACTGCAGGACTTTTGTTAAGTGAATCTGCTATTGTGAGTGCGACACCTGTAGCTACAATTATTCCTCCTCCAGGTGGCGGAGGCGGTGGAGGTGGAGGTGGAGTCCCACCACCAGCTCAAACGGGAGTAATTTTTTCTGGTAGAGCGTATCCATTAAGTAAAGTTAGTTTTCTAAAAGATGGACAACTAGCGCTTTCAACTATTGCTGGTCCGGATAGTAATTTTACTGGAAGTTTGACTAATCTTTCAGCAGGTAATTATAACTTTTCTGTATATGGTGAAGATAAAAATGGTTTACGTTCAACTCCATTTAGTTTCCAGGTATTTGTGACATCAGGAGCGACTACAAACATTAGTGGGATATTTATTGCTCCGACGATTGCTGTAGATAAAAGTGAAGTAAAAAAAGGAGATAATATAGCTATCTTTGGACAAAGCGCTCCTTCATCAGAAATTGTCATCAGTATAAATTCTGCACAAGAATTTTTTAATAGTGCAGCTAGTGATAATAATGGTATATACTTACACAATTTTGATACATCTGTTCTCGAGCTTGGTAATCACTCCACAAAATCTAAAGCTTTAAAAAATGGTGAGATCAGTTCTTTTAGTAATATAGTAGGTTTTATTGTTGGAACAAAAAATATACTTGCAAAAGCACCAGAAAAAAGTGATAAATGTGATTTGAATGAAGATGGGCGTTGTAATCTTGTAGATTTTTCTATTGCAGCATTTTGGTATAAAAAACCTCTAAGTGAAGAATTCAAATTGAGAGAAAAGAAACATTTAAATGGAGACGGGAAAGTCGATTTGGTTGATTTTAGTATAATGGCCTTTTATTGGACAGGGTAATATTATAAAAATTATTATGAAAAAATTTAGTCTAGTTTTATTTTTAATATTTTTTTTACCATTAGTATCTTTTGCTGCTAATATTTCTTTTGATTCAAATAAAGATACCTTTTCTCAAGGTGAAGAATTTTTAGTGCAAGTTTTGTTAGACACAAAAGATGTGTCAGTGAATGCAGTAGAAGGAACTATCACATTTTCAGCTGAATTTTTAGAACTAAAAGAGGTCAGAGATGGAAATTCGACTATTAATTTTTGGATAGAAAAACCTAATAATAAAAATGGAAATATTTCTTTTTCTGGTATCACCACTGGTGGTTTTTCGGGGAGTAAAATGTTTTTATTTGGAATGGTATTCAAAACGAAAAAAGATGGAAACAGTCAAATGAATTTTAATAATGTAAGAATTTTAGAGAATGATGGTATAGGTACAA
Organism: Minisyncoccota bacterium; assembly: GCA_041667145.1. Taxonomy (GTDB): domain Bacteria; phylum Patescibacteriota; class Minisyncoccia; order Phycocordibacterales; family UBA9973; genus UBA9973. The sequence goes on from JBAYFP010000001.1 coordinate 52,384, forward strand.
AAATATCTACAAAAGAAATTCCTTTTAATTTTTCTATATCAAAAGATTTAAGTGGAAATAAAGTGGAAGATCTAACCCTAAATGATAATGAAATGCCAGAAGATTTCACGCCATTCATAGGGAATGATTCTACTTTGTTTGGTGGGAAATATTTTATTGTATTTAGTACTGTAGATAAAAGATCTGGCATAGACCATTATGAGGTACGAGAAAGTCCTTGGTATTTATTTGGATTTTTTGGAGGAAAATATGTAGTTACAGACAGCCCATATCTTTTGAGAGATCAAACACTTAAGGATACAATATATGTTAAAGCAATAGACAAAGCTAATAATGAGAGAATAGTAAAGATCGGAGCTCAAAACAGGCTAGCTCTATTGGAACAATGTTTAATTGTTGGTATACTTCTAAGCATATGTATTTTCTTATTCAAAAAATATGGACCAAATTTATTACGCTAAGAAAAAAATAATCAAAAAGCTTTTAATCTTAGCAATATTTTTGGGAATATTTGTTTTTTCCCCGTTTTTTGCAGAAGCTGCGACTCTATCTTTGAGTCCTTCGACTGGTATTTTTGAAACGGGTGAAAGAGTGGCTGTCAAAGTATTGGTGACATCAAACAATGTTCCTTTTAATGCAGTTTCGGGGATACTTTCTTTTCCATCTATTTTTTCTGTAGAATCTGTTTCGAAAACAAATTCAGCTCTTAACTTTTGGGTGACAGAGCCGACTATCAGTGGAGGGTCAGTAAAATTTGAAGGTATCGCTTTAGGTGGTTTTACTGGTTCTACAGGTAATGTCGTTACAATAAATCTTCGTGCGACAAAAGTAGGTGAAGGACAGGTATCTTTTAAATCTGGACAAATACTAGCTAACGATGGAGACGGTACAGATATTACAGGTAATCTAATAGGTGCAAATTATTCTATAAAAGAAGCGACACAAAAAGCTCCACAGCCTAAACCAGAACCTATACCAACGCCTGAACCAGAACCAGTAGCCCCAGAAATAATCCAACCAGCTCCTTCTCTTAAAGCTCCAGAGATTATGCTTGGTGCTAAATATGGTTCACCAGCTATCATCGGAACATCTGAATATCCTGAAGCTCAAGTTTTAATGACATTCATTGCTGAGGATGGAGTAAAAGTATTCATACTAGGTGATGCAGATGTAGAAGGTAGCTTTAATATGCTGGTTCCAAATTCGTTGAAACATGGTTTATATACTGTGACAGCTGTGATGATAAAGACAGATAAGACAAATAGTCAAACTTCAAATGAAATAGTTATAAAAGTTGGTAATATTTTTTCTGATATTGGCTATGAGATATATTGGCTCATTTTGATCCTTATCCTTTTGATTTTGTATCTCGTAGCACGTATTATTTTCCATTTTAAAGACAAAAGTATAAATAAAAACTTAAAGAAAGAATTACATGAAGCTGAAGATATAATTCATAAGTCTTTTGATATTCTTCGTGAGGATGAGGTAGAGCATAAGAGTGTATCTGAGATAAAGAAAGATATTAATGAAGCGGAAAAAATAATAACTAAGGAAATTAAAGATATTGAATAGAGATAAATTTAGTTTCTTTTTTGTCTTTATTTTGTTAACATAAATTTATGCTAAGTATTGGAATCGTGGGGTTGCCTAATGTCGGGAAATCGACGCTTTTTAATGCGCTTACAAAGAAAAGCGTGCCAGCGGAGAATTATCCTTTTTGTACTATAGATCCATCTGTGGGCATTGTTCCTGTGCCAGATGAAAGAGTACAGAAACTATCTGAATTTTCTAAATCTAAAAAAACTATCCCCGCAGTGATCGAGTTTGTGGATATCGCAGGGCTTGTGGCTGGAGCTTCCAAGGGTGAAGGTTTGGGAAATAAATTTTTAACAAATATTCGTGAGGTAGATGCTATAGCACATGTCGTGCGTGTTTTTCAGGATAATTCTGTGATTCACGTTGCTAATAAAGTTGACCCAATGCAAGATGTAGGAGTTATTAATTTAGAATTAGCTTTGGCTGACTTTGAAACAGTACAAAAAAGAATTTCTAGTATTCAAAAAGATGTCAAAAAAAATGATAAAGATGCGCTAAGTGAAGAAATTGTTTTAAAAAAAGTAGAGAAAGTGTTGGAAGAAGGGAAAATGGCGACTGACGCAAAATTGAGCGAAGATGAAAAGTTTAAAATAAAATCATTAAATTTGCTTACATTAAAACCAATGCTTTATGTTTTGAATACTTCAGAAGCGAGTGAGAACGTTGATATAAAATTATCCGGGATGTCTGTAAAAGTCGATCCAGTTTTTGGACAAGGTTTTGATGAATTAATTAAGAAAAGTTATGAACTTTTAGGTCTTGAGACGTTTTTAACAACAGGAGAAGACGAGACACGTGCTTGGACTATAAAGATAGGATCTACTGCACCTCTCGCAGGGATGGCCATTCATACAGATTTTAAAGAGAAATTTATTCGTGCAGAGGTGATAAGATGGGATAAATTATTAGAAGCTGGTTCACATTCTAAGGCTAAAGAAAAGGGATGGGTGAGAACAGAGGGTAAAGACTATATTGTTCAGGATGGAGATGTTATAGAATTCTTGATTTAAAAAATAAAATGAAAAATGAAATTAAAATTTTTTGTGTAAAAGATTGGAAAGACTATGAGCTTTTAGATACTGGTGAAGGGGAAAAATTGGAAAGATTTGGTCCGTATACTTTTGTGCGTCCATATGAGGATGCTGTTTGGCTGAAAACTTTAGAAAACAAAGAATGGGCGAAAGCTGATGGTAAATTTTGGAGTTCAAAAGTTGGTGCAAAGCCTGGATGGAAGATGAATAATAAAATTGAGAAGAAATGGGAGATGGAATATAAAGGGGTTAAATTTTTTGCTTCTCCTACATCTTTTAGACATTTAAGTTTCTTTCCTGAACAGGCGTATCATTGGGATTCTATATATGAAAAGATTACTTCACAGAATGAGACTTTTTCTCGGGTCCTCGAGGCAGAGCCCCAGACCAGCTCAAAAAAGTCTCATTCTGTTTCGTTAGATTTAAAAAAAATAAAATTTCTGAATCTTTTTGGTTACACTGGGGTCGCTAGTTTGTTTGCTTTGAAGGCTGGGGCAGAAGTGACGCATGTCGATGCTTCAAAATCTTCTATTGAACAGGCAAAAGAAAATCAGAAAATAAATATTGAATTGGCTGAAGCGCCTATGCGGGCTATTTGTGATGATGTACTTAAGTTTTTAGAAAGGGAAGTAAAGAGAGGAAATAAATATGATGCTGTTGTTATGGATCCACCTAAATTTGGTCGCGGGCCTAAAGGAGAAATTTGGGAAATTGAAAAAGATTTACCGAAACTTCTTTCGTTGGTTCGTAAAATTTTGAGTGATAAACCACTTTTTGTTATTTTGAATTCTTATGCCATAGATTCATCCTCGCTTTCTTTAGGTTATGCCCTAGAGGATGCCATGAAGGTTTTAGATGGCGAAGTTTCTGTTGGTGAGCTTTGCCTCTTAGAAAAATCTAATAATAGAACTATTTCTCTTTCAAATACTGCTATTTGGTGCTAAAATAAAAGACTATGGAAACAAAACCAAAGGTTTTAAAGTGGGCGCTTATTATAGGTATTGTAGTGGTGTTAAATTTATTTTTTAATTATACTATTTCTCTTTTTTATAAAGAGCCAGATTATAATACTTTTTTCCCACAGCAACAAGTCGTGGAGCCGATAACTAATAAAGATGCATGTCTCAAAGTCGGTGGGCAGTGGATTGAAAGCCCTGTATATAAAGATGGGAAGACTGTTCCAGTTCCAGCAGGTTCTCCACAAGTGATGAGTTATTGTAATCCTGATTTTACCAAACAGCAGGAATTTAGTGATGCGCAAAAGGTTTACCAAAGAAACATTTTTATAATACTTGTCGTACTTGGTGTCCTATCTCTCGTTTTAGGTGTGTTTCTTGCCAATGAAATTATTACCTTAGGTCTTTCATGGGGTGGAGTTCTTTCACTTGTCATTGCTTCAATGCGATATTGGTCAACTGCAGACAATCTTATAAAAGTTCTGATATTAGGATTTGCATTAGCTGCACTTGTTTGGTTGGCTGTCAGAAAGTTTGGGAAAAATATTAGTTCTGATGAAAAATTACAACCATAAAACAATTGAATTAAAAATCCAGAGGGAATGGGAAAAGAAAAAAATTTATTCTGTCTCTGAAAAATCTAAAAAACTAAAATTTTATGGTTTGGTTGAATTTCCATATCCTTCAGGAGAGGGTTTGCATATTGGGCACCCTCGTTCGTACACAGCAATGGATATTATTGCACGTAAACGAAGAATGGAAGGGATGAATGTTTTGTATTCAATCGGCTGGGATGCTTTTGGATTGCCTACAGAAAATTATGCTATTAAGACTGGAATTCAGCCGGCGATTGTTACAAAGAAAAATACAGATACATTTCGCAAACAATTAAAAAGTTTGGGATTTTCATTTGATTGGTCTAGGGAAATAAATACAACTGATCCGAAATATTATAAATGGACACAGTGGATTTTCTTACAGTTTTTCAAAAAGGGCTTAGCATATAAAGCAAAATCTTACATAAATTGGTGTCCGAAAGATAAAATAGGATTAGCTAATGAAGAGGCTGTGGGTGGTATTTGTGATCGTTGTGGAAGTGCTACAGAAAAGCGTGAAAAAGAACAGTGGATGCTTGCTATCACAAAGTATGCAGATAGACTCGATAAAGATTTAGATTTAGTTGATTATCCTGAGCGAGTAAAAATACAACAAAAAAATTGGATAGGGAAAAGTGAAGGAAGTGAGATTTTATTTAAAATTCCTCTTAGCTCTTTTTTTGTAAAAGTATTTACTACTAGGCCTGATACACTTTTTGGTGTTACGTATGTTGTGCTTGCGCCAGAGCATCAATTAGTTGCAAAACTTTTTGATCAAATCGAAAATAAAAAGGAAGTTCAAAAATTTATTGAGGATACTAAAAAGAAAACTGAGTTAGAAAGGACAGCAGAGAACAAAAATAAAACGGGGATTGAATTAAAAGGTATTAAAGCTTTAAATCCTGCAAATAATGAAGAGGTGCCTGTCTGGATAGCTGATTATGTATTAGCAGATTATGGTACAGGGGCGGTAATGGCTGTACCACAACATGACGCACGAGATAGAGAATTTGCAGAAAAATATAATTTACCGATAATAGATAAGCCTTTAGTTGATGCAAAAGAAATTACTAAAAAAGTCGGTGGGAAAATTGTTACAAAATTTAAATTACGAGATTGGGTGTTTTCAAGGCAGAGGTATTGGGGTGAGCCGATACCGATAATAAATTGCGAAAAATGTGGCTCTGTGCCAGTGCCAGAAAAAGATTTACCTGTGAAATTACCAGAAGTGAAAAGTTATAAGCCAACGAATAATGGAGAGTCTCCACTTGCTAGTATTTTAAAATGGGTGAATGTAAAATGTCCTAAATGTAAAGGTAAAGCAAAGAGGGAAACAGACACCATGCCTAATTGGGCAGGAAGCTCTTGGTATTATTTAAGATATACTGATCCTAAAAATAATAAGGTTTTTGCAGACCCTAAAAAAATGAAATATTGGCTTGGGAACAAATCGGGGCAGGGCGGTGTAGATTGGTATAACGGAGGAATGGAACACACTACTCTTCATTTATTGTATTCTCGTTTTTGGCATAAATTTTTGTATGATTTAAAACTTGTGCCGACTATTGAGCCGTATCAAAAAAGGACTTCACATGGGATGATTTTGGGTGAAGGGGGAGTAAAAATGTCTAAATCTTTAGGCAATGTGGTAAATCCAGATGATATTGTGAAAACTTACGGTGCGGATACTTTACGAGTATATGAAATGTTTATTGGGCCTTTTGAAGAATCTGTAGCTTGGAGTACAGAAAGTATTATCGGTTCGAGAAGGTTTATAGAAAAAGTTTGGAGGTTGAGAAATAAAGCGGAAGAGAGTCCAAAGAATTTTTCAGGTCCTCGAGATAAATCCCAGACCATTCAAAATCCTTCGGCCTCTCTCCCGCTTCAAAAACTTTTACATAAAACTATTAAAAAAGTGGGAGAAGATATAGAAAATATGCGTTTTAATACTGCTATTTCTGCAATGATGATACTTGCAACAGAGATGGAGAAAGTAGAAACTGTTGATGTAGAGGATTTTAAAAAGTTTTTACAAATTTTAGCTCCATTTGCTCCACATATTGTTGAAGAAATTTGGCAAAATTTAAGAGAAAAAAAATCTATTAGTTTTTCAGAATGGCCTAAATATGATGAAAATCTAATAAAAGATAAAGAAATAAAAATAGCCGTGCAAGTAAATGGTAAATTTAGAACTGAGATTCTAATAGAGGTAGATGAGAAAGAAGAAATTGTAAAAAATAAAGCTTTGAAAAATGAAATAGTTTTGAAATATATGATGGGTGGATCTCCTAAAAAGGTGATTTATGTAAAAAATAGACTTATCAACATATTAACCTAGCTAATATATTGTTAAATATATTAGGTTTGTAGTATGATATGGGTATCAATAAAGTCGTTGAAACTTTTATTAGTATTTTAATGTTAGTATAAAAAATATGTTATCAAATATTTTAGATAGAATCTCTTTTTGGTCACTTTTTGTGGTCGTTGTCCTGTTGCCAGTTTTTTTCTTACCATTTACTCAGATCCCCGTCGAGACATCGAAGGGTCTTATTTTAGTTATAGGTTTGGCAGTGTCTGTCATTTTCTGGATAGCTGCTAGATTTTCAGATGGAAGGGTAGTTATCCCGAAGTCTCGCCTTTTACTTGCTGGGGTTGCTGTTTTATTAGTTACGCTTATTTCTGCTTTATTTTCTTCTACTTCGCAATTGTCTCTTTTTGGTATAATGCTTGATCTTGGGACTTTCTATTTCATATTGGCAGCCTTTCTTTTAATGTTCTTTGCATCTATGATCTTGAAAGATACCAAAGATGCCAAGAAAGTTTTCTGGGGAGTGATAATTTCTTCAGCAGTTTTATTTGTATTTCAGATTTTTCACTTGTTTTTCCCTCAGTTTTTGTCTCTAGGAGTTTTAGGAAGTAAGACGGAGACCATCTTGGGTTCTTGGAATGCGTTTGGTTTGTTTGCTGGTTTCTCGGCTGTCATGTCTCTTTTTATTGTTGAATTTTTTTCAATTTCAAAAAATATTAAATGGTTCTTGGGTGTTTTGATTGCAATTTCTGTCCTATTGTCTGCTGCAGTCAACTTCCCACTAGTTTGGGAGCTTCTCGGAGTTTTTGCTTTGATTATCTTTGTTTATAAGATTTCATATTCATTTGGTGAGAAACAAGAAGAAGGAAAGAAAAGAAATTTCCCAGCTTTTTCGTTTGCAGTTGTTATGATTTCCTTATTGTTCTTTATATCAGGTCAATTTATAGGAGGACTTTTACCAAATGCTCTTAATTTATCAAACATTGAGATCAGGCCTTCTTTTAGTGCCACTATGTCAGTGACGAAAGATGCGATTATGAAAAATCCAGTTTTGGGAGTAGGTCCAAATAAATTTTCTGAAGTATGGGCAATGTATAAACCAGCTGTTATTAATTCTACTCAATTTTGGGATTCATCTTTTAATTTTGGTTCTGGCTTGTTGCCGACTTTTGCTTCTACGACTGGTATTTTAGGTATATTAGCTTGGTTAGCATTCTTTGTTTTATTTATACTTGCAGGTGTCAAATCTCTTTTTTCTAGTATTAAGAATAATATGAGTTGGGAGGTGGTAGCATTCTTCGTAGCTTCATTATACTTGTTTGTTTCCTCTTTCTTTTATTCTACTGGATCAGTTTTGTTTTTATTGGCTTTTGCTTTCTTGGGAGCATTTATAGGGATATCTTCAAATAATTCTAACAAAGAAATTTCATTTTCATTTTTAGATGATCCTAGGAAAAGTTTTTTCTCGATATTATTTCTTGTGGTGTTGATGATCGTTTCTGCGGCTGCTGGATTTAAATATGTAGAGAGATTAGCTTCCGTATCATATTTAGGGGAGACACTTTCCACTTCGACAATTTCTGTCGCGGAAGATTCAATCACTAAAGCTATTTCTCTTAACCAAAATGATTTGTATTTGCGTACTTATGCTCAAGTTTATATTGCAAAAATTAATTCTTTAGTTGCTAAGGGTTCTTCTTTGACTGATGAAGAAAAAGCTAGTTTACAGACAAGTTTTGATCAAGCATTAAACGGTGCAAATCTAGCGATAGTTTATGATAAGACAAATTATTTAAATTATATTTCTTTAGGATCTGTATATAATACAGTCGGTGGACTCGGCGTGCAGGATGCTTACACAAAAGCTGTCGAAGCATATAAAACAGCTTCGATTCTTAATCCATTGAATCCGGGAATAAAACTTACAATAGCACGTATATTATTTACAGATGGAAAAATAAAAGAAGCTAGAGATTTTGCAAAAGAAGCTCTCTCCTTAAAACCCGATTATTTGGAAGCATTGATTACTATGTCTCAAATAGAAAAGAAAGATGGTAATAATACGATCGCTATTACTTATGCTGAGACAGCACTCTCTCTTGCCCCTACTAATAAGGATTTGATTCAATATGTTGCTTCATTAAAAAAGGGAGATACTACAGTTACACCACCAGCTACAAGTAATAATAAAAAAACACAATAATAATTAATAAAAATGCAGAGGATCTTGAAAATTTTCAGTAAGGAATATGGAAATATAAATCAAGCTGCTCTTCTTTTAGGCTGTTTTACTCTTCTTTCTCAAGTATTGGCACTTTTTCGTGATAGAAGTATTGCACATTTTATAGGTCCTGGATCTGAACTAGATGCCTATTATGCGGCTTTTAGAGTTCCAGATCTTATCTTTATCTCTATTGCTTCTCTTGCTTCTATCACTGTACTTATCCCATTCATAGTATCAAAAATGGATGGTGAAAAAGTTACTGGGGAGGCTCGTAAATTATTAAATGATGTTTTTACAGTTTTTTTAGTAGCTATGGTATTTGTTTCTTTTTTAGCTTTTATCTTGATGCCTTATTTGACATCTTTTATCGCTCCAGGTTTTACACCAGTAATGCAAGCTAAGGTAGTTTTACTTTCACGGATAATGTTGCTCTCTCCGATACTGATGGGGCTTTCAAATCTCTTTGGTACCGTCACTCAACTTTTTCGAAAGTTTTTTATTTATTCTTTGAGTCCAATATTTTATAATTTGGGTATTATCATTGGTGTAGTTTTTCTGTACCCAATTTTTGGAATTGTTGGAATGGTTTTAGGTGTGGTATTAGGTGCATTAATGCATTTTCTAATTCAAGTGTTTGCTTCTTTTGGATGTGGTTTTACTTTGAGATTGTCTTTAGGTTATGGTGCAAGTGCTATTAATTTCAAGGAAATAAAATGTATAGCTTTTACGTCACTTCCTAGAACACTTGGTCTTTCTTTTAACAATATCGCTCTAATTTCAATAATTGCTTTTGCTTCTTATTTGGCAAGTGGTTCAATTTCAATTTTTAATCTCTCATTCAATCTACAATCTGTACCACTTAACATAATTGGAGTATCTTATGCTGTCGCCGCTTTCCCAACCTTAGTAAAATCTTTTGGATATGAGAAAAAAGAAGAATTTAGAAATCACTTAAAATCTACAGCTAGACAGATAGTATTTTGGTCTCTTCCGGTGATATTTCTTTTTATTGTGATTAGAGCACAGATCGTCCGTGTGGTATTAGGTTCTGGATCTTTTTCTTGGGAAAATACTCGTCTTGTTGCAGCATCTTTGGCTGTTTTTTCTATTTCGATTCTTGCTCAAGGTATGACTGCTCTTTTATCTAGAGCTTATTATGCAGCGGGAGATACAAAACAACCCCTAACAGTAAATCTATCTTGTTCTATTTTGATTATAATTTTATCTTTTGTATTTTTGCATATTTTTGAAAACATTCCGATGTTTCGTTATTTTATTGAATCATTATTGAAAGTCACAGATATTCCTGGGACAGAAGTGTTAATGTTGCCACTTGCATATTCTACAGGCACTATCATTAATGCGATTTTACATTGGTATTTTGTTAGAAGAGATTTTATGGAGCATGAGTCATTTATTACTAAAACTTTTTTTCAAAGTCTAGGTGCTTCATTCTCGCTTGGAGTAGTGGCTTATATAAGTTTAAATATTCTCTCTCCGATTTTTGGTACTACCACAGGCTGGGGAGTATTTTTGCAGGGATTTATTTCTGGAATTTTAGGTATTTGTGCTGGCTTTTTGGTATTGTATCTTTTAAAAAATGAGGAGCTTAAAGATCTTGTAAAAGTTCTTAAAACTAAATTTTGGCGTACAAAAGTTCTCATTTCTCCTCAAGAAGAACTCTAATTTTGGAATCAAAAGCTTTTCTGCTAATATGAATTTATGGATTTAAAACACCCCGGTACTAGAGCAAAGCTTCAGTACGGGGCAGGCATTAGAAATTTATGAAATTAGGAAATATTAGAAACTTCAGCATAATAGCTCATATTGATCATGGGAAGAGTACCTTGGCAGATCGAATGCTTGAGATTACTCATACTATTCCAGAACGTAAAATGCGCGACCAGGTGTTAGATACTATGGAGCTTGAACGTGAACGTGGAATTACTATCAAAATGCAACCTGTGAGGATGGAATTTTCCCCGAATTCCCCGAAACCAGGTTTAGGGGGAATTCCCCTAAACCTGGTTTCGGGGAAAAATGAGACTTATGTTTTAAACCTTATAGACACTCCTGGACATATAGATTTCTCTTATGAGGTATCTCGCGCCCTAAAGGCTGTAGAGGGGTCTATTTTGTTGGTTGATGCAACACAGGGAGTACAGGCGCAAACACTTACTACGCTTAATATGGCGCGTGAGGGAGGCATCAAGATCATCCCTGTTCTGTCTAAAATAGATTCACCTTTGGCCCGTGTGGAAGAGGTAAAAAAGGAGGTTATAGAGCTTTTAAATTGTGATTCTAATGATGTTCTTATGGTCTCAGGACGTACAGGTGAAGGAGTGGAAAATTTGTTACAAGAGATCATAAAACGTGTTCCACCACCAAAAGAAAATTACCAACAAGGTGAAAATATTTTACGTGCTCTTGTTTTTGATTTTAAATATTCAAGCCATAAAGGTGTGATAGTTTTTATTCGATTACTTGATGGGCAAGTAAAGAAAGGAGAGAGTTTAATTTTTTCAGTTTCAGGAGAGAAATTTAGTTCTCTTGAAGTTGGTACTTTTTCTCCTGAAGAAACTCCTAGGGATTTTTTGTCAGCAGGAGACACAGGATACATTGTCACAGGTATTAAAAGGCCAGGTATAGCTTCTGTTGGAGATACCATTACTAAAGAAAAAAATCCATTACCTCCGCTTCCTGGATACATGCAACCGATGCCTGTCGTTTGGGCTTCTGTTTTTCCTGAAGACGCGGATGACTTTATGGAGTTAAAGGCCTCATTAGGTAAATTAAAACTTTCGGATTCTTCTTTTTCTTATGAGGAAGAATCTTCAGGTTCATTGGGGCGGGGTTTTCGTTGTGGATTTTTAGGAATGTTACATTTGGAAATAATTACAGAAAGATTAAGACGAGAATTTAATTTAAAATTAGTAATCACAACACCTTCTATTACTTACGAAGTTGTTATGAAAAATCCTTCTATAGTTTCAGGGCATTTTGGTAAAAAAGTAAAAATATATTCTCCATATTTTTTCCCAGATGATGGAAATATAGAAACAGTTCAAGAGCCTTGGGTTGATGTAAAAATAATTTCTCCAGCAAAATTTTTAGGTAATATTATGCAACTTCTTTTCGACCATGAAGCGGAAGTAAGAGAAACAGATAATTTTGGTAATAATCGTTCTTCTTTATCTGTCAGAATGCCACTTCGTGAACTTATGCGTAATTTTTTTGATGAATTAAAAAGTGTAACATCTGGCTATGGATCTATTTCTTATAAAATAGGGGAAATGAGAGAAGCGAATGTCACTCGACTCGATATTCTTGTAGCGGATGAAGTCGTTCCAGCTTTTTCGAGAGTTATAGCAAAAAAGAGAGCGGAAGAAGAAGCAGAAAAAGCTGTTGAAAGGCTAGAAGGTATTTTACCAAGACAGATGTTTACTTTAAAAATACAGGGTAGAGCTTTAGGGCGTATTATTTCTTCACGTACAATGTCTGGCATGAAAAAAGATGTCACCCAGCACATGTATGGTGGAGATATCACTCGTAAAATGAAGCTTCGTGAGAAACAGAAAAAAGGGAAGAAGAAAATGAAAGAGCGAGGCAGGGTAAATATCCCACAGGATGTATTCTTAAAAATGATGCGTTCGGGGAATGATAATTAGATTAAGACAGGCCACTCTTGAAAGAATTTTCGAAACTGCGCCCTCGGAGTCATAAGGACAGGGAACCCACACGTTTCTTAAAATTCTTTCAAGAGTGGCCTTTTCAGTTATTTAAGTTGAAAAATAGGGGAATAGAGTAAAATCATACTGATGATGATCAATACGCAGACTACTGCCCAGATAATTTGTATTTTCTTTTGGTGTTTTTTATTGAAAAACATGTAATAATGATAGCATATTATGCGAAGTTTTCAAAAAGGAGGAAGGTTAAAACATATGATGCAGTCAAAAATCTTTTTGATATTTTTAGGTGTTTTAATTCTTGTTTTCTTTTATAATATGTTCGGTCTTTTGGGAAAAATGGAGGAAACTAGAAAAAATAGACAGATAGTGGAAGATAAAATTGCAGAATTAGAAAAAACTAAAGAAAAATTAAATTCTGAAATTACCTCTTTGAAAACTGAAAAAGGAGTAGAAGAAAGTATAAGAGAGAAATTTGGTTTAGCAAAAGAAGGGGAAGGTATGATTATGGTGGTAGACGAAAAACCCCAAAAAGAAGTAGAAAAAACTTCAAATTCTTCTACTTTCTTTTCTTTTTTTACTAATTTGTTTAAATAAGTAATGTGATATAATAAAGTAATGAAAATAGCATTTTTTTATAAGTCTGAGGAAGTTCGAGAACTTTTAGAAGATTCTTTTCCTGGCAATGAAGTGTCTTTTTTTAACGAAAAATTAAGTGAGAGTAATGTTGATAAAATAAAAGAATTTGAGATTATTTCAGTATTTATAGATTCAGAAGTTAATAAGAATATTATTGACAATTTGCCAAACCTAAAATATATTACCACTCGATCGACAGGTTATGATCATATCGATTGTAAGTATGCAGAGAGTAAGGGTATAAAAGTTTCAAATGTTCCAGTTTATGGTTCAAGTACAGTAGCTGAATTTGCTTTTGCTCTTTTGTTAAATCTTTCTAGAAAAATTAGTGAAGCAGGTAAACAATTAAAAGAAGGTGGTGATTTTGAAACATCTGAGAAATGTGAAGGTTTTGATCTTGATGGAAAAACTATAGGAGTTATTGGTACAGGTAAAATTGGTAAAAATATAATTCGTATCGCTAAAGCTTTCAATATGAAAGTATTAGCTTATGATTTATATCCAGATGTTAATTTCGCAAGAGAAAATGGATTTGAATATAAAGATTTTGAAGAGATTCTTTCTGTGTCAGATGTAGTTACTTTGCATGCACCTTATACAAAAGAAAATCATCATCTTATAAACAAAGAAAATATTTTAAAAATGAAAAAAGGCGTTTACATTATAAACACTGCTCGTGGTGAACTTGTAGATAATGATGCATTACTTTTAGGTATCAATGAGGGCATTGTCGGGGGTGTCGGATTAGATGTTTTGGAAGGGGAACGTAACATTAAAAAGGGTGACAAAATTTCTCTTTTAGATAAACCTAATGTAATTATTACTCCTCATGTAGCTTTTTATTCTAAAGAAGCGATGATGAGAATTATGCAAACGACTGTGGAAAACATAAAAGGATTCATATCTGGAAATTTACAAAATCTGGTTAGATAAAAAACTTGTCCCGTACTAAATTTTTGAGTAAAACAAATGGTCAATATTAATAACAATTTAAAATTTTAGTACTGGGATGAATGAAAGACTTATCAAAAATTTTGACGATTTAGCAACGACAGAAAATCGCAAGATAGCTTTAGAAATAATAGAAGCAGGGCTTGGTGCTATAAATACGAGCAAAGTGATTAGTTCTCTGGTTTCTCTTACTGGTGATGTTTTATCAGTTGCAGGTAAAAAATTTGATCTTACTAAGTATAAAAATATAAAAGTTGTTGGTTTTGGTAAATCTTCTTGTGAGGGAGCTTTAGCAATAGAGAAAATTTTGGGAGCTAGGATAACTAGCGGAGCTGTGATTGGACTTCAGAAGGCTGATTGTAAATATATTGAAACTTTTGCTGGCACACACCCAAAGCCATCCGAGGAAAACATTAAAGCAGGGGAAAAGATATATGAGATTATAAATGGTTCAAAAGAGGATGACCTTATTATTGTGCTTGTCTCTGGTGGGGGTTCTTCACTCCTTTGTTACCCTGAAAGTGAATATAAAGAAGGAGCTAGACTCTATGATGCTTTTCTAAAATCTGGCAAAACGATAACAGAAATAAACACAGTTAGGAAACATCTCTCATTGTTTAAAGGTGGAGGATTAGCAAAAATAGCATATCCTGCGACTATCGTTGGGCTTATTTTTTCAGATATTCCTGGAAATGATTTTAAAAATGTTGCTTCTGGTGCGACATATAAAGATGACACTACTATAGAAGATGCTCAAAAAATTATTATAGAAAATAACTTAGGGGAATTTAATTTAATTGAAACACCAAAAGAAGATAAATATTTTGAAAATGTTTTTAATTTTATTCTTGTTTCAGATAAAACTGCGGTAGATGCGATGGCTCAAAAGTCGAGAGAGTTTAATTTGGGAGTAAATATTCTTTCTACTGAATTATACGATGAGGTAGATGAAGCGCTCGGAAAAATATTTAAAGATAAAAGTGATAGTTCTGTCGTTTTGGCTGCTGGTGAGCCTAGAATTGTTGTAAAAAAAGAAGCGGGTAAAGGTGGGAGAAGTCTTCATATGGCTCTTTCTGTAGTTGCCAAAAAACTTATAAACAAAGAAGATTTTATGAATTCTGTTTTTATATCCTTTGCCTCTGACGGTATGGACAATAGTGATGCCGCGGGAGCTATTGTCGATAAAAATACAATAGAGAAAATAGAGAAATTAAATTTAAATGTTGATGATGCTTTAGAGCGTTTTGATTCCTACCCAGTTTTCGAAAAATCAGGTGATATGATCATGACAGGTCCTACAGGTGCAAATGTTTCAGATTTGATGTTACTTTTGACGAAAAAAAATAATTTATGAAAAATAATGAAGATAACGTTGCATATATAGATGGAGCAAATCTACACAAGGGAATGAAGGCTCTAGATTGGGAATTTGATTACGGGCGTTTTAGAGTTTGGTTAAAAGAAAAATATCGTATTCAACAAGCTTATTTATTTTTAGGATTTATTCCAAAATATAAAGATCTTTATACAAAATTACAAGAACAAGGGTACACTCTTGTTTTTAAAGAAGTTATTTTTGATGGTGATGGAAAAGCAAAAGGAAATTGTGATGCAGATATCGTTGTTCACGCCATGCAAGATGCCTATGAGAATAAATTTAATAAAGTGGTTTTGATTTCTAGTGATGGTGACTATGCTCCATTAGTTAAATTCCTGAAAGAAAAAAATAAAATTGAATTTATTTTATCTCCATATGATACAAAAAAGTGTTCGATTTTATTAAAAAGAACTGGAGTAAAAATATCTTATATTTCTGACCAGAAAAATATTCTTAAAAAGAGTACTTAAAAAGAAAAAGCCCCCGATGTGGACTAACCACATAAGGGTCTTTTTCGTAAGGATGTGTATATTATATCAAAATGTCAGACAAAAAGTCAATAGTTATCCACAGGTAGTAAAATATAGTATAATCAATTAAATTATGGATAAAAAGATTACAAAAATTGTGGGAGAAGAGATTAAGGATTCGAGAGGGAACCCGACTATTAAAGTGACTGTTTGGGTAGGTGATGAATCAGGCAGTTTTGCTGTGCCGTCTGGAGCCTCTACGGGGGCTCATGAAGCTCATGAATTAAGAGACCCCGAACCAGAGCAAGCTCGGTACGGGGCAGGTCCAGATGGCAAGGGTGGTATGAAGAAAGCTATTTGGAACGTAGAGAATATAATTGCTCCGGCATTGATTGGTCAAAATGTTTTAAATCAAGAAGTAATAGATAGAATGATGATTAAATTAGATGGCACTCCAAATAAAGACAATCTCGGAGGGAATGCTCTTATTGGTGTCTCTATCGCTTGTGCTAAAGTAGCAGCAAAAGTTTTTAGTTTAGAAACTTTTGAGTATTTGCGAACTTTAGCAAAAATAAAACCTTCAAGAAAAATTCCTTATTTGTATATGAATTTAATAAATGGGGGGAAGCATGCGAAAAATGAGTTGGCCTTCCAAGAATATCACATAGTACCTAGCACTGAAGATGTAAGCGAAGCAATGGAAATGGGTATCAAAATACAAAATAGTTTGAAAGAAATTATTAGTAAAGACCTTGGGGGAGAATCAATAGTATTTGGTGATGAGGGTGGTTTTGCTCCTAAAATAAGCGACGTTAAAAAACCTTTAGAATATCTAAGTAAAGCAATAAAACAAAATAATCTTGTAGACAAAGTACGTTTAGCATTAGACGTCGCTAGTTCTTCATTTTTTGAAAATCCTGCCCGCAATGCTTCAGGCATAGCTGATGCAGGCGGGGGGAAATATAAAATTGATAGTAAAGAAATAACGAAAGAAGAGTTGATAAGTGTTTATAATTCTTTAATTAGGGAATTTGATTTACTTTCAATAGAAGATCCGTTTGATGAGGAAGATTTTTCCAGTTTTAGAAAATTAAGAGAAAATAATAAAAAATTATTTAGACCTAGGTCTAGTCTTTTAGTGGTAGGGGATGACCTGACTGTCACAAATAAAATTTTATTGGAAAAAGCGATAGGAGAAAAGAGTATTAATGCAATGATAATTAAACCAAATCAGATAGGTACTCTTACGGAAACTCTTGAAACGATGAAAAAAGCACGAGAGAATGATGTTGAGTTGATTATTAGCCACCGAAGCGGGGAAACGGAGGATGATTTTATTGCTGACCTTGCCTATGCTTTTGGTTGTTTTGGATTAAAAGCTGGTTCTCCCCAAAAACCTGAAAGAATGGTGAAGTATAAAAGATTAATTAAAATTTCAGAAATGTAAGAAGATTCAGAGTATCAAAAGATAAAAAGAAACATATTGAAAAATATGGGGAAATTGCAGATAATCCATATTTAATACGTCTGCCGTTTATTTTAGTATAAAATATGTTATACTTGAATCTGAATTAAAAATTCTTTTATTCAACTTATACAATGGTGAATTATGTCAGAAACTGATATGATGTTTCTTCGTAATCCTGTTGTTTCAACGTTATTGATTTTTGTGATGCTTAGCTTAGGGGTTTATATCGTCATGGGGATCATAAACATAAATAGGCAATTACGAAAAGGAATTCAGAAACGAAATGATCGTGCTGCAGAAGAAGTACTTTTAAGGAAGTCTAAAAAAAGATGACTTCAGGGATTTTTAAAAAAATGGTAGAACTGAAGTTTTACCATTTTTTATTTTTTAGAATAGCATAAATTATGCTATAATATTTGTATATATTTAATGGGTATTGATTATTATTAATTTAGTAATTTATGACAGAAGAAAAAAATAATTTTGTAAAGTGGTATAGCGAAGTGGGTATTGCAGATGTTCCGTCAGTTGGAGGGAAAAATGCAGCATTAGGAGAAATGTATTCAAATCTTGTGCCACTTGGAGTAAATATACCGGATGGTTTTGCTTTGACGGCAGATGCATATCGACATTTCTTTAAAGAAACAGGACTAGATGAAGAAATAAAGAAAATCTTGGCTGATCTCGATACAAAAAATATTAAAAATCTTCAAATTCGTGGGAAAAAAGTTAGAGAGACTATTTTGAAGGCATCCTTACCACAAGATTTGCAAGATGTTATTACAAAATCATATGCAGAGTTAGGTAGAAAATATGGGAAAGATAGTGATGTAGCTGTGCGTTCTTCTGCTACGGCCGAAGATCTTCCAGGTGCTTCTTTTGCCGGACAACAGGAGACTTTTTTAAACGTTCACGGTATTGAAAATATTCTTATTGCCACTAAAAAATGTATAGCTTCACTTTTTACTGACCGAGCTATTTCTTATAGGGTAGATAAAGGTTTCTCACATTTTGATGCCGCTTTATCTGTCGGTGTTCAAATAATGGTTCGTTCCGACCTTTCTGCCTCTGGCGTTGCTTTTACTTTAGACACGGAGACAGGTTTTGATAAAGTTATTTTAATAAATGGTATTTATGGGCTTGGTGAATTCATCGTTCAAGGGAAAGTTATCCCAGATGAGTTTATAATCTTCAAGCCCACATTAGAAAGTGGTAAAAATCCGATCATTGGTAAAAATATTGGTAAGAAAAATATTAAACTTATTTATGCGAAAGATGGTACGAAACAAGAAAAAGTTTCCTTACAAGAACAACAAAAATTTTGTATTACAGACGAAGAGGCAATAAAGCTCGGTAAATGGTGTTTGCAAATAGAAAAATATTTTTCTGAAAAACACAATCGCTATCAGCCGATGGATATCGAATGGGCAAAGGATGGAAAAACTGGCCAGCTTTTTATTGTACAAGCTCGTCCTGAGACTGTTCGTTCTGGTGAAGATAGAAATATTTTAAAAGAATATCAATTACAAAAAGCAGGCAAAGTGTTGGTAAGTGGTATTGCTGTCGGTTCTAAGATTGGCAGTGGAAAAGTTCGTATCTTGCGCAGTGCTAAAAATATTTCTTCTTTCCAAAAAGGGGAAGTATTGGTGACAGAAATAACCGACCCAGATTGGGAACCTATCATGAAGATAGCGAGCGCTATTGTGACGGATAAGGGCGGGCGTACATCTCATGCCGCTATCGTTTCTCGTGAGCTTGGTATTCCTTGTATTGTAGGGTCAAATAATGCCACTAAGGCTCTTAAAAATGGTCAGGACGTGACTGTAGACGCTTCAGGAGGCCAAGTAGGCAATGTTTATGAAGGCATTATCCCATTTAAAATTATAGAACATCAGCTAGACAAAATACCAAAAATAGAGACAAAAATCATGGTAAATATCGGTTCTCCAGATGAAGCTTTTAAGAATTATCATCTTCCTACACAAGGTGTGGGTTTGGGGAGACTAGAATTTATTATTGCTTCACATATTCGTGTTCATCCAAATGTATTGATTAACTATAAAAAATTAAAAGAAGGCAAAAAAACTTCTGCAATAAATAAAGTTCTAAAAGAAGTTGAAAATCTTACTCCTCTTTATAAAGATAAAACACAATTTTATGTGGATGAGCTTGCGCGAGGTATAGCAAAGATTGGAGCCACGTTTTTCCCTAATAAAGTTATTATTCGTTTTTCTGATTTTAAAACAAATGAATATCGTACATTGCTCGGTGGAGATATGTATGAACCACATGAGGAGAATCCAATGCTTGGTTGGCGTGGGGCATCTCGATATTACGATCCAAAATTTAAAGAGGCTTTTGGCCTCGAATGTGTCGCGATGAAACGCGTGCGAGAAGATATGGGCCTTACGAATGTCATACCTATGGTTCCGTTTTGTCGAACTCCTGAAGAGGGAAAACAAGTGATAGAAACAATGAAAGAATATGGTTTAGACAGAGAGAAAGATAAAGAACTTAAAGTTTATGTGATGTGTGAAATCCCTTCCAACATTCTTTTAGCCGACGAATTCCTTGAAATTTTTGACGGCATGTCTATAGGATCTAACGATTTGACACAGCTTACCTTAGGACTTGATCGTGATTCAGGAATAGTTACACATATAGCAAATGAGAACAACGCAGCAGTTAAGAAACTTGTAGCTCAAATTATTCATAAATGTAAAGAAAAAGGGAAGTATATAGGTATTTGTGGGCAGGCACCTTCAGATTATCCAGAATTTGCAAAGTTTTTAGTGAGTGAGGGAATAGAAAGTATGTCGCTCAACCCTGATACTGTTATTAAAATTATTATGGCTTTGAGTGAAAATAAATAACATGGATACACTAATAATAATTCAAATCATCTTCTATATACTAGCCTCCATAGCTATTTTGGCTGTGGGGATTTTGTTAGTAATTATGCTTTATTATTTGATAGGCATATTGAAAAATACTCGGAATCTTTCAGACGATATAAACCAAACTTACGTAAAGATTAAAAAACATATTAAAAAAATTATTAATTCGTTAACAAATAATAAAAAAGATGAAAAAAGTAAATAAAATTAAGAAACAAGAGAAAAAGAGTTCAAAATTTATAAAAGGTGCTTTGATAGGTGTAGCTTTAGGTGCAGCGGCTGGAGCGTTTGCTACTTCTAAAAAGGGGAAGAAAATAGGTAAAGATATAAAAGATGAATCTATGAAGCTTTATAAAAAATTTGAACCAGAAATAAAAAAAGTAAAAGAGATGGGTGAAAAAGAGTATAAGAAATTTCTAAAAACTGCTGTGAGTGAATATAAAAAGAGGAAGAAATGAGATCTTTGATATGAAAGTGTAAAAGCGGTTTTGTCTTATTCGACAAAACCGCTTATTGTTTCTGAATTTTATTTCAGATATAGTGGGCAGTCGCTAAAATCCCAGTTTTTTATCGATACTGCCGGTGACGAATTATTTTTACAAAGTGGACACTCATCAGGTACCCATTTTGATATCTTGCGATTGACAAGTGCAAGAATTTCTTTGTTGTTGCCAGTCCTTATCCCGGATTGATTCATAAAGGTAGCAACATATGGTAGGACATTTCCACCACTTTCCATGATGATACTGTCAATCAAAGGAATATCCGAAAATATTGTTTCGGAGAAGAAGTTTGTAATTAGTAAAATTTCTTCTCCGGTTCGGATATCCATTGATGGGCGAGATGGTAAATTGCATTCTTCAATAACATACCCGCCATGAAGACATGTGTTGCCATATTGTGGTATTTGCCCGAGGCGGAGTGCCATATTGTAGGCGATGATGTTTGATCTTAAATCAAGGCTTAATATTTTTTTAATTCTTTTGATGTTGCCAATCTTAGACCAAGTTATTGTGATAAGATCATTACAGATTTCATTAAGGAAATCTGGATCCTTAGTGATTATCTCTGGTCTTGTAAAACCATCTGAATGTCTTCCCGAATGAAGAATAGCATGAGGTTTTTTTGGATCTCCACTATAATCATAGAACCAAATAATACCTCTTTTCGCTAATTCTTCTTTATGATCTAAATGCATGGTTGTTCCTTTCTTTTATTGTATTCTGTTTTCAATGAGGGTTAATTTTTTTAAATTACAATAAAAAAGACAAAAAAGCAAGGGCAAAATAGAAAATATAATTTTTGTGCGGGATGGGGTAATCGAAACCCCGTCTAATCCTTGGGAAGGACTCATTCTACCACTAAACTAATCCCGCATTCATAAAATATATCGTTATTTTGCTTTTTGAGCAAGTGTTTAAATTAAACTGGTTAATGCTTGTTGTTGTCAATAAATTACACTTGACACGTATGCTATAATATAAATATATGAAAAATATAACAATATATTCGACACCGTCTTGTCACTTTTGCCACATGGCAAAAGATTTTTTTAAGGCGAATAACGTAGCTTACACAGAATATGATGTAGCTAGCAACTTAGAAAAAAGAAAAGAAATGGTAGATAAAAGCGGGCAAATGGGTGTGCCTGTGATCATTATAGATAATGATATCATCGTAGGTTTCGATAAACCTCAAATATCTAAATTATTAGGACTTTAATAAATTTGTGTCCTCGCCGGGAGTCGAACCTGGATCAGCTCGTTAGGAGTGAGCTATTCTATCCATTGAACTACGAGGACTAACTTTAGGAACTCTTATAATTTAACACAAAAAAGCTAATTTTAAAAATTGGCTTTTTTGGGATGTGTATGATAAAATACCAAAATGGATCCAGAATCTAAGCAATTGTTACAAAACACATTAGCACTTGCTGAAGAAAACAATAAAATGCTTCATAAGATTAGAGGCGCCCAGAGGAGGGAAGTCGTTTGGCGAACATTAAAGATTCTTGTGATAATAGCGATAGCTTTCGGATCTTTTTATTTCGTAGAACCATATCTAAACAAAGTGATGGATATGTATAATTCAGTTGTTGGTGTACAACAGAAGTTAAATAGTGGTTCTGATTTATTGAAAAAATTATAGAATGCTTGGGTAGCTCAGTTAGTAGAGCATTCCCCTGAAGAGGGAAGGGTCGGCAGTGCGATTCTGCCCCCAAGCACAAATTTAAAAAACTGCAGGTTCTGCAGTTTTTTAAATTCTTATATTGATTTGACTTTTATTGTACTTCTTTTTTCTTTATCTACTTTTTGGATTTTGACAGTCAATAGTCCATGTTTTTCTACTGCTTCGACTTCTTCTGGCTCTACTTCTTGGGGGAGAAGTATCGAGCGGGAAAATTTACCCCAATAAAGTTCTTTTACGAAGTAATTTTCCTCATCTATTGTTCTGTTTTCTTCCCTTTTGCCTTTGATGGTGATCATATCTCTCGTCACAGCAAGTTCTAGATCTTCTGGTTTAACTCCAGCAACCATGGTTTGCAATATTATATCTGTAGGTGTCTGATAGACATCTACAGCTAGCTCTAATTCATCATTTTCTTCTTCCATCCATCCATTTCCATTTTTTTTATCTCCTTTTACAGAAACATTTTTTATTTCCTCTTCATCCTCATGTACACCACCAGTTAGTCTTTCAAAAAAACTTCTTTTTTTATTTTGCATATATTTTTTATTCTACGCTCATTCTTCTTAATTTTTCAAAAAGTAACATAATAATAATTGTGACGACCCAAAGAAAACCTAACACACTTAAAGAATTACTTCCGTTATTCTCCATTATAAAAAAATTAAACGCACTATGCAAGGTGATAGCCAAGATAATACCTACAAAAACATAAATATACTTAGTAAATTTACCCATAAAGAAGGAAAGTCCTAATGCTATACCTATGATACCAGTCGATACAGCGTGAAGGAGCGTGGATCCAAGGAATCTAAGCTGTCCTGTGAGTAAGCCTACAGTCGTTTGGTCTAGTGATAATGGTTTTATTAAAAAAAGAGTATTTTCGAGGGCTGCGAATCCTAATGCTGCTGTAATCAAGAATACTGGCCAGTCTACAGGTTCATCTACGCGGTTTGTCTTGTAGAGTAGGATAACCACACATAGATATTTTACTAATTCTTCGATGCTTGCCCAGCCAATGATTTGCCATTCGTGTGAACTTACATTATTTTGAATTAATTTTTGGAGTGGTATAACGATGATAATAGAAAACATCCCAAGAAAAAATATTGCAGTTAAAAGTCCTTTGGGTTCGGGCTTGTTTTGGTCGTCTTCTCTAAGCCAAAACCAAAGCCAAAAGAGTGCTGGGGCTATGCCTCCTAAAAGTGCTAAACCTAAAATTTTTGGATCAGTTGTCATTAAGGGGCCATTTAGCAATCATTAATAAATCATTCTTCTCTCGTTTTTTCCCGCCTGCATCACTATGCGAAGCATTGCGGGCAGGAATTATAGACCAGATTTCTTCAGTGACAAAAGGCATAAATGGATGGAGAATTATCAAAAGTGTATTTAAGTGAGTAAATAAAAGTGTTTTTGCTGAAAGAGAATTTTGGTTTTTAATAATTTTTGTTTTTGATCTTTCTATTAAAATATCTGCAAAAGTATGCCAGAAATAATGATAAAGCTTTTCAGCAACGATTGAAAAACGGAATTCATTCATTTCTTTAGAGATTTCAGAAACGAGTTTATTTAGTTCTTCATGACTTTCTTTATCTTCAGTGTCTAGATTATCTAAATTTATAGAATTTAAGTCTTTTGTGTTTTCTATAACAAATCGTGAAGCATTCCAGATTTTATTAGCAAATTTCTTATAACCACGGATATCGTCCTCATTTAATTTTAGATCATTCCCGGGAGTATTGCCGACGACCATAGCCATGCGTAAAGCATCATTGCCATGTTTTTCTATTATATCTAATGGATCTATTGCTTTATCTCCCATTGATTTGGACATCTTTTTTCCATCGGCTGTCCGGATCATTCCGTGTAGATATACATTTTTAAATGGTATGTCACCCAATAAATATTGTGACATAAGTATCATTCGAGCAATCCAAAAAAATAAAATATCATGTCCTGTTTCAAGTACGCTTATAGGATGATATGTTTTAAGATCTTTTGTCTGTTCTGGCCAACCTAGGGTAGAGAAAGTCCAAAGTCCAGAGGAAAACCAAGTATCTAATGTATCTTCATCTTGTTTCCATTCAGAACCTACAGGAGCCTCTATGTTACAATATATTTCATCTTGTTTGTACCACACAGGGATTCTATGTCCATACCATATTTGGCGAGATATACACCAGTCGTGTAGGTTTTCAATCCAATTATAGTAGACTTTTTCAAAATGATTGGGAATTATTTTTATTTTTCCGTCACGTACTGGTTCGAGCATCAATTCTTTTAGAGATTTATTACTACGGGAAGAAATTTTCTTATTTACATCTATAAACCATTGGAGCATTATTTGTGGTTCTATAATTCCACCAGTTCGTTCAGCAGTAGCAACTCTGTTTATATAATTTTCATCAACAGATATAAGTAACCCTTTGCTCTTTAATTTTTCAACAATTTTTTCACGTGCATCTAGGATTTTCATCCCCGCAAACTCCTGAGCTATAGGAAGCAATTTGCCATATTTGTCTATTATTTGTTCTTTGTCCAATTTGTATTTTTCTGCTAGAGCAAAGTCTTCATGTGAATGCCATGGAGTGATGGTCATGACTCCAGTACCAAACTCCATGTCGATCATTTCATCTTTTATGATAGTCGCTTCTATAGGCCCATTTATCCATTCAAGTTTTATTTTTTGCATGTGCTTCCAGTCTTTATATCTTTTATCATCTGGATGCATCACCACATATTTATCTCCAAATTTTGTTTCAGGTCGCGCTGTACTTATCTCAAATGGGCCATATTTAAAAGTATAAAATTTGTTTTTTCTTTCTTCGTATACTATTTCGTCATCTGAGATGACTGTTTGACCCTTTGGGTCCCAATTGACCATACGATTCCCTCGATAAATAAGACCATCGTCATACATTTGTTTGAATGCAGTTTTAACAGCGAGATTGCGTTTTTCATCGAGAGTAAAAGCTTCTCTAGACCAGTCGAGAGAAGCTCCCATTTTTTTTGCTTGGCCAACTATTGTGTTGTGTGAATCTTGAGCATATTTTTCTACTTTTTTTAGAAATTCTTCACGGCCTATATCATTTTTACGAATACCTTCTTTTTCTAACAGTTTTTCGACTTTTGATTGAGTAGCTATAGCTGCATGGTCTGTCCCAGGCAACCATAAAGTATTTTTACCATTCATTCGAGCATAGCGGATCATGATATCTTCAATGATTAAAGTGAGTGCATGTCCTGTGTGTAGACTACCTGTCACATTCGGTGGAGGAAGGACTATAGAAAAAGATTCTGTATTAGATTTTGTTATTCCATTTTTTATGCAAATATCTGGATTAAAAAAACCAGACTCTTCCCAGAGCTTGTATATTTTATCCTCAGTTTCTTTTGGGTCGTAGGGCTTTAGTAATCTCTCATCCATTACTCGATAATAACATAAAATATTGACGTTTTCTACTTTAGACGTAAGT
Organism: Minisyncoccota bacterium; assembly: GCA_041667145.1. Classification (GTDB taxonomy): domain Bacteria; phylum Patescibacteriota; class Minisyncoccia; order Phycocordibacterales; family UBA9973; genus UBA9973. Next base: position 78,256 of record JBAYFP010000001.1, read on the forward strand.
TTCCCTTCGCTTTAATTTTTGAGGTTTTGGCTAGTTTATCTTTGTTTTTTAAAAACTGTAAATATCCGACTATCCCTATCATTATAGAGTTATCTCCTGATAATTCCTTTTTTGGGAAAAATAATTTTGTGTTTTTATCCATAACCTTTTTCATTTGCCTCTGTAGGTGTCTATTACAAGCAACTCCACCGGCAACAATTAAAGTTTTAGCTTTATATTTTTCTTTTGCCTTGATTGTTTTATAAATTAGAGTTTCTACGACAGCGTTTTCAAATTCTAAAGCTATAGCTTGTTTTGTTTTTTCATCTTTTAAAATATTTGGATTTTCTTTTTCTAAGTCACGTATTAAATAGAGTACCGCTGTTTTTAATCCTGAAAATGAGAAATCAAAATTTTTACTATAAAGCATAGGGCGGGGAAGAGAATTTTTTTTAGCTTTGCCTGTATGCTTTTGTGAATGGTCTGGCCGGGGTAGGGGACCCGGGGAACCGAGGACCTGAGCAAAAGCATCGGGCAAGGCTAATCTTGCCTCCTCAGCTAATTTTGAAATTTTTGGGCCACCAGGGTATTCTAACCCGAGCATTCGTGCGACTTTATCGTATGCTTCACCAGCTGCGTCATCTAAGGTTTCACCGATGATTTTATATTTTTCAAAGTTTTTTGTAATAATTAGTTCTGTATGTCCTCCAGAGACAAGAAGTGACAAAATAGGGGATTCTATTTTTGGAATATTAAACTTTCCTTTGTTTTTTCCAAAGACAGATAATATGTGTCCTTCCATATGATTTACAGGTATGAGTGGGACTTTCCATTTTTCGGCTAGTTCTTTTGCAAAGGTTATCCCAGTCCAGAGTGAAGGTTCTAGCCCTGGTCCATATGTCACAGCTATTGCATCTATTTTTTCTTTGGTGATTTTTTTTAGTACTTGCTCTAAAAGTATAGGTAGATTTTTTATATGTTCTCTTTTTGCAAGCATAGGAAAAACTCCACCATATTGTGCATGGATTTTAACTTGTGAATTTGACACATTGGCTAGTATTTTAAAAGAGGTATTTTCTTTATTTCCCTTTACCTCCATTACGGTTAGAGCCGTGTCGTCGCAGCTTGTTTCAATACTTAAAATTCTCATGTGCGTTTATACTAGCAAATATAGGTATATTTGCAAAATCATTAGATGATATATGTCTAAATTAAAATTTATGTTATTATGGTTTCATGAAATCACCAGAAGGCCCTAGAAAAGTAAAGAATAAAAATGAAGATGTTATTCCAGAATATGGGTTAGAAGATGGCATAAAAAAATTAGTTAGTCTTATCCAAGAGAAAATTTCTAAAGGCATTTTGCCTGTTATTGTCAGAGTGGCTGGAGGTTCTGCTTGTGGCAAGACGACAGAAGTATCAGAGAAAATTAAAAGAATTTTTAATGAAGATGAAGTGCTTATTCTTTCCATGGATAATCATTATTTTGATAAACATCATTGGGTAAAAATGGCTAAACAAGGAATTTCTAAACCTAATGTAGATGAACCGGCTTCAATTAATTTTGCGTCAGTAGAAAAAAATGAAGAACAGTTGATAAGTGGGAAAACAATTGAAGAGCCATTATATAGTCACAGAATGCAAGAAGCTACTAAAACAGTTACAGAACAACCGCATAATATAATTGTTGAAGAAGGTATTTTTAATCTTCTTCTTGAAAAAAAATCTGAGAGACATATCAATGTATTTGTTGATACTGATACTTATGGGAGAATGATTCGACGAGTTTATAGAGATGTAAAATATAGGATGAGACCAAATGAGACTGCAGCTGATATGCTTAAATATGTTCTTGAAACAGTTGAGCCTATGTATGAGAAGCATGTAAAGCCCACTATGGAAAATGCTGATATGATTATTAATAATCCATTTGATCCAGAGTCTGAAACAGAAAAATTTGAGTTGAAAGAAGCGCAATTAAATTTTAAAACCGAATTAACTTCAGAAAAATTACTTGCCTTAGGTGCTAAAGTGATTGATCAAGCAGAGCAGGTAGATTATTACTATAATCCCAAAAACTTAGATGAAACTGGGGAAACTTTGAGAATTCGTCATGAATTTAGGATAGGCGAGGAAGAAAATAATGAGAAAGAAACTATTTTTTTTTGGTTACAAAGGACCTGAGAAGGGTGTTGAATCAGATTTTAGAGTACATCCAAAATTAGAATTTGAAATAGATAAAGATGCTGAAAAAAAATTTATAGAAACATTTGGTGATCATACAAAAAGAATAGAAAAAGATAGGATTTTGTACGAACTTGATGGGGTAATGTTTTTTCTTGATGATGTTGTAAAAATTGAAAAAGGTGATGTACAGACTTATTTAGAAAAGTTTATAGAAATTAGATCAACTGATAAAGAAATTAACGATGAAAAGATAAAATCTTTGGTTTCAAAACTTGGTCTTAAAATGGAAGATGGAATAAAAACTCCTTATTCTAAGATGTAATGTGTGGGCGGCACAGGAATCGAACCTGTTACCTTGTCTACGTCAAAGACACGCTCTAGCCAAATGAGCTAGCCGCCCAAAATTTGATTATACAGCAAGTTTCTCCAATATTCCAAGTTCTTCTTTTGTATTTGGCTGGAATGCTTCGATAACATTTGCCAATGGTGCTGATTCTATTTTTATGTTTTGATGACGAGCTATTTCAAGGAGATCACCTATATAATATTCCTTTTGTGTGTTTTCATTTTTTATAGAACCAATATTTTTCCAAAGCCAATTTGAGTCAAAAGCATAGACTGCTGGATTTAGCTCTTTTATTAATTTTTCTTTTTCTGAAGTGTCTTTAAATTCGACAATACCTTCTATTGATCCATCACTTCCTCTTATTATTCTCCCAAAATGCCTTAGGCCTGATCTCCATCCTTCAAAGTCCGGCATAGATACCGTCGCTATTGTTATTATAGATTTTTTTTCTTCGTGTTTTTTTAAAAGATGTTCGATTGTTTTTTTTGAAATAAGTGGCTGATCGCAAGAGAGTATCAATACAGTATTGTGCTCATAGGAGATGGCTTTTTTTGCTGCAGCGACTGCATGCCCTGTTCCTAATGGCTCATCTTGGATAGCATATAGATAATCATTCCCCAAGACCTCTTTTATTCTTTCTTTTTTATGGCACACTACGATTATTGGTTTGAGTGGTATATCTAAAGTAGATACAGTATCGAGTATATGTTTGATAAGAGGTTTTTTCTTGAGTATTTGAAGTGCTTTTGGTTCGTCAGACTTCATGCGTGTTCCTTTTCCTCCTGCTAATATTATTATTTGTGTATTTTGCATTAAATTTTTTTATTTAATTTATATTTAGTTATATTAACATTTTTATTCTCATAACGTCTAGGTGTACAATTCAGTAAGACTCTATTTTCTTTTTAGATTACTTTAAAAAAGTGATATAATTTATTCAAATGACTAAGATAAATATTGTGGCGATTAATCTTCAATCAGGTGTCGGTATGACGAAAGGTGGTTTTCATATCCCATTAAATACTTGGAAATATTGGTTGCCACATTCACATAAACCTATTTCGGATGCAGGGGAAATGATAAAGGATGAAGGTGTAGATATCGCCTGTGTGACAGAGATTACAGAAAGTTCTATACGCACAGGTTTTCGTTCACAGACGGATTTTCTTGCAAGGAAATCAGGATTGCGAAATTATCATTTTTTCTCAATGCAGGAACGTGGTAAGTTATTTTTTCATGAGGGAAATGCAATTCTTTCAAAGTATAAAGTTGAAGATGCAGATTCTCAACTTCTCCATGTTGAATTACAAAATATGTCTCTCGATGAAGCTGTCATTGAGATAGAGGGACAGAAAATAACTGTTTTTGTTGCTCACCTTGCTTTACTGAAAAGGAATAGAGAAATTCAGATCAGAGAAATCATTGAGATTGTAAAAGAAAGAAAAGGGCCTATCATACTTGCTGGGGATTTTAATGAAAAACATTCTGAAGCTTTTAATATTTTAATACAAGAAACTCGTTTGAAAAATATGTGCAATTTGAAAACTTTTCCATCATGGAATCCAAAACATACTTTTGATTATATTTTCTTAACTGAAGAATTTAATGTGCTCGGCTATCATGTTCAAAAAAGTAAAGCATTTTCAGATCATTTGGCGTTGATAGTAAAAGCTGAATTGAGATAAAACAAAATTAGTGGTATAAAATGGCATGATAAAAGGGGATATGAAGAAATAAGAGAAGTTTAATGTTATTATTATTTTATATGGAAATGATAGATGTATTAGATAGTGATGGTACTTCTAGTAGGCAGATTGTTTCAAAAAAAGAAGTTCATCAAAAAGGTTTATGGCACAGGACAGCGCACGTTTGGTTAGTAAACAGTAAGGGTGAAATTCTTTTACAAAGAAGGGCAGACGATATTGAAAGTTTTCCTAATAAATATTTTATTTCTGCTGGAGGACATCTATCTGCTGGGGATATGAGAATAGAGGGGGCACTTAGAGAAGTCGAAGAAGAACTTGGTATTAAAATTATAGAGAAAGATTTGATAAATATTGGAGAAATACGTATTGAAAGAAATCAAAAAAATGAAACTTATATAGATAAAGAATACTGTGATATCTATATTTTGTATAAAGATATACCTGTTTCAGATTTTATAATTCAAAAAAGTGAAGTTAAATATGTAAAATATGTTGCGTTGTCGGAATTTAAAAAAATGATATTAGAGAACAACGATGACTTGGTTGTCCCGACAGAAGAAGAATGTAAAGTTTTGTTTACATATTTAGATAAGAATTTGTGACCCTACCGGGAATCGAACCCGAATTGCCGGCTTGAAAAGCCGATGTCCTAACCGTTAGACGATAGGGCCAATCTGCTTATATTATATTATTTTTGAAAAAATGGCAAAAAATGCTAGATTATTTAGATAGGTGGCACGAAGACACGACGACGAACGAAGTGAGGAGACGTGGCTGAGTGGTTGAAGGCACCGGTTTCGAAAACCGGCATTGGGGAAACTCAATCGTGAGTTCAAATCTCACCGTCTCCGCCAACAAAACAAAAACAGCTCTTTGAAAGGAAGCTGTTTTTGTTGGTAATAATATATAACTCCAGAAAGTAATCTCCTAGTGACTTGAGCATGCTAGGAAAAACGATAAACTTTCTGAGTTGTATTTTTAAGAAAGAACTACTAATAAAGAACTATTGATTTATAATATATCCATTTGCATCTACCAAAATGGCTGTATCATCTCCTGGGAACTTATCTGTACTACCATTATCATCTGATAAATTTTGTTCAATAAAATAGAGTTTTTCTCCAGGTTTTACTGTATAAATTTGAGTTTGGTATTTTGGATCTTGTGCTTTGAGAGTATATTGAGTAGAACCATCTGTTAAAACTTTTTTCGTAACGATAAATCCACTCAAAGCTTTCTTTGTGTTAGCATCATAAGTCAATGTCGATATGAGATATGCATTTGATGCGAGAGGAGAATCAGAAAATAGCTGAGCTGTGGTTCCTCCGAGATTATTATCAATTGTTGTAGGAGCATTGGCGTTGCTCTGTATATTTACGGTGCTACTGCTGGCTGTATATAGCCATACTCCTAAGATAATTATAATGATGATTATTATGATTGTTATTATTGAATTCTTCACAATCTCAATTTTATCTTAGGATGGATGAAAAGACTGTGAAGAAGTAAGTAAATAAAAAAACCGACGACATTATGTCATGTCGGCGGTTTTTTGAAAATCCATTTTGTTACTAGATAATTTGGTCCAGCAAGTACAACTATTGTCCATAATTGCCCTTGCCAATTTTCCATCCCAAAGATGTTCATAAGAATGGAGACCATTTTGATGGAGGAAAGGAGATATGTAACTGATAACACAAGATAGAGAATTTCCTCTGTAGTTGTTCTCTTCTTGCTTTTCTCTTTAAATGTCCAATATTTATGGATAAAAAAAGAGATAATGTAATTCACAGCTCCTCCAATAATCATTGAGTATGTATTTCCTAGACCTTGATAATTAAGTACAAAGATTGTACCAAGACCTAAGGAACTACCCGGTAAACTCAACCAGCCAAACCGGAAGAACCTTTTTAACTCGTCTTTCCATCTTTCTTTATAGTTGAGAAACAAATTTAGTACAACCATTCCAATGGTTATACATACAGAAGCAATTAATTTTACAGGCATAGAACTCCTTGATTTTTAATGATTTGATTTTTTCTGCAACGTAAGTATTTTCTACCTGTTTCAAAAAATATCACGCTGAAGAAAATTAAAATCTGTTGCAATGAGTGTAGATCGTTACAGACTCTTATATATATCACTGACAATGATATTCCTAGAATTAAATACATGACGAATTTTCTTGTTTTGGTCACATTGTTTTTAAACGATATATTTTCGCTATATAAGTAAAAAAGAAACGTGAACAAAAACAAAAAAATAACTACTCCCATACAAAAAAGTACGAGAGAAAATATTTGCATGAAAAATTCTTGCATAATCCCTCCTAGAGATTGATTGATATGTCGAAAAAACTACGAAATTCCCTTAAATGATAGCATTTATAGGCTTATTTGTCAATGTTATTTTATATGCCCAGTAGTAGAACTTTGTGATGTTTTGAATACAAAACGTATTTTATACTTCACAAAGTCTCACTACCGGGTATGAAGAGAAAGATAAATATCTTCCACAGCACGGACGGCATCACCAGCAGCGATGTTGTTTTGATGATATAGGACATCAGTACAATCTCCAGCAGCCCAGATGCCTGGGGTTTGAGTTTTTTGATTTTTGAAATCTATCTTTATGTGGCCTACTTCGTCGAGCTTCACAATATTTTTTACAAAATTAGTATTTGGGATTTGTCCTATCTCTACGAAAATACCAGAAACTTTTAATTCTGTTTCTGTATTGGTAATTTTATCTCTATATACGATTCCTTCTACAAATTTGTCGCCTTTGATTTCCAGAATCTCGACATTTTTTAGCGCTTTCATTTTAGGATTTTTCAAAACTTTTTCGACAGTGATGTCATCAGCACGGAATTTGTCACTTCTATTTAGTAAAGTCACAGATTTACAATAAGCAAGAAGCTGAGATGCACTATCAAAGCCAGCATTACCTCCACCGACAACTACGACATCCATGTCTGCAAAAAGGGGGCCATCACAAGAAGCGCAATAGGTGAGGCCTTTGTGTTCGAGTTTGTCTGCGTTTTTTGCTTCTAATTTTCTTCGTCCACTACCTGTCGATATTAAAATAGTTTTTGTTATAAATTCTTCCCCAGAATCTATTTTGATTTTAAATAAGCTTGCCCCATCCTGGCGTGGGTCTCCCAGACGTCCAACGTCTGTAACTCTTACTCCTTCTTTAATCTCTAAAGTAGAATTTGCATTTTCAGGAGTTTTGGCGTTTGCTAAAACATGTTTTTTAATATTATTGGCAAGCTCTGCTCCAGAAATAGAAACACTACCGATCCAGTTGAAAATCTGTTCGGACACGATGGATTGCCCACCCCATTCTGATGTGATAAATAGGGTATTGAGTCTTTTTCGAGAGGCATATACAGCAGCAGCTCCGCCTGCAGGCCCTCCTCCTATAATAATTAAATCGTATGTCATTTAGACATTATAACATAGCTGTCAACCCTTTCTTTACTAGTTCTTTTTTCTCCTTAGAAATGCTGGAACAGCGCTCCAGTCTTCATTGTCATCTTCTATGATTATTTCTTCTACAACTTCAGGTTTCTTTTCTGTCTTTTTTAAGAAATCATTATTTACAGAATTTATAGAACTTGGATTTTGTATTACGTTATGTATTTCTTTTTTGATTTTTTCAGCATTTTCCTCTTTCATTATTGTCTGATTCAAAACATTTGTTCCGCTAAAAAGATTTTTGCGAGGTAGGTCATTTGTAAAACTTGTAGCAATGACCGTCACTTTCAATTCACCCTTTTTTAATTTCTCATCTCTGATAGTACCGAAGATAACTTTTGCATCTTTGTCGATAGATTCGGTAATTATTTTAGCGGCTTCTTGTATTTCATGGATGGTTATATCGTCTCCTCCTGATATAGCAAAGAGTACTCCCTTGGCGCCATTGATAGAAACCTCAAGAAGAGGGGAATTGATGGCCTGTAAAGCTGCTTTTGAGGCACGGCCGTCTCCTGAGGCGAGGCCAATACCCATAAGAGCGCTTCCAGCGTCTGACATTATGGCTCTAATATCTGCGAAATCAACGTTTATGATACCAGGTGTAGTGATGAGATCTGAGATACCTTCGACAGCTTGTCGTAATACATTGTCGCAACTAGCGAATGCATCTTTGAAGTTTGTAGTTTTGTCAGCAAGTTGGATTAATTTATCATTTGGAATAATAATAATTGCATCGACTTCTTTTGCGAGTTCTTCAATTCCTTTTTCAGCGATTTTCATTCTATGATTACCTTCAAAGAAAAATGGTTTGGTAATCACAGCTACTGTAAGTATCCCTTGTTCTTTAGCTGCTCGAGCGACGATAGGTGCAGCACCTGTCCCTGTGCCTCCACCCATTCCACAAGCGACGAATATCATATCTGCTCCCTTAATGACATCTTGAATTTCTGATTTTGTTTCTTCTGCAGCTTTCTTTCCAACTTCAGGGTTCATTCCAGCACCGAGACCTTTTGTAAGATTTTTACCAATATGAATTTTCTTCTCTGCTAAGGAATGATGAAGGTCTTGAGTGTCGGTATTCATACAAATGAAAGACACCCCTTTGACTTTGGAGTTGATCATGTGGTTGATAGCATTCTTCCCAGATCCACCAATACCTATGACCATAATACGAGCAAAACTTTCTATTTCAGGGTTTAATTTAGGCATATTTTTGACATACCCCGCCAGAGCGGAGTCGATTATTTACTAATAAAATTTGATTGATTTATATACAACCTATATTAGTGGAAAATAAAAAAAAGTAAAGCCCGAGTCTTTACCATTTTTTGTTTGTTTTTAGGGCATTAGTTCTTTAATATTTGACTTTAAAACATTTTTTAAATTCTTAAATAAATTTTGGAACGAACCAGTGACATAAGAATTGTTGTCGTCAGGAGACACAATGAGTCCGAGAACAGTAAACCAAGATGGATCACGAAGTTTTGTTTTCATGTTACCAAAAATTTCTGTCGCACCTATCCTTGAAGGAAGCTTGAGTGCAGATTTTGAAAAATCTTCGAGCGAAGTAATATTTGCACTTCCGCCGATGAATACCACACCAGCAGGTAACAATTCATTTCTTTTTATTTTCTTTAAATGATTTTCTATTGCTTCAAAAATATCAAAAAGGCGTGCTTCAATAATTTCATCTAATTTTTTCTTTGAAAAATCTTCAGACATGTTGCCAAGTTTGAAACGTTCTGCACTTTCGAGAGAAACTTTCATCCCGAGTGCTATATCATTCGTAATATCTCCTCCACCTATAGAAAATGTATGAAGCGATACGAGAGTCCCATTTTCAAAGACAGATAAAGACACTGTTTCAGAACCTATATTGACCAATGCAGCACCTACTATCTTTTGTTTTTCGGATAAAGCAATACGGCTTCCAGCTTCGACACCTGCAGTTATGTCTATAGGTTCTATCCCAGCTGATGTAATGACTTCCAATAAATCTTCAAAATGTGACATAGAACAAGTAGCAAAAAGTGCTTTTATTTCAAGCTTTGTCCCTCGCATACCTTCAGGACGACCCAATATCTCTTTGCCATCAAGTTTGAAGGAAATAGGGAATACTTTAATTACTTTTTTATTATTTAAATTTAAATTATCTTCGCAATCTTTTAAGGCTTTATTTATATCTAAGTTTGTCACTTCACCGTCTGCTTTAGAAATGATTCCTACACCACTCGTCATATCTCCGCGTAAAGTGGCACCTCCAATAGAGATAAAAGCACGTCTGATTCTTATTCCAGAACTTTTTTCTGCCATGGTAATAGCATTTTTGAGAGAAATAACCGCTTCGGAAATATTTACGACGTAGCCATGTCGCATGCCTTTCGTTTCACTTTCTCCAATGCCAATAATTTTAGGATTTTTTTCTCCTTTTAGAAATTCTCCTACTACGACTCTCGTCGTCGTGGACCCCATGTCTATTCCTATAGAAATATTTCTGATCATCCCAGTACTAAAATTTTTCTTTTAATACTTATTATTATATCACGTAATCTAAAATTTAGTACGGGACAAGTACTTCTCTTCTGCTTTTTCCATTTTTTTTCCATGTTCCATTCCTTTCAAATGAAGCATCCCGTGTATAACCAAAAAACCCAATAGTTGATCAAAAGTTCTACCGAATTTTTTCAATTCTTTTCTGATTTTACTTTTACATAAAAGAATCTCTCCTTCTTTTTTTGAGAAGGGGAACGAGAGTACATTGGTAGATTTATCCACGTTCCTGTATTTTTTATTTATTTCTCTAGATTTTTTTTCACTAATAAAAGCAATAGACAAAGAGTAATCTTTGCCTAGTATATCTCGCTTTATTTTTTCAAATTCCATATTTCTTGTCCCGAACGAAGTCGAGGGATTATTTAATTTTACCGAGTTTGCGAAGTTTTTCTATTTCAGCTCGTCTTTCGAGGCGTTTTAGTGTACCCTTTTTTACTTTAAGTTTAGACTCCTTTCTTTTATTGTAGCGATTTCCTTTTACTTTTTGAATGATATTTGACTCTTGGATTCTACGAGAAAAACGACGCAAAATGCTTGCGTTATTTTCATTTCCATTTTTATTTACTTCAATTACTGTTTTTGCCATATGAACAATAGATTATCATATAGAAACTATATAGGCAAGCTTGATTTTGTTTTTTCCCCTAAACCAGGTTTAGGGAAATTTCCCTAAACCTGGTTTAGGGGAGATTGCATATGCCGAAAAAAGTATCATTTTATGTTTTTTATTGGACTTTTTTGCAAAAAAAAGCTAGTATGTATGAATGAAACAAGCAGGAGATTACATAACAGAAGAAAAAAAGAAAGCTTTAGAAAAAGAATTAAAAGACTTAAAAGGCCCAAAAAGAAAAGAGATTCTTGATAGTTTAGAGTATGCAAAGTCGCTTGGTGACTTGTCTGAAAATGCAGAATATCACCAGACTCGTGAGGATCAAGGTAAACTCGAAGAGAGAATCGCGAAAGTCGAAGAAATTTTACGAAATTCTCAAGTTGTATCCGGAGGAGGTGGAGAGGAAATAGAAATAGGTTCAAAAGTTGTCGTAATAAAAAAAGGAGAAGATAAAGAAAAGAATTATCAGATCGTAGGTTCTGAGGAAGCAGATATGGCGCTCGGTAAGATTTCTAACAGATCTCCATTTGGTATGGCACTTTTTGGAAAAAGAAAAGGAGATGATATTTCATTTCAAACTCCTAACGGAGAAGTCCATTATAAAATCGTAAACGTAGCCTAATAAAAGGCTAGCAATTTTAAAATATGTCTTCAATTGATGAAATTAGGGACGCAAGAATAGGAAAATTAAAACTTTTGAAAGAAAAAGGTTTTGATCCCTATAAAGCAAAAAGTTTTAGAGAGCTCTCTTTAAAAGAAGCTGTTGATTCATTTGATGTTTTAGAGAAAGACGGGAAAACGAAATGGATTTCTGGAAGAGTCATGTCTATCCGTGGACAAGGAGCTATCATTTTCGTGACCTTAAATGATGGCACAGGACTTTTCCAAGGTTTGTTTAAAAAAGATGTGATAGGTGACGAGAAATTTGATTTTTTTAATGAAGTTGTAGATATTGGAGATTTTATAGAAATTAATGGTACTTTTTTTACAACTAAAAGAGGAGAAAAGACGATAGAGGCGAAAGACTGGTCTATGCTTTCTAAAAGTCTGCTTCCTCTGCCTGAAAAGTGGCATGGCTTGCAAGATATAGAAGAAAGATTTCGAAAGAGATATTTAGATATTTTGATGGATCCTGAAGTTAAGGATTTACTTATCAAGAAAACGAAATTTTGGGACACAGCGCGTACTTTTATGAAGGATCATGGATTCTTAGAAGTTGAGACTCCGACCCTTGAAGTGACGACAGGTGGGGCAGAGGCAACTCCATTTAAAACGTATAATGAAGATTTTAAACTTCCTTTATTTTTACGTATATCTATAGGTGAGCTTTGGCAAAAACGTCTTATGTCTGCTGGGTTTCCAAAAACTTTTGAAATAGGTAAGGCATATAGGAATGAAGGAACAGATGCCAATCATTTGCAAGAATTTACTAATCTAGAATTTTATTGGGCATATGCAAATTACGAAGATGGAATGAAACTCGTAGGAGAGCTTTATAAAAAAATTGCTATAGATGTTTTCGGTAAGACCAATTTTGAAACACGTGGGCATAAGTTTGATCTTTCTGGTGAGTGGAAACGTATTGATTATAGAGAGACTGTCAAAAAAGAAACGGGCATAGATGTACTCGACACTACTTATGAAGAAGTAAAAAAGACTCTTGAGAAATTAAAAATTGTTTATGATGGCGACACCATGGAGCGATTAGTGGATACACTTTGGAAACATTGCAGAAAACAAATTTCTGGGCCTGTATTTTTAACAGGGCACCCAAAGCTTGTTTCTCCACTTTCAAAATCAATGTCTGATAATCCTGATTTAACAGAAAGATTTCAAATAATTATTGCAGGTGCTGAGATAGGTAATGGCTTTTCTGAATTAAATGATCCCTTAGACCAAGCAGAAAGATTTGAGGCTCAACAAGAACTTCTAAAAGCGGGAGATAAAGAAGCAATGATGCCAGATATGGAATTTGTAGAAATGCTTGAGTACGGCATGCCTCCTACTTGTGGTTTTGGTTTTGGAGAATTACTTTTTGCTTTTCTAGCTGATAAACCTATTCGGGAGACTCAATTTTTCCCGCTCATGCGTCCTAGAAATTTGGAATAAAAAAACCTGGCACCTTTTTGAATAGGATACAAATGCCAGGTCTCGTCTTTATTGGATGATAACGACGATGATGATACTACCTCCCGTATTGGAGAATTTCAAATTCAAGAGCGTGATATAAACGCATCACCTCCTCCACAAGAGGCAGTGCCTCACGCTCATCACTAATCGACATGTACTACTAATTAATATGGTATTCCTGTAGCAGAATATGTCAATGAATTTTTTATGAAGTTATCCACAGGGGAAAAGGGTTAAAAAAGACAAATAAAAAAGGTCTTAATGTTTGCTTAAACAAAACATCAAGACCTCTGGCTGCAACACCCAACTTCCGGTAAGGTGTCGCACATTTAAATTCTGCGCTAGGACATATTCTTTTTTCCCTATACAAAAAAGTCAGTATGTACTGCGCACGGTTTCACATCATCGATGAAAACCAACCAAATCTATAAAAATTCTATATTTACAAATTCTCCTACAGAATAGCACTTCTAATCTTAGAAGTCAAGCTTTTGGGTGAATAAAAAGGAAAAGAGCCTGAAGTGAAAACTTCAGGCTCTGTTGTGCTATGCTCCTTTATTCATAGCCATAATAAAAGAATTATATGCAGTGGTTATTTCACCAACTACATGTGAAAGAACAAGATATGCTTGTTGACTACTTAGTCAACAGCATGTGATTTGTGAGTGGTGCTTTTCCACCGACGTACAGTCGATAGAAATAAACACCCGATGAGTAACCCGAAGCGTTAAAAATTGCTTCGTGTTGTCCGGCTTGCATCTCCTCATTATTGACGAGTGTTGTAATCTCCTGGCCGAGAACATTTAACACTTTGAGTGTCACACGTTCCGAGGTCGGAAGGTTAAACCGGATTGTTGTCGTCGGATTGAACGGATTCGGATAGTTCTGAGACAATGAGAATGCCGCCGGCAATGTTGTTGCCGGGGAGTTCTCTTCAACGCCGGTCACAGATTGGATTTCCACATTAATTGGGATATGCCGATTAACTTCTCCTGAAAATTTGATTTTCTCAGGGTTACCATTAACGCGGAAAAGTTTTTCGCCATTGATGAAGTTTCCACCAGTGAAGAAAGAAATGATTGTCTTATTCCCATCTTTGTGGATTGTTGATTGTGCTTTTGAAGTTAATACTTCGACAGAAGTCGCATCGGTGAAAATAAATTCACCGTTGTAGATCGAATCCTTGTCGACGCATATTGTTGCATAGTTTGGGTGAATGGTGATAGGTAGTGTAACTCCAACTCCACCACCTCCATTATCCCATCCATAACATCCATTAACAACAAAACAGGATCTCAATTTTACGAGATATTCCTGTAGTTGCTCATGGTCATAGGAATCACCTGGATCTCCATTGCCATCGAGATCCATTGCCAGAATCTGATATGGATCCAATACAGAGTCATTTCCATTCCATGAGTTCCATCTAACTTCGATCATATAATCAAGGTCAGGTAGTGTAACTTGACTATCGTAATTTGCATCCCCGTACATCGGGGGCAAATATACGCCAACCAAGGACCCGTATAGTTCGGGTATCTTTTTTTCAATTCGATTGGATACATACCTCCCATTTGTAATCGAGAAAATATGTTTTCCAAGTTTCGCATCTTGAAAGGACATACGGATGGTTCCATAGAACCAACCACACACTGGTGTGGAATATGACATTACAGCTCTTATAATTGAGGAGCTATCATTTAGTCCTCTAAACGATGCTGTTCCATAGAGTCCATTTCGATTTCCGTAGGCGTAGATATTTTGGGCATAACTTTCCAAAATTACACCGTTTGTATTTATTTCAAAACTTACAACTCGTGTGCTTTCTGCGAGGTACATTCGGAACTGCATTTCACGTTGACTGTATGCCGTTGTATATGGCATATCTGCCAGCATGATAAATGATTGCTGTACCGGTACCGGTATGGGGGTCGTTGAATCACATACCCCGCTGAGATTTTTCATCATTATTGGGCGATGATTCTCCACGGCGAAACATATCGAGGTTGTGATGATTATGGCAATAAGAAATATAATGCCAAAAAACGTGATTAAACGGTGAGTCTTCTTCATAAGAAGATCTCCTTTCCTTAAGATAGTGATTAAATTCCACCCTTTTGAGTGGCTTTAGTTTGGTATTTATTTGACAAACAGCATTTCTCCTTAAAACAGGGGATTTTTATATACTTGTATATCCTAGCATAGTTGTTTACAGAAGTCAAGATGTGTGGTGAGATATAGAGAAGGGTTACCCGGTAGTAGAACTTGGCAATGTTTTGGGTACAAAACGCACTTTGTGCTTTGCCAAGTCTCACTACCGGGTTATCCACAGGCAGGGCTTGGTGTTATTTTAATATGTGGAATATAATGTATATCAAGTGGGAAAAGGTGGGAAATTTAGAAATAAATAAAATTATGTTAATTGGCGAATACATACACACAATAGATGAGAAAAATAGAGTTTCTTTGCCCGCAAAATTTCGAAAAGAAATGGGCAAGAAAGTCATCATCACGCCAGGTCTCGATCAATGTTTATTTATTTTCACAATTTCCGAATGGGAAAAAGTTTCAAATAGACTTTCTAGTTCAACATCTGATTTATCTTTCTTGTCGACTGACCAGCGAACTTTCAACAGAAATATGTTTGGACAGGCATCAGACGTAGAAGTCGATACGATAGGAAGAATTTTAATACCGGATTATTTGAAAGAAAAAATAAAAGTATCTGGCAAAGTCGCACTCATAGGAGTGCAAGACAGAGTGGAAGTTTGGAACGATAAAGTTTGGGTAGAGTATAAAGCCGGAGCAGCGAAACAAGCAGAACCATTGGCCGAGAAATTAAGCAGAGGAGGAGAATAAAATGCAAGCGATACACAAGACAGTTCTTTTAAATGAAACAATAGAGAGTTTAAATTTACAAAACAAATCTTTAGTTTTAGATTGTACTTTCGGTGGTGGGGGGCATAGTAAAGAAATTTTAGAAAGATATCCAAATGCAAAGATAATAGCACTCGATCAGGATAAAAGTGTTTGGGAAAAAGCGAAGGATAAGTTCAAGGGTTTTGAAAAAAGGATTTTCTTTGTAAACGCAAACTTCAGGGATCTGGAAAACTTAGAGTCAAAGAATTTTTTTGAAACTGCGCCCTCGGAGACAAAAGGACAGGGGACCCACACGTTTCTTAAAAACTCTTTGCCTCTAAGTTTTAGTGCGATTATTTTTGACTTAGGATTGAGTTCAGATCAATTGGAGAATTCAGGTAGAGGATTTTCTTTCATGAGGGAGGAGCCATTGCTCATGACCATGAAAGAGAACCCACAAGAGGAAGACCTGACAGCTATGGATATCGTAAATACTTGGGAAGAGAAAAGTTTAGCAGATATTATTTACGGTTATGGCGAAGAAAGGTTTTCTAGAAAAATAGCAAAAGGGATAGTGGAAGCAAGAAAGAAAAAAAAGATAGAAACGACATGGGATTTAGTAAAGATAATAGAGGAGAATGTACCGGCATCATATAAAAGAGGAAGATTGCACTTTGCCACGAAGACATTCCAAGCATTACGGATAGCAGTGAATGATGAATTAGGGGCATTACAAATGGGGCTTGAAAAAGGGTTTGAAGTTTTGAAGGAAGGAGGAAGAATGTCAGTGATTTCTTTTCATAGTTTGGAAGACAGAATAGTTAAAAGATTTTTTAAGGAAAAGGAGAAAATAGGGGAGGCAAAATTAATTAGTAAAAAACCAATAACAGCAAAAGAAGAAGAAATAAAAAATAATCCTAGATCGAGAAGTGCAAAGTTAAGAGTTTTGGAAAAAATATTATGAAAACAATGAGTTTAAAATTAAAGAGTTATACGAACAATGTAAATATCATTGACAATGGTAATTTACAGGTACGTATCCTACATACTATGCTTTGGATGGTAGCTATTCTTGCTTTTTGTTATGTTATATTCCTAGGCAACATGGTTTTTAATATTGTAGAGCGTAAGGCATTTGAGAGCGAAGCCCTTACTCTTTCAAGTGAAGTGGGCAACTTGGAGCTAAGATATTTATCTGAATCTGAGAAGGTAGATCTAAATCTTGCGTATTCCCTTGGTTTTAAAGAAATAAAAACGAAATATGCTACTCGAAAGGCTCTTGGCAGTATAAATATCGCTAAAAATGAAATATAGTTTTCTTTTTAGAAATAGAATTGTATTTTTTTGTATCTCATTTTTTGCTTTAATATTAATAGGCAAACTTTTTCTAGTACAAGTCGTACATAGTAATGAATATTCTGATCGAGCGGATAGACAATACTCTACTCCTTCTTCAAATATTTTTGAACGTGGGACTATTTATTTTGAACAAGAAAATGGTCAGCTCGTTTCAGCCGCGATGCAAACTACAGGATTTAAAATAGCTATCAATCCTATAAAAATAATTGATAAAGAATCGGTTTATAGTGAATTATCAAAAATAATTACTTTAGACCATGATGAATTTATAATTAAAGCAGAAAAGACCGATGATCCTTATGAAGAAATAGCAAATCACTTAACGAAGATAGAAGCTGATGCGATATCTCTTTTGAAAATTCCTGGACTTTCTGTTTATAAAGAAAAATGGCGTTTTTACCCAGGTGCCAACATGGCATCGCAATCGCTTGGGTTTGTGGCCTATAAAGGTGATGAATTGGGTGGACGTTATGGCCTTGAGAGACAATACGAGAATGTGCTCGCACGAAATAAAGACAACCCGTATATTAATTTCTTTGCAGAAGTCTTTTCTAATATAAATAAAACATTATTTAGTGATGAATCTAAAGAAGGTGATGTAGTGACGACGATAGAACCCTCGGTCCAAAGTTTTTTAGAAAAAACGCTTGAAGGGGTAAAAGAAAAATACCAGATTGATTCTATCGGAGGGATAATAATGAATCCGACAGATGGATCTATCTATGCACTTTCTAGCAAACCTGATTTTGATATAAATAATTTTTCAAAAGTTAAAACGACTTCTACATTTTCCAATCCTTTAGTAGAAAATGTTTTAGAATTTGGATCTGTCGTGAAGCCTCTCGTCATGGCAGCGGCACTCGATACAAAAGTTGTCACAGCTAATACGACTTATGATGATAAAGGTTCAGTAATAGTTGAAAATAAGGAAATATTTAACTTTGATAAAAAAGCTCGTGGAGTCGTAAATATGCAAGAAGTTTTGAATCAATCATTAAATACGGGTATGGTTTTTGTAGAAAAAAAATTAGGCAAACAAAATATGCGTGATTATATGCTTTCTTATGGAATAAAAGAAAAGACTGGTATCGATTTACCAAATGAAACAAGTGGATTGGTTTCTAATTTTATAAACAGCTCTCGTGAGATAGAATATGCAAACGCTGCTTTCGGACAAGGTATAGCTTTGACACCTGTCGAGCTCATAAGAGGCCTCGCATCATTATCAAATGGTGGGAACCTTGTCGTGCCACATCTCGTGCAGAAAATAAAATATAATGATGGTACAGAAAAAGAAATGACGTATGAGAAAACTCGTGTGAAAATATCTGAAGCCACAGCAACAGAAATCACTCGTATGCTTGTAAATGTCTCAGATCAATCAGTATTTAAGGGAAATGCAAAGTTGGAACGTTATAGTGTCGCAGTAAAAACAGGGACTGCGCAAGTTGCCAATAATGAAGGAGGGGGATATTATGAAGATAGGCATACGCATTCCTTCGTCGGATATTTCCCTGCCTATGATCCTAAATTTATAATTCTTCTTTATGCGATAAATCCAAAAGGTGTGCCTTATGCGGTGCAGACTTGGGCAGATCCATTTTTAAGTATTACAAATTTTTTAATTAATTATTACGAAGTTGCGCCAGACAGATAGACCCCTCCCAACCTCCCCTTGGCAGGGGAGGAGAAATTATGAAAACAATATTTAAAAAAATAGTCACATATATATTACGAATAGAATCACGACTTGTGCTTTGGAAATATAAACCCCAAGTCGTCGCTATCACTGGTTCTGTCGGTAAGACTTCTACTAAAGATGCAGTCTATGCTGTCATCTCGGGTGTTTCTTATGTTCGCAAAAGTGAAAAAAGTTACAATAGTGAGATAGGTCTACCTTTGACTATTTTAGGTTGTCCCAATGCATGGAATAATCCTTTCATGTGGTTATTAAATATTTTAAAAGGGTTATGGCTTTTTGTTTGGCCTCATAAATATCCTAAATGGCTTGTGCTTGAGGTGGGCATAGGTAAACCTGGGGATATGCATCGCACTGCATCATGGCTTCGAAGCGATGTCGTCATCATCACTGCGATAGGAGAGACACCAGCACATATTGAATTCTTTGATTCACGTAAACATCTCATAGAAGAAAAAGGTAAACTGATTAAAACTCTAAAGAAGGATGGACTTTTGATACTAAACAATGATGATGGAGCAGTGGCAGAGATGAAAGAAAAGACAAAATGCAGGGTTTTGACATTCGGATTTAAAGAAGATTCTGACATAAAAGGTTCTGAGGATAGTATTTTATATAGCACAGATAAAGGTATCCCTGAAGGTTTGATTTTTAGAATAGATGAAGGAGGGAGTAGTATGCCTGTCATCATTGAGGGAGTATTTGGTAGGAATCATGTCTATGCATCGTTAGGAGCATTAGCCCTTTCTTCAGGATTAAAATTTAATATGCTGGATGCAATACATAAACTTAAAGTTTATAGTGTCCCTCCGGGGCGTATGCGTCTTCTCAAAGGTATTGAAGATTCTTTTATAATAGACGATACTTACAATTCTTCTCCATTTGCTTGTGAATCTGCACTCAAGACTTTGGGAGAAGTAAAAATTGCTGGGAGGAAGATAGCTGTCTTGGGTGATATGCTCGAGCTCGGGAAACATACAGAAGAATCTCATAAAAATATTGGTAAGGTAGCTAAAGAAAATGCTGATATTCTTGTTGTAGTAGGACTTAGAGCAAAGAAAATAAAAGAGGGAGCACTCGAAGCAGGGATGAAAGAAAAAAACCTGCCTCGCGTTGGCGAATTTTCGCGAGTCAAGGCGGGAATTTTTGAATTTTTGGATTCACATGAGGCAGGGGAGTTCTTGAAAACTTTTATAGAAAGAAATGATTTGATTTTAATAAAAGGTTCACAAGGAATGAGAATGGAATATGCAGTAGAAGCGATTCTCGAAGATATAAAAAATAAATCTTTTCTCCTCGTCCGCCAAGACGAAGAATGGCTGAATAAGAAATAAAAAAGGCGTAATTGTACTATTGCTAGTAAAACTACGCCTATATTGCGATGGAGACTTTTCTTTCATAAGAGTCTCCTGTTTTCGGGTTTCTTTTCATTCCAACGTGCTATCACACGAAGGAGTATGTATGCTCCCAAGAGAGCAAAACAGAATCCGTCCCGAAATATTTCTACAAAATTTTCATCAATAACTATAATATGTGGCATGTTGACCCCATAATGTATTGAACAATAGTTAACTGAGTACATTATACACTATCTGCTATCCATTTGTCAAGTGTGGATAACTAGAGGAGGTCCGACCTTCGTAATAGTTAATAAAACGGGTATAGTGTGCTACGATGTATATCATTAAACTAATGGTTCTTTTAGAAAATTAGAGAAGGAGATTATAAAATGTTTAACCCCAAAAAAGATGTGCGAATTCAAAAAAAAGGTTACTTTTGGGGTGGACATGATTCAATTGAACATCCCCTAAAAGAACTTCATGGAGAAGAGAATTTAATTTCTTTCCCAATTCCAAATTATAATGTTTTTTCAAGTCTTCGTAGGCTTGATTTACGTTATGATTTGCTTTTAAGATTGGGACTTCATTTCATTTCTAGTTTTTATAGAATTCACTTACTGAGGCGTGAATTTAGTATGCTTCAGAGTATTCCAGTTTTTCTAAACTAATGCATGGCCTGAATAATTTTCAGGCCATTTTGCTTTTTATATCTATCAGACGGAGTAAAGCCCTGTAGAGGTCAATTTAATGACGTGCAGGGCTTCGCTTTTACTTCTTGTAAAAAATTTTTGTTCCTCCTACCCATGCTATGGAGCTGGGTCGGGTAGAAAATTGCCATCCTGCGGGGTATAACTTGAGGAATATTATCCTCAATATCCCAGCCTCATCTTTTACATGAAATATATTCATTTGTGTAAGAGATAGGTTCCCGCTATTTTCAAAATATGGTTTCTTTTTTGTAGAAAGAACAAGCAGATAGATGTCCGACAACTTTAGCTCAATTTTTTCATTGAATTCTCTGACGAATTCACTGTCAGAGACTATGTCGCCTGTTTTGATTACTTGTGAGGTCAGCAAAGTAACATTTTTTGAATCCTCATTTTTGATTTCTTTAAAGATATCTTTAAATGATGAACTCATCATCACAACACTCGTTTCACCATTATTGGTAGTTTCTTGTCCATTGACCGTCGTTGTGCCGACGAGAAACATTATGATCGATAACGAGATTAAAAACATTCTGAATTTCTTCATGACACTCTCCTAGTATTTTAGATAATGGGGGTTATTTATGGTGAACTATTTTTGAAACTCTTTTTTTATTATATCATATAAAAATATGTAAGTAAATAGAATGTAATATTTTTTGATTTATATTATATCGGGCCGTACATTAATTTGATTTTTTCTAATCCTCGATGTATTTTGACAGCGACTGCGTTTTTCGTCTGTCCAGTAATGAGAGAGATTTCTTTTAGTGATAAGTCTTGTATATATCTCATGCGCATTATCTTTCTGTAGGTTTCAGGAAGACGTGCAATAAAAATAAGTGCAGCTTTTCCATCTAGCGCATTAAAAAGATTTTCGGGTAATTCATTAGCGCATGGTTCAAATCCTTTTTCGAGTAATATATCGAGCGAAGTACTTTTGTGTTTTCTGTATTGATCTACAATAAGATTGTTCAAAACGTGATAAAGAAATGCTTTCATAATATCTATTTTCCCACCTTTGATGAGATAGCTCCAAGTTTTTGTAAAAGTGTCTTGAACTAGATCTTGACTCAACATACGGTTGTTTATTTTAAAATACGCACGCGCGTTAAGCCCTTTGTCAAAATCATGGTGCGCTGTGGTCAATATGTCTTTTAACTTTTCTTCTTGTTTTGGGGTCATAGTATATAATTAAAGCCGTTTATAACTATTATTAATTACCCAAGTATTACAATGTTGTATTAAATATCGTTATTATATCAATCATTATATGATGTTATTGTGAAGAGTAGGGAAAGGCTTATTACACAAATATTACAATAGATTATTTTATGGAGGGGTATTTCTAGACACTTAACCATAACACACTATATAGTTTTTAGCGAGGAGGATGGTGTTGTAATATTTTTTACCCTTTTACGTCTATAGAGTTATATGAAAATAAATAAAAAAGAGAACAAAAAAATTGAGAATTCTGTGGATTCAAAGTTCATAGAACATTTATGGGAAAAGAGTTGGACATACATTAAAACAGTAGTAGATGTGGTGAGAGAACCTATCTTGGTTCTTGATAAGGATTTTCGTGTGATGGCCGCGAATGATTCTTTTTATCGAGTTTTTCAGGTCGAAAAACAAGATACCGAAAATAAAATTATATATAAACTTGGTAATGGTCAGTGGGATATTCCTGCTTTAAGAAAACTTTTAGAAGATATTTTGCCAATGAATACGTTTTTTAAGGGTTTTGAGGTGACTCATGAGTTTCCCTTTATAGGACGAAAGGTAATGATATTGAATGCTCGTCAGATACATTTCAAAGAAGATACTACGCTAGAGACATTTCCGCCTATTATACTTCTTGCTATGGAAGATGTGACGGAGATAATGCTCATAGCAGAGACACTTGCTAGTCATGCGAATCATGTTGAGACTAAACTTAAAGAACAAGCAAAAAAAATGGAAATACATATTGAACAATTAAAAAAGGAGATTGCTGCACTCAAAAAATAAAAACATGTAATAGTATTATCTTTTGGACGTCTTATATATATCGAAGATTATTATTAAAAAATTAAATCATCTGCGTAAGCAGGAAATATTATATGGGAATTATTATATGGATTGTGTTTGGTGGATTAGTGGGTTGGATAGCGTCTTTGATCATGAATACTGACGCACAACAAGGAATAATACTCAATATCATAGTAGGTGTCATAGGAGCCATAATCGGTGGTTTCATTATGACCTTTTTTGGAGAAAGTGGAGTGACGGGTTTTAATCTTTATAGTTTTTTAGTGGCGATACTCGGGTCTATCGTTCTTATAGCAATAGTTAAATTCATTCGTTAGATTTCATTACGTGTTCAGTTCCGAAGAAGAATAAAAAATAATAAGAATAAAAGTTATTTTTCTTCGAAACTGGACACGTGAGGGAGATTAAAAAAAACGAAGGGCCGGCCTTCTCTAGTTATCCACAGAAATAAAAAAACAACCCGACTTCACAATATGGAAGCCGGGTGTAGATATACAAGAAAACTATTACATAAACGGATACGAATTCCGCTACTTCTTACCTGAATAAAAAAGTGGACCAAACGTATGACTGCGACTCAGCTCGCACGTTTGTTTTCCCGATGTAGACTAGGCAGAGACATTATTAACAATCTGTGTCTCATTGAGTCGACCACATACTCTCCCCGTTGTTTCGTATCCCATCAATATTTCTGATGGCTCGAGAGAATAATCAGGATATAATAGGAGCATATCTTTCTTAAGATTATTCTTTTTATAAAAAAAGTCAAGAAATTATGTATACTTCGTATTCAAGCATTGTGTGGTCACAAGTTACTAAATTTTTTACTTCTTAAAATCGTAAAAAATATAAGTACTTGCCCACCCCGGCTCGGCAATTTTTCTTCTGAAAAATTATGCCTGTGCCTTCACAAATCGCTCACAAATAAAGCAGTTTATTTGCTTTGCGCGATTTGTGACCCTACAGAGAATCGGACTCTGATTTTATCCTTGAGAAGGATACGTCCTAGCCGTTAGACGATAGGGCCAATTTAATGAATATAGCATTTTTAGGTAAAAAATAAAAATTAAAGCGTACCCGTAGGGTACGCTCTTGTAACTAAAAAAAGCTTTTATTAATTATGGTGAGTGATCTCTCCGTCCACGACCACTCTTGCGTGGTTTCTGAATACCCTTTAAACTTTGTTTGTATTCAGACATAGGTCTTGTCTTGAAATTGATACCGGTTTGTGGTTTTTCTGAACCCGGTGTTTTTCTTGAAGTTCCATTTGGCATAGATACTCCTCTATTAATAAAGAGTTTAAGAATATGGATTAGTTTGTGCCTCCATCTATATTATTACCACTTTTAGCTTTATTTTCAATAGGAGGATGTTAATAACTTAGATTCTAGTCTTCTAATTTAGGTTTCTCTAATGAAAGAGTTGAGAGCTCAGGGGATGTGCCTGAAATTCTAAGTATATCTTTATCTATCATTTTAAATTGTCTGCTACCTTCATCATAATGACTTACAGTTACATTAAGAGCTTTACCTATTTTGTG
Organism: Minisyncoccota bacterium; assembly: GCA_041667145.1. Classification (GTDB taxonomy): domain Bacteria; phylum Patescibacteriota; class Minisyncoccia; order Phycocordibacterales; family UBA9973; genus UBA9973. The sequence goes on from JBAYFP010000001.1 coordinate 102,784, forward strand.
GTAATAATCTTCATAAGATTTCAAATGTTTGTTAAGCATTCCTACATTTTTTATTACTCCTTCTATATCCTTTTCTAGTTTAAACGCTTTAAAGCCATATAAAACTGATTGAAGGTATGCCATAAAGGTTGTTGGGGAAACGATTATTACTTTTTTTTCATTGTAAGCATAATCTATTAAATTTCTAGTGTTCACTTTGATTGAACCAACTTCATTAACAAGGAGATCATAATAAATAGCTTCTGCAGGTATATACATAAATGCAAAAGGAAGAGTACCTTCTTCTGGTAAAATATATTTTGCTGTTTCGTCGATTCTTTTTTTTAAATCATTTTTAAACTCCTTTTCAAGTTCTTCGCGTTGTTTATCGTCTATTGCATGTACAACACGATCATAATTATCTAATGAAAATTTTGCATCAATTGGAATTATTCCTTCTTTTACTATTATTATTGCATCTACTTTTTCCTTATTTTTGAATTCATACTGCATTTTATATTGCCCAGGAGCTAATGTATTTGAAAGAATAAGTTCTAGTGAAGCTTCTCCCCAATTTCCACGTTGTTTTTGATGTTTGAGGGTTTTTTCTAGACTTCCAAGCTGTTCAGCGATAGTCATAAATTGTCGTGTTGCCTCATTTGTTTTAGTCTGCTCACGTGCTACATCTATCAAACTTTTACTCATTTGTTCATTGATATCCTTCAATAATTTCTGTGATTCAGAAAATTGAGTACGTACCGCATCTTGCATATCTCTTCGTGATTCGGTGAGTTTTGAATCAAGTTGATGTGCAATATCTGACATGCTTTGTTGGAGTAATAAAAAAGCTTTATTTTCCTCATTATTATTTTCCTTTTTTTTAAGCAAAAAATAAAGGACAATGCCCACAATCAATACCACTATTATAATTATCAAAATGTTTTCCATAAATTATAATTTACCCAAATAATGTTTTAACGTATAGATCCAGTCTTCGTCAATTTGATCACTTTCGACTTTTTGAGCAAGGAGCCATTCGAGATATCCTGGATCAATGCGAACTATCTCTTTTATTTCTTTTCCATTGTGTTTTCCAAAATTGATATATTTGAAAAGGGAAGGATGAGAAGATATTTCTATCATTTTTTGAACAGCCTCTTCTTCATCTATCTTTTCTTGCTCTATTATTTTATTTTTTAATCTTTCATATAATTTTTCTAAAACCAACACATCTCCTAGCGCGTCGTGTGCTGTAGCATCTATCTCTATTTCCAAAAGGTATCGTAGAAATTGTAGATTGTATTTACCCATTTTTCCTTCAGGATCTAAGTGCCTTGCGAGTCTTAAAGTGCAGATAAAATTTGTAGGGATAATACCTTCTTTTTTTATTATCATTAAATCAAAAGGTGCATTGTGAGCGACGACGATAGAATCTTTATCTTCAAAAAGTGTTTTAATTTTTTTAAATTCAGGACTTTGAGTGAAAGGTATTTTGTCCTCTAACATTTTGTTTGAAATGTGATGTACTGCTGAAGCCTCGGGAGGGACTTTTATTGGTGGCTTATAAAGACCAGAAAAATCCTCGTTGCCACTTTTATAAGCTATTTGGCACAAGAAATCTTTCTCTGTATTACCTGTAGTCTCAGTATCAAAAAATATAATTTTTTGCATATAGTATATTTTAACACATTTTGCTATAATAAAACTATGCTTCATGAACAAATAAAAAACAATATAAAAACGGCAATGTTGGCAAAAGATCTTGTTTTGCTTGAGACATTGCGATCAATGGTGGCGGGGTTTACAAACGAGCTTGTTTCTAAAAATAGAAAGCCAAATGAAATACTTACCGATGAAGAGGTAATTGCCGTCATTACTCGACTTTCAAAACAGCGAAAAGATTCTATTGAACAATATAAAAAGGGCAATAGACAAGATCTAGTAAACGAAGAAGAAGCACAGCTTGCTATATTAGGAACCTATCTACCAAGATTAATGGAAAAAAGTGAAATAGAAAAAATAGCAAAAGCAAAGAAGGAAGAGCTAAGTATTGATGCCACAAAGAAAGGAATGTTGATGCAAGTTTTGATGAAAGAATTAAAAGGTAAGGCAGATGGGAAGATGGTGAAAGAAGTGGTTGATGATCTTTTTTAATACATGCATACAGTACAAATTTTAAACCATATAGTACAGGACAATCAGATTTTAGCGTATTTGGTGATTTTTCTAGGGCTTATTTTTGAAGGAGAAATAGTGGTCATTACCACTGGAATTCTTTCTTATCTCGGGGCTCTTAATTTTTGGGTAGCACTTATTTTTATTATTGCTGGAGGAATAGCGAAAACGTTTGGTGGATATTACCTAGGAGGGTATATTTATAAGAAATATAATGATCATGAGTTTTTTAAATATCTTGAAAGGAGAGTGGCGTATTTCATGCCTAGATTTTTAGAGAAACCGTTTTGGTCTATTTTTATTTCAAAATTTATCATGGGTGTGAATTATTTGATTGTTTTATTTTCAGGATATAAAAAAATTAATTTAAAAACTTATTTAAAAGCTGAATTATTGTCTACAGCTATCTGGGCTCCACTTCTCTTGTCCTTAGGGTTTTTCTTTAGTCAGACTGCTCTTTCATATAGTAAAGAGATAAATAAATTTTCTCTTATTATTTTGATTCTAGTGGTAGTCTTTTTGCTTTTTGATAAATTAGTAGCATATTTTTACAGAATCTTTCAGTATTTTAAGAATATTAATATTAGTATAGACAATAATGAAAAATAAAAAATTAGTAACACACAATGGGTCTTTTCATGCAGATGATGTCTTTGCTGCAGCTACTCTTTCCTTATTGTTAGAAAAGAATGGAGAAACTTTTGAAATAATTCGTACTCGTGACCCCAAGATAGTGGAGGAAGGGGATTATGTTTTTGACGTGGGTGGAATTTATGATGAAAAAACAAATAGATTTGATCATCATCAAATGAGTTTTAAAGAAGAAAGAGAGGAGGGTATTTTGTATTCTTCTTTTGGTCTAGTCTGGAATAAATTTGGGACAAATCTTTGTGAATCTTTAAAAGCAAAAGAAATCGTAGAGAGAAAACTAGTAGTTCCCATCGATGCAAATGATAATGGTTTTAATTTAGTTGAAAATAAATATGATGTTTCTCCATATTTTTTGGAATATCTTTTTTATTCTATGCGTCCATCTTGGTCTGAAGATAATTTAAATGATGATCAAATGTTTTTTGAGAGTGTGAAAATAGCTAAACTGATTTTATCTAGAGAAATCATCAAAGCAAAAGATTTAATCTTAGCAGAAGAAAAAATGATAAAAAATTATCAGGATTCTAAAGATAAAAGAATAATCATTTTAGATAAAGATTATTTTTATGGAAATGTCTTAAATAAATTTAAAGAACCACTTTTTGTAATCTATCCTAGGACAGACAAAGTCTCTTGGGCAGTAAGAGCCGTTAGAGACGATTCAAATAATTTTAAGAATAGAAAAAATCTACCAAGTGCGTGGGCAGGGCTTCGGGATGAGGAATTACAAAAGGTTACTGGAGTAGAAGATGCAATATTTTGCCACAGAGCGCTTTTTTTAGCAGTTGCAAGATCTAAAGAAGGAGCAATCAAATTAGCAGAATTGGCGTTGGTGTAAAATTAAAAAAATCAAAAGAACAAAACTTTTGCCGGTACGGATTTTTTGAAGCTTAAAAAATCCTGAAATTGGCTTGCCGTCGCTCGCCAAACCCCTTAAAAGCTTTGTTCTTTTAATTTTTTGATTTGTGCTATTATAACAATTATGGCATTTGTTGATGAAATAAAAATATATGCAGAAGCAGGACGTGGTGGAGATGGCGTCGTCAGATGGCGACAAGAGAAATTTGTGCCAAGAGGTGGACCTGCAGGAGGCGACGGTGGACGTGGCGGGGATTTTTATGCGCAAGCTGTACGTGATGTGCATGTACTTTCAAAATATAAAGCAAAAAAAAGTTTTAGCGCAGAGCGGGGCGAAGACGGTGGAAATAAAAGTTTACATGGGAAAAAGGGTGAAGATTTTATTTTAGACCTACCAGTGGGGACTATTATCACAAATCTTGAGACAGATGAACAATGGCAACTTTTAGAGGAAGGACAGAAAGTTTTACTCCTGAAGGGTGGGTATGGTGGTTTTGGAAATGAACATTTTAAAAGTTCTACGAATACAACTCCAAAAGAATATAGAGTAGGCGAAGAAGGAGAACATGGTGATTTTCACATAGAATTAGAACTTTTTGCAGATATAGGGCTTGTCGGGCTCCCTAATGCCGGTAAATCATCACTATTGAACGCCCTAACGAATGCTGATGCGAAGGTAGGAGATTATGAGTTTACGACCTTAGATCCCAACCTAGGCGATTTTTACGGTTATACTATCGCAGACATCCCTGGACTTATTGAAGGGGCAAATACAGGAAAAGGATTGGGTGTAAAATTTTTACGACATATAAAACGCACGAAGATGATTGCACACCTTGTCTCTTTTGAAAATTTATTTAAAAGTACAACAGGGATGATGAAGGTTTATAAAGAGATACGTAAAGAATTAGAAAAATATGGTAAAAATTTAGGATTAGGTAATGATGGGCTTTCTAAAAAAGACGAAATAATAATTCTTACAAAGTCTGACACTATAGAGGACAGTAAAATTATAGAAAAAAAGAAAAAAGAATTTGAGAAATTAGGGAATAAAGTTTTTGTTTTATCTCTGTATGATGACAAATCGGTAAAAACTTTCAGAGATGCACTGATGAAGATTTTTCAGAAAAAGGTATAATAATATTATGGAAAAAAAGTATTATCCTACAATTGGGCTTGAGATACATGCTGAGCTTAAAACACAAACGAAGATGTTTTGTGCCTGTAAGAATGATCCTGACGAAGAAAAACCTAACGTAAATATTTGTTCCGTTTGTATGGCTCATCCTGGGGCACTGCCTGTGATAAATAAGAAAGCCATAGAACATGTAATAAACGTCGGTTTAGCTATTGGAGGAGATATTGCTGATTTTACTGAGTTTGATCGTAAGAATTATTTTTATCCGGATATCCCTAAAGGCTTTCAAATTTCACAATATAAATATCCTATTGTTTCCGGAGGGCATCTTGTGGATTTTGATGTCACTCGTGTGCATTTAGAAGAAGATACAGCGAATAATAAACACGATAGGGGTGATTATTCTTTAGTAGATTTTAATCGTGCAGGCGTGCCACTTATGGAGCTCGTCACAGAGCCTCACACATTTGAAGATACTGATATTGCTGCAAAAAGTGCCTCGAGTTTTGCTAAAGAGCTTCAGCTTATACTTTGGTATTTAGGAGTATCGGAAGCAAATATGGAGAAAGGAGAAATGCGTGTTGAGGCGAATATTTCTGTTTCAGAAGATAAAAATAAATTAGGAACTAAAGTAGAGGTTAAAAATTTAAACTCTTTTAAAACGGTTGAAAAAGCAATCAAGCTCGAATTAGACAGAATGACGAAACTTTTAGAAGAGGGGAAAAGTGAAGAAATAGTTCAAGAGACGCGTGGCTGGGACGAGAGTAAACAAAAAACATTTTCTCAAAGAAAAAAAGAGTCTAGTCATGATTATAGATATTTTCCAGAGCCGGATTTACCAAAAATGAAGCTTCATGAGGCTTTCGATTTAGAAAAAATGAAAAGTGAGTTGAAAGAATTACCACAGGCAAAAAGATTAAGATATAGGAATGATTTTGGAATTAAAGATGAGGATATAGAAAGCTATATTAACGATTTAGAATTGGGAAATTGGTTTGAAAACATTGCAAAGATTTTAAATGATAAAGAAAAAATAAAAATAGCCTCGAACTATATTACCTCTGACTATTTGGGATTAAAAAAATCACAGACGGAGGCAAGGCTCCCGTCTCTCGAGAACTTTACTGAACTTATAAATTTGATCGGAGACAATAAAATTTCTTCTCGCGGGGCAAAAGATATTCTAGCTATGATTGTAATAAAAGATGAATCGCCACTTAAAATAGCTACAGAAAAAGGCTTGTTGCAGAAGAATGACGAAGGAGAAATCAAAACCATAATAGAAAAAATAATTAGTGAGAATCCTGATGTTGTAGCGGTTTATAAAAGTGGAAAAGAAAATGCCATAATGTCTTTAGTGGGTAAGGTCATAAAGGAAAGCAAAGGCAGTGCAAACCCACAGATCGTTATTAAATTGTTAAAGGAAATGTTAAAATAAGAGAATGAAAACATTACGTGAATATATAAAAGAGGCAGAAGAAAAAAAAGTAGCCATTGGACATTTTAATATTTCAAATATAGAAGCCTTACATGGTATCTACAATGCAGCTAAGAAACTTAACTTACCTATTATCATCGGTCTTTCAGAGGGGGAAGAAAGTTTCGTCGGTAGGGAAGAAGCATTTGCGATGATTAATGCTATTCGTACTCGGGATAATTATCCTATTTTTTTAAATGGTGATCATCACTATGGTTTTGATTCAGTGAAGAAAGCATTAGACGCAGGTTATGATTCGGCTATTATTGATGCCGTAAAATTACCACTTGAAGAAAATATTGTACTTACAAAAAAATGTGTGAATTATGCAAAAGAGCTCTCAAAAAAAACAGAAAGAGATATTTTAGTAGAAGCAGAGCTTGGTTTTATAGGGACTTCCTCAAAACTTTTAGATGAAATTCCAGAAGGCGTCGGAGAAAAGACAATGACGAAACCCGAAGATGCAAAATATTTTGTAGAAAAAACTGGTATTGATTTACTTGCACCTTCTGTAGGTAATGTCCACGGAATGGTAAAAGGAGGAAATCCTAGACTCGACATTGAAAGAATAAAAGAAATCCGCCAAGCTTGTGGTGTTCCTCTCGTCCTTCATGGAGGTTCTGGTATAGCTGATGAAGATTTCACAAATGCAATAAAAGCAGGGATTTCTATGATTCACATAAATACTGAAATTCGTGTTGCTTATAGAGAAGCCCTAGAGAAATATCTTAAAGAAAATCCTAAAGAAGTTGCGCCGTATAAAATATTACAACCTGCTGTAGATGCCATCGAGAAAGTCGTAGAAACACGACTAAAACTTTTTAATAATTTAAAATAAATAAAAATGTTTATACAATTTTTAGACACAATAAAAAGTTTTCTTCATATAATTCAAATATTTTTTGATTAAAATAAAATGTTCTGGGTAATACCTTTAATTTTTTTAATAATCTTTGAAATAGTGGCCGACATATTTGCAAAAGAATATGCGCTCAAAGGTTCTTGGTATTTCTGGGTTAGCGCTATTTTAGCTTATGTGATAGCAAATTCCTTTTGGCTTTGGAGTATAAAGAGTGGTTCTGGACTTGCTCGCGGAGCTATCATTTTTTCAGTAAGTTCAGCTGTTTTGGCTGTCATCATCGGCCTTTATTTTTATGGGGAAGAAACTAATAAAATACAAATAGCTGGCATGATTTTGGGTTTATTATCATTAATCTTAATTTTTTGGGAGTAAAAATATGAAAATTCCAATAGTTGATGAAAATGACAATATAATAGAGTACAGAGAACGCGATAATCGTGATTTGAATGCCATTTATCGTGTGTCTTCTCTTTGGATTACTGATACTAATGGTAATATTCTACTCGCTCGTCGTGCTTTTAATAAAAGTCACGATCCTGGTAAATGGGGTCCTGCAGTAGCTGGAACAGTGGAGGAGGGAGAAACTTATGAACAGAACATAATAAAAGAAGCAGAAGAAATAGGATTGAAAGATATTAAACCTATTACTGGAATTAAAAAGCGTAAAAAGGCAAAATGGAATTATTTTGGTCAAGAATTTTTGTTAACACTACCTACTGGATTTAGTGATTTTAAGATACGGGAAGATGAGGTTGCAGAAATTAAATGGTTCTCAGAAGAAGAATTAAGAAAAGAGTTAAAAGAAAATCCAGACGGCTTTTTGAAAGGGATTCATGAACGCATGAATGAGCAATTCTAGTTTAGATAAATCTTATGAAAGAAGAAATTAAGAAATTTTTTAGAGGAGAAGTGGAAGATGATGAGGAAACTCTCGTCAAATATTCTCGTGATGCGAGTATTTTCGAAGTGAGGCCCAAGCTTGTGCTTTTTCCGATGGATTCAAAAGATGTGCAGAACCTTGTGAAATGGGTTTCTGAAAATAAAGATAAATATGCTGATCCTGAAAAGAATAAAGATTATAAAAACTTATCTATTACTTGCAGATGTGCTGGTACAGATATGTCTGGTGGAGCTATTGGGGAATCATTAATATTGGATTTTACTAGGCATATGAATAAATTAGTGAGTGAGCCCAAGAAGATGAATCATTTCGAAAATAATTCATCTTCTTGGGCTATTACAGTGGAGCCGGGTATGTTTTATCGAGATTTTGAAAAAATAACTTTAGAAAAAGGATTAATTTTACCTTGTTATACAGCTTCAAAGAGCTTGAATGCCATGGGAGGAATGTTTGGTAATAATTCTGCGGGAGAAAGAACACTTAAATATGGAAAAACTGAGGATTATGTTTTAGAAACGAAAGTTGTTTTTGCTGATGGCAATGAATATGTAGTTAGGCCTTTAACACAAAATGAATTAACTAAAAAGATTACTCAAGGAAATTTTGAGGGAAATATCTACAAGAATATTTATAATTTGATAAACAAGAATAAAGATGAAATAAAACATGCAAAACCTAACGTCAGTAAAAATTCTGCAGGATATTATATTTGGAATGTGTTAAAAAATTCTCTCGCAAATAATTTTTTTGATTTAAACAAACTTTTAGTTGGTTCGCAGGGGACGCTTGGGATAGCTACAGAAATTACTTTTAGACTTGTTGAAAATCCTAAACATTCAAAGCTTGTAGTTATCTTTATCAATGGTCTAGAACCGTTAGGTAGACTTGTAAAAGAAATTTTAGAGCTTAACCCAGAAACATTAGAGACATATGATGATAAAACTATGAAGCTGGCGGTTAGATTTTTCTTTGATTTTTTAAAAAATAAAGGTTTTGTTGGTATGTTTAAATTTATGTGGAGTTTCTTACCAGAAGTTAAAATGATGTTGACTAATGGTTTCCCAAAATTAATTATTTTAGCAGAATTTGCTGGGGAAAATGAAGAAATTGTAAATAAACAATGTGATCTTTTAAAAGAGAAGATTAAAGATTTTAAATTAAAAGTTCATGTTACTAAATCAGAAACTGAAGCAAATAAATATTGGGACATTAGAAGAGAAAGTTTTTCTTTACTACGAAAACATGTGAAAGGGAAACGTACAGCCCCTTTTATTGACGATATTATCGTTCGTCCAGAATTTTTACCCAAATTTATTCCTGAATTAAATCAGATCCTTAGTAAATATAATCTAGTCTACACCATAGCAGGACATGTAGGTGATGGTAATTTTCATATTATTCCTTTGATGGATTTTTCACGTCTTGATACAGTAAAAATTATTACAGAGCTTGGGCAATTGGTTTATGAGCTTGTTTTAAAATACCACGGTTCTATAACGGCTGAACACAATGATGGTATTATTCGTACTCCATATTTAAAAACAATGTATGGAGAGAACATTGTTATGATTTTTAAAGAAATTAAAAAAATATTTGATTTTAAGAACATTTTAAATTCAGGTAAAAAGGTAGCCTCAGAAGATGTGGGTGGAACAAAAGAGTATATGGTTTCTCATATTGCGATAGACGTTGGACAACTGGTGACCTAAAAAGCTACCAGTTGTCCAACGTCTGTATCATAAAGTTTAAGTTTGCTTTTTTTATTTTTTTATATATAATGAGGAACATGTTTGTAATTAAAGCTAAAAAGAGAGTAGAAGGTGTCAGTTCAGATACTTTAAAAAAGACAGGGAAAATACCCGCTGTTTTTTATGGTGCAGGTAGTACTACTACATCTATTTCTATCTCGATCACTGAATTCAAAAAGATCTGGAGGGAAGCAGGTGAATCTTCCACGGTGAAAATAGCTGTAGGAGATAAAAATATTGATGTACTTATTCACGAAGTGCAGACCAATCCCGTAACAGAAGAGCCGATACATGTAGATTTTCTAGTTGTGGATATGAATAAAAAGATTAAGGTTAACGTTCCTCTTGAATATACAGGTATTTCAAATGCTGTAAAGAATGGTTTGGGGAACCTCGTCAAAGTGCTTCACGAGGTAGAAGTGGAGGCATTACCTAAAGATCTTCCTCATGATCTCGTTGTGGATATATCTAAACTCGAAACAGTTGAAAGCCAGATATTTGTTTCAGACCTTACATTATCAGCTGGAGTTGTAATGATTACTGATGTCAAAGAAGTCGTTGCCTCTATTGTTCTTCAAGTAGAAGAAAAAGAAGAGGTGGTTCCAGTCGATTTGTCTGCAATTGAAGTTGAAAAGAAAGGCAAGAAAGAAGAGGAAGGAGGTGAAGCCGTAGCAGAAGAAGTAAAAGATACAAAAGAACCTGCCCGCAATGCTTAAAGCATAGCTTTTGCAGGCGGGGAGAAGAAATAAACTCTAAAATATGTTAAAATGAGAACTATGGTTAAGAGAATTGCCATAGTTTTTATTTTTATATCTTTTTTAACAATGCTTTCCCCGTATAAAGTTAGTGCTTTTGATTGTCTTACTTTAAACAATGCTTCCTCTCAGTCAGATCGTAATATCTGCAGAAATGAACTTGCTCAAATAGAGGCTCAACTTGCTGATTTGTTAAATAAACAGAAGGAGCAACAGAAGCAGACAGGGACATTGAAAGGTGATATTGATTATCTTACTTCTCAAATTAATGCCCTAAAAACTAAGGTTAAAGCTAGAGCCTTAAAGATTGCAGAGCTCAAGGTTGACATAAAAGATAAGGAGACAGAGATCACATCTCTTTTAGAAAAAATAGAACGTGAACACGAATCCCTTGCGCAACTTTTGCGTAATACAAACGATTTTGATAATAAGGATTTTATCTATTTGATATTTTCAGATGATAGTATTTCTAATTTTTATAGTGATCTTGAGTCTTATGATTCTATAAAGCAGGCAGTGAAAGCATCTGTAGATCAGATTAATGGGATAAAAACAGAAACTGAAACACAGAAAAAAGATCTCGAGACAAAACAAAATGCTGAAACAGATGCAAAAGCCGAACTCGAAAATGCTCAAAAAAAAGTTACCTTAAGTGAAACAGAAAAAAAGAAGCTTCTGGTTATTAGTAAACAAAAAGAAAGCGATTACCAAAAATTAGCAGCGCAGAAAAAGATTCAAGCTGATAAAATCCGAAGTGCGTTGTTTAGTCTTGCTGGTATTTCAGAAAAAATAGAATTTGGTACTGCGCTTGAATATGCAAATCTTGCAAAAAGTAAGATGGGTGTTGATTCAGCATTTCTACTTGCTATTTTGACTCAAGAAAGTAATCTTGGAGCAAATGTCGGGCAGTGTTACCTTACAAATCCAGATACTGGTGCGGGTGTTGGGAAAAATACTGGGAGAGTATTTTCAAATGTGATGAAACCGACACGCGATGTGGGACCATTTTTGGAAATTACAAATGCGCTTGGTTTTAATGCATATCAGACTGCTGTATCTTGTCCTATTGCTGGTGTAGCAGGGTACGGTGGAGCTATGGGACCAGCACAATTTATTCCTTCAACTTGGAAAATATTTGAAAATCGTTTGGAAGATATTTTAGGGCATTTTGCTAATCCATGGTCTCCAAGGGATGCTTTTATGGCATCAGCAATGTACCTTACTGATCTTGGAGCTATTGGTTCTAGTACAAGTGCACAAAATAAAGCAGCTTGTAGATATTATGGTTCTGGTGGCTCAACTTGTTCTTATAGTAGAAGTGTACAAAAATTAAAATCTACTATTCAGGATAATATCGATTTGCTTTCGAGCTAAAATTGTGATAGTCTACAAAAAGGAAAATTTAAAAGATTTTTCTTATAAATATATGAAAAAAGACATACATCCAAAATACGATATAAAAGCTAAAGCTACTTGCGCATGCGGAGCGGTTTTTGAAGTTGGTTCGACAATGTCTGAAATAAAAATGGAAATCTGTAGCCAGTGTCATCCTTTTTATACTGGTAATGAAAAAGTTATGGATACTGCTGGACGTGTAGAACGTTTCAATAAACGCCGAGCTGCTTCTGCTAAGATTAAAAAAATAAAAAAATAATATTTTTATTTTTTTAATAATATGAGTCTTAATCTAGACGAACTAAAAAAGAATCACAACACGAGCTATCTAGCGAGTATTTTAGAGCGCCTCGAACGTGAAGAAGTTCAAGTGCGAGAAATGATGGAAGGAGACGATGGCTTACATGAGATGGCTTCCGCTGAACTTAAATCAATACAAGAACAAAGAGAAGCTACAGAAAAGCAGATTCAAGATATTTTAGATAAAGACAAAGAGGAAGAAGAAATGGCCAACGAAGTAGTGCTTGAAGTACGGGCTGGGGCGGGAGGTGATGAAGCCTCTCTTTTTGCTTGGGAACTTGCGCATATGTATGAACTTTATGCAGTGATAAAAGGTTGGCAATGGAAGACAAATTATGAATCAAAAAGTGAATTGGGAGGATACAAGGAAGCGAGTTTTGAAATAAAAGGGAAGGACGTTTATAGTCAGTTGCGTTATGAAACCGGTGTGCATAGAGTGCAAAGAATTCCTGCAACAGAAAAAAATGGAAGGGTACATACTTCTACAGCATCTGCGGCAGTACTTCCTATCAGGAAAAAAGTTTTATTTGAGATAAATCCTGCTGATTTAGAAATGGAATATTCGCGTTCTGGTGGAAAGGGAGGGCAAAATGTAAATAAAGTTGAAACAGCCGTGCGACTCATCCATAAACCGACAGGTCTCGATGTACGTTCGACGAATGAACGAAGTCAGCTTGCCAACAGAGAAAAAGCTTTAATGATTTTGACAGCCAAACTTCAGCAATTGGAAGAAGAAAAAGAAGCTAAGAAATATGCTGGTGTTCGCAAAGACCAGATAGGTACGGGAGATAGATCTGAAAAAATTCGCACATATAATTTTTCACAAGACAGAGTGACAGATCATCGCATCAAAAAATCTTGGCACAATTTACCTAAAATTTTAGAAGGTGATATTGGAGATATCATCAATGCTCTGGAGTCTGGAGAGACAGGAAGTGAAGAAGAATAAAAACTATTTTTGCAATCTTTATTTATCTATGATATATTTTATAGATTATAAGTTAGTTTTTTTGCTTGTTTTTAAAAAATGAGAGAAGTAAATAGTATGGCTACAAAGCTATATGTGGGGGGACTCCCTTACAGTGTTCAAGAAGATGCCTTAAAAGACCTCTTCGCACAAGCTGGTAATGTTACATCAGCTGTGATTATTATGGATAAAATGTCAGGTCGCTCAAAGGGTTTTGGATTCGTAGAAATGGCAACAGCTGAGGAAGCACAAGCAGCTATCTCTATGTTCAATGATCAAGAATTTGAAGGACGCAAACTCACAGTAAATGAGGCTCGTCCAATGGAAGCTCGTCCACCTCGAACTGGAGGCAATGGCGGATACGGTGGAGGAAATGGTGGTTACGGCGGTGGAAATCGCGGAGGACGCCGAGAATATTAATTTATCTATCTGGACAAAAACCGCTTTTTAAGCGGTTTTTGTTTGCAGATAATGAGCATATTTGATATAGTCTTTTCAAGGGCGTGTAGTTCAGTGGTAGAACGCTGTCCTGATAAGACAGAGGCCGTAGGTCCGATTCCTACCACGCCCACATGGAGGAAGAAAATAAAAATAATAAATCGATCCGTCAAGGTGGAGTTTGGTGGAAGCCAGCCTTTGAAATTTTTAGTGAGATTTCTACCTGGATTGCAGTACCTATAATATTAGCAGTTATTGCAGGTAAAGCACTTGATAAGTATTATGGTACAAGCCCATGGATGCTTATAGGTTGTGCAGGTATCAGCTTTTTGATTTCAGCATTTGGTATCATACGAGCTGTCAAAAAATACGCAGCTGATATTAAGAAAAATGAAGAGAAAAAATAATTTATGACGACACAAGGAGAAAATACAACTGAACAAATAAGTCACGAGGTCACTCTATTTGCTGAGCCGATTCATCATTTTAATAATTTTACAGTTACCAATGCTCTTTTTACTAGTTGGTTCGCAGTGATGGCCATAATCATCATAGCCATCGTTCTTCGTTCTAAACTTAGCGAGATTCCACGTGGAATACAAAACTTTTTTGAATTTGTTATAGAAGGAGCACTTTCATTATGTGACCAAGTGACAAACGACAGAAATCTTTCTATGGGGATCTTTCCAGTCGCTATTTCCGTTTTCTTTTTTATTTTAATAAATAACTGGTTTGGTATTCTTCCACTTGGCTGGATGGGTATTATAGAAAGAGGGGAAGAAGGTCTTGCTTTTATTCCCTACTTTAGAGGAGGGACTGCTGATATAAATACTACATTGGCCCTTGCCATCATGGCTGTGATAGGTGCTAATCTTTTTGGAGTATTTTCTATTGGATTATGGAAAACTTTTAATAAATATGTTAACCTGAAAGTAATTGGGCAAATAGGCAAAAAGATACAAAAAGACCCGACGATTGTCCTAGTAGCACCAATAACGTTCTTTGTTGGATTGATTGAAATCATTGGTGAATTAGCTAAAATTGCATCCCTTTCTTTTCGTCTCTTTGGTAACGTTTTTGCAGGGGAAGTGCTTTTGGTTTCTATGGCAGCTCTTGTAGCTTATGTAGTACCAATACCTTTTCTTTTTCTTGAGATTTTGGTAGGAGTTATCCAAGCGCTGATTTTTTCAATTTTGCTAGTGGTTTATTTTACAATCGGAGCTTCTGATCACGATCATGAAGAAGATCATCATAAAGAAAAACCTGCCCGACATGAAAGTCATTCAGGCGGGCATCAAAAAGAGTCGATTATTATTAATAATAACATTCCGGCTTAAGTCGGAGAAAATACATGGAATTAACACCTTTCGCAAAAGCAGTCGTTATGGCAGTCGGAGCTGTCGCTCCAGCTATCTCAATCGGTTGGATCGGTTCAAAAGCTATGGAATCAATTGGCCGCAACCCAGAGGCTGCTGGTAAGATTCTTGTGCCAATGCTTCTTGCTTGTGCATTCGCTGAAGCAATTGCTATTTACGCACTTGTTATCGCATTTTCAATATAGTTAGCAGTTTAAAGATTTAAAACTTAAGAACTAAAATTTTTTTGTTTTGAATCTTTTCTACTGCCCGCTATTGTGTGCAGTTTTATATTATTATTTAAAATTTAATTTTCTATGGATTCAATTATTAATACGTTTCATATTGATTGGAAAATAATGATTGCTCAGGCATTCAATTTTGGGGTGGTTTTTGTTGTTTTGTATATGTTTGCTTTAAAACCTCTTACAAAAATAATGAAGGATAGAACAGAGAAAATTGAAAAAGGCATAAAAGATGCAAAAGAAAATGCTGAAGTTTTAAATAATACAAAAGAGGAATATACAAATGTTATTTCTAAAGCCAAGACTGAAGCACATGCAATGTTTCAGGAGGGGAAAAAAGAAGCTGAGATGAAGAAGAGTCAAATGATGGAAGAAGCAAAAAAAGAAGTTTCCCAAATGATAGAGAATGGTAAGAAAAGTCTTGAAAGTGAAAAAGCTAAAATGATTTCTGAGACGAAAGGAGAGATAACGTCACTAGCTATCAAAATGACAGAAAAGATAATCGGTGCAAAAATGGATGGAACTTTTAATGAAAAAACCATCAATGAATTAAACAATTTATAATTATATGGCGACGATTTCAAACAATGATATAGCGGAAGTGATATATTCCATCACAAAGGATAAAAGAAAAGAAGAACTTCCCGTTGTTTTTAAAAAAATAATACAATTTTTAGACCACAGACGCCTTTTGTCAAAGTCAGGAGATATTTTAGAAAAACTAGATAGAATAATAAATTTAAAAGAGGAGAGAATAGTAGTAGAGGTATCAAGTGCAAAAAAATTAGATGAGAAGACAAAAAAAGATTTAATTATATTTTTAGAAAAACGTTATAAAGCCAAAGATATAGTTTTAATAGAGAAATTGAATGAAAAGTTGTTAGGAGGAATGAGATTAGAAATAAATGATGAAGTTATCGATCTGACAATAAAAAGAAAAATTGAAAAATTACAAGAACATTTAATAAAAAAATATGAGTAACAACTATATAGTAGAAAATTTAAAAAAG
The DNA here is from genome assembly GCA_041667145.1 of Minisyncoccota bacterium. GTDB lineage: Bacteria > Patescibacteriota > Minisyncoccia > Phycocordibacterales > UBA9973 > UBA9973. The sequence continues at coordinate 119,038 of JBAYFP010000001.1, forward strand.
GAGATAGATAATTTTTCATCACAAACAAAGGTTGAGAAGGTGGGCTACGTTATTGAGGTCTTTGACGGTATTGCCAAGGTTTCTGGACTTTCAGACATTAAGTCATCAGAGATGGTCACTTTCAGTAACGGTGAGACAGGTGTAGCTTTAAATCTTGAAGAAGAGACAGTAGGTATTATTATTCTTGGTGACTTTTCTAAAATTAAGGAAGGGGATGAAGTGAAGGCCACTGGTAAAATTCTCGAAGTACCTGTGTCTGATAGTATTATGGGAAGAGTTGTAAATGCTCTTGGTGCGCCAGTCGATGGAAAAGGAATTATAAAAGCAGAAAAAAGATATCCGATTGAAAAAGTTGCTCCTGGAGTTATCACTCGTCTCTCTGTTTCTGAACCAGTTTCTACAGGGATAAAGGTTATTGATGCGATCATTCCTATCGGCCGTGGACAGCGCGAGCTCATCATCGGTGACCGTCAGACAGGTAAGACTGCCATTGCGATAGATACTATTTTAAATCAAAAAGGTCAAAACATGATTTGTGTTTATGTATCTATTGGTCAAAAAGATTCAAAACTTCGCAAAATTCAAACTCGATTAGAAGAAGGAGGTGCTATGAAATACACTGTTATCGTTTCTGCTGGATCATCAGAACCAGCACCACTTTCTTATATTGCTCCTTACACTGGAGTATCTATTGCTGAATATTTTATGGATCAAGGGAAAGATGTTTTAATAATTTATGATGATCTTTCTAAACACGCTGTCGCTTATCGAGAAATTTCTCTCCTTCTAAGACGTCCACCAGGTCGTGAAGCATACCCTGGAGATGTTTTCTATTTACATTCTCGTTTACTTGAACGTGCTTGCCGAAGAAATAAAGAATATGGTGGAGGATCTATCACTGCATTGCCTATCATTGAAACACAGGCAGGAGATGTGTCTGCATATATTCCTACGAATGTCATTTCTATTACTGACGGACAAATTTTCTTGGAGACAGATCTTTTCTATAAAGGTATTCGACCAGCAGTAAATGTCGGTCTTTCTGTATCTCGTGTTGGCTCAAGTGCTCAGATCAAGGCAATGAAAAAAGTGGCTGGGACTCTAAAGTTGGATTTGGCGCAATTTCGTGAACTTGAAGCTTTTGCTCAGTTTGGTTCTGATTTAGATAATGCTACAAAACAACAACTCGAACGTGGTAAGCGCGCAGTAGAAGTCTTGAAACAACCTCAATACGCACCGATGGCAGTAGAACATCAAGTCGCAGTGCTTTATGCATTAACGAAAGGTTATATGGATGATGTCGCGATAGATAGGATAAAGGAATTTGAGGAAGGACTTATTGAATACACTCTCAATAATGCGAAGAAGTTTTATAAAGAAATTTCTGAAACAAAAATGTGGACAGAAAAAGGTGAGGAAGAGCTTAATAAAGTCATAGTTGAATTTAAGAATAGTTTTAAGTAAAAATATTTAGAATATGGCTGGAACAAAAGAAATTAAAAGAAGAATAAAAAGTGTGAAGAGCACGAAGAAAATCACAAAAGCGATGGAACTCGTTTCTGCTTCAAAAATGAAAAAAGCTGTAGCTTCGACTCTTGCCTCACGTCTTTACGCGGAATATTCATGGGATATTTTGACTTCGATCGCTAGTGATACTGAGAAGATAAAACATCCACTTTTTGTTGAACGTGAGAAAAAAGAAGGGAAAGAAAACGTTTTACTTTTTTTGATTACTTCCAATCGTGGTCTCTGTGGTGCTTATAATGCACAAGTTGTTAAAAAGGTACTTTCTTTGTTAAAAAATAGTGAAGAAAATATAAATATAGATATTGTTACAATAGGGAAAAAGGGAGACACAATGATGCGTCGCATAAATAGAAATATTATAGCTAGCTTTTTTGCCCTTCCTGATAATGTATCTCTTTTAGATGTTGTCCCTATCTCTGAATTAGCTATCAATGAATACAATATTGGTCATTATGATAAGGTTTTGATAGCATATACAGATTTTATTTCAGCTCTTTCTCAAAAATCAAATATCAGACAAGTGATTCCTATTTCTAAAAATAGTTTGAAGGAATTGATGGAAGAAATACACCTCTCCCCAACCCCTCTCCTTAATAAGGAGAGGGGCGAAGGGGTGAGGTCTAAAATAGATTACCTGTTTGAAGGTGATCAAGAAGCATTGATAAAGTCACTTGCAGAAAAAATAACTAGAATGCAGATTTATCAAATGATTCTTGAGTCCAATGCTTCAGAACAATCTTCTCGAATGGTCGCAATGAAGAATGCTTCGGAGGCTGCAGGGGAAATGATAGATGATTTGACATTAGTATTCAATAAAGCTCGCCAAGGCAATATTACGAGAGAAATTTCGGAAATAAGTGCAGGCATGGCTTCGGTGAATTAAATTTATTAAAAATTATTATTAATTAAAAAATAAAATGAAAACAACAGGTATAATAAAAAGAATAATAGGGCCGGTCGTAGACGTAGCATTTGAAGGTGGTGTTCCAGAAATTTATAGTGCTCTTATTGTAAAAAAGGGAGATACATCAGTAACTCTTGAGGTAGAGCAACACATTGGTAGAGATACTGTGCGAGCAGTGGCTATGGATTCTACAGATGGACTTTCTCGTGGAATGGAAGTTGTAAATACTGGTATTCCGATTTCTGTGCCTGTTGGTAAAGAAACTCTAGGGAGAATGTTTAATGTACTTGGAGAGCCGATTGATAATGGTAAAGCTATTTCTTCTGATTTAGTATCTCCGATTCATCGTAAGGCTCCGGCATTCGTTTCTCAGTCCACAAAAGTAGAAATTCTTGAAACTGGTATAAAAGTTATCGATCTTATTTGCCCTGTTCTTAAAGGAGGAAAAGTAGGACTCTTCGGTGGGGCAGGAGTCGGTAAGACTGTCGTCATCCAGGAGCTTATACACAATATCGCATCAAATCATGGAGGATATTCTGTATTTGCTGGAGTAGGTGAAAGAACTCGTGAAGGAAATGATTTATATCATGAAATGAAAGATTCAAAAGTTATCGATAAAGTAGCCATGGTGTTCGGACAAATGAATGAACCGCCAGGAGCTCGTTTACGTGTTGCACTTTCAGGACTTACAATGGCAGAACATTTTCGTGATAAAGAAAATAAAGATGTGTTGTTCTTTATAGATAATATTTTCCGTTTTACTCAAGCAGGTTCTGAGGTGTCTGCATTACTTGGACGTATCCCTTCTGCTGTGGGTTATCAACCAACTTTAGCGACTGAAATGGGAATATTACAAGAACGTATTACTTCTACTGACAAAGGTTCTGTCACTTCTGTGCAAGCTGTCTATGTGCCGGCTGATGACCTTACAGATCCAGCTCCTGCAACTACATTTTCTCACCTTGATTCCACTGTTGTTTTGAATCGTTCTCTTACTGAAATGGGTATTTATCCAGCTGTTGATCCCCTCGACTCTTCTTCAACGATTCTCGATCCAAACATTGTAGGTAAAGATCATTATTACGTTGCCCGTGAAGTTCAACGTGTGCTTCAGCGTTATAAAGATTTACAGGATATTATTGCTATTTTGGGTATGGAAGAATTATCTGAAGCTGATAAAGAGCTCGTTGCTCGTGCTCGTAAAATACAAAAATTCCTTTCTCAGCCAAATTTCGTAGCAGAACAATTTACAGGGAGAAAAGGTGTGTATGTTTCTCTTGCTGAGACTATCAGATCATTTAAGGAAATACTTGATGGTAAGCATGATGATAAACCAGAAAATGATTTTTATATGAGAGGTGCAATATAAACTATGTCAAAAAAAATATTATTAAAAATAATAACACCAGAGCGATTAATTTTAGAAGAAATGGTTGATCAAGTTAGTTTACCGACCACTCTTGGTGAAATTACTATTTTACCTGACCATATTCCGTTAATAACAGAACTCACATCTGGAGATATCGTTGCTCTCGTAAATGGTGAGTATGTACCCATGGCTGTTGTAGGTGGGTTTATAGAAGTTAAAAAGGATGAGAATGACATAACGACAGTCGCTGTTTTAGCTGACTTTGCCGAACATATAAAAGAGCTTGGGGAGGATGTTATAGAAAAAGCAAAAACTCGTGCAGAAGAACTCAAGAAACAGATGGAGAATAAAGAGCATGTGGATTATGAACATTTTGCAACAGAACTCGAAAGATCTCTCACTCGCGTAAGAATTGCTGATAAGTGGAGAACAAAAAAATATAGAAAATAAAAATGAGTAAATTTTATGTAGTGGCGACGCCAATAGGTAATATGGGAGATATTACTCTCCGAGCCATTGAGACTCTAAAAGAGGTGGATTTAATATTGTGTGAGGATACTAGGGAAACAAGAAAAATCTTACAGAAATATAATATTAATACACCGACCATGAGCTATCATACTCAAAGCAAGCTTGCTAAAGTAGATAAGATTTTTGAATTATTAGAAGAGGGGAAAAATCTAGCCTTAGTTTCTGATGCTGGCACACCGACTATTTCAGATCCAGGAGCAATGCTTATTTCTAAAATAAAAGAAAAATTTGACCTCACCCCTTCGCCCCTCTCCTTATTAAGGAGAGGGGTTGGGGGAGAGGTGGATGTTCAGGTGATTCCAATCCCAGGCGCATCTGCTGTGATTGCTGCGCTTTCAGCTTCGGGATTGCCAACTCATGAATTTACTTTTCTTGGTTTTATGCCACACAAGAAAGGTAGAGAAACTCTTTTTAAGGAAATTGCTGAATCAAAGCGCACAATGATATTTTATGAATCTCCACATCGAATTTTAAAAACATTAGAATCTCTTGTAAAATTTTGCCCAAATAAAAAGGTCTGTATTGCTCGCGAGCTTACTAAAATTTATGAAGAAATTAAAACTGGCTCGCCATCTGAAATTTTAGAATATCTCACTTCGAATCCCGTAAAACAAAAAGGGGAGTTTACGGTATTAGTCAGTTGACAAGAATATAATTTATTGTTAAGCTAATTTTAGGTTTTTTGTTCTAATAATAATTTTTCTTTTTCAAGAAAGGAGATTTACTAATGAGTAAAAAAGATAAAGCTATTGATGTTCTTCGTGGCATAGTTGCTAGAGAGAGTGGTATTCCTTTAGACGAAGTCACTAAAGAAACAATTATCGGGGACGGGAACAGAATTTCAAGCGTGATGCTTGAAAATATATTAAGATGTATTAAAACTTTTTTCAATTACCAAGTCTCGTATCCTACTGTGATGACTATAAATAAGTTAGCTAGTATTGTTCATGCTCGCGTCCACTAAGTCGTCGCTAGGGCTATCACTACTCGTTTTCGAAAAAGCCGTATCCCTCTGGAAACGGCTTTTTATAATAGATCTTCTGGATCTACAGATACCTCATAAGTTGGAGGTAAAGAAGAAAGAATATTAAATAGGTTTTGATTTATAGACGAGCCGTGGAGAAGTTCAGGTAGTGACCATTTTAAGGGATCTAATTTTATTAGAGCATTGGTAACATATTGATTCTTATTTTTTGCCACAAATCCACCGAAAATATCTGGGTTATATTCTTTAAGGAGATTTTCTAATGCTTTCTTGGCTTTGGCCGATTCTTCTTTATCGCCTAAAAAAGTAATTTTAATAAAACGTTTGAATGGAGGATAATTCATATTTTTTCTATCTTCTAATTCTTCTCGTACAAATGGAAGTAAATTTTCTGATTTAACAGCAAGTAAAGCTTGGTCATTTATATTTTTCGTTTGGATGATTAGTTTATTTTCAGTTTTTCCAAGCATGGAAAGTAAAAGCTGAATTATTTTTTCGCTCATTTTATAGTTTGGGATACTCCAAAGAGAGTCAAATGAAGCTATAATAGATAAGTTAATTTTTTCTTGAAGATAGAAAAAAACCATCTCTGTGCCTACTAAGATAGACCCATGGTTCTCTTCAAATTCTTCTATTATTTCATCTGCTCCTTTAGCTGTTTTCGCGGATTCTTTGTCTAGTTTAAAAATTTTAACTTTGGGGAATTTATTTTTTATTTCCTCAAAAACTGTATCTGTACCTATGCCTAGTGGTATAAGATTCCAGCTGTCACAATTTGGGCATTTAGTCTCAGGGTCCTTTTCGGTGCCACATCTATTACATATAAACATTCGTTTTTTGCCATCTCGGGATAAGTACAATACGAGAGGAGCAAGACATTTTTCACAGTTTATTGTTTCATTGCAGTCCTTGCATATGGTGTAGGTGGCCAATCCTTTTCTTAAAGAAAAGATAAAGACATTTTTTTTATTATTTAAACTATTTTCTATCTCTTCAATGCTTTTTTCTGAAAATAGTTGAAATTTAGGATTTTTTGTTTGATCTTGCGGAGGCAAAATTTCTTTTTCATTTGGATTTATTATATCCATTTTTACTTTGTCGAAATTAGTTCTAAAAGACATTGGATAGACTTCGTTTAATCCCTCAATTTCTTTTCTAGCTATAGTTTCAAAATGTAACAATGTATCACCCAATATAAATTTAGTATTGATTTTTGAGGCGTAAAGTTCAGCAAAAATCCTTAAATCAAAATGAGGTTTGGGAATCATTTTATAGACATTTGAATTTTCGTGCTCCACTACGATGGCTCCTATATCTATCCTTGGAATAGATAAAAACTGAGCGGTACACAATATCAACACCCCATGAGGGGAGTTGATTATTTGTTCATATTTTTCAAGTATTTTTTTAGGTCTTAATCCGTTGTGTATAGAGAAGGTAAAATTTTCAATGCCTTTCGAAAGCGATTGATAAAATATCTCTATATCATATTCTGTCGGTAATACGATAAAAACCGATTTTTTTTGAGCGAAATATCCTCTTATCAATGTTTTATAATAAGAAATACGATCATCAAAGTTAGCTTGAAAAAGTAATTTTTCAGTTTTAATTTCAGGTGATGTGATATTAGTCGTTTCGGTTGTCACATCACTGTTAGAAAATTTTGCTATTTTGTCATATTTTTCTCTAAAGATAGATGGAATGAGTGAAATAATTCCGCTATTTTTTTTAGAAACAAAGTATGAACTCATAAGAAGAGCAGATTCAATAAATTCATTTCTAAAAATAGAATGTTCTTTGATTTCGATTATTTTTTTTAAATTGAAAGACATATCTTTTATGTCAGATTTTGCAGTCGAAACATCTTCACAGGAAATTACTAAACCTAATATTTTTTTGTTACGTATAGGAGCACTCACGATGCTTCCATTTTTTATGTCTTTTGCTGTAAAATATGTCAAATCTGATTTGAAAATTCCTTTTTCTAGCGGTAATATTGTCACAATTTTCATCTTTTCATTCTAGCATAATTTGTGATATATTTAGCCAATGAGTATTTTTTCCAGAAAATTAGGGATAGATCTAGGTACAGCTAATACTTTGGTATTTTTGCCTGGCAAGGGTATCGTTTTGAATGAGCCTTCTGTGGTAGCAGTTTCAGAACAGGATAATAAGATTTTAGCTATTGGTTTTGAGGCTAAAGATATGATTGGTAAAACGCCTGATAATATTATTACTTATTGCCCAATGAAAGATGGAGTTATCGCAGATTATCGAGTGACAGAAGCGATGCTTCGTTATTTTATTAATAAGGCATTAGGGAAATTTAATCTTTTTAAACCAGATGTGATGGTTTCTGTACCGGCTGGTGTCACAAGTACAGAACGCAGGGCTGTGGTAGAAGCTGCGATACGTGCAGGCGCTAGGAATGCTTATGTAGTGAAAGAGCCGATCCTCGCAGCTATTGGTGCTGGTATACCTATTTATGAATCGAAGGGATATATGGTAGTTGATATTGGTGGAGGTACGACAGATGTGGCTGTGATATCTCTTGGAGGAATAGTTGCTTCAACTTCAGTAAAATGTGCCGGAAATAAAATTGATCAAGCGATCGCTGATTATATTAAGAAAACTTTTAATTTAGCCATAGGAGATAGGACAGCAGAAGAAGTAAAAATTAAAATTGGTGCAGCTGTGGCGCTAGAAGAAGAAATTAGAGTTACAATCAAAGGACGTGATTTTATTCAAGGGTTACCTAGGTCTGCTCAAGTCGGAACCAACGAAATAGTCAAAGCCATAGATGGGGAATTGAAGCAAATAATAAAAGCTATTAAAGACGTATTACAAGAAACTCCCCCCGAACTTGCTTCAGATATTATGGATTATGGCATTATAATGACAGGTGGCTCTTCACAATTACGTAATTTCCCAGATTTAGTTTATAGAAAGACAGGGGTCAAGGCGACACTTGCTGATGATGCTTTGTTTTGTGTAGTGAAAGGTACAGGTATAGCGCTCGAGCATTTAGATGTCTATAAAAAAACTGTCTTAAGTAAAAAATAAAATGAGCATTCTAGAAAATCTAGATAAAAATAATTTGCACCATGCATATCTGATAGAAGGGGTTCGGGAAGAGATTGTGCCAGAGATTTTAGTACTTATGAAAAATCTTGGTATAGAAACTTCTAGCAATCCAGATTTTTGTCATATATCTGTAGATTCTTTTAAGATTGAAGATGCTCGTAATTTAAAATCAGTAGAATATGAAAAAGGTTTTTCAAATGGTAAAAAAATATTTTTAATTTCTGCTAATAATTTTTTATTAGAAGCGCAAAATACATTACTTAAAATATTTGAAGAGCCGATAGAGAATACGCATTTCTTCTTGATTGTGCCAGATAAAAATATTTTACTTAAGACTTTAGTTTCTAGATTTTATTTGATTCCTACTAAACAAAATTTAGATGAAGGACTAAAAAAAGAAGCAGAGAAATTTATCAAAATGCCTTTAAGAGATAGAATTGATTTTATTAAAGAATTATTAACAGAAGCAGAAGAAAATACGGAGGCCTTGCCTTCGCAAGGCGAAAGCAAGGCCTCCGCCAGATCCAAAGCATTGAAATTTTTAAATGCATTGGAAGCTATGTTGAATAGCAAATTTGTAAAGAATTTTTCCGGCTTAACCCTTCCCGGAGTACCGGGCGGGACCCACACCGTTCAAAATTCTTTACAAATTTGCTATCAACATATTTTTAAAGTTCGGGAGTTTTTAAATCAACCTGGTTCTTCGGTAAAGACTTTAATGGAATCTGTGGCTTTGACTATTCCTAGTTTTTAACTTTTATCATTAAATGATATAATTATCATATGCAATACAACTTTTCAAATTTTAAATTAGAAATTAACAAAATAGCCGAATATTTAGGTAAAGAATACAGCCAACTAAATATAGGCCGAGCATCACCTATGATTCTTGATGGAGTTTCTGTAGAGTCATATGGTTCATACGTTCCATTGAAAAATGTTGCTTCTGTATCTATCGAAGATCCAAAGACATTGCGTATTGTTGCTTGGGATAAAAATCAGTTAAAAGAAATTGAGAAGGCAATTATTTCTTCAAACTTAGGGCTAAGCGTCGCTGTTGATGGATCTGGAATAAGAGTTATTTTTCCTCAATTGACGACAGAAACGAGACAGACTCTTGTAAGGGTTCTAAAAGAAAAATTAGAGGAAAGTAGAATAACAGTGCGTAAGGAACGTGAAAGAATTTGGGATGAGGTTCAAAAATTAGAGAAAGAAGGCAAAATGCCTGAGGATGATAAATTTCGAGCTAAAGAAGAACTACAAAAAGTTATAGATGAGATAAATGGAAAACTGGAAAGTATTTTTGAAAAGAAGGAAAAAGAAGTTATGGGGTAAATAGATTATGAATATTATAATTTTTGTTGTAATTTTATTGATATTGGTTCTCGTTCATGAATGTGGGCATTTTTTTACTGCTAAGAAATTTGGTATTCGTGTAGATGAATTTGGCTTTGGTTTCCCTCCAAAATTATTTAGTTTTAAAAAAGGGGAGACAGAATATTCTATAAATGCTTTGCCTTTTGGAGGATTTGTTAAAATTTTTGGAGAAGATATGGATGAGGCAGATCTTTTAGAGGTTGGATTTTTAGATAAGAAACCTGCCCGCAATGCTGAAAGCATAGCTTCTGCAGGCGGGGAAACTGTTGAAAAAGTTGATTTAGCTAGGAGTTTGGTAAGTAAACCTAAATATCAACAAGCAATGGTTATGTTTGCAGGTATTTTTGCGAATTTTTTGCTAGCTTGGCTTTTATTTTCTGTGGGTTTTATCTCAGGGCTACCGACATCAGTAGGAAGTGAACCGAAAGGATATTCTGTGGCAGATGCGCATTTGGTTTTAGTTTCTGTTTTAGCTGGTTCGCCAGCAGAGATTTCAGGATTAAAGACTGGAGATAAAATAGTTTCCATAAAAAGTGGCAGTGATATTATTTCTGATATCAATCCTGATACATTAAAATCTTTTATACTCTCACATGGAGATAAGAAAATTGAATTTGGATATTTACGTGGAAAAAGTGAAACGATAAACATCACAAATGTGACACCTATTAAAAAAACTGTTAATGAAAACCCCACTATTGGCATAGCTATGGACCAGATAGGAACCCTCAGATTGCCTATTTTGAACGCTTTTTGGGAAGGGTTGAAGTTAGACTGGAATGTGACAAAAGGCACTGTAGTGGGCCTTTATACGCTTATATCAGGTGCTATACAAGGTAAAGGTAGCTTTTCTCAAGTTACAGGACCTGTAGGAATGGTAGGCATCGTAGGCGATGCATATCAATTTGGTTTTGTTTATCTTCTTTCTTTTATGGCATTGATTTCAGTCAATTTAGCCATAATAAATCTTATTCCGTTTCCAGCACTCGATGGCGGAAGGATATTATTTTTACTTATTGAAAAAATAAAAGGTTCTCGCTTAAATCCTAAATTTGCAAATTATGCAAACATGATCGGTTTTGCTATTTTGATTTTATTGATGTTGGTTGTGACGTATCATGATGTAGTGAAATTGTTTTGATCTCACCCCCAGCCCCTCTCCTTAATAAGGAGAGGGTGGCCGAAGGTCGGGTGAGGTGAATTTATGAAATCAGAAATCAAAACCTGTCAGAATTGCAAGAAAGACTTTACAATAGAGCCAGAAGATTTTAATTTTTATGAAAAAATAAATGTTCCTCCACCAACATTTTGCCCAGAATGCAGGATGGTGCGACGCCTTACTTGAAGAAATGAGCGTTCTTTATTTCATGCGATATGTGATAGTTGTGGTAAAAAAATGTTTTCTTCTTATTCATCAAAAAAAGATTATAAAATTTTCTGTAGAGAATGTTGGCTTTCAGATAATTTAGATCCTCTTTTATATGGACAAGACTATGATTTTTCCAAACCATTTTTTGAACAATTTAAAGAACTTTCAGAAAAAATACCCCATCTAAATCTTTTTCAGATTAATACAAAAAATTCTGATTATGCCAATGCAGTTAGAGATAGTAAAAATATCTATCTTTCATATTCTGTAGTAGATGGAGAAGACGTTTTTTATTCTAAAGACATTGATCGTTCTAGGCAAATTTATGATAGTATCACGACGACTGATTCTGAGAAATCAGCTTTTCTTGTTTATTGTGTAAATGATTACAATGTTATCTATTCAGTAATGACTATGGATTGTTTTGATTCTTCTTTTCTTTTTGATTGCCGAAATTGTTCTAATTGTTTTATGTCTACTAATTTAAGGAACCAGCAATACGTATATAAGAATCATAAGTATAGCAAAGAAGAATATTTTTCTATAATTAATCAGATTGATACAGGTAGTCACGAGGAGTTTAAAAAATTGGTGACAGAGTTTGAAGAAATGAAATGTAAGGCTATTCATAAGTATTCTCATGTTGGTAAATCCGTTATCAATTCTACGGGGGATGCTATAAGTAATACTAGAAATTCAAAAGAATGCTTTAACGCATATAACACAGAAAATGTGAAATGGGTTTATAGAGGTTTTGATTTAAAAGATTCCTATGATTGCAATCATGGTGGGCTTATGTCTGAGCTAGTATATGAATTTATATCTGGAGGGAAAGAAGAATATAAGACATATTTTACTGCTTCTGCTATGAATCCATTACGGGACACTTATTATACTGCTTGGTCTACAGGTTCAAAATTATTTGGTTGTTTTGGTATTAAAGGTGATAGTTATTGTATCTTAAATAAAAAATATACCAAAGAAGAATATGAAGAATTAATACCAAAAGTAATTAAACATATGAATGATATGCCTTATGTGAATGATAAGGGAAGAGTGTATAGATTTGGTGAGTTCTTTCCTTTTGAACTTTCTCCTTATGCATACAATGAATCTGTCGCTCAAGAATTTTTTCCGTTATCATCTGAAGAGATAGTAAATAAAGGTTATACATATTATGAAAATGAAAAGAATAAATATGAAATTACTAAAAAGCCTGAAGACTTGCCAGATAATATATCTGAAGTTAATGAAGATATATTAAAAGAAGTCATTGAATGTGAACATAAAGGAGAATGTTTGCATCAATGTACTACTGCTTTTAAAATACACCCTGAAGAGTTTTCTTTTTATCGTAATCACAAACTCCCAATTCCACATTTATGTCCCAATTGTCGTTTTTATGAAAGATTAAAATATCGTAACCCTTGGAAACTTTGGCATAGAAAATGCATGAAGGAAGGGTGTACTAATGAATTTGAGACTCCTTATGCTCCAGATAGACCTGAAACAATCTATTGTGAACGTTGTTATCAGCGTGAAGTATACTAGAGACGTTGGACATCTGGGAGTACCCAGGTGTACAACGTCTGAGTTTCTTGACGTTGTACGTCTTCCTGAGACGTCCAACGTCTAAATTAATTTTGCAAAGATATTTTATTTTATGCACATAGTCCTTGACTATTGTTTTTTATTTTGTAATATAAGGATATACTAGAAATAATTTTTTGCAAAGGTATATGAAAATAGCACTTTTAACTGGTGGACCATCTTTAGAACGTGGAATATCGCTTAATTCAGCTCGCTCAGTATTAGATCATTTGGAGGATGAAAATATTGAAATTATTCCTATTTATTTCGATTATAAAAAAAGGGCCTATAAAATATCAAAAGCTCAACTTTATTCTAATAACCCTTCTGATTTTGATTTTAAATTATCTAAAAATTCTTCTGCATTAAGTCAAAAATCTTTAATAAAATTTCTAAAATCTGTAGATATAGTTTTTCCAGCGATGCATGGTCCTTTTGGTGAGGATGGACAAATCCAGGCATTTTTAGAAAAGAATAATATTCCATTTATAGGATCAGGAAGTGACACTTGCAAGATGGCCTTCGATAAGTATGAAGCTAACAAAATTCTTAAAAAGGAAGGGTTTTTTACTTTACCTTCCGCATTATTAAAGATTTACTCTAAGGATAATGCAAAAATAGTAAAAAACTTTTTTAAAACTTACAAAATAAAAAGAGCCATAGTAAAACCTGCTACAGGCGGATCTAGCATCGGAGTATTTTCAGTAAATACATGGAAGGAGGCCATGGAGAAGGCTGACATTCTTTTCTCAAAGAGAATGGATACAAGAGTAGTGCTCGAACCTTTTGCAAAAGGTAAAGAATTCACGGTCATAATTTTACAAAATAAACTCGATATGCCGGTGGCCTTATTGCCATCTGAGATTGAGATGACATATCACGATGGAAGGATTTTTGATTTTCGTAAGAAATATTTGCCTACAAACCAAGTCCAATACCATTGTCCTCCAAGGTTTTCTAAAGAAGTGATAAAGAAGATACAGATAGAGGCAAAGCAAATTTTTTCTATGTTTAAAATGAATGATTTTGCTCGTTTTGATGGCTGGATTTTAGAAGATGGGAATATTTGGTTTTCAGATTTTAATACAGTATCAGGAATGGAACAAAATAGCTTTTTATTTCAACAGTCTGCTCAATTTGGTATGAGCCATAGTGATTTTCTAAATTATGTAATAAGAAATTCATGCGCTAGGCAAGGTATAGCTTTTAATGAAAATTCTAAAAAAGTTCCAAAAAGGAAACCAGTTTCAGTAATTTTTGGTGGGCATACATCTGAAAGACAAGTTTCATTAATGAGTGGGACAAATGCTTGGCTAAAATTAAAAAAGTCAAAATTATATGAGCCCAAGCCATATTTATTAGATTTTGAAAATAATGTTTGGGAGTTGCCCTATGCGTTGACGCTAAATCACACGGTAGAAGAGATCTTTGATAATGTTAAAAATGCAAAAGCACGAAGAGAAAAAGTTCTAGATTTGATTCGATCAATCAAAGACGAACTTATGTTATCACAAAACGAAACTTCTGAAGAATTCTTTATTCCTAAGAAAATGTCATTTGATAAATTCATGGATCAGTCGAAATTTGTTTTTTTAGGTCTTCATGGGGGTGATGGAGAGAATGGTAAGATTCAAAAGATGTTGACAGAAAAGGGTATAAAATTTAATGGTTCAGGCGAAGTGACTTCGAGTCTTTGTATGGATAAATTTGAAGCTGGGAAATTTATAAGATGTATGAAAATGGATAACATAGGTATCGCTTCACAAAGGATGATTTATTTAAAAGATATCGATTTAGAAAAAATCGGGGAACTTTGGAAAAATCTTAGTTTAAAACTTGAAACAAAAACGTTGATTGTTAAACCAAAAGATGATGGATGCTCTACAGGTGTGGCTCATTTATATAGAGAAGAAGATTTAAAAAATTATCTTAAATATACATTGGAAGGTAAGAAATCTATTCCATCTGGAGTCTTAAAGAATCAAAATACTATTATTGAAATGCCCCACAAAAGAATCAATGAACTTCTTTTTGAAAAATTTATTGAAACTGATTCAGTAAGTATAAGAGGTAATAAATTAAAACATTTGAGAAAGACTGGCTGGATTGAAGTCACTATTGGAATTTTGGAAAAAGAAAAAAAAATGTATGCTTTCAATCCTAGTATCACCATAGCTGAAGGAGAGGTGCTTTCGTTAGAAGAAAAATTTCAAGGAGGCACAGGCATAAATATTACTCCTCCACCTGCTGAAATTGTGAAATCAGTAATATTAAAAAAGGTAAGAGAAAGAGCAGAACAATTAGCTAAAGAAATCGGTATCAAGGGATACGCTAGAATAGATGCTTTTATGAATATAAATACAGGCGCATTGCTTGTCATTGAAGTGAATACCTTGCCTGGGCTCACTCCTTCGACAGTTATTTATCATCAAGCATTAGCTGAAAATATGGCTATTTTCCCAAGAGAATTTTTGGAAAAAATAATAAAGAACTCTGGATATTAATATGTCTAAAAATCTTCCTCTTTCTTATATAGAAATATCTAAGGACAATTTAATACATAATGTAAAAGTACTTAAGAAACTCTCGGGAAGGACCAAGATGATTGGGGTGATTAAGGGTAATGCTTATGGTCATGGGCAAAATGAAGTAGCCAAGATTTTGGAGCCGTATGTTGATTGTTTTCAAGTCAACAGCATTTCAGAGTTAGAATTATTACGCAAAGTAAGTAAGAAAAAAACATTTGTTTTGGGCTATATTCAGAAAGAAGATTTAGCAGAAGCCATAAAACTCGGCTGTGTGTTATCTATTTTTTCAATAGAGCAGATGCAGAATGTCTCTATTATGGCAAAGAGTTTAGGTAAAGTGCAAGAAATACATGTACCTATAGATGCATATCTGGGTAGGGAAGGCTTTTTACTGAATGAATTACCTAAATTTTTTAGTGAACTTAAAAAATGCAAAAATGTAAGGCTTACAGGCATGTATGCACATTTTGCAAATATAGAAGATACAAATAATTTTACACATGCGAAAAAGCAAATTAAAAAATATAATGAAGCAATAAAATTAGCTAAGAAATTTGGATTTAATAAATTACAAACTCATATCTCTGCCACATCAGGACTTCTGGTATATGAATCAAAAAATATTAAAAATAAAAATACTTTTGTTCGTTTGGGTATAGGACTTTATGGATTGTGGCCATCAGAGCATATTAAATATTTATATAAAAGTAAATTTATTTTAAAGCCAGTACTTTCTTTGAAAACAAAAATTACGCAAGTAAAGATTTTACCCGCAGGTCATACTGTGGGGTATGGTTTGACGTATATGACTTACGAGCCGACGAAGATAGCTGTCATACCACTCGGCTATGCTGATGGTTTTGATAGAGATTTTTCGAATAATGGAGAAGTACTAATTGGTGGCACGAGATGTAAAATCTTAGGAAGAATTGCGATGAATATGTTTGTTGTTGATGTGAATCATTTAACAGATGTTAAGATCGAAGACGAGGTTGTGATTATCGGATCTCAAGAAGGGGAATGTATCACAGCAGAAGAAATTGCAAAAAAAATTGATACTATAAATTATGAAGTTGTCACTCGTTTGAGTTCTTTATTACCTAGAGTGATTGTTTAAATTCACCTCACCCCGACCCTCTCCTTAACAAGGAGAGGGGGAATTAGTTTGCTTTCTTTTATCTTTTGTATTAATATATATTTATGTCACAAGAAAGACTTATAAAACTCGCCTGCACTAGTTGTAAGCGTATAAATTACTGGTCAAGTAAAAACAAGAAACTCGTCACTAAAAAGATAGAGCTTAAAAAGTACTGTAAATGGTGTAAGAAGCAAGTTAAACATAAAGAGGCCAAAAAGTAATTTCTATTTTTATCCCATTTCTGCTATACTAAAGAACATATATAATATAGATTATTATGTTCTTTGTTTTTAGGGCGATTAGTTTAGTGGTAGAACAACGGTCTCCAAAACCGTTGGCGGGAGTTCGATTCTCTCATCGCCCGCTACTTAAATTTCATACTATTTTTGTGAACATTAATAAAGTTTGCTATAATTTATCATGTATTATTTATATTGTTTATTAATGTTTAGTAAGGTATACTAATGTTATGGAAAATAAATTTATTTCAATAAAAGAAGCTGCAGAAATGCTTCATGTGTCAAAATTAACTCTACGTAATTGGGATAGAGATGGAAAATTGTTTGCTTTGAGGCATCCTATCAATAATTACAGGGTTTATCACATAGAAGACATAAATAGAATTATTAAGCAGATTGAGTCTGGAGAAAAACCAACTAGAATGCCTCGAAAGGATAAACGCAAGAAATATATTGTACCGATAATTCATCTCAAAGATTAACTAAAAACTATTTTTATAAAACTAAAAAATTATCCACAGTTTTAAGGGTTTTTTCATTGTTTAATAGTGCTCATTTGTTTATAATAATAGTATGAAATTTACTGTTTTTTCTCGTAAAAAAATTCCACACAAAGTTGGAGGCTTTTCTCGTGTTATAAGACTGAAAATTAAATTAAGATTTGAAAAATTAAGAAAGAAAAAATTTGAAGAATCTATAGTGAGAATAATAAAAGAAAAAATGTTAATGAGAAAAGAAGAAATTAAGAAAATGATTAAAATAATAAAAGAAAACATAATGCCGAAAAAAATGATAAACACAAAAAACATTTTAGTTTCTTTTTTTATTTTTTCTTTTTCTTTTTCTTTTTTATATAATCCAAATCAGGTTTTAGCTGTAGCGCCTACAGTAAATATTACATATAGTTCGAACCCAGTTAAAGCAGGGACACAGAGAATCTCAGTTACATATTCTTCTCAGCCTGCAAGTACTCCTACCATTGGTATTAATCAACTAGGAACTACAGATATTCCAAATGGTACAGCTATGGTTCCTCCTTATAGTGATATCAATGCTCCTGGAGTCACTTGGTCAAATCCTTTATCATCTAACATAGGATCTGCAGGTGGTTATTGGAATTCTATTGCCTATGGTAATGATATATTTGTAGCTGTTTCGAATTATGGATCAGGTAATAAAGTAGCAACATCTTCTGATTATGGTGTTACTTGGATTCCTAGGACACCTGCAGAGAGTAACAATTGGGAATCTGTTACTTTTGGCAATGGTATTTTTGTCGCAGTTTCAAGTAATGGTAATCATAGAGTTATGACCTCAGATAACGGAATTAATTGGTTTCCTCAAAATGTTACGGAAGATTATGACTGGCAATCTGTTACTTATGATAATGATCATGGAGTTTTTGTAGCTGTTGCTGATTCTGGTACACATAGAGCAATGACTTCGTCAGATGGTATTATTTGGGAATATAAAACAACAGGTTCATATTCTTGGAATTCTGTTGCTTATGGTAACGGAGTTTTTGTAGCTGTTGGTAATCTTGGTAAAATACAAAAATCAACAAACAGCGGTGATACATGGAATGATCCTCAAATAAATAGTAATTCGGCATATTTATATTCTGTTGCTTATGGTAACGGAGTATTTGTTGCAGTCGGGGCTAGTGGTACTATAAGAACTTCTTCAGATTTTGGTGATACTTGGCAAGAGCAAACTTCAGGAACTGGTTTAACTATTTCAGATGTGACTTTTGGTAATAATACTTTTGTTGCAGTTACTAATTCTAGTGCTAATTTGTTTTTAACTTCACCTGATGGTTTACATTGGACAAGTAGAACAGCTACAGCCGGTGCTACATCTATTGCTTATGGTACTCCTACTATCAGTGGTGTTGAGACCTCTATGTTTGTAGCAGTTGAGCGTACGAGCTCTCTTGGTACTAATTTAATTACTTCTACAAGTAGAAAATTAAGTTTTGATGCTGCTCATACATATTATTATGATTATACAGTTTGCGCTGCTGGTAATAGTGGCACTGGTGCTTGCGAGGGTAATTATGTAGATGGTACAGCGACAGTCACCTTATCAGATGTAAAAGATCTATATGGTGTTTCATATACCCCAAGTGGTACTACATTTACGATTGATACTACCGAAAGTGCTCCCGGTACTCCTGATATGACAGCAGGGACAGATACTGGTTCCTCTAGCACAGATAATACTACTTCTGACACGACTCCTGATTTTACTATTTCTTGTGATACTGGAGCTACTGTCACTTTATATAAGGATACAACTTCTTCAGTTGGTACGGGAACATGTTCTTCTTCAACGGTTACAATAACTTCATCAACTCTTTCAGCTGGTACTTATGCAATGAACGCTAAACAAACTGATGCAGCGGGTAATACTTCGAGTGCATCAGGAAATCTTTCAGTTACGATTGACACAACTGCGCCTAGCGTCAGTACTGTTACTTACTCTAGATCTAGTATAAAACAAAATGATACATTAACTATTACAGTTAATTTTAATGAAGCTTTAGCAATTACTAATCCTCCACAAATTGCGATTTCAGGAGTTAATAATCTTACAGCTACAAATATGACAGAAGGATATGAGACTTGTGATCGTCATCCATGTGCACAAGTGCTGAGTCCTTCAAGGTGGACTTATGATTTTTCTATACAGTCAGGAAATGGTTCACCGACTGTTACTATAAGTGCAGGTCAAGATGCAGCAGGAAATATTATGACAAATGCCTCTTCTCCTACTAGTTTTTCTAGTTTTACAGTAGACAATATTGCTCCAACAAATCAAAATACTGTTTTTCCAACCTCAATTTCAAAAAAGAGTAGCGTGACAGTGACATCACCAAATATTGTTTCTGCAGGAGAAACAGGTGGTTCAATTTGGTTTGCTCCATCGGGAACAACTACATTTACAGCTGGTGCAACTATGACTACAGCAGGAGGGACAGCCACAACTATTTTAGCTCCACTTACTGCAGGATCATATAAATTATTTGTCCGTGATGCAGCCGGAAATACATCTTTAGCCTCGACTGCGATTTTGACTGTCGATAATACTGCACCGACTGTTGCCTTATCATATACCTCCGATCCAATTAAGGCGGGGACACAAACTATTACAGCTACATATTCTAAAGCGATTACAAGTATTCCAAACATTAGAGTTGATCAATATGGGACTGTGCCAGATGATCTTCTTTTTCATCCAATGACCAATAATGATAGTGGAGTTAATAAAGTTTGGAAATATGATTATACAGTTCATGCAGCTACTGATTCATGTCCACAAGGGGGAACTCCTCCTTGTTATGCAGATGGTACAGCTCAAGTATCTTTATCATCTACCACAGATGTAGCGGGAAATACTTCTGGTACTCCTAGTAGTTCTACATTCATAATTGACACCGCAGCACCTACAAATTCTATCAGTGCTCCATCAGTTTCTTCTACTTCAATTGGTCCTGTAACATATACTGTTTCTTACTCAGGAGCAAATACTGTTTCACTTGCTAATGAGAATATAACTTTAATCAAAACAGGAACAGCTGATGGAACAGTCGCTGTTTCAGGTACTGGTATATCTTCTCGAACAGTGACTATTTCTTCTATCACTGGTACTGGCACTTTAGGAATTTCTATTGCTGCTGGTACTGCTTCTGATACTGCGGGAAATACTTCTCTAGCTATGGGAGCGTCTACTACTTTTGATGTAAGTAATGTTCCTTTAACAGTTGCAAGTATTTCTGTAGATTTAGCCTCAGGTTCATATAAATCTGGTCAAGCAATAATAACAACAGTAACTTTCTCTAAAGATGTTACATCGACTGGGAATGCAACTGTGACATTTGATACGGGAGGGACATGTACTTTTACTATTAGTAATGCTTCATCAGGAAGTTGTACTTATACTGTCGGGGCTGGACAAAATTCTAGTGTTTTAGCTGTCTCGTCTGTTACGGGGACTATAAAAGATGCTGCCTTAAATTTATTGACTGCAACTACTCCTGTGATGAATATTTCTCCAACAAAAACAATTGTGATTGATACCACAGCACCAATTCTTTCCTTCACTGATGATGTAGCTGTTGGTCCTACATCTTCTGATACAATCACTGCTTCTTGGGTTGGTACTACTACTGGACAAAAAAAATGGATGTATGATACGGATAGAATTTGTTCACCTACTTCAACTGATTACACAATGACAGATAGTGATTCAATGGATCAAATTACAACCACAAACAATACAAAATTTATTTGTTTGTATGGAGCAGATCTTGCTGGAAATTATTCAACACTAGCTTCAACAAATGATATAAATATTGATGCTAGTGGACCGACTGTCAGTATTTCTTCTCCCACTTCAAGCCCTACAAACGAAACAATAACTGTTAATGTTTTGTTTGATAAATCTGTTTCTGATTTTATTTATTCTGATATTTCAGTTACAAATGGTACAGTTTCATCTGCATCTTTTTCTGGCTCAGGAATGACTTATTCTTTTATAGTTACACCAACAGCTAATGGAGTAGTTGGTATAAGTATTGGTTCAGGGGTGGCACATGATACAGCAGGAAATACAAACTCTGCTTCTAACTCTATATCCATAACATATAGTAATATAGGGCCGACAGTTATTTTAAGTTCCCCGTCACCTTATTATATTAATGGCTCATTCGATGTCGTTGCCACCTTTAGTGAACCTGTGACTGGGTTTACTTCAGCGGATATTACTATAAATGGTGGTATAGGTAATAGTTACGTAGACGGTTGGGCTGATGATGGTACAACGTATGAATTTTCTATTGTTCCAGATGGAGGAGGAATTGTTACTGTTGATATTAATGGTGGAGTTGCTGTAAATGCAGCCCAAAATGGGAATATCGCTGCTACACAACTTTCTAGATTAAATGATACTGCTCCGCCTACTGCATATGATATCCCAACAATTTGTTCTGTTGAAGGAAATTTATGTACTACCGCAGGTCAAAATGCCGATCCACAGGAAGTATATGATGTCGGTATGAGTACTATTTCTAGTACTGCCGAAGATGGTGATTCAGGAATAAGTAATGTTCAAATTTCAATTAATGATACTACTGCCAATAAATGGTATAACGGTACAATATTTACAACATCTGGTAGTGAAATATTATTAAATACAGTATTTGCATATTCAGAGAACGACGGGCAAACTCACTGGAGTTATGATTTTTCTAGCGTACCTTTAATTACTGGGGATACGTATACGATTAAAGTTACTGTTACAGATGGAGTATCTAATACAAATACTGCATCAGAATCTTTTAAATTTATAAATTCTGCACCAGAAGTTTCGAATGTAGTTCCATTGGAAGATGCGACTGGTTTAGTGACAGTGCATTATGATGTTACAGATAATGAATCTTCTCAAACTACGAATTATTTATTTTACAGTGTAGGAGGAAATGGTGTAGACGCAGGTTTAGCTAGTGACGCAACAAGTCTTAATTTATCTGACGCTACTTATTTCCCAAATTCAGGAATTATTCTTATAGATAATGAGATGATTTCTTATACAAGTAAATCAGGAGCTACTCTTTTAGGTCTCACCAGAGGGATATTAAATACGATACCAGTTGCTCATGAAGATAGTGCTACTGTATATATAAAAGCAAGTTCAGCTACAGGTGGCGGAATTGGATTATCTGATGTTGGTACAAATAAGACTATAACTTGGCAAGCATCTTCTGATGCAAATGGATATGAATATGATGTATCTTTTATTAAAGTTGTTGCAAATGATGGAGGAGTTGCCAATATGGTAGGTTCAGCAACTAACGAGGAAGGATTTATTCTTGATGCAAAAGCACCTACTGCAACAGTCACATTTGACGCTGGTGTCGGGGGAGAAACAAATAGTGGAGTAATTACTATTCCGATGCCTGAAGATATATCAGCTGTTGAGTATAAGATTACAGATGTAAATAATTTGTCAACAAATGCAGATTCTGGTGTTTGGAAATCTATAACGACTAGTACAACTTTACCTTGGACTTTTGATTCTAATATCATAGCAAGAAGTTTGAAATATCAGTTTAGAGATGCATACGGAAATATTGGATCTGAAATTACTACCTCTACCCAAGATCCGATTCCTACTAAGTTATTTACTGTCACTGATACATCGAATGTTTCATCAACACCTGCTTATCATCAAATGCATATGGATTGGCAGGCAGTGAGTTCTAGTGGGTTTTCTTCTTATAAATTAGAATATAAAACATCTAGAAATAATATTAATTACATTGGTAATGGTTACACATCTATCTCTAGTACAGCTCTCAACAATGTTAGTACTGATAGTTATGATGATAAAAGTTTAACGCCAGATAATTTTTATAAATATCGTATAGGGATAATCGGTACTAATGGTAATGTTTCTATGAGATCAGATACTATTCTCGTTCGAGCAAATGGATTTCAGGATTATGATGAAGGTGGTGGAGGGACTGTTTTAAAAGCTCCAAAAGTAGAAAATGTTGTTCCGATTCAGGGATCAGATAAAAATGTGACAGTTAATTATCTTTTAACTGATACTTCATTATCAAAAAAGATTGATCTATTTTATGAAGGATATTTATTCTACAATATAGGAATTACATTACCTGAAGATTCTTTTTCTGAATCTGAAGATACCTTAACACTTTCTGATACATCAAAATTAAAATCCTCTGGTTATATTTTAGTTAATAATGAAGTTATAAAATATACCTCTATAAGTGGAAATGTTTTAGAAGGTTTGACACGAGGTACTTGGCCTAATTTATCTACTTCTGGTAGAACGACTAGAACAAATTCTACTTTCTCTACAGGAGCTCCTGTTTGGATATTTGCAAATAATACTATCCCTATAGCTATAAATAGTAATTCCTCAATAATTTCTGGAGAAGCAGAATCAATAGTATGGAATACAGAGGATGAAACAGGGTTAAAAGGTAATGTCTTTTCTAAAGTAGAATTCAAGGTATTAATTCATGACAATCAAACTTCTTCTCTAGGACCTATATCCAGTCAGAATGATTCTTCCCAAGATGGAATTTTAAGTATTCTAGATCTTAGTGATACTGTTATTGAACCTACTGTCAAATCTACCAGTGCTGTTATCACTTGGAATACTGATGATTATTCTGATTCTCTTATAGAATATGGAACGACTGAAGGTGTATATAATTTATCAAAAAGTAATTCAGATAGAGTTACGAGTCATCGTATTTATCTAAGTAATTTATTACCAAGTACGACTTATTTCTATAAAACAACTTCTACGAATGAATTGAGTGAAGCTATTACTTCTACGGGTCAATTTACGACAAGTCCTAGTCCTGTGGTGACTAGTGTAAGTGTTCAAAGTGTGACTGATACAACTGCTGTAATAACATGGACCACAGCTGATGTTGTTTCAAGTTCTTATGTCGTATATTCGACTAATTCAGATTTAAGTGGCTCTATTACTGTCAATGATGATGAACTTGTGACAGATCACACAGTAACTTTAAGTGGACTTACACCAGAAAGGAATTATTATTTTAAAGTTTATTCTGTTGATGCTAATGAATATATTGGAGAAAAAACAGACAATCCTGATCCAGATACAAGTACTGAAGAAATATATTTTATGTTTACTACTGGATTAGATGAAACTGCTCCAATTATTTCTAATATTCAAATACCAATCATTACATATTCTGGAGTGGCAATAATATGGACGACAAATGAGCAAGCCGATGGGCGGATAGGTTATAGTACAGAGAGCGTAGAAGATGGTGGGTCATACACTTATACTGATGTTGTCCCATTGTCTGGAGCATTAGTCACTAATCATGTCGCTACTATTGAAGATTTGAGGAAAACTACTAAATATTATTATGTAGTCGAATCTACAGATACACAGGGGAATACTGCTACCTCTGATGAAGGGAATTTTACGACTGATAGACAACTAACAACTGGAGGGGGTAATGTTATAGGAGTTCTACAAGAGATCTATGATGCATTAATGAAAGAAAATGAAGAAAATAAGGCTAGATTAAAGAATCAGAGTTCTGATATTCCTGTTATATCAAATGTTGATATTGTAGATGTGAATGCCTTTGGAGCAACGATCAGTTTCAATACAGATAAAGAAACTGTGGGGGGTGTCGATTATGGGAAAGATACAAAATATGGTAAAAATGAAGGTGATTTTATTTGGAGCACTACTCATAAAATAGTTCTCAATGGTCTTACTATGGGTACTGATTATAATTTTAAGATAAAAGTTATCGATAGATATAGTAATATTGGTACTGGAGACAATCAGACTTTTAAAACGAAATTCTTAACTGAAAAACTCGCTGAACTTCAGAAGATAGAAAATATTGAGCAATTTCAAAAAGAAATAGAAGCCACAATTGAATCGATTTTGCCTTCGCTTGTGCCTCCTTTTATTGACCTACCGGCTATAACTAATATTACTGAAAATACTGCCACTATTACCTTCAAGACAAATATAAAAACATATCCAGTAGTAAATTATAGTTCCGATGCTACTTATGACATTACAAAAGAAAATCCATATGAAGGGGAAATAACGGATACAACTGAAAAAAGCTTAGACCATACGTTATCTCTTATTGGATTGAAACCTAATACAAAATATCACGTGATGGCGAAGGCGTACTCTCTTCCTCAAGTCATAGGTAAATCAGTAGATGTAACTTTTACAACTAAACCATCGAAAATAAAAGCAACGATTACGGAACGTAAAAATGATTCGTTTACAATAGTATGGGTTACTGATGGCCCTACTTCTTCAATAGTAGAATACAAAGATTTGAAAACAAATAAAACAGGAAGAATATCTGATGACGCAAAAAATACTTCACATTCTGTAAAAATAGAAAATCTTACCCCTGGTACCTCATACACGGTAGATGTTTCAGGATACAATGATATAGGCAATCTAGTAGAGGGATCTGAGACTCTAACAGTAAATACACTTACAGATACTGTTCCTCCGGTCATCTCTAATTTTAAACTTGATAGTGCATTAGTATTAGGACGTACTGATAAGACTCAGACGATAGTATCATGGACTACAGATGAGCCATCCACCTCTATTGTTTATTATGAAGAAGGTTCTGGGTCACCTGATAAAGCACTTGCCAATAAACAAGAAAATAGCGAGCTATCAATAAACCATGTCATTATCTTGACTACATTAAGACCGGGTACAGTTTATAGATTCCAGATAGCTTCGAGAGACAATGCTAATAATATCAATACGCTTCCTATTCGAACCATCATCACACCAAGACCAAATGAATCCATTGTTGACATAATCTTCAAGAATTTTGACGAGACGTTTAATTTCTTGAAAAATGTGCAGTAATATCTAAAAGTCGAGATAAAACAAGATTATTAATTAAGTTAAATATTTAAAAGGTAAAAATGGAAGAAGAAAAAAAGAAAAGAAAAATATTGTTGGTGGATGATGATGAAATGATGCGTATATTTTTCCGTGATATTTTTTGGATGCATGGAAAATGTGATGCTTATGATGTAGAGATGGCTTCTTCCTTAGAGGAGGCTGAAAAAATAATAGAAGATGAGAAAACGAGACCAGACATAATGTTTTTAGATATTTTCTTATCTTCTACAAAAAAGAAAGGGAATGTTTCTACAGAACAAGTAAATCGTTCTTTGGAATTTATCGGTAAAATAAAAGAAAGTAAAGTTTTTTCCAATATAAATATTATTATTTATTCTGGACAAAAATATCAAGCATTAGAAGAAGCAGTAATGAAACTAGGTGTAGACGGATATTTAATAAAGGGTGAACTTATGCCTAAAGAGATAATTTCTTTTACAGATCAAATACATGGAACAACCAATCATTAAATTAAACAATGTAAGTCTTTGGTATGAAAAAGGAAAAACGACTGAACTAAAAGCTTTAAAAAACATTACCATTGAAATAAAGAAAGGAGATTATGTCGCCTTTTTCGGTCCGTCTGGTTGTGGTAAAACGACCATACTTTATGCTATTTCCGGTATTGATCGTTTCCAGGAAGGATCAATTTTAATTAATGGCAGAGATATATCTCCACTTACAAACCAAGAACTCGCCATATTTAGACAAACCGGTATAGGAATAGTCTTTCAACAGTTCAATTTAGTTCCTTCTTTAACTGTATTAAAAAATGTTGCGTTACCGATGCTTTTTGTAGGTATATCATCTGAAAAAGCTGATAAAGAAGCATTAAAATTACTAAAACGTTTGGATCTTCTCGATTTACAGGATCGTTTTCCCTCAGAGCTTTCAGGAGGACAACAACAAAGAGTAGGTATCGCTCGTGCTCTTGCGAATGATCCGCCGATAATTATTGCCGATGAGCCATTGGGTAACCTAGACTCTATAAACGCTAAAAAAGTTTTGGAATTCTTAAAGGAATTAAACGAAAAAGATGGACGAACTATCATAATGGTGACGCATGAGGCTTGGAGTCTTCGTGACGTTAAAACTATTTACCATATGAAAGATGGTACTATTACGGAGATAGAAAAAACTACTCCAGAGACGATAGCACAATCTATCGCTAGTCGTTTGAATAAACAATTATCTTCTTCGAATGGAGAAGATAAAGGAAAAGATTCTAAAGGAGGGGATGCAAATGCAGAAAGTATTTCTGCACACTTACTTGCAAACTTTTTATTACGCGGATATTCACTAGATGAAATAAGTCGTTTTGAATTATTTGTAAATGAACGATTTTCTAATAAAATTGATAAGAAAGAATTTCATGAATTGATAAATAAACCATTTAAGGATGGTGGAGTAGGTTTGTGGAAAAAGAAAGCAGAACGAGTGACAGAATATTTAGAAGAAGTTATAGATAAAAAACATAGTATTAGCAGTATTTGTGAACTTATAGAAAAAACTCCTGAAGCAGCTATTTTTGATGAAATTAAAAATGTTCGACAATGGCTTATTGAAGGATATACTGGCGAATTAAATGCTTCGCAAATTTTAGCACTTGATCAAGTTATTTCCGATAGGATTAGAAATTATATTTCGAGAGAAAAAGTTGTTCAACTATTAGATCTCTCTAGTAATAAATTTGGCGTAGGACTTTCTTTTAGGGCAGCACAAATTTTAGCAGAGAAATTAGAGTTGTTATTAGAAGGCGTTCCAAATGATAAAATTAATGTTAATATAAGTGGGGAGAAAGAAATCAGTAAAGATACAGACGCAACTAATTTTCTAAAAAAATTATAATTTAATAACATGTTTAATAAACAATTAAAATTTCATGAGCTAGTGACGCTTTCTCTTAGGTCTTTCCGTACTAAACCGCAGAGAGCTTTTTTAACTATTATTGGCATGTCTATTGGTATTGCTGCAGTGTTATTGTTGGTTTCTCTCGGGTATGGACTCCAATATATATTGATTGGTAAATTAATGACGACTGAAGATTCATTGATAACAATGGAAATATCATATCCGACTGAAAGTAATATGTTAATCAAAAAATCTGTTTTAGATAATTTAAAAACTTATCCAGATATTGCTGAAGTGAGCCCAATCGCTGAATTTCCAGGTGAAATTAGTACCCCTGGTACCTCAAGCCTTTTAATTAATACACTTATCGTTGATCCTGCTTATTTTAGACTTACTGGATTAACACCCAATATTGGAAAAACTATAGGAGAAGGTACAGGTGTGGTGGTTTCAAATCAAACGTTAACAGCGTTGGGTCTAGTAGCAGATCAGGTATCTTTAAATAAAATATTTGATCTAAAAGTTTCTTATCCTAGTGAAGATATAAACTTTACTGAAAAAATAATCTCCTCTATACCAGTTCCGCTTAAAGGGATTATAGTAGACGATACTATGGCTCCGACTGCCATAGTATATGCAGATGCATTTTCTGAAACACCCCCGTCTTATCGTAGGGCACTCGTTAAGGCAAAAAATGTAGATATATTAGAAAGTCTTCGTGATAAATTGATTAGTGAAGGATTTTTAGTGTCAGCACGTATTGATCTAGTTACTCAAGCTCGTAAAATTACGAATATTATTACTATGATATTAGGAGTTTTTGGTGTGACAGCACTTGTCGTTTCAGCAATTGGAATGTTCAATACTATGCTTGTAGGTTTTCTGGAACGTATTTATGAAGTTGGAATTTTGAAATCCTTAGGTGCTACAGATTATGATGTACGTAATCTTTTCTTAGTGGAAGCTTCGTTTATGGGTTTCCTTGGTGGATTGGGTGGTATCATCATAGGTATTGGTGGAGGTAAGATTCTCAATCTTTTGCTGAGTCTTTTATCGACAAGATTTGGTGGAAATGCCATAGAACTTTTTATAATTCCTTGGTGGTTTGTTTTTCTTATTTTAGTTGTTTCAGTGATAATAGGTTTCTTTTCTGGCTGGTGGCCAGCACATCGGGCAGCGGGTCTTTCTCCTAAGGAAGCTTTTACAAAGAGATAATTTTATTTAGATTAATTTTTTTGGATGCGTCAAACCATTTTATTTCTTTGTCTCGTTTAAACCAAGTCATTTGTCTTTTTGTATATTTTATAGTTTCTTTTACTACTTTTTCATAAGTAGGGGAGTCGTATTCAAAACCTAATTCTTTTAATCTTTTTTGAGATATTCCAGATTTTTTTAGTTTTTTTATTTCATTTAATAGTCCCACTTTAAACATTTCTTTAACTCTTTTTTCTATTCTATTTTTTAATTTATCTTGTGGTAGATACAAGCCAATCTTAATAAACTTATACGGAGGCGTTGCCTCCGTGGTTCGGGGAGTTTTACCTATAGATTTTGCTATTTCGATTGCTCTGATTAGTCTTACTTTATTATTTAGTTCGTTTTTTACTTTGATATCCTTTGCTCTATTTTTATCAAGTTTTTTTAATATTTTAAAAAGTTCCAGTACTGATTTTTTTTCAAGAAATTTTCTTAGTTTTTGATTTGGTAAAACTTCAGGGAAAATTATTCCTTTTGTCACAGCATCAATATAAAATCCAGTACCTCCACAAATTATTGGAATTTTACCTCTTTTTACTATCTCAGCTATAGCGTAGATAGCTTTTTTTTGATATTTAACAACTGTAAATTTATTTTTTGGATTTTCTACATCAAGTAGATGATGAGGAATACCTTGCATTTCTTTTATTGTAATTTTACCAGTTCCTATATTTAAGCTTTTATAAACTTGCCTAGAATCAGCAGAAATGATTTCGCCGTCAATTTTTTGGGCAATTTTAACAGCTAAATCACTCTTTCCAGTGGCTGTGGGTCCTAATATGACAATAATCTTAGATTTTTGCATCTACTTGTTATTTTAGTATTTCAATATCTGCTCCAATAGAATTCAAACGCTTAGCTATCTCTTCATAACCACGATTTATCATGTATACATTGCGTAAAATTGATGTACCTGGGGCAGCAAGCATAGAAATGAGGATTACCATAGACGGCCTGAGAGCAGGTGGGCAAACTACCTGTGCAGGTCGTAATTTAGTTCCTCCAGTTATATAGACTCTATGTGGATCTGCCAATGAAATATTTGCTCCTAGTCTGTTTAATTCAGTAAAATATATGGCGCGGTTTTCATATACCCAATCATGGATCATTGTTTGACCTTTTGCTCGAATAGCTATAGGTACAAAAAATGGAAGATTGTCTATATTTATTCCGGGATATGGGTTGGAATGTATTTTATCAGCAAGTGCTTTTAATTTACTTGGAAAAATTTCTATATCTGCAAGCTTCGTGCGTCCATTGTAGGAATAATATTTTTTGAGAATTTTAAATTTTAAATTCATTCTTTTTAGCTTTTCGAGTTCAAGTGAAAGAAAATCAATCGGGCAACGAGTTATTGTAAGTTTAGAATCTGTGATGATACATGCTGAAATAAACATCATTGATTCTATAGGGTCTTCGCTATTCCAGTATTCAACATCTTTATTTATCTCTTTTATTCCATGAACTGTTAAGGTAGAGGTGCCTATACCATCGATTTTTACTCCTAATTTTTCAAGGAAAAAACATACTTCTTGAACCATATAGTTTGCACTGGCAAAAGATATGATAGTTTTACCTTCTATCAAAGCAGATGCAGTCAAGACATTTTCACAAGCAGTATCTCCTGATTCATACATAACTATCTCAGATGGTTTTAACTTAGGCGATTTTATTTCATAACTTGCAGTGGTTGTTTTGATTTTTACTCCAAGTTTTTCTAAGGCATAAGTATGGGCAGCGATAGTACGTTTCCCTAGGTTACATCCTTCGGCGTGCGGTAATGAAAACGATTTTAAGAAGTGAATCATTGGCCCCATCAACATTACGATAGAACGTGTTTTAATTGCTGATTCAACATTTATATTTTTTAAATTAAATATTCTAGGTGGAGTAATGAACACGGTATTTTGATCTTTCCACTCTATTTTAGTACCAATACTTTCCATGATTTCAATAACTCTATACACTTCTTCAATACGAGCGATACCATGTAGTGTCGTTGTGCCTTTATTAAGAAGTGAAGCACAAAGAAGACCAACAGAACCATTTTTAGAAAAGTTTGTTTTAATAGTTCCACTTAACTTTTTTCCACCATTTACCTTGAAATCAAGTACAGTATTATCAATTTTTTTGTCTTTTTTCATAAAATATTCTGTGCCCAGGGAGAGAATCGAACTCTCATGATGTTGCCATCAATAGATTTTGAGTCTATCGCGTCTACCAATTCCGCCACCTGGGCAGTCTCTTATAAATTAGTAATTAACACATTTTACACAAAAAATGCAATAAAATCAATTACTTAAATATTGTGTTTGTGTTAAAATAGATCCATGTCCAATTTATATTCCAATTCAATTTTTTGGATTGATACAGATAAAGTAAAACCAAATCCATTTCAACC
Organism: Minisyncoccota bacterium; assembly: GCA_041667145.1. Classification (GTDB taxonomy): domain Bacteria; phylum Patescibacteriota; class Minisyncoccia; order Phycocordibacterales; family UBA9973; genus UBA9973. Next base: position 150,671 of record JBAYFP010000001.1, read on the forward strand.
AAGACGAGATTTTGATGAAGCTCGTTTGCGAGATTTAGCTGACTCTATAAAACAATATGGAGTACTTCAGCCTCTTACCGTTTCTAGAGTAGAGGTAGAAAAAGAAGGAGGAGGTCTTAGTACAGAATATGAATTGATTGCTGGTGAACGCAGACTTCGTGCTGCAAAGATAGCAGGAGTATCTCAGGTACCAGTCATAATCCGTGAGGGAGATACTTCGATGATGAAGCTCGAACTCGCTATTATTGAAAATTTACAGCGAGAAGATTTAAACGTTGTAGATCGTGCTCGTGCCTTTTTTCGTCTTTCAAGTGAATTTAAATTTACTCACAATGAAATTGCTAAAAAAATGGGTAGAAGTAGGGAATATGTTTCAAATTCTTTACGTATTTTATCCTTACCAGAGGAAATATTGAATGCTTTGTCAGAAGGGAAAATTACTGAAGGTCACACGAGACCGATCTTAATGCTTGTAGACCACAAGGAAGAACAAATGGTTTTATTTAAGGAGATTCTTTATAAGAAAATAACTGTACGCGAAGCAGAAGGGCTCGCAAGGAAAATAGCTTTTGACCGTGTACGTAAAAAAGAATTAATGCCGGATCCTGAGATAATGGAGCTTGAAGGAGAATTCCAAGATAAGCTTGGTACTCGTGTACATATAGATAGACATGAATTGGGCGGACAAATTAAAATTGATTTCTTTTCGAATGAAGATTTGAGAACTATTTTAGATCTGATAAATAAAGGAAATATTGAAAAGAAACCAGGAGAAATGTTAGAGAACTACATTGCGAAAAATACTGAACTCCCAGACGTTCCACATTTGGAAGAAGAAACTCCCTTAGATGACAGAACAAAAGAAGAGGTAAAAGAGGATGATAGTAAGCTTTACGACATCTCTAATTTTAGTGTTTAATTACGACCAAAGGATTTAAGTTTAGAAAGTAAACTATTCTTTTCTAAATAGGATCTTATATTTTTTCTTGCAGAATTTGTTTTAGCAAATTCAAGCCATTTAGAAGATGGATGAGAATCTTTTTTAGTAATTATTTCTATGATATCTCCATTCTTTAACTTTGAAAGGATTGGAGCAATTTTACCATTAACTTTTGCGCCAAAAATATGATTGCCTATATCGGAATGTATCGAATAGGCAAAATCTATTGGACTAGAATCTTCAGGTAAGTCGACAACGTCGCCCATTGGTGTGAAAATAAAAATACGGTCATTAAAGAAATCAGTCTTTAGATGTTCCAAATAATTTTTTGGGTCGTCTAATTCGTAATTAAAATTTTTCAATTCTTCAATCCATTTAAACTGTTCATTTTCCTGACGTTTATCTTCTTTACCCATGCCTTCTTTGTAAGTGAAATGTGCAGCTATACCATAAGCTGCTTCAGCATGCATTTGTTTTGTTCGTATTTGAATCTCTGCTACTCCTCCTGAACCAGTAAAGATCGATGTGTGGATTGAACGATATCCGTTAGGCTTAGGCACTGCTATATAGTCTTTGATTCGTCCTGGTAATGGTTTCCAAATGGAATGAATTATTCCAAGGACTCTATAACATTCTTCGACATTTTCTACGACGACACGAAGTGCTACTATGTCATGTATTTTATCTATTTCCATCCCATGTTTTACTAACTTTTTCCAAAGACTATATTTATGCTTAAGTCTATAATTTATTTCAGAAACTTTTATTTTATTTTTAGACAATTCTTTTTGAAGTTCTTTTGATACTTCTTCTAAATATTCTTCATATCGTCCTTGTTTTTGTTTTAGAATTTCTTCTACTTGTGCATATTCTTTGGGATAAGCATAAGGAAAAGCAGCATCTTCTATTTCACCTTTAAGTTTTCCCATTCCAAGACGATTGGCAAGAGGAGCATAGACTTCAATGGATTCTACCGCTATTCTTTCTCTTTTATCTTCTCTTATATGTTCTAATGTATGAAGATTGTGCAATCTATCAGCAAATTTGATGATAACTACACGTAGGTCATTCGTCATTGCTACGAAAAATTTTCTTAAACTTTCTATATGTCTTTCGTGTCCACGATATTTTAGAGTTCCGAGCTTTGTGACCCCATTTACTAAAAAAACTATTTCTTCTCCAAATTCTTTTTTTAGTTCTTCTTCTGTTATTTTTGTATCTTCTAAAACATCGTGCAACAGCCCAGCAACTATAGTTTCTGTATCCATTCTGAGTTTGGCCAATGTCTTAGCAGTTTCAAAAACATGAATAAAATATGGGTCTCCACTCATTCTTTTCTGTCCTTCATGCGCACGCTTTGCAAACTTATAAGCCTTTCTTATTAGCTCTTCATCTTTTTTACTGAGTTTTTCTACTATTAGATTAAATATTTCTTGCAAGTCTGCCATAATAATATTATAGCACCTTTTTATTTTATTTTATTTAGTTTGTCAGGACGATTATTGGGACATTTATTATTACTACATCTTTCAGGAATTGTTTTTGTACCTTCCATCATCAAGGAACCACATTTATCACAAATTTTACCTGTAGGTTTTGCTTTGATAGCAAATTTACAATCAGGATAATTTGAGCAGGAATAAAATATGCCAAATCTTCCACGTCTTTCAGAGATATCTCCTTTTTTACATAGAGGACAAATCACACCAGTTCTTTTTCTCGCTTCTTCTGCCTCATCTTTCTTTATGAATTTACACTTCGGATAACGTGAACAGGAGATAAAAGTACCTGTACCGTCACGTCTTTGTTTGATTATAAGTTTTCCACCACCAGATTTTCCCTTTTTTTCTCCACATTCTGGACACATTTCGCCAGTTTCCTTTGGGCCTTCAAGTTCTGTGCCGTCTAATCTTAATGCTCCATCGCAATCAGGATATTTAGAACAGGAATAAAATTTACCTCCACGGGAAAGCTTGATGATCATACTACTACCACATTTAGGACATTTAATATTTTCTGGTGCGTCACCTAAATTTGTTGCTTTTTCTAATTTTTCTTTTATTTTTACTTCTTTTGAAAAAGGACCATAAAAATCTTTAAGAGTTTTTTCATATTCACGTTCTCCTCTAGAAATTTGATCAAGTTCATCTTCCATCTCTGCGGTAAAAGTATCAGAAATATAATTTGCAAAGTTTTTTTCCAAGAAATCAGATACGACTTCACCGACGTCGGTGGGAAAGAGAGTCTTATTTTCCTTTCTTACATATTCTCTATCCTCCAAGGTTTTCATTATAGATGCGTAGGTGGAAGGTCGGCCTATGTCTCTTGATTCAAGTTCTTTAATCAATCCAGCTTCACTATATCTATTTGGTGGTTCAGTAAATTTTTCTTCTTTAATAAGATTTAATAATTTTAATTTTTCTCCTTCTTTTACTTCGGGTAATTCGATATCTTCTCCAACACTATCTTTATCTACTAGAAGCCAACCAGTAAATAAAATTCTTGAGCCAGTAGCAGAGAAATCAGGGAATTTGAACTCCTGAGACGTTGGACGTCTGGATTCTGTATCGGCTTCCAGACGTCCAACGTCTGGGGTTATGTTTGCACTTATTTTCGTCTTTAATAATTTTGCATCAGACATTTGTGAAGATACTGTACGTTCCCAAATTAATCTATAAAGTCTTTGCTGCTCCTCTGTCCCAGCTTGAAGATTTTCTATATGGGTAGGACGAATAGCCTCATGTGCCTCCTGAGCATTTTTTGATTTAGTTTTATAAATTCTAGCTTGTGCATACTTACTACCATATTTTTTTTCTACAAGAGAAACTATTTGAGCTTGAGCGACAGCAGATAAATTTGTACTATCTGTTCGCATATATGTGATGTGTCCTGCTTCGTATAGTTTCTGCGCTATTTGCATAGTTCTTGAAGGGGAGTAGCCAAGTCGTGAGCTTGCTGTTTGTTGTAATGTAGAAGTAGTGAAAGGTGCACGAGGAACTCTTTTTTGTTCTGATTCTTTTACTTCTTTCACTATCCAATCTTCTTTTTTACCCAATTCGAGAATTTTTTCAACTAATTTTTCATCTCTTGGTTCTTCTACACAAACAAGAGTAATTTTTTCCCCTCCTGCCTGAGGAGGGGTGCCTTTTAAGGCGGGGTGGTGGGAGGTTTCAAAAAGTCCTAAAAGTTTCCAATATTTTTCAGGAATAAATGCACGAATTTCTCGTTCACGTTCCATTATGATACGAAGCGCAGGGGATTGAACTCTTCCAGCTGAAAGTCCATAACGTACTTTTTTCCAAATAAGACCTGAAAGATCATATCCTACGAGTCTATCGAGTACTCGTCTTGCTTCTTGGGCTTTTCTTAGGTTTGTATCTATATCACGAGGGTGCTTTAAAGCTTCTTCCACAGCGTCTTTAGTAATTTCATAAAAAACTACCCTTTTTATAGGGGCTTTTATTCTTTTGCTTTTCTTTAATAATTCTTCAATATGCCAAGCGATAGCTTCTCCTTCACGATCAGGGTCTGTTGCTAAAAGTATTTCATTTGCTTTTTCTCCGAGAGATTGAAGTTCATGGACAACTTTTTCTTTACCTTTAGAAATTTCGTAATGTGGTATAAATCCACCTTCTATATCGATAGCTATTTTATTTGATTTTGGTAAATCACGAATATGTCCAATAGAAGCACGTACTGTGTACGCACCTTCTAAATATTTTTCAATAGTCTTTGCTTTTGATGGTGATTCTACAATTAAAAGTTTCATATTTCCTAAGTATTACACGAAACATATTTTTTTTGCAAACTAAGTTAATTTTATCTCACCCATTTCTTCTTTAATTAATTCTTTTATTTCCATCACTGAGAGTATAGCATTTGCATTGGCTGTAGGCATTTTCATTGCTCGAATCAGGTCATCACGCGGTACGGGTTCTCTAAGAAGACCCACTACTTTCTTTTCTTCCATTGATAGTTCATCAAACAGAGAAGCTTGTTTATTTTCATCTTTTTTCTTTTCAAACCCCAAGGCCTCTAATACATCCTCGGCACAGGTCACAGGTGTAGCCCCTTGATGAATTAATTTATTTGTGCCTTTTGAAGATGAAGAAAAAATTGATCCCGGTACGACGAGTACGTCTCTATTATATTCGGTAGCAAGTCTGGCAGTGATAAGTGTCCCGGATCTCTCTTCAGCCTCTATAATGAGCACAGATTTAGAAATACCTGCCATAAGACGATTGCGCATAGGAAAGCTCCATTGAGTGGCTTTAAAATCAGGTTCAAATTCTGAAATTAAACATCCACCATTGTCTACAATTTCTTTCATTATTTTAACGTTAGTTTTTGGGTACATTGCTTCGGGAGAAAGCCCTGATCCGGGGAATACAAGAGTTCGAAGACCGATTTGCATCGCTTTTTTATGAGCTATTGTATCAATACCGATAGCAAAACCAGAAACTATAGCTATCGGATAGCCTTTAAGTCCTGCAATTATTTTTTCGCAGGCATCCTTCCCATAAGAAGTAAATTTACGTGAGCCAACTACACATAAATAAATAAGATCTTCTTCAGGAAGATCACCTATAATCCAGAGGTCTTCTGGTGGTTGTGGTATTTCTAAAAGTTGTTTAGGAAATTCATTTTTTGGTAATTTTTTTATTTCCACGCTTTTCATTATACCAGCTTTGGTATATAATAAAAATATGTTAGATATAAAATTCATTCGTGAAAATAAAGACATTGTGCAAAAAGGCGCGAAAAAGAAACGCATAGAGATTGATATTGATAAACTCATTACGCTTGATGATGAACGATTAAAACAACTCAAAGAAGTCGAAGACTTAAGAGGGGAAGTTAATAAAGTTTCAAATGACATAGCTACTGAAAAAGATTCAACCAAAAGAATGCAGCTCATTGAAGAAATGCGTTCCGTAAAAGAAGATATTAAATCTAAAGAAGAAAAACTAAAAGCAACCATAGAAGAGTGGCAGAAAGTGATGCTCCAAGTTCCAAATGTTCCAGATATTTCTGTTCCAGATGGAAAAAGTGATGAAGAAAACCTCGAAGTAAAATCTTGGGGAGAAAAACCCGTGTTTAATTTTACCCCAAAAGATCATATTGCTATTGTTGAAAGTCTTGATCTAGCTGATTTTGAGAGAGGCGCTAAAGTTTCAGGCTTTCGTGGATATTTTATGAAAAATGATGGAGCATTATTATTCTTTGCACTTTGGCAGTATTTTTTAGATTATTTTGTGAATCAAGGATACACTCCAATGATAGTGCCATCACTTGTAAGAAAGGAAACATTAATGGGTACAGGATATATACCTGGTGGCGAAGATGATTTATATAAAACCCAAGATGGTGAATACCTTGCTGGTACAGCTGAAGTCGCAATGATGTCTTATTATTCAGGTGAAGTCTTGCCAAAAGAATCATTGCCGAAAAAATTTATTGCCTTTTCTCCATGTTTTAGACGTGAAGCTGGAGCACATGGTAAAGATGTAAAAGGTTTAATAAGAGTGCATGAATTTTTTAAGCTTGAACAGGTTTTGTTATGTGAGGCTTCTCATGAAGAATCAGCAAAATTACACGAAGAGATAACCTCTCATGTTGAGCATTTAATGCAAGAATTAGGTATTCCTTATCGTATTGTTGTTAATTGTGGGGGTGATCTAGGCTTAGGTCAAGTAAAGAAATATGATATAGAAGCTTGGATGCCTTCTCAGAATAAATACCGGGAAACGCATTCTTCTTCATATTTTCATGATTTTCAAACACGCAGATTAAATATTAAATATAAAGATCAAGATGGAAAATCAAAATATATTCATTCACTAAACAATACTGCCTGTGCTACATCTAGACTCCCAGCTGCTATTTTAGAGAACTATCAACAAGCTGATGGTTCAATCAAAATTCCTGAAGTACTAAGGAAATATATGGGTGGAAAAGAATTTATAAAATAGCCAATAAATAGAATGCAAAAAAGCGTTTTAGATTCTCCACGTCTTCATGAATTAAAAAAGAAAAGGCAACAAGTTTTATTAAAAAAAATATTGTCTTTAATATTAATATTCATTTTAATCTTGGTTGGTTTATCTTTTCTTTCCAAATGGCAAAAAATAAATATTAATAATATCCAAATATCGGGAAATAAAGTTGTGGAAACTAAAGCGATAGAAGATTTAGTAAAGCAAAAGATCTCTGGAAATTATCTTTGGATTTTTCCAAAATCAAATTTTTTACTTTATCCTGTAGGAGAGGTAAAGAGGGAACTAGCAAATAATTTTAAAAGATTGAAAAATATTTCTTTAAGTGTTCAAAACTTTCAAACATTAAATATTTCCTTAGATGAAAGAACAGCATTATATACATATTGTGGTATTGCTCCTGCTGAATTAGATAGTAGTAATCAAAAGTGTTATTTTATGGACCAAGATGGTTATATCTTTGATGAAGCTCCATATTTTTCAGGTGAAGTTTATCTAAAGTTTTATGGAAAAGCTGATTCTTATTTTTTTGAACCAAATTTTTCAAAATTAATTTCTTTAAAAGAAACACTTCAAAAAATGGGCATAAAACCCGCCGTATTTTTTGTGGATGATACTGGTGATATAAAAATATTTCTTTCTTCCACAACAACCCAGCTAGGTCCATTTATTGCTTTAAAAGCTGATGCTGATTTTACACAAATAGCAGAAAACCTACAATCAGTACTTACCACTGAACCACTGCAAACTGATTTTAAAAATAAATATTCCTCACTTCTATACATTGACCTTCGGTTCGGGAATAAGGTATATTACAAATTCAGATAATGAACTTCTGGGAAAAACTCGAAAAACCATTTTTCTGCCTTGCGCCAATGTCAGATGTCACTGATATAGCTTTTCGTCGCATATTAGCTAAGTATAGCAAGAATAGAGAAAACAAAAACAAAGTCGTTTTTTGGACTGAATTTGTGGCAGCTGATGGATTATGTAATAAACTCGCTAAAAAAAAGCTATCTCACATATTAAAATTTTCAGAATCTGAAAGACCAATCGTAGCTCAAGTTTTTGGTGCTAATCCTGAAAATATGGAAAAAGCTTGTAGTTATATTGCAAGTCTTGGTTTTGATGGAATAGATATAAATATGGGTTGCCCAGATAAGTCAGTCGTAGCTCAGGGGGCCGGAGGAGCTTTAATAAAGACTCCGAAACTTGCTAGAGAAATCATACAAGCAGCTCAAAGAGGCATAAGGTCTTCTGGAGCACATATTCCTTTATCAGTTAAAACAAGAATCGGTTTTAATAAAGAAGAAATAGATAATTGGATAGGGGAATTATTAAAAGAAGATATTTCTGCCCTAACTATCCACTTACGTACTGTTAAAGAATTATCACTTGTCGAAGCTCATTGGGATTTAATGAAAAGAATAGTTCAATTACGAAATAAAATAAACCCAGAGATTTTAATAATTGGTAATGGAGATATCACAGATTTAAACGATGCAGAAAGTAAAGCATCACAATATAGTTGCGATGGGGTAATGATCGGTCGTGGAGTTTTTGGTAATCCGTGGTTTTTCACTAAACGCAGTTCTCCTAGTTTAGTTAGAGAAAAGTTAGAAATTTTAATAGAGCACACCCAAATTTTTGAAAAAGAACTTTTAAAACCTAAACATAAAAATTTTGCAGTTATGAAAAAACATTTCAAAGCGTATGTGAATGGTTTCGAGGGAGCAAAAGAATTACGCACAAAACTAATGGAAACTCAAAATGCTAAAGAAGTGGAAAAAATTATAAATGATTTTTTAAAAACTATATAGTATAATCATACTATGCACGATTTGGCATTGTATCGTAAATATAGGCCTCAGAGCTTCAAGGAAGTCATTGGTCAGGATCATATAGTGAATGTATTAGAAAGCTCTGTAGAAACAAACAAAGTTTCGCACGCTTATCTTTTTGTCGGTTCACGCGGTACTGGGAAAACTTCTGTCGCTAGAATTTTCGCTAAAGAAATAGGCGTATCCGTTAATGATCTTTATGAAATAGATGCTGCTTCAAATAGAGGGATAGAAGATATCAGAGAGCTTCGTGATGGAGCTCGTGTCCTTCCTTTTGACTCAAAATACAAGGTTTACATCATAGATGAGGTTCATATGCTCTCAAAAGACGCCTGGGGGGCATTATTAAAAACTTTAGAGGAGCCACCAAAGCATGTCATCTTCATTTTGGCTACGACTGAAGTCCATAAAGTACCAGAAACCATCATTTCTCGTTGTCAGGTATTTACATTTAGAAAAGCATCAGACATTGCTTCTAAAAAAATGGTTACAGATGTCGCAAAAAAGGAAGGTTATGAATTAGAAAGTGGAACAGCTGAGCTTATTGCGATTTTGGGAGACGGATCATTCCGTGATGCCTTAGGGACTTTGCAAAAAGTTTTAAATTTCTCTGTTGACTTAAAGGGCAAAAAAATAAATAAAATAAAAAGGGAAGATGTAGAGAAAATCACTGGCGCACCGAAGACAATATTAGTAAATGATTTTATCTCCGCTATAGCCGAGAAGAATTTAGAAAATGGAATCTTAACAGTAAGAAAAGCTGCAGCTGAAAATTTAGATATGAAGCTTTATGCAAAACTTATTATTGAAAAATTTCGCATGGCTGTGATTTTAAAATACGCACCTAAATTAGAAAAAGAAATGGCAGGGGATTTAGGGGAAGAGGATTTGGAATTCTTAAAAGGCCTAGTTAAAAGCGACAAAGAGGGCATTCTTCGCTCCACAGCTCTTTCTATCCTTCTAGAAGCTTATAACGACATAGATAGGGCATTCGTCTCAGAATTGCCCCTCGAACTTGCACTTGTGAGGATTCTCTCTAAATGAGATTGGTCCAAATTGTTATTCCTTACGGAACTTTACACCCAAAAAGTAAGGCCAGATAAATAATGCTAGAACGCCTTTCCAAAACGATAGTCTCAAAAAGCCTATCGAAAAAAGCCATCCTATGCACCACAATGTACTAAACAACTCTTGGTTATTAATAATTACTTTTTCCATAAATATATTATAACAAATTTAATTAAAATCATCATCATTAAAAACCCATCTTTATAAGTTCTTTTTCTATATCTATTTCAGATAAGCCCAATCTTCTTAATGTGCTTCTTGTAAGGTCTTTTTGTTTCTTTACCTCGTTAGGATTTTCCCATCCTGGTACGGGTTTTTCTTCTCCTTCTTTATATGAAAAAACATTTTGTACAGCATGAGCAAGTTCGATTCCTTTTTTACCAGTCAAGAACTGTTTTTTAATTTCAGATATTATTTCCTCAAGATTATTTACATTAACTTTTTCAAGTGGGATAGCACCAGCCTTAGAAGATTCAACCTGAACATCGTAAGTGATTTTTATTATACCGTGATTGTCTCCTGGATTATTTGAAACAAGAAAAATTGGAGTTCCTTCTTGAGTTCTCTTTTTTATAATATTATTTAAACGTTCAGGAGAAGTACCTGTCGCAAAAACAAGAAAGACGATTGCATCCTGACCTTCCGTAAGAAGATCAAATTGTTCTGGTGTAATAATTGGAGTAGCAGTCACTAACAAAACTTTTGCTTCTGGTAATTTTTCAATTTTTATTTCTTCCATAAATTTATTATATCAAAATATGGTTAAAAGCGTTAGCTGGGAGACTTGGAATCGAACCAAGATTCACGGCTTCAAAGGCCGCTGTCCTACCGTTAGACGATCTCCCAATATGAACATACATATATAAAGTACACCAAAATAGGTAAAAAAACAACGTTAATTTTAACTTATGATATAATATTTATATGAAAAAGTTGGAGAAAGAATCAAAGAATTTTTTAACAGAAAGGGGATGGCATAAGTTAAAACCATCAGATTTAGCTAAATCTATAAGTATTGAATCAGCAGAACTCCTTGAGCTTTTCCAATGGACTAATCCTAGTTTAGAAGATGTCAAAAAAGATAAAGAAAAAATTTCTGAGATTAAAAAAGAACTTGCTGATGTATTTTTATATAGTATTTACATGAGTGTTCTCCTTGGATTTGATACTAAAAAAATAATACTCGATAAACTTGAATATGCTCGTAAAAAATTCCCTCCATCTATAGTAAAAAATAAAGGAGACAAAGAACCCGGAACAGAAGATTTTTATCATAAAATTAAAAAATCATATAGAAGAAAGGGGTTAAGTTAAAATAATTATAATTATTTATGGAACAAAATAAGTTTAATAATATAAAAAAACCTGATAATAATTTAGAAAAACGAAGAAATGATGAGGTTATTGTCATTGGTGGAAAAACTGAAGAGGAATTAATTGATCTAGCAAGAATAATTTTTGATAAATTAGATAATAATGGTCATCCTGTTTCCTATGAATACTGCAAAGATGGATTATCAAAAGGTGGTGAATTAAGGCCAAATGGGTTTGCAATTTATTTAATGAAAGGGCAATTGTATATTGATAGTAGGAGTCATAATACTGATAAGGAAATGAAAGCTTTCTTAGAACAAGTAGTGTTAGAATCACTTGAGGAAGATATAAAAAATGAAAAAATAAATGTAAATCGAAATTTAAAAGAAGAATATATTTCCAATGCAGATTCTGAAGGATATATATATGTAAGAGATTTCGCTATTCCTGAATTAGATAGACAGACAAAAAATATAGCAAGTTTACTTGATGGAGAAGAGGGAACAATGCCTGAATATAATTTAGGTATAGGATTAAGACATAAAGGATCTGCAGGAAATTATTCTGAAATGAAAATTCATATAGATGATCTTCAAGAATTTATTTGGCGAGTTAAAGCACATTATGGGGAAAAATAAAAAATATTTATTATTAACTTAACAAAAAATTTTATGAAGGAATTTATAAATTTTATCAGAGAACAAGGAGTTATCGGTTTAGCAATTGGTTTTATTTTAGGAGGAGCTGTGTCTAAAGTAGTGAGTGCTTTTGTGACTGACATTATCAATCCATTATTAAGTATGATTTTAGGAGCTACAGATGGTTTAAAAACTGCCTCATTTGGCATAGGTTCTTCCCAAATACTCTACGGTGACCTTATCAGTGTTATTATTGATTTTCTTATTATTGCCCTTGTGGTTTATTTTGGATTTAAAGCATTAGGGATAGAAAAACTCGATAAACCAAAAGTATAAATTAAATATTTTATGGAAATCCAAAGACCAAAATCAAAACAACCTATTCCAGACAATGCTAAGAAGGTTTTCGAAGGTAAAGTTTTTGATGTATATCAATGGGAACAAGAATTATACGACGGAACAAAAACAATATTTGAAAAGTTAAAACGTCCTGACACTGTAAGCTGTTTTCCTATACTAGATGACGGTAAAATTTTGTTATTAGAACAAGAACAACCTCAAAAAAAATCTTTTATTAGTACTGCTGGTGGTAGAGTAGATGAAGAAGAAGATATACTTTCTGCAGCAAAAAGAGAACTTCTTGAAGAAACAGGTTATGAAGCCGAAGAATTTATCCTATGGGACGCCCAACAACCTGTAAGTAAAGTAGAGTGGGCAATATATACCTTTATTGCAAAAGGATTAAAAAAAGTTAAAGAACCGACTCCTGATGCAGGAGAGAAAATAAAATTACTACCAGTAACTTTGGATGAACTAATTGATATAGCCATAGATAAGCGTTTTTCTGAAAGAGAAGTAACTTTTAAATTTTTTGAGGCAAAATATGATCAAAAGAAAAAAGAAGAATTAAAAGAATTATTTAAATAAACAAATGGAATCCACACAAGATAAACTCAACAAATTTAAACAACTTACAATAAAAAATTGTGAAAATGTTGATTTTCCATACAGAGAATGGTTTGTAAATGACCATTTAAATATTGTTGAGAAAATAGCGATAGAACTTTGTGATATATACAAAGAAGCTGATAGAGATATAGTTTTTGCTTTAGTCTGGTTCCATGATTTTGGACAAGCTTTAGATTTAAAAAACATATATGAAGTGACAAAAGAAAAAGGAGTAGAGGCTATGAAAAGTGTAGGGCTACCTCAGGATTTTATAGATAAAGTTGTAAAACTTTGGGAAAGAATAGAAATGAAAAACGAAATAAATATATCAAAGGAACCAATCGAAGTACAGATAGTGAGTACCGCCGACGGTGCTTCACATTTTACAGGGAAGTTTTATTCAACATATTTTGAGGATCTACAGAAAGAAGGAGTAAAATCTATAGAAGAAGAGCTCAAAAAAAAATAAAAGTCGATTGGGAAAGAAAAATTGTATTGCCTGAAGTCAAAAAAGCATTTAAAGATAGATATCCAAAAGCATTAGAAATAACAGGAGAATATCCAGAAAAATTTATATAAATTTTATGAAATTAGAATCATTTACAAATCTATTTTTGACAGAACAAGAAAAAACTAGACAAGAAAAACAGAAAGAATGGAATAAATTGGAACATCAAATTGAAGAATATGGAGGGTTTGATGAAAAAATAAAATTACTTGTCATTGCTCTTTGGGCTAATAAATTTCCTACTTATGAATCTTGTGAAGGTCATTTTGACCCTAATCAATGTCAATATAATTGTCCAACAATTCATATTGGCTATTACCCAGATCGTATTGATGACCTACAACTTTATAGCGATTATGATCACGTTGTAAGTGAAAAAGAAAGAGAAGAAAGATTACCTCAAATTATAAAAGAAAATGAAATACTTAAAATTCATATAGAGTTTCTTCTAGATGAATTCAATAAGAAAAGAAAAAGCGAACAAAAATATAAATTAAATATTAAAGAAACCCATTATAATACTTTTGCTTTGAGTACAGAATCAATAGTCAATAAGGCAGATCCATATATTGCACTTCAAGATCAACAAAAACTTATGAGTGAATTCGGCATTTTCTTAAAAGAAAAATATTTTGATTCAAAATGAATAACATCCCCGAATTTGGAATAAAAAGAGAAAATGAAGAAAGGAGAGATGGCGGATGCGCTGTTGTTTTTGATCCTGAAAATCAGAAATATGCAGTTTATAGAAATTTAAAAAATCAAATGTTGGGACTTTATGGTGGAGGATTTGATGAGGGAGAAGATGAAGAAGAAGGTGCATTAAGAGAGTTAACAGAAGAAAGTGGATTATACGATTTTTTATACATTGAAAAAGTAGAAAAAGTATTAACGCACTATTTTAATTTTAATAAAAAGAAAAATAGAGTAGCACTTGCCACATGTTTTCTAGTGATATTAAAAAGTACAAAATTAAAACAAACTAAACTCGAAGAACATGAAAAATTTGAATTAGAATGGGTGAACCCTGAAGAATTATTCTCTATTTGGAAGTCTCATAGTGAGAATAAAAATTATGATCATTGGATATACTTTTTAGAAAAAGCTGTCAATCGTGCTATAGAGCTCGGCTACGACAAAACAAGCTCAAAAATATAAATAAAGCTTAATTTTATCTTCAGCATTAATTATGTTATAATGTCCCTTACTATGCAAAAAATCAAAGGAATATGGGGGAAAATAATGGTTTTATCGCTCACTAAAAAGATAATTTATGGGGTTATCCTGATTATCGTTATTTTAGTAGCTTATATGATCTTTAAACCTACTAATAATAGCGCAAATATCACTACAGACACTGTAAAACTCATGGATTTAAAGCAGACTGTCTTGGCTACTGGTCAAGTGACATCAAATACTGATTTAAATTTATCATTCTTTAGTAGTGGAATAGTTCGTTCTGTAAAAGTGAATGTAGGAGACACAGTAAAAGCTGGACAAATTCTAGCTACCCTTGATCAAGGCAATGAACTTGCCGCACTCACACAAGCACGTGGAGCTGTCGCAGGAGCTCAGGCTAAATACCAAAGTCTTTTAGATGGTGCGTCAAGTGATGAAATAAATTTATCTCAAATTGCCCTCGATAATGCAAAACGAGATTTTGACAGATTAAAATTACAACAGGAATTACTCGTAAATAATGCCTACAGAAATTTATTAAATTCTACACTTGAAGTAGAGAAAGAGGCAGATTCAAGCGACTACACTGCACCTACAGTTAGTGGAAATTATAATTTAGATAAGGAAGGTTTTATAAGAATCAGTGTCAGTATGAATGGTACTCATTATACAGCCATGGGGCTTACTGTTGGAGATGGGGTAGTAAATAGTATTGTGCCACAACCGATAGGAAATTCAGGACTTTATATAATTTTCCCAACAAACGAAACGTTAAATTATACAGATTGGATAATAACCATTCCAAACAAAAAAGCACCAAATTATATCTCAAACAATAATGCATACGAAGCAGCTCTAAAAACAGAAGATTCTGTCCTTGGTTCTGCACAAGCTTTAGTAGATCAACGCACGGCAGAACTTACATTAAAAAAAGCAGGGGCTCGTTCTGCTGATATAGATCTCGCAAAAGCAAATATTCTTACAGCGCAAGGTCAATTGGAATCAGCTAGTGCAAATTATGAACATACTATTCTCCGCGCTCCCGCAGGTGGAACTATCACAAGAGTGGATGTAAAAGTGGGTGAACTTACTCAAGCATTGAAAGATGTGATGACTGTCCAAGATGTAAACAATGTATACTTAGAAGCAAATATAAATGAAGCTAATATTACAAGCATTAAAGTTGGAGCTCCCATAGATATTACTTTTGATGCTTTTAGCACAGATCAAATATTTAAAGGAAATATTGTAAAAATTGATCCCGCTTCCACTATTATTTCTGGAGTTGTAAATTATAAAATCACTGCAAACATTTTAAATGGCCCTGCACTTCGTCCAGGAATGACGGCCAATATGACTATCCTTGTCGGAGAAAAAAATAGCATTTTGACTATTCCTTCACGCGCAATAATTAAAGATAAAACTGGTAAAAAGACGGTCCGCGTTGTGACAGATACAAAAACTAAAACATACACAGAAGTAGGAGTAACAACGGGCATGGAAGGAGATGGCGGACTCACAGAAATCACTAGTGGTCTTACAGAAGGAGAAGAAATTGTCGTATTAATTAAAAAATAATTCATGTTAATACAACTAAAAAATATCACAAAAGAATACGACAACAGTGGTGTCATTACTAAAGTTCTCCGAGGAGTAAGTCTAGATGTAGAGGAAGGAGAATTTTTAGCTATAATGGGCCCATCTGGTTCTGGTAAATCGACCCTAATGCATATAATAGGTTTTCTTGATCGTGCAACGAATGGTACATATCTCTTTGATAATGAAGACATAAAGAATTTTAATGATAATGAACTTGCTTATATTCGTAATGATAGAATCGGTTTCGTTTTTCAATCATTCAATCTTCTTGCACGTACTTCTGTACTAGACAATGTGATCCTTCCACTTACTTATAGTAAAAAGAAAAATCATGTGGAATTAGCTACTGAAGCATTAAGGGCAGTAGGACTGGAAAATAGATTAAATTTTCTTTCAAATCAGATATCTGGAGGTCAAAAGCAACGTGTAGCCATAGCTCGTGCCCTCGTCTGTGATCCGAAAGTTATTTTTGCAGATGAACCGACAGGAAACCTCGATTCAAAAAGTGGTGCGACAGTCATGAGTATTTTGGGGCGTCTAAATAACGAAGGTCGCACTATTATCCTCGTCACTCATGATAGGACAGTCGCCGAACATGCTAATCGTATCATCACCATCAGAGATGGATCTATAGTTTCGGACGAAAAAAATGCTAATCCAAGAAGAAGCAAAATTGAAACTGTAGAAGAAGATATATAATATGTCGCATTTTTTAAAAAGTATAAAAACTGTAATTAAAAACCTTCTATCACGTAAAGCTAGAAGTTTTTTGACTGTCTTAGGGATTGTCATCGGCGTAGCTGGAGTAATTATTATTATTTCCATTGGAGCAGGTGCTCAAGCATTAGTCTTAGGGCAAATCACAAAACTTGGTACAAATATTATAGGAGTTCTCCCAGGTAAAAGTAATGAAAACGGACCACCCGCTTCAGTCTTCGGAGTTCAAATAAAAACATTAATAGACAATGACGTTTCCGCTATAGAAGATAAAGGAAGAGTTCCACACGCAGAAGAGGTGGCAGCTTTTGTTCGAGGTAATGTGACAGTTATAGCTGGCAGTGAATCAGCAGATACGACTTTCACTGCGACAGACGGTAGTTATCCGCGTGTCCAAAATGTGACAATGGCTCAAGGTACATTTTTTTCTGACGAAGAAGGAAGAGCAGGAGCAAATGTGATAGTGTTAGGATCCGATGTTGCTGAACAATTATTTCCGAATGGAGGGGAACTCGGTTCAATCGTAAAAATACAAAATAGTGGAAACACTTTTGGTAGCATTCCATTTAGAGTAATAGGAGTCCAGGAAAAACTCGGCACAGTAGCCTTTCAAAACCAAGATGATCAAGTATTTATTCCTTTTACAATAGGGCAAAGGCAAATTTTAGGTATTGATTATATTCAATTTATCAGAATTAAAGTAGATACCTCTCTAAATGTAAAAAATACTATAGCAGACGTAGAACAAGTACTTCGAGAAGAACATCGTATAAAAAATCCCGCGGATGATGATTTTTCAGTAAGAGATTTAGCTGATGCTATAAAAATACTTACAAGTATTACGGATGGTCTACGAATGTTCCTAGGCCTTATGGCAGGAATATCACTCATCGTAGGAGGTATCGGCATTATGAATATTATGCTTGTCACAGTTTCTGAGCGTACTCGAGAAATAGGTTTACGAAAAGCTTTAGGCGCGACAACTCATCAGATCCGTAATCAATTTTTGATTGAAGCTGTCATGCTTACTGGAGTAGGAGGAATAATGGGTATCATCGTCGGTATTATTATATCCTACCTTATAGCCTTAGGAGCGCGTTATGCTGGATATGATTGGGCTTTCGTCATCTCACCGGCAGCTATTCTTTTGGCCGTCTTTGTATCAACCTTGACCGGTATAGTTTTCGGGCTTTTTCCAGCATTCAAAGCTGCTAAACTTGACCCAATAGACGCATTAAGATACGAGTAGTTATAAAGTAGAAAGTTGTAAAGTTTATAAAGAAAAAAATGAAATCATATTTTTTACAAGCAATAAGAGGAATCACACATAACAAAAGTCGCACTTTTTTGACGACTCTTGGCATTATGATAGGCATAGGTACAGTCGTACTCGTGCTTTCTGCTGGAGAAGGTTTTAAAAGTTATATCAATGCTCAGGTAGAAATGTTTGGTTCAAATACACTTTCTATAGAAACAGCAGTTCCGCCTTCAACAAAAACTCGTAATGCAAATGCAAAAAATAATGACTTACAAAATAGTTCTGCAAACAATGCTGTTCCTATTACCACTTTAAAAAATAAAGATATCCAGGATATAAAAAATATACCGAATGTAAAAAATGCCTATGGTGCTAGTGTCGCACAAGAAGTAGTGACATATGGTAGTGTTTCAAAAAATGTTTTTATCTTTGGTGCAGATGCTTCTCGTTTTGATATTGATAAAGGAGTAATAGCTTCTGGGCGTCCATACACAGAAGAAGAAAATAAAAGTCTAGCTCAAGTGGCCATATTGGGTAGCACTATTGCCACAGATTTATTTGGAGAAAATGATCCCTTAGGCAAGCTCATTCGAGTAGGGAATTACAATTTAGAAGTAATAGGTGTATATGAACCTCGCGGAAGTCTAGGATCTACTGATGATGAACAAGTTTTTATACCTATCACGACATTACAAAAAAAGTTCTTAGGGATAGATTATCTTTTTTATGGAATTGTAGAGCTTGCTGATGGAAATAAAGCTGACGCTACTGCTCTCGATGTGAGTGACATGATTCGTCGAAATCATTCGATTACAGACCCAGCAAAAGATGACTTCGTTGTAAAAACACAAGCTCAAAACCTAGAAACATTTAATACTATTTTAAATGCTGTGACATTTCTCCTTATTGCTATCGCGCTCATCTCGCTCGTCGTCGGAGGAGTGGGAGTCATGAATATTATGTACGTCGTCGTTACGGAAAGAATAGGGGAGATAGGATTGAAAAAAGCATTAGGTGCTCGTAATAAAGATATTTTATTTGAATTTCTTATTGAGGCTGTACTTTTGACTCTTCTAGGTGGAGTAATTGGAATTCTAGGAGGTGCAGCACTTTCTTATGCAGTAGCAAAAATCGCCCAAAGCTTTAATTTTGCTTGGAGTTTTATCGTTCCGCTTTATGGCATTATTTTATCTGTTTCAATGTCTATGATAATAGGAATCATTTTCGGTGTCTTCCCAGCACGTAGTGCCTCACTCCTAAACCCAATCGAGGCCTTGAATAAAGAATAGAATTATAGTATAATTTATTCATATAATTATTGTAAATTGAAAAATTCATATTACTAGTATAGGAGAATGGTTATGAAACTCTCGGAACTGTTATCAATGTTTGGCATAATTTGTGGTGTAAATATAATAATTAGTTTAGAAAAAATATTTTCCTCAAACTCAATTCAACAAGCGTATAATGAGTTGGCATTGGCTATTGTCTTCTCATTAATATTCATTGCATTTCTTTCTGTAAGTGGCATTGTTGTACACCTGGGAAAGGATCTAAAAATATTAAAAATAAAAAGGAGTACAAGGTTGTTAACTTGTGGGATTTTTTCTCTCATAGGAATAGTAATTGTTCCTTATTTCTATATATACTCCTCACCGTTTCTCATTATAAATATAACAATACTCACAATAATAAGTGCAGACAACTTTTCTAAGGCAAAAAAAGAATTAGATGTCTCATCGTAAATCGACGTAAATCCGCTTCGGTAAGAGTAGAAAGATCTACTCATATACTGAGCGGATTTTTCTATTTAGACGTTGGACGTCTCAGGAAGACGTACAACGTCAAGAAACTCAGACGTTGTACACCTGGGTACTCCCTGATGTCCAACGTCTGTAAATCCTTATTTTATAAGCTTTATTCAATTTTTACTTGACATACAACTTCATATATGCTATACTCTATGTAGTTTTGTACCATAAAAATAATATATTTATTCATTCACAATAGGAGTTTTTATGAAGAAATTAGCAATATTTTCATCCCCCATTTTTACCTATATCTCAGTGGGGCTCAACATAATCTTCTTACTTGTCTTAATTGCGGGGATAAGTAGTGGTTACTTTCCACTTCCCCCTAAGTTACAACAGGTGGGAGAATTAGCGGTTAAAAATGAAGAGGGGATTTTCGTTGCAAAAATAACGAAGGAATGTGGTCCCCCCCCTCACATCGGAGATAGAGTTACTATTGGGAGAGATGGGAGAGAGAAAAAGAACCCTCTATATTACTTTATAAGTGACTCCGTTTTTTCTACGCACAAAGTGACTCCGGATAGTCTTATAAAGTTCGGTCTTGAATTCAAGAAAGGAACTGTCATTGCGATGCAATGACCAGGTACCTAATCAATCCGCCCACAGCGGGAAACGAAAAATCCGTTCCTAGTGAGCGGATTTTTTCTTTTATGTGGTAAAATAATAGTATGTATCTTAAAAAGTTTGGCTTAGTTTTATTTTTAATATTTTCACTATTTCCTATACAAAAGATACACGCACAGACTACTAATACTGGTTTTGTGTCAGGTAATATCTGGTATTCAAAAGATCCATTTGAAGAAGGAGATAAAATAAAAATATATACTTTTATATTTAATCCTGATAGCAGGGAATTGTCTGGTACTGTCATTTTCTTTGATAAAACCACGTTATTAGGTAAAAAAAGCTTCGTTATTCCCGGCAAAGGTGCTGATGATATATCTATAGATTGGACAGTGACGACTGGAGATCATACGATTTTTGGTAAAATAGAAAATGCTAAATTTTTAATTTCTAAAGATAAATATGAAGAAGTATATTTGGCAGAAAACGAGACAGAAAAAAGTTCTCGAACAGTTTCTAAAAAAATAATTCCTAAAACAAATGATAATAGTATAAATTCCATCACTTCGTCAGTTTCTGACATAGCCAAAACTATTGGAGAAAAAACTCCAGCTTTCATAACTGAGCCAGTAATTTCTAGTACTAATAAATTAGATGAAATTAGGTTGGATTTAAAAAATTCGTCAGAAGCTAAAAAGGTGGAAATACAAAACGACATAAAAAAACTTGAAAATACTAAAGTTGCATTAGAACCTAAATCAGCTACGAGCACACTTGTAAAACCATTCAAATACGCAGAAGTATTTTTTCTTACTATCTTTTCTTATTTACTAAGCAATAAAATATTATTTTATGGAATATTGATTCTAATCATATTTTTCATTCTGCGCTATATTTGGAAAAAAATCTTTTAGCATGTAGAATGTAGTTATGACACTTAGAATTTTAGCTGTTTTTGTGTTATTAATATCTATACTTTATATGCCTTTTTGGGTGTCTGCCATATTAGCCTTAGCGGGAATGATTTATTTCTCATTATTCTGGGAGAGTGCTATTTTGTTCTTACTTTCAGATCTACTCTTTGGAGTAAAAGAAGCTAGATTTTTAGATATAACATTCATTTCTTTTATTGTGTCTATTTTGATATTATTGATAATAGAATTCCTAAAAAAGAAAATTAGAATTTCGAAGGAAATATAAAATTTATCCCGTACTAAATTTTTGATTACGGGATATAAAGATAAAAATTATTATTAAAATTTTAGTACTGGGATGATAAGAAAAATATTAAGCAAAAAGAAAATAAAAAACGCCAACTTCTTTGTAGAACCAGATGAGATATTTCTTGATTCAAAGAATTTACAAAATTTTGACCGTCAACAGTTTGAAGGCCGAATAGAAAAACCAATTTCAAAAAAAACCATCTTATTCATCGGCATTTTTTTCCTATTCTTTTTAGGCACTTTTTCAACTAGACTTGGATATCTTCAAATACAAAAAGGAGAAGCATATTTGGATAGAAGCAATAATAATGTTTTAGAAAAACAAATCATTTTTAGTGACAGGGGAATCATTTATGATAGAAATAAAGTAGAACTCGCATGGAATAAAAAAGTAGCTGATCTTCCTACTACTATCCGTACATATTTATCACCAGGATTTTCTCATACACTAGGCTATGTCAGTTATCCGACCCAAGATAAATCAGGCAATTATTGGCAAAGTGAGTTTATAGGTAAGGATGGGCTAGAAAAACAATACAATGATGCGCTTAAGGGAACAAATGGCTCAAAAATAGTTGAAATAGATGCAAAAAAAATTGTGCACTCAGAAAATATTGTAAACCCTCCCTTGCGTGGAGCTGACCTAGTGACCACACTCGATTCACGTATTCAAAAAGAACTCTATACTCTAATAAAGAATTTATCACAAAGTAATTCTTTCTCAGGTGGTGCAGGAGTCTTAATGAATATCAATAATGGAGAGATATTAACCTCCGCAAGTTTCCCAGAATATAATTCAGAAATTCTTTCACTCGGCAAAGATACAAAAACAATAAATAGCTATTTTACTGACAAAAGAAAAGTATTCTTAGATAGAACAATCTCCGGTCTTTATACTCCCGGTTCTATTGTAAAACCATTTTTTGCTATTGGAGCATTGACGGAAGGAGTGATAGATCCATATAAAAAAATATTATCTACTGGCTCGATCTCGATTCCGAATCCTTATTTCCCAGATCAAAAAACTGTATTTAAAGATTGGAAAGCGCACGGCTGGGTAGACATGAGGCAAGCTTTAGCTGTTTCAAGTGACGTTTATTTTTATGAAATAGGTGGCGGATTTGAAGGACAAAAAGGCTTGGGTATAGCAAATATTGAGAAATATGCTCGACTTTTTGGTATTGGACAAGCGACAGGTATAGACCTACCTGATGAAAAAGGTGGTGTGATCCCTAGTCCATTGTGGAAAGCAAAAAATTTCAAAAATGAAGCATGGCGTGTAGGAGATACGTATCATACGGTCATCGGACAATATGGTTTCCAAGTGACACCAATGGAAATGACTCGTGCAGTATCAGTCCTTGCAAATTATGGAACACTTGTTACCCCTCATTATATTTTAAATGATACTAAAAAAGAAAACCAAACATCGAAAATTGAATTACCTAAAGAGTATTATGATGTCATACATGAAGGAATGAGACAAAGTGTCTTAACAGGAACTTCCACACCAATCAACGTACCGTATGTAAAAATCGCCTCTAAAACAGGTACAGCACAGCTCGGTGTAGCAAAAAATAAAGTCAACTCATGGATTATGGGATTTTTCCCCTATGACAATCCAAAATATGCATTTACTATTATGATGGAAGCTGGCCCTTCTTCAAATAGTGTAGGGGCTTCTTCCATAATGCGCCAACTTTTAGACTGGATGTCTATCAACACCCCAGAATACTTCAAATAGACAAAAATACCCACTTGCACTATAATAGACAGATGAGTAAAGAAAAAATAATAATTATTTTGGGTGTTTGGACAGCAATATTGCCATATTTAGGGTTTCCTCTTTCATTAAAAAATATTTTACTTTCTATCACAGGATTGGGGCTTGTTTATCTAGGATATATATCATTAAGAAGTTCAAAAGCAGGGGAGACAGAAGAAAAAACATTTGAGAATTTCTCAGAAAATCATAACTTCACTGAAACACACGAGGGAAAAGGGATTTAATAATTTAAAAAGACTTAAAACATTATGTTAGAATATTTCAAAACAAGGCGTGCTTCTGCCACTATTCTACTTGTAGTCATTTTTTTTGGGCTAGGCATTTATATAGGATTTAATAATAGACCAGAGATTGATAAAGTTGTCAATATTACTGGTAAAGAAACTGCCGTAAAAACAGACGCTGATTTTTCTCCTTTTTGGAAAGTTTGGAATGATATTAATGAAAAATATCCTAGTGCAAGTAAAATAACTGATCAAGAAAAAATCTACGGCGCTATTTCAGGGCTTGTAAGCTCATTAAATGACCCATATAGCGTATTTTTCAATCCAGATGACACAAAGACGTTTGAGAGTGATATACAAGGAAGTTTTGGTGGAATAGGCATGGAAGTCGGAATGAAAGATAAAGTACTTACTGTCATAGCTCCACTAAAAGATACTCCAGCCTATAAAGCTAATATAAAATCAGGTGATAAAATTCTTAAGATCAATGACACATTGACCTCAAATCTAACAGTCGAGAAAGCAATAAAATTAATTAGAGGAGATGTAGGTACTACGGTTAGACTCACAATTTTTCGTGATGGAGACAAAGAACCAAAAGAAATTAAAATCATAAGAGATACCATCAATGTTCCGACCCTCGACACTGAAATGAGAAAAGATGGGATTTTTGTAATCAAACTATATAGTTTCTCTGCGAACTCTGCTTCACTTTTCCGCAACGCTCTAAAAGAATTTTCCGATTCAAATACTGATAAATTGTTGCTAGATTTAAGAGGAAATCCAGGGGGATACTTAGACTCAGCTGTCAGCATGGCAAGCTGGTTTTTAGATGGGGGTAAGACTGTTGTCACAGAAGATTATGGTAATAATATTAAACCAAAGGCATACAGAAGTCTTGGTTATAATATTTTTACAGATAAATTAAAATTCGTTATCTTGATAGATAGTGGTTCTGCTTCAGCCTCTGAGATATTAGCAGGTGCGATGCAAGATTATAAAAAAGCCAAACTCGTCGGAGAAAAAAGTTTCGGCAAAGGTTCTGTTCAAGAAGTGGTAAAAGTGACGGGAGACACCATTTTA
Organism: Minisyncoccota bacterium; assembly: GCA_041667145.1. Classification (GTDB taxonomy): domain Bacteria; phylum Patescibacteriota; class Minisyncoccia; order Phycocordibacterales; family UBA9973; genus UBA9973. The sequence goes on from JBAYFP010000001.1 coordinate 175,368, forward strand.
AAGATTACAGTGGCTAAATGGCTTACTCCAAATGGTAATTCTATCTCCGAAAAAGGTTTAACGCCTGACTATGAGGTACCTATAAAAGCAAAGGACATTGAAAACAAAAATCCTGCCCACAATGCTTCTAGCATAGCTGGGACAGGCGGGGATCCTCAATTAAACAAAGCTATAGAGTTATTATTAAAATAATAATTTTAAAACAAAATGAAAGTAATTTTTCTACAAGATGTACCTCGAGTAGGTAAAAAATATGACATTAAAGAAATCAGCGACGGCTACGCTATCAATTTTTTACTCCCTAGAAGACTAGCAGTAATGGCGACTCCAAAAGCTGTAGTAGAAATAGAAAAACAAAAAAAAGAAATCACAATTAAGAGGGAAGTGCAGGAAGATCTTTTAGTAAAGAATTTAGAAGAGATAAAAGGTAAAACTATCACTATCTCTGCCAAAGCAGATGAAAAAGGTCATCTTTTTTCTGCAATACATGAAAAAACTATTTCAGAATTAATGAATAAAGAATATCATGCACATATAGATGAAAAATTTATTGTCTTAGAAAAACAAATAAAAGAAATAGGGGAGTTTGAAATCCCCATTCTCATAAAAAATAAGAAATCTTCTTTTAAGCTTATAGTTAAGAGAGTATAAAAAGCAAAAACATACTTTTTCACAGCTCGCACTCGAACCTGAATATGGTTAACGAATTTAATATTGCGTATGCTGAAAAAAGTATGTATTTAGCTTTTTATATAATATTTACTGTCTTTTTTACGACAGTTTTTCCATTAAAGGAAACCTTACGTTTTGAGCCAAATTTGACAGTTCCAGGTTTAAGAGCAAAAAGGGTGTGATCTTTACCTATAGATACGTTATTACCAGCCATAATGACTGTACCACGCTGTCTGATGATTATAGAGCCAGATTGAGCCTTTTGACCGTCGGCAAGCTTTGTACCTAGGTACTTTGGGTTTGAATCTCTTAAGTTTTTCGCGGTTCCGCCAGCCTTTCTATGTGCCATATGATTATATTTTCTTGAGCAAAGCGATTAGAAAATTTTCACCCTGTTAAATAAAGAAGAATTTAACAGGGTATTAAAAATATACTTGCTTTGCTCGTTATTTTTATATAAAATCAAGTATAAACAATTAAATGGAAAAAATCAAGCTCACAATAATGAATTTTATAGAAAGCGATAAGGGTAAGGACATAATGGTAGTAATTATCATAATTTTGGTAGGTTTAGGCTCATTTGGACTAGGTAGACTATCAAAAGATAGCTCAAATGAAGGCATAAAAATCGATTATGGAAATCAAGAGGCTAATGCTATAAGTTCACTAAATCAAAATACAAATACTTCACAAAATACTCAGAAATCAATTTCAGGAAATTTCTTTGCCTCAAGCAAGGGAAGTAAATATTATTCTACTAGCTGTAACGCAGGAAAAACTATTAAACAAGAAAACAGAGTCTACTTTGATACATCAGAAGAGGCAGAAAGTGCAGGATTTGAGCTTTCTAGTTCATGCCGATAATTCAATACGTGGTATTGCCTAAAAGGTATATTGTGCGACGTGGCATTAGTTTTAGAATATAGCTTAAAAGGCTATTCCCCTATCTATTGAAGGTGGGAGCGGCAGATTCATAGTCTGTGGGTTTGCCATCTCTGATACGCTCCATATTATTTATAAAAGATTTCCAAAAAATATTTACAAAAACATCGTTCCATAAATAAGATGCGGGTTTTTGTAGATAATCATTCCAAAGATTTCTAGTCCCTCCCCCGACATAGGTTATATTGTCTTGTGCTTCAGGGCTTTCTACGACAGACCTTACACTTATTTTAAAATAACTGAGAACAAAAATAAGAACTACACCTAAAAGTAAAATACCTATAATGCTTATGCCTTTCTTCTTATCGCATGATATAAATTTTTTCATATTACTTTTTAGATTTAATCTAAGCTGTAACATTATTAAATAATGCCTTAATCCAATCTATCACATCAGAAAATGAAACATTAAAATAATTTAACAAAAACAAAGCAACTATTATAAAAATAATTAATTTTAAAAAACCGCCTTGTTGTTTTTCTATATTATTAATCATACTTTATTTTACCATTTCTAGTATTATTGTGGCAAGACATTATATTTTAGATAGATAATACATTGGATTAAGATAAGAATTTACTGGTGCGATAGGTTGAGTAAGTACTTTACCTAGGCATGATTTACTAGGTATAGTCTTTACGTCTACAGCATCTTTCGCATAAACCGAGATATGTAAATGTGGGCCAGTAGAATAACCTGTATTGCCACTATATCCGACTATTTGCCCTCGGACTACTTTATCCCCTGTAGTTACCTTTATGAGAGACAAATGACCAAAAGTACTAGCTAAGCCATTATTGTATTTAATTAAAATAAAACGTCCAAAAGATACCCCTGCACACTGAGTATCAGTATTACCAACGCCTGCTATCACACCATCAGCCATCGCTTTGACTGGTGTACCTAGGGATGCACGAAGGTCTATCCCTCGATGAAATCCATCTGACCGCATGCCATATTGAGAAGTTATATATATACGATCAAGTGGCCAGCTCAACACTCCACTATTCGGGAGTTTAGATGGATCGAGAATGTATTTGAGCTGAGATTCATAATCATCAAGTTCTTTTTCAAATGCTACCTTTTTTGCTAATCTATCTTTTAATAATTTTTGGTAACTACTTTCACTGTTTTTTGTCTGTGCTAAAAGTTTCTTTTTCTCTGCTGTATTTTGATCAACTATTTTCTTTTGGTCAGCAAGTTTGTTTTTAAGCACAACAAGTTCATTTTTTGCATCTGTTGTTTCTTTCCTTGTATCTTCTAGATCACCTTTAATTATCCTCAATCCAATTGTCGTCTCCCTTATCGTGTCACCTATCGATATCATATTATCCACATCATTCCACATAGTAGTAAAATCACTATCAGATAACATAGTAGCTAAAACATCATTCTGCTCAAATTCATTAATTTTTCTAATATTTAAAGCTAAAACATCTGTATTATTTGCTATCACTCCCTGTTTATCATTTATTTCTAGACTTAATTCTTTTATCCTAAGATTTGTTTTATCAATTTTACTTTGAGTAACAGCGATATCAGCAACTAATTTTTTTCTAGATAAATCAAGTTGTTTAATAGATCCATTTAATGAATCTTTTTGCTTCCCAAGATCATCAAGCTCAGACTGGTATTGTGCTATTTCCTGCTCCAATTTAGCAATATCATTATTTTTTTGATTTATTTTATCATTCAACTCCCCCACCGTCTGTGCATAAGAAAAAACTATAGGACATAACACCAAGATTCCTAGAATAATTAAGCTAAATATTTTCGATAGCTTTTTGTAGTCGTGATAAAGTTTCATTTTTACCTAAAATCTCTGCAATAACAAAGGGATCTGGTGATTTATCAAGTCCTGAAAGAGCAAAGCGTACTGGGTGAAGTATTTCTCCCCTATTTTCGAGAGCATTAGCTATTTGCATTAAAGCATTTTTTACATTTTCCATGGAAAAATTCTTTTCATCAATTTTTTTTAATTCACTCATGGCTTTAAACAAATTTTCAGAAATTTTTTCTAACCCAGTATTTTTATATATCAATTTTTCTTTTTCATACTTTGGCTGTTTATAAAAAAAGTCTAATTCCCTTCTTTCAAGCATTTCTTTTATATCACCCCACTTAGAAATCCTTTCTGAAATTATTGGAATAATTTTATCTATTTTTAATTCTTTTGGTAAATATTCAAAAATTTTATTTTTTAATTCATTTTCAGAAAGTTTTTTAATATGTTCTTTATTTATCCAATCCAATTTCTCGTCATTCATCTGCGCACCAGAATGCCCTATTCGAGAAATATCAAAAGCATCTATCAATTCCCCCATAGTAAAAATCTCTCTATCATCACCAGGATTCCACCCTAAAAGAGCCAAGAAATTCACCATAGCTTCTGCTAAATATCCTTCATTTCTATATTCCAAAACATCTTTTGCTCCATCCCTTTTACCTAGTTTTTTCTTTCCATCAGGCCCCATGATTGGTGGCAAAGTAGCATAAAGAGGAGGTTTAATGCCTAAAGCATCATATAACGACAGGAATTTGGGAACGGAAGAAATGAATTCTTGCCCACGCATCACATGAGTGACACTCATTTCAATATCATCTACGATATGCGCGAAATTATAAGTCGGATATCCATCACTCTTTATTAAAATAAAATCATCGAGTGCCTCAGGGCCTGCTGATAGATCACCATAGACGAGATCATTCCATTTATAACTTTTTATTTCTGGCGTTTTAAAACGAAGAGGTTTTGTGAAGTCCCATATTCCAAAAGTTTCCGGCCTATGTTCTCGATATAAGAATGGTTTTTTTTCTAATTCAGCTCTATCACGAAAAACTCCAACTTCTTCTTCAGTGTATGGATCAGGATATGCAAATCCTTTATCAATAAGAATTTGTGCATATTTTTTATATAAATCCAATCTTTCAGACTGTAAATACGGAGTATGTGACCCTCCAATGTTTGGCCCTTCATCCCAATTTATTCCGAGCCATTTTAACGACTCAATTATATGATTTATTGAACCTTCGACTTCCCTTTCCTTATCTGTGTCTTCAATTCTTAATATAAAAGTACCTTTATTTTTCTTAGCCCAAAGATATGCGTACAAAGCAGTACGAACACCCCCGACGTGCATAAAACCCGTCGGACTAGGCGCAAATCTTGTGACAACCTTTTTCTCTTCCATTCTCCTATTTTAGCATCTATTTCTCATGACTCAAAGCTATGTCTACTAACTCGCGAGCTACTTTGTAGGCAGCATCGGGTTTATTAAAGGCTTTTGCATTTTTTGCCATTTCATCCCAGACTTCTTTATTGTCGACTATTCTTTCTATTTCTGAACATAAAATATTAGCAGTCATATTTGCCTCTTCTATGACATTACAAGCCCCAAAATGTGCATAACCAAAAGCATTCTTCCTTTGATGATCACCATTGCTCGTCGTTATAGGAATAATAATAGAAGGAATCCCCCATGATGCTATTTCAAATATACTTGATCCAGCTCGAGAAACGATGATAGTCGCTGCTCCAGCAGACATCTTTTGTTGAAGAGGATTTAAATAATCAAAAGGCATGTATCTATTTTTTTCAGGAATAGAAGCGAGTACGACTTCCGCCCTATTAAAAACATTTTTAAAATTATTTACACCAGTCTGATGTATAACTTGAAAATTCTTCACAAGTCTTGGCAAGGCATCGAGTATCGTATTATTAATAATCTCTGCACCCTGTGAACCTCCTAAAATCAAAACAACTGGTAAATTACTTTCTAATTTAAAATATTGAAGTGCTTCGTTGCGTGGAGCAGAGTGTTCTATCTCAGCGCGCAGTGGTAAGCCAGTCCATGCAGTATTATTTTTAGGAAAATAATCTACAGATTCTTTAAAGGCGACAGCTATCCTTTTAGCAAAATGTCCTGCCCATTTGTTTACTCTACCGGGAACAGAATCAGATTCGTGGATTACTATGGGAATCCGTAAAATCCTCGCAGCTAAAATTGTCGGAAATGATGCATATCCACCTTTACCAAAAACAACATCAGGATAAATAGAAAATACTTTATATATCGCATTGATAACACCAAAAAACATTTTGAAAAGATCAGTGAAATTTTTAAAAGAAAAATATGTACGCATTTTCCCAGTTTTTACCTCTTCATACAAAAGTCCATTTTCAAAAAGCATTTCTTTATCGTAAGGAGAATCAGAAATATAATAGAGTTTAGCTCCTAATATTTTTTCTTCATCTATTATCTTGTTGACCTTTTGAGCAACAGCGATGATTGGACAAAAATGTCCTCCCGTCCCTCCTCCTGTAAATATAATTTTCATAAATTAATTATTTTTATGCTGATATTTTGATATTTGAAAAACTATTCCTACTGCAATAAGCTCTATCATGAGTGAAGTCCCTCCATGGCTTATAAAAGGAAGTGGCACACCAGTCAAAGGAAAAACTCCAGTAGTAGACGCAATATTCATAAATGATTGCGCTGCTATCAGTATAACAATTCCGGAAACTAAAAGTCTACTAAACAAATCTGGAGAATTATTGGCAATACGAAGCCCTCGCAGAACAAATAACAAAAATAAAATTATTATAGCTACACTACCCACAAAACCAAGCTCTTCCCCTATCACAGCAAAGATAGAGTCTCCTTGTGGCTCTGGTAAATAACTAAATTTCTGAATACTTTGACCATATCCTCTACCGAAAACCCCACCCGAGCCTATAGCTATGAGTGATTGTTGAATTTGATAAGAAGATCCCTGTGGGTCTTGAGATGGATCAATAAAAGTCTTTATTCGACTCTGAAGGTACGGAGTAAAAAAGACAAGAGACCCAAGAACAACTATCGAGCCTACGCCTATCAAAGAAATCCATTTCATGGATACACCAGAAATAAAAAGCATACAAATTCCTGTCACCGCTATCAAAATGAAACTTTTTGTATCTGGCTGATTAAATAATATAAAAGCAATAATAGCGAGTAATATTCCAAGAGGAAGAATACCAAATTTAAAATCTTGAACTCTATTTTTTGCCCAAGAAAGCCATGCAGCAAAATAAATTATGAATCCAAATTTTAGAAATTCCACTGGTTGAAATCGTAGTGGTCCGATCTGGAGCCATCTCTCTGCCCCTAAGTGAGTCCACCCGAGACTAGGAATAAACACCGCAGCGGTTAAAAGTATTGAACCTAAAAAAATATAAAATGAATAATTGCGCCAAAACTTGTAATCAATTTTTAATGCTAAATATAACCCTATAAAACCACACCCAAAACCAAGAACAAGCTGGCTAAATAAAACTGAATAAAATGTCCCAGCACTTTTAGCTAAGATACCTAAAGATGCCGAAATAAACATAGCTACTCCAATAAAAATTAAAAGAAAAACTATTATTAGAAAAAATCTATCAATTTTTTTATCTCGCATAATATTCTAACGACTAATGATAGCTAAAATTATTCCTATAATAGAAAAAGCTACAGAAAAAATCCAAAAACGCATCGTCACTTTATAAGACGGCCAACCAAGTGCTTCGAAATGATGATGAATAGGAGAAAGCTTAAATATTTTCTTTCCACCTCTAAACTTTTTTGAAAACATTTGCAAAATAACAGAACCAGAGGAAACAACGAGAGGCATAGCAACAATGGGTAAAATCAAAACAGTGTCAGTCAAGAATGCGAGAGTTGCTAGTGTAATAGTGAGCCCTATTATCCCCGTCTCCCCCATATAAAATCTTGCCGGCGGAATATTAAACCATAAGAACGCTAAAATAGCTCCTGTGGTAACTGCTGAAAATGTAGCTATGTCTATTTGATTATTAGTAAACGCAATCACAGAATATGCAGCAAAAATAGAAGCCAATACTCCTCCAGAAAGCCCATCGATTCCATCTATTACTCCTCCTGAAAAAGTTGCAAGTGCTACTATAATAAAAAATGGAATAATTAAGATACCTAAATATAATTCTCCATTAAATGGTATATGAATAGCCACCATCCCAAGTTTATAATAAAACCAAAGTCCGATTAAAAATGAAATAATAATTACCAGTAATGCTTTCCACATACGCCAAGATTTATCATCATAAGCTATTTTCCCTTTTCCATATATTTGTACTAAATCATCCCAAAGCCCAAGGAATGATCCAAAAAGTAAAACTAGAAGCGGAATCAAGGTCTGATTTTTACTTAAGAAATTTATCTTCTCAGTCACTTCTCCAGGGAAAAATATTGATATTAAATAAAAAATTAAGGTAGAAAGAATTATAGATACCCATATAATAATCCCTCCAACACGAGGAGTTCTCAATTCTTCTTCCCCATTGTGAATTTTTTGAAAATCTTTACAAGTAACTTCACTACGCGAAGATTTCCTCCACATCTTATATTTATAGAAAAAATGTGTTGCAAGTGGTGTAATAAAAAGCCCTATAAGCAGAGCCGTCATCATCGGTAGAAAAATCTTAACCATATTCAAAAGCATATGTAGATTATATCAAATATAATGGATTTTTCCCAGACCTACCTAGACGTTGTACGTCTTCCTGAGACGTCCAACGTCTAGGTATCTATGATACTTCTGCTTGATAACACTCTTTACAATAAATAATTTCTGGTCTATCTGGGGAATACGAGGTCTTAAATTCAACAGCACATTCACCATTACCATGGGAATGAACTGCTGTATTTTCATACAACCCATTTCTTGATTTGTTACCAATACAATCACATTTACGACTCCATAACTGCACCGGATTACGTTCTTCTAATCTTATATGATAACGACAATTAGGACAAAATCTTGGAAGTGGTAAATTCATTTGTTTATAAAATTGAATTTCTTTAGGAATTATTCTGAATACTTCAGTACATTGATGATTACATTCTCCTTTATGCCCACATTCAATAACATCCTCAGTTATAGTTTCTTCTACCTCATTAATATGATCAGGCAAATCCGCTGTATATTTTGTGATTTTATAATTTCTTGTTTCAGAGTCTTTCCAAGAATAACCTTTTTTTACAGCATCTTCTTTGTGAAGTGGAAAATGATCCTGAGCTATACTTTCATTATAAGCAAAAGGAGAAATTTCGGGTGGAAAAAATTCACCATATTTATAAATACGTCCCTTTTTATCTTTAAACGGTAATGCATCCATCTGTTCAATAATCTTAGATTTCAAAATCTCATATTCTTCTTTTGAGTAACTCTTGTTTAAAATGCAATATTTTTTATCCTTTAAACAAACTGACCCAAAAATATCTGAAGAAGATACACATAAATCCGAATAAGTGACATTATTTGTATACCAACAGGTAGTAGAAAAAAGTTTAAGAAAATTTTGTTCAATATTTGCACTTTCATATATCAGTTCAGCATTATCAGCAAAATTAAAATCGTGACTATCCTTTACGTTCGAACAAAAATATGCATATTTTAGATTCTCCGAATTTCTTACATAAAAACTATTATGGCAATTCCTTGTTTCAAACAACTCGTTACCGTCTGAATTTATACAAAGGACATTGTTGGCAAAACGATGTGGTACTCTAGTGTATAGATCTAAGAAATTTTCCTTGAGTTTTTTTAATTCAGGATAAGAACCAATTTTTTCTTTAAGAGAAACAAATTCTTCTTTAGATATTTTTTTATTAAGCAAAAAATTACTTTTATTAAAAAGATTAATACATCCTAAACATTCTAATACATTTTTACAATTTTTTATGTATACACTATCTATCGAATTCATAGAGTTATCAGCAAAACCAACCCTATAATTTTTTGTACCTTGATTGGTTTCATAACAAAATTCTGAATCAACTACTCCAAAACAATCAAAAGACTCTTTAGTACGAAAAGTGCGATCACAATATGCACAATTTTCACAGGTATCTGAACAATTGACTAAATAACAATTCTTATGATTAGCAGAATAATTCACATAAGGTGAATTTACATTATTATTACCTATTAATGCTGGCCTAGGGACTGTTTCTAAAAGTTTTTTAAATTGTGAAAAAAATGGTACAGAAAAATCAAAATCTAAACCATAGTTTTCTGGGTTCCACTTATCTCTATACCAACAAGGATTACAATAAACTGGGAACAAACTGCCTTCAGGATAAAGACTTATTATATCTTTCTTGCAAATATCGCACTTACGCTTGTATAAGGTTCTTTCATTTCTGAAGGTCATTCTTCTCTGTAATCTGCATTCCGGACAAAAAGTCGGTGGAGGTACCTTTATTTTCTCATAAAAACCAAAATCATCTGGCTCAATTATGAAGTCTTTTTTGCAATTTTGGCAATTTTTTGTTTCCATAAATTTCCAGACGTTCCACGTCTCGGGAAGACGTACAACATCTATATATTGTACAACACATCAATAATCTTTTCTATATCAATAAATCTGCCTTCCATCGTCGAACCTAAAACAGTGATAGCTATCTCATGTCCATTCTTATTCTTATAAATCACTACTAGATTCCCTCCAGCAAGCGGTGTATAGCCAGTTTTAGAAAATAAAATATCGGGAATTTTATCTAAAATAATATTAGTATTTTTAATATTATGATTTATACCTAACTCAGATTTTATATTTATCTCTGGCAATATACTTGCACTAAATATTTCTGGATATGCCTTTAAAGCATATAAAGACATAATATTCACATCCTCTGCAGAAGCAATTGCTCCCGCTAATTTATTATTTATATCTAACCCTGTAAAATTTAAAAACACAGCATTTTTCATACCGATTTTTTGCGCTTTTTCATTCATTTTTTGTAATAAATGATCACTATTTTCAGCAAGAGTATAAGCTCCATCATTAGCCGAACCAATTAAAGTAAACTTTGCAAGATCACTAATTTTAAATTTCTCACCAGCAATAAATCCATAATCCCCTTCTTGTCTAATAGCGTTGAGAGAAACTAAAACTATGTCATCCATTTTATGTTCACTGAGTGCAGTAGCAACAGTCATGATTTTTGCAATTGAAGCTATGGGCATACCCGCCTCATCATTCCTCCCGTAAATTTTTCTGTGCAATGTCTCATCATAAATGGAGAAAGCTTTGGCTTGCAAAGAAACATTACTCAATATCGTTTGAGCTTTGGCTATATCATTTTCTTCTTTTTTAAAATTATTATCTAATTTGTTATTCCCTATAAAAAATAAAACTGCTTCTAAAAGAAGTACACATAAAATAAAAAACAAAACATTATTTTCCTTAAAGATTTTCTTCATTCTTTAATTCATCAGAAAAATTCTGAGCTGTAGATTCTATAGAACTATTTACCAATTGATAATCTGGAAGTTCTTCCACAGACTTTACACCCATAAAAGAAAGCAATTCAAATGTAGGCTTGTAAATATAGCGTCTACTATCTTCTGGGTCAATACTTTTTTCTATCAATCCTCTTATAGAAAGAGCACGTAATGTAAAGCTAGAATTCACCCCTCGTATATAATCAATAAGAGATCTACCTACGCCATTTTTATAAAGAATAATAGATAATGTCTCTAAAGAGGCTTTTGAAAGTTCTTTATTAAGTTCCTCTTTTTGTAATTTCTCGATGATATCTGAAAGCTCTGGTCTAGTACCTAGGGTGATTTCGTTTTCTTTCTCTTGTAACACTATTCCTCTGTCCTTCAAATTTTCTTTTAATTTTTCTAAACTTTCATTCACCTCTATCTGACCTACTCCCAAAAATTCTGAAAGTCTTTTTCGAGACATCGGTTCTCCTTTGAAAAAAAGTATAGCTTCTATTTTTTGTTCTAAATTCATATTTGTTTCTTAATAATAATATCTTCAAAATTATTTTCCTGTGCGACGTGAAGTATACCCTGCCTTACAAGTTCTAGCATAGCAAGAAAACCAATAATTACAACCACTTTTTCTTCTCTAGTCTTTGCTACTCCAGAAAAATCCTTAAAACTCATTTGCAATGAGCTCTCTATCCTTTCAGTCAATTTCTCAATCATTTCTTCTATACTCATCACTTTTTTAACTTCCACTTCAGGTAAGAAAACTTTTTTAGGAATCCTTCCTAATGCTTCACGAGCAAAAGTCATCATATTTTCTTTTGTGATTCTCTCATCAGGTAAGAAAACCAATGTATCATGTTTTCTCTCCAGTGGTGCAAAGATTATTTTTTCTCCAAATATTTCTTTTATCTTTACTCCGAGCTTTATATAAAGCTCATACAATTTTAATCTATCCTCTAGGTTATGAATATCACTCTCTTCTTCAGAAGTTAAATTAAGGTTTGGTAAAAGTGATTTTGATTTTATTAAAATGAGAGTAGCCGCGATAACAATAAAATTTGAAATCTCGTCTGTTTTATATTCTTCAAGCTTGTTTAGATAACTCAAATAGTCTTCAGTCACCTGGGCAAGAGATAAATCATTTATAAAAAACTTTCTCTCTTCAATAAGAGAAAGCAGTAAATGAAAAGGCCCTTCAAAGGCACTAGTCTTTATCTGATATGCACTATCTTTTATAGCTTCAGTTTCTGCAGCTTCCATCCTTATATTATACCCTGTAGTGAAACTTTTAAAAAGTTCTACTACGGGGTTATATACCTTTTTTAGATTTTAGCGAATTTTTATTTGTTTAAAAACGTAACAGTGAGCTGTAATACTGTAGCAAAAATAACCCATAGAAGATAAGGAATATTTACTAGGGCAACCCATTTAATGTGAGGATAAATGACTATCATCGCCCATATCAACGTCGCAAGGACAAAAATGATATCTATTGCAGCTAAATAATTATTTTGCAAATTAAACTGAATAGGAGTAAATGCTAAATTAAAAATTATATTCAAAACAAAAGGTAAAGCTATAATTGCTGGTAATTGTTTTTGAAAAACTTTAGAAAATACTGTCACAAAAGAAACAGCAATAATAAAATAAAGCACAGTCCAAACTGGACCAAAAAGCCAAGATGGCGGAGCCCAAGAAGGTTTAATAAGTTGCTGATACCATGTATATGTTGTATTCATAATATATAAATTATATTACTTAATAATCATATTCACAACTTCTTTATTTTCATTCACTGTGTAAACGAAATTTTTCTTTTCTTGTACATGTCCATCTTCATACATTACTGTCCCTGATTTTTTATTTAAATCTAGAGCCACAGAAAGAACATACCAAGTCCCACCCAATACTGCTTTCACAGGAGAAAGTTTTGTAATATTTTCTTTAATATATTTTTCTACATTGTCTCTTTCTGTTAAATCAGAACATGCGACATCGTTAAGAGCCAAAGTATAGTGAATATCAGGATTCTTTACATAGGCATACACTCCATCGCCTCTGTCAGCTGTTCCACCAAATCCAATATTTGCGACACCCTCACCAAAAATTATTCTCTGTTCTTCCATCACATTCATCCCCTCTCCGAAAGTGTTCCACCATACATCTGCTGTACGAGCCATCATTGTTTTATCGACAGCACTTACTGTACCTTCAAACTTACCTACCTTGCTATCTTTTTCTGCTGGAAAAGAATTTAATTCTCCAGTAACTTTTTCACCATCAAGTATCATACGTAAAGTAAATTTATCAAAATAACCCCTTTCATTGGGTGTACCAAATTTAGCAAAACAAAGTTCTATGGGTTCATTTATCACAACAGGCGCTACGACTTTTTTATTAATTACAAAATAAGCAACTATGATTATAACAACAACCAAAACTACCCCATATAATGAATATTTTTTCATACACCTATTATACCACTTATACTACTTTATTATTTTTCTAGATCTAATACATCATCTATACGAATTTTTGAGACAAACTCAGGTACATGAGATACAAGAATCAAAGCACCTTTATATTGATTGATAGCTTCAGCAATTATAGGAATATGTCGAAAATTTATATGATTTGTTGGCTCATCGAGGATAAGAAGCCCTGGACGTTCGAGGACCAATCGTGCAAAAGCCACAAGTCCTTTCTGTCCTTCAGACAAACTCCCTATTTTTGTACGTATCAATTCACCTGAAATCAAAAAACTCGCAGCAGTAGCTCGCATATGCTCTTCATTTAAAGGAACTCCGCCTGCAAGCATTGCACTAGCTAAAGATTCATAGACAGTATGTTCAAAATTAAGTGTTGAAAAATCTTGTCTATAATATCCCACTCTAATACCTTTTAATATCTTTGCATCTTCATATGTATCATTCGCGAGATGTTCTAAAAGAGTACTCTTACCTATACCATTCGGCCCTTTTAGAAGTAAATGCTGATTCTTTTTCAATTTTATGTTTGCTTTACGTTTTACAATTTTTCCATTTTTTACATTCATTGTTGTAAAAGACGTAATAGTAATAATATCTCCATTTATATCTAGCTGAACAGGAATATTGAAATTTTTAATTGTCCTATCTTCTTTTCGTACATCCACTATATCTTCTTCAAGTTCTTCCGCCTTCTCGCGCATACGTTTTGCTACGAGACGAAGCTGCCCGCCTTTATGCGCAAATACATTCGCTTGATCCTTTTTAGCTTGTATCACTTTTGCTAACTGAGCATTTTTCATATTTTCCTTTTCTATTCGAGCCGTAATATCTTTCAACACATTTTTATAATTACCGACATATTGCTCGACTTTTCTAGTATATATATCAAGATAAAGCACACCATCTGCAAATGCATTCAAAAAATCCGCATCATGAGAAATGACTATAACAGTCTTTTTATAATTCGTTAAAAAATCAGTAAGATGAGTGATGCCGGCGTGATCTAAATTATTTGTAGGCTCATCTAGAAGAAGTAGGTCAGGATCTTGAATCAATGCTCCAGCTAGAAGTATGCGTGCAAGTTGTCCACCAGAAAATGTTTTTAAAATTCTATCATGAAGCTTTGTATGACCTTTTAAATTTACTACTTCAAGTACATCATCAATACGTGGATCAATATCATAAATCTTTTTAGTAAAACCATTCCTAATAAAACATTGCTCAAAAAATTCTCGCACTGTCAAAACCAAGTCCTCTCTCGGTAATACTTGCTTGGCTGTAGCAATACTTAATTTATTGTTTCTTACAATCAAACCTGATTCTGGTTTTAATACTCCTGTAATAAGGCTAAAAATAGTGCTTTTTCCAGCACCATTTTGTCCCATTATTGTAATTTTTGCTCCACGTCTTATCGGGAAGCTCACTTCATCTAAAATAGGCTTGTTGTGACCATATTCAAATGAAACTTTGTCAAATCTTAATATCACTTCATCTTTAGACATACTTCATGAGAATACATTATTTTTGTTTAATATGCTAGATTAGATATATGCAAGAAATGATCAAAAACAAATTTAAATTTTCACCCAAAATAATAATCCTCTCCACTGTATTCTTAGACGTACTAGGTATAGGGCTCATAGTGCCCGTGCTTCCCTATTATGTAGAATCATTTAATGTCCCAGACATCGTGGTGACATTACTCTTTGCTGTATTTTCCATTTGTGCATTTTTTAGTGCACCGATATTAGGGATGATTTCAGACAGAAAAGGCAGACGCCCAGTCTTGTTGGTAAGTTTAGCTTCTAGCGCCATCGGTTGGCTCGTTTTTGCTTTTTCTAAAACACTTTTCGGACTTTTTCTTGGAAGAATAATAGACGGCTCAGCAGCTGGGAATATCTCAACTGCTCAAAATTATTTAATAGATATTTCAAAAGACAAAAAAGAGCAAACGCACAATCTTGGCTTAATCGGAGCTATCTTCGGAATAGCTTTTATCGTCGGTCCACTCGTCGGAGGAGTACTCTCTAGTGTTAGTATGAAATTACCTTTTATTGTCGTAGGCGTACTTGCTACGATAAATACCATTTTAGCCTATTTCTTTTTACCTGAAACCAATCACAATAAAAACACAGGCAAAATATCTCTAAATCCATTTTCGCCAATTGTTAAAGCATGGAAAAGTAAAAATATTCTACCGCTTTATATCGCATGGCTTTTTTTTGGAATCGCTATTTCTCTAAATCAATCTATTTTCGCTCTCTACATCACTAAAGTATTTTCTTGGACGGTCGTCGCATCCGGATTTATTATGACCTTAATGGGAATAATAATTTCTCTCAACCAGGCCTTTTTCCTTCGTAAAGTATGGTTAAAATATTTTAAAGAATCTTTTTTAATGATCTGGTTATTTATACCTTTTGCATTAGGATACCTCATAATGGCTTTACCATATAAATTTGCTTTCTTATTTGGATTAGTCGTCACAGCTTTTGGACAATCTACTTTGAGAGTCGTCATGAATAGTCAAATAATCGGATTTTCTGAAAAAAATCAGCAAGGTGAAATGATGGGGATACTTGCGTCACTTATGTCTCTTTCCATGATCTTGGGTCCAGTACTAGGTGGAGCTCTTTATGAAATTGGAGCCAGCCTACCATACGTACTCGCCGGAATAATTTTATTTATTACATTTATTTTCGTCCTCAATACTTACAAACACATAAAACCAAAAGAGCATATCGACGTCGAACTCGTGGAGGCTATATAAAAAAAGTAAAAATATACTTTTAGCCGGTACGGATTTTTTGAAGCTTAAAAAATCCTGAAGTTTTCGCGCCGTCGCGCTCAAAACCCCTTTAAAAGTATATTTTCACTTTTTTTAAGAAAACTCGTCGCAGGTGTACCTTTTAGAAAACATTGCGCAGGAGTTTAGAAAATAAAAATGGTATTCCATTTATTATTTTCTTGAACGACGAGCATAGCAAATTTTCAGCAGGAAATTATGCGTGTTTTATAAAAGGTATACCAAGAGAGAGTTTTCTTATTTTTTATTTATATTCCTCAATAAACTTGTATAGAAGCCTTACTCCAGCGCCTACGGCACCCAGGGCAAGGTTTTCCCCTGCTATAGCTGTCATACGAGGAGCTATATCTAAATGTACCCATTTATGGTCTTTTATAAATTGATGAAGAAATACAGCCGCATAACTAGCATCACCATAATGAGAACCCTTATTATGAACATTCGTCCAATCACCCAATGATCCTTTTATTCCATCTTCATATTCTTCCCACAACGGTAAACGCCAAACATAATCCCCTGTTTTTTCTCCAATTTTTTCCAATGTTTTAGATAATTCATCATCATCGGTAAAAATAGCTGAGGCTCTTTCTCCTAGTGCCACACATGCTGCTCCAGTCAAAGTCGCTATATCTATCACAACTTCAGGATTATATTTTTGTGCATAAGTTAATGCATCTGCCAAAATTACCCTACCTTCTGCATCGGTATTTAAAATCTCAATTGTTTTACCAGACATAGAACGGATAACATCCCCTGGCCGATAACTTTTCCCTGATGCCATATTTTCTACACATGGAATCAATCCAATCACATTTTTCTTTAATTTCATTTTTGCAACAAGCGCTAAGATGTGTATCACAGCCCCTCCTCCAGACATATCCATATTCATTCCAAAAAGACCATCCTTGGGTTTTAAATTTATTCCACCTGAATCAAAAGTAACTCCTTTACCGACAAGCACAACAGGTTTTTCTTTTTTTCCTCCACCAGAATATTCCATAATTATAAACTTAGATTCTTCATCAGAGCCACGTCCCACAGAAAGTATCGCTCGCATATTTTGCTTTTCCATTTCCTTTTCACCAAGCACTGTGATTTTCACTGGCAAATTCTTTACCGCTTCTTTTGTCTTTAATGCTAAAATTTGGGGAGTCATATCCCCGCCCGGCATATTTGCAAGATTTCGTGCTTTATTTATTTCTTCCGCGATAACATGACCCTTTTCAATAGCTTTTTGTGCATCCTTAGAAACTCCCAAAATAATTATTTCCTTAATAAAATTAAAACCTTCTTTCGTTGGTGTTTTATATTCTATAAATTCGTAATTTGCAAAATCAAATTGCGAGCCGATAATTTCTCCAAGTTCTTCATCTGTCAGTTTTATAGACTTGAATTTGAAATCATTAAAATCAAAACATATCTTTTCTGCTCGAGTGCCTTTTGCTAAAATGATCATCTTGCGTACAAGCACAAAAAGCTTTCTCGAGTTCATCTTATCCCCGCCTGCAACGCTATGCGTAGCATTTCGGGCAGGAGCTTCATCACATTTCAAGTAGAGTGTCTTTACTCCATTTTCTTTTTCAATTTCGTCCTTATTTTTATGGCTTACAGACACAAAAAGTACTTCACCTTTTACATCTGCGCGCTTATTTTTAAATGTTATTTTCATCCTTATACTATATACCTTTTTCCAAAAAATTCAAAAAAATACAGACGTTGGACGTCTGGGAGTTATCCCCAGTTCCAGACGTCCAACGTCTGTGGAGTTGATTATTTTAAAAATTAAATTTAAAATAATTATTCTGAAAGTCTTTTATCTATACGATTGATATCGCGAGGAAAAAGTGTCGCCTCTTTGATATTTGGAATATTGAGAAAACGTGCAGTCAAACGTTCAAGCCCCATTGCAAGTCCACCATGAGGAGGCATTCCATACTTAAATGCTTGAAGATAAAATTCAAATTTCGCTGGATCTAACCCTTTCCATTTCATTTTTTCCACTAAAACGTCATAACGATGCTCTCTTTGGTTTCCTGAAAGCAATTCTAATCCCTTAAATAATAAGTCATAACATTTCGTTCTCCCTTCTACCTCTGGATCATCCATGGCATAAAATGGCCTCTTTGTTCGTGGATAATTGGTGATAAAAATAAAATCAGAATTAAATTCTTTTTTTGCATATTCAGAAAGCCAACGTTCATGTTCTGGATCAAGGTCAGGTTCACTTGTACAATCTACCCCTGTTTCTTTCGAGATGAGTGCCTGTGCATCGGTAAGCTTCATTTTTGGAAACATCTCTCCATCCGGCAAAAGAGGAAATTCTGCATTAAGAAATTTAAATTCCTCTGCACATTCCTCTTTTAATTTATCCGTCATATATCTTAAAAGGCGAGTTTCTAATTTCATAACATCATCTGGCCCTTCAATAAAACCCATCTCAAGATCAAGAGAAGTATATTCGTTTAAATGCCTGGTCGTGGAATGTTTCTCTGCACGAAATACATTTGTAACTGTAAAAACCCGTTCAAAAACTCCAACCATCATCTGTTTGTAAAGTTGCGGACTTGTAGTAAGATAAGCCGTCTGCCCATAAAAATAATCAAATTTAAAAACTTCTGTCCCCCCTTCTGCATCTCCACCAACCATCAACGGCGCACGAAATTCAGTAAATTTTTCACTTAACAAAAATTCTCTAAAAGATTTTAAAATAACATTCTGTACTTTAAAAATCGCTTGCTCTCTATCACGACGTAAAGTTAATGGACGATAATCAAGCAATGTATCTATGTTAAGTTCAGCATCTAGTGCGAATGGTAAATCATTTGCTTTTGACAATACTTCAATCCCCGTCACTTCAAGCTCAAGCTCCCCATTTAAAATGCCTGCTTTTATATTTTTATCAGGACGTTTATTTACCATACCAGTGAGCTTCAAGACCCATTCAGGACGAATCTCTTTTGCTTTTTCTGTAGCATCTGCGTGGCTTGGTAATGATACACATTGCACTAACCCTGTCATGTCACGCATATCAAAAAACACCATTTTACCTTGATCGCGTTTGATATTTACCCATCCAGCGATAATGACTTCTTTTCCAATATTTTCCTTTAAATCTTTAATAAAAATTCTATTTTTCATAACAAGATTATTTTAACATAAATTAATAAAAAAAACAGCGAGGAGATTATACTCCACGCTGTAAAATTTAAAAATACAGTGGACACTAACAATGACTCCCTCTGCAACCCAAAGAAAATCCTTTTGGAGTGACATCAGGGATAAATAATTCTTCCTTTTTTTGAGGAAGCTTCTCAAGAACACAATGCTCTTGACCCCATCCCTTGTAATGTACTAATTTTCCATCTTGTTTCATTACACGAAATGGTACATCTTGTGTTCCTCTTGTGCAGCCACAAGATAGGGTCATAAGATGTGTAGGAACAGTAAAGAATGAAAAATTGTTTCTAGATAAAATACCCTTCATTTCCAACCACTCACTGAAGGTTCGTGATTTCCTTGGTTTCAGTTGTTCCTGAACCATATGTTCTTGAACCATATAATTATTCCTTTACTATTTGTGATGAACTATTCCACACCTCAAGACATTTAATTATTTGAGGCTGGTGTATGTGTTCCTAAGCTTATAAACACACGCATCAAACCCAAATTCACACAAAAAACAAAACCAGCTTCGAGATTTTCGGAGCTGGTTTTGTTTTTTTATTTAAATTAATTTAAATTTACATAAAAATAAACAGCTCCTTTTTAATAAAGGTAATGTACCAGAAGCTAATATTTTTCATGTTTCTTATATTTTTCATCGCTTAAATTTAATATAACATATAACTATACTCTACACAAACTATTGTATCTTAACCCCTATTTTTTCTCTTATTTCTTCCATCTTTCTTGAAGCCACCTTTTTAGCCTTTTCACTTCCCTCTTTTAATATTGAAAGTGCTTTTGGAACATCTTTAGCGAGTTCTTTACGTCTTTCACGAAGTGGTGCGATAAATTTTTCTATATCTTCTATCAAAATTTCTTTCAATTCTTTATACTTCCCCTCTTTTTCTTTATAAATTTTTTCTAATTCAACTTCACTACGGAAAAGCTTGTGTATTGCGTAAACATTTTTGGGAATTCCACTACTTGAATCTGTAACGATATTCATCACACATTTTTTTATTTCATCGTATTCAGCAAAAAGAGGAATATGATTGTTATAACTCTTAGACATTTTCTTTCCATCAATTCCAGGTACCACTGCTACATTTTCTAAAATCATTGGCTCCGGTAATTTGAAAGTTTCTCCAAAAATACGATTAAACTTTTCTGCTGTGTCTCTCGCATATTCTACATGCTGTTTCTGGTCTTGTCCTACTGGCACTACATCAGGACTATAAAGTAAAATATCAGCAGCCATGAGCATAGGATAATTAAAAGTACCAACACAGATTTCTTTGTTTTTAGCTTCCGCATCTTTATAAGCATGCGCACGCATAAGATATGGCATTGTAGTAAAAGTATCAAAAATCCAAGCAAGCTCTGTATGTTCAGAAATATCTGATTGCTTAAATATGATAAGTTTTTTAGGATCTAAACCAATAGCTAAATAATCTAATAAGACACCTATAATATTTTTCTCCATTTCTTCTTTGTTTTGAATAAAATTCAATGCATGATAATCAGCAATAAAAACATAACCTTCATGGTCTTTTTGTAAATCCACAAATTGCTTCATAGCTCCAAAATAATTACCAATATGTGGCGCCCCTGTTGGTTTTACTCCTGATAATAATACTTTTTTAGACATACTAATATATTATCATAATTCTCCACATTTTAATAACATATTACGCATTTTTTAACTTTGACATTTTTTTTACTATGCTAGAATAGCTTTAACCTGTCCCGTACTAAATTTTTGATTACGAGACAAAAAGGCAAAAGATTATTAGTTAAATTTTAGTACTGGGATGGTAAAAACAAAGAAAAGTGATATACGTATTCCTCCTCAAAGCATCCCCTCAGAACAAGCAGTGCTTGGGTCTATTATGCTTCGCAAAGACGCCATCCATGAAGTGGAAGATATAATAAATCCTGATTCTTTCTATGCTGAAAAACATAAAATCATTTTCCAAGCGATGCTTGACCTATATTTAAAAAACGAACCGATAGATATGCTTTCCCTCTCTACAAAACTAGGTGAGCAAAAAGTTTTAGAAAGAATCGGTGGCAATCAATACTTAGCAGAAATAGTAAATGTTGTTCCCTCTTCTACTAACGTAAAACATTACGCTACTATAGTTCAAAAAAAATATGTTTTGAGAAGTTTAATAGAAGCAGCAGATTATGTTTCTGAACTCGGTTTCGAAGAAGGCGATGATCATATGGATGATATACTAGATATGGCAGAAAAGAAAATCTTCAGCGTAATTTCTTCTCCAAAAAGTCAAAAATTTATAAATTTAAAAGATGCTTTACCTGAAGCTTGGGAACGTTTAGAAAAATTACATGAACACAAAGGTGCACTTCGAGGATTACCGACTGGATTCAAAGACCTAGATAGTACTCTTTCAGGGTTACAAAAATCCGACTTAATAATTCTCGCTGCTCGACCTTCCATGGGTAAAACAACTCTTGCCCTAGACATCGCTCGTATGTCTTCAGTCGTACATGATAAATCAGTCCTAATATTTTCTCTAGAAATGTCTTCTCAACAATTAGTAGATAGAATGCTTTCCGCACAATCTAGGGTAAATGCTTGGAATTTACGTACAGGACATTTATCCTCTGATCGAGATTTTTCACAACTACGTGATTCTCTAGATAAGCTCGCAAAGGCAAAAATTTATATAGATGATCAACCAGGCAATTCTATAGTACGAATGAAAGCCCTCGCTCGCAGACTTAAAACAGAAAAAGGCCTTGATCTTATAGTTGTCGACTATTTACAACTCATGACTACATCTAAAAATTATGATTCTATGGTCAATCAAGTGACAGAAATTTCAAGATCATTGAAAAGTCTAGCAAAAGAACTTGACGTGCCAGTACTTGCTCTCTCCCAGCTCTCACGTGCTGTAGAATCTCGTGGAGGTAAACCAAGACTTTCAGATCTTCGTGATTCTGGATCTATCGAACAGGATGCTGACGTCGTTATGTTTATCCACCAAGAAGACAAAGGAAAAGATGAATCCGAAAAGACAAACATCGCTGAGATCTTAATAGAAAAACACAGAAATGGCCCGACCGGAAAAGTTGAACTTTATTTCGATACGAAAACAACTACTTTTCTAAGTCTTGAAAAGAGTAATTTGAGTGAGTTTTCCCAGCCAAAAATCAGTGAAGAGCTTGATGAGTTCTAAAATCTTGAACAGTTCTTTTTAAAAGCCTTGGTAGGAGCGACGGCGACGGACAGAGAAAATTTTTAACAAAAAATTTTCGTGCTTTTTAAAAGAATTATTCAAGATTTTAGAGAAAAATTATATTATGGACACCATAGAAAAATTAACTGAAATATTTAAACAATTCCCCGGAATAGGAGAACGACAAGCAAAACGCTTTGTCTACTTTTTGATGTCTAGAGACACAAATTATAATTCAAATCTAGCTGATTCAATAAAAAATTTAAAAAAAGAAATATCCCAATGTACTGAATGCTACAAATTTTTTCTTCTAAGTTCTAATAAAGAAAAAATCTGTGAAATTTGTGCAAGTAAAAATATTGATACCTCTACCTTAATGATTGTCGAAAAAGATTCTGATTTAGAAAGTATTCATAAAAGCGGGATTTATAATGGAAAATATTTTATCCTAGGAGGACTCGTTCCTATAGTTGAAAAGGATACAAATAAAAGAATAAGAATGAGCGAACTTGTAGAAAAAATAAAAGATAAAAAAGGACTCAAAGAGATAATTTTAGCTTTTTCTTTAAATCCTCAAGGCAACCATACAGATTTTTATATTCGAAATCAACTTAAAGATATAGTGACACCACTTAATATAAAAATATCATCCCTCGGCAGAGGCCTCTCTACTGGCACAGAGCTCGAATATTCTGACAACGATACTCTCAAAAATGCCCTAAAAAACAGGCAGTAACAAATATAGGAATTCAAAAAATAATGTTTTTAAGGGGTTTCGAGCGCGACGGCGCGAGAATTTCAGGATTTTTTAAGCTTCAAAAAATCCGTACCGGCAAAAATATTGTTTTTGAATTCCTACTTAATATCTAGGATCTTAACTTTAAAGAAAGGCTGACGATGACCATTTCTCTTTAAATAGCGAGATTTTTGTTTATATTTTACTACCATTACTTTTCTAGTACGGCCGATTTCTACAAGCTCAGTCTCTACAGAAGCATCTTTGATATAAGGTGTACCAATAGTGGTATTTTTACCATCATCCACCAAAAGCACTTTATCAAAAGATATCTTATCTCCCACTTTGTATTCCCCAGTGATTTTTTCAACAGAAATTAGGCCATCTTTTGAGACTTTATATTGCTTTCCCCCTGTTTGTATAACTGCGAATTTCATAGCTTCTATAATATACGAAATTTGGAAAAAATGCAAATTTTGCTATACTATATATACTATGCAAACAAAAATCATTGAGAGGTATTTCTTTTTCTTTATTCTATTCGCGACCTTTATTTTCTCTTTTTTCATTTTTCGTCCTTTTTGGATAGTACTGGTACTAGCTATCTCTTTTTCCATAGTCCTCTTCCCTATGTATGAATGGTTAAATAAAAAGAAACTTCCGAGCTGGCTCTCAGCATTTCTTACAGTTCTCCTTTTTATAATAGTGGTCTGTGGAGTACTTTTCGGCATAGGAGCTATTTTGTTAAATCAAAGTCAAAACGTTTACACTTTTTTTTCAAATAGTGCTAATACTTCATCATTTATAGATTCTATAAATCTCTCTATTAATAAAATATTACCTACCGGCATCTCATTTGATTTATACGAAAAAATTACGAATGTTTTTTCCTTAATAACAAATAATTTAGCTAATGTTTTCTCTTCTACCTTATCTACTCTGTTTGCTTTTTTCCTTACATTTTTATCTATCTTCTATTTCCTAAAAGACAGTGCTCATTGGAAACGAGTAATAAAAATAATAAGCCCACTTTCTGACGTTGATGATGAAAAAATCATAAGCAGACTTTCTCTTGCAGTAAATGGTATTCTCAAAGGATACCTCTTCATAGCTCTCATTCAAGGAATATTGGCAAGTATCGGTTTTACTTTTTTTAGAGTTCCAAATCCAGCACTTTGGGGACTAGTAGCAATGGTGACAGCCCTTGTCCCTACTATCGGTAGTGGCCTTGTCACTATACCTGCCATAATTTTTCTTTTCGCAACTGGAAATATAATAGGTGCAATAGGTTTAGCAGTATGGGGAATAGCAATAGTAGGAACAATAGATAATATTTTAAATCCAATCATCGTCGGTAATAAAATAAATCTACCCCCTATTTTAATTCTATTTTCTGCCTTAGGAGGAATATCACTTTTAGGTCCAGTCGGTATTTTGATCGGACCTCTTACTATAAGTTTGCTTTATACCCTTATAACTATATACAGAAACGAATTTCAAAGAAAAAATAATTCATAATATTAAGTAAATATGTCATTAAAATTTTACAATACTTTAACAAGACAGAAAGAAGAATTTCTCCCCATAGATTCAAACGAGGTGAGAATGTATTCTTGTGGACCCACTGTCTATGATTATGCTCATATAGGTAATTTGCGAGCTTATGTTTTTACAGATATATTATGCCGTACTCTTCGTTATGATGGTTTTAAAGTAAAACAAATCATGAATATCACTGACGTCGGACATTTGACGAGCGATGCTGATTCGGGTGAAGACAAAATGACTAAAGGACTCTTGCGAGAAGGAAAAACGTTAACACTAGAAAATATGCGGAGACTTGCAGAATTCTATACAGAAAAATTTAAAGAGGATACTAAAAAATTAAATATAGAAGATCCTTCAGGGATGTATTTTGCTAGTGACTATTTAAAAGAAGACGTTGTTTTAATAAATAAACTTGAGGAAAAAGGATATACATACAAGACTAGTGATGGAATTTATTTTGATACCTCCATGTTTCCAGACTATGGAATATTAAGAGGTGGAATAATTTCAAAAGAAGAAACAAAAAGTAGACTCGTCGAAAATTCAGAGAAAAAAAATCCTGAAGATTTTGTACTTTGGAAATTTTCCTCCAAAGGCGGACAGGGATCAAAAATTGGTTTTGAATCTCCTCTTGGACAAGGTTTCCCTGGCTGGCATATTGAGTGTTCTGCTATGAGTATGCATTTCCTTGGTGAACAATTTGATATTCATACTGGAGGAATAGATCATGTTCCGATACATCATACAAATGAAATAGCTCAATCAGAATCTGCTACTGGTAAAAAGCCTTCCGTTAGATTTTGGATGCACAATGAACATGTAGATATGGGAGGTGAAAAAATGGCAAAATCATCTGGAGGTTTTATAAAATTAAACACCCTCATCGAAAAAGGAATAAATCCTATTGCCTATCGATTTTGGCTCATAATGGCCAATTATCACACCAAAATGAGCTTCAACTGGGAAGCCCTAGAAGGAGCAGAAACAGCCCTAAAAAGGCTATATGGGCTATATTTAAGCCTTGGAAAGGGTATAGGGCAAGTCAGCAAAGAATACCAACAAAAATTCAAAGAATACATAGAAGACGACCTAGACACTCCGAGAGCCCTTTCCCTACTTTGGGATTTAATAAAAGATGAAAAAATTTCAACTCTAGATAAAAAAGCAACCATCCTTGATTTTGATAAAGTACTAGGACTCGGTTTCGAAAATATAAAAGAGGAAAAAATTTCTGATGAAGTAATAAAATTAGCAGAAGAGAGAGAGCAAGCACGAAAAGGTAAAGATTTTAAAAAATCAGACGAGCTTCGGGCTAAAATAAATTCTTTAGGATATGATATAAAGGATGGAGGAAATAATTATAAAATAAACAAAATCCGGTAGTAGATTTTGGCAAAAACGCGAAGCGCGTTGAAAACATTGCCAAAACTCACTACGGGAAAAATTTAATCATCATGATAGACACAATAGTAAATACAAAAAACAAAGAAGAAGCTAATGTAATAATCCTAAGCGCTCCTTATGAGCATAGTGTCTCTTTTATGAAAGGAACAGCAAATGGTCCAAAAAAAATATTAGATTGTTTAAACAACAATCTCGAGCTTTTTGATGTTGAGTTACATAGCGAGCCTGCAAAAACAATCAAGACTGCCCACCAAGAAATATCAGGTCTTGAAAAACTCACAGGAGAAAAAGCAGCCGAAAAAATAAGTTTAGAATATCAAAAATTATTCAATAATAAAAAATTAATGATCATGTTAGGTGGAGAACATACAGTATCTCTAGGAGCATTGAGCGCAATCGCAAAAAATGAAAATCCGAAAGATATCACTATCCTTCAAATAGATGCTCATCAAGACTTACGAGATGATAGTTGTGACTACGATGAAAAATGTGAGAAATTTGCGCATTCATGTGTAATGCGTAGAATTCACGAACTCGGCTTCCCTATCGTACAAGTAGGTACCAGGACATATTCAAAATACGAATATGAATATTGGCAAAAGAATAAAAAAACCATCACGGTTTTTGAATGGAATAAAAAAGAAGTTCCAATAAGCAAAATATTAAAATCAATTAAAACCAAAAAAATCTACATTACTGTAGATGTGGATGGATTTGACCCGAGCTTTATGCCTGGCACAGGTACACCAGTACAAGGAGGGTTAGATTGGTATTATGGCCTTGATCTTATAGAGAAAACAGTAGATCAAAAAGAATTAATCGGTGCAGATATTGTAGAAGTCTCTCCTCAACGCGACTCTGTCCTTACAGAATTTGGCGCATCTCTTATTTGTTATAGAATGATGGCCCACAAATTCCTCCCTAAAAAAAGAAAATCTAAAAGATTTTAAGCGTCGTGTTGGTCCCCTGTCCTTATGACTCCGAGGGCGAAGGCGCGAAAATTTTTTAGATTTTCTTTTATTTGAAAATTCTTTTACGATAAATAAAATAAACCTCCATCAGGTTTGCTAATATCAAATATACTGGAAATGAATATATCGCGAAAATCCAATTTTTTGTAATTAATAAGGATAAAACATTATTTATTACTCCACCTAGATATGTTGAACTATTTTCAGTTTCAGGATATTCCCAGGTTTTAATAAAAGTAGGAACATAAGCTAACAGATCAGCTAAAATAGCAAATAAAATCGATACCCATAAAATATTTGTAATTAAATATAAAACAAGAGCAGTTATAGATAAAGCTCCACAAATTAGATCAAAACTAGAAATTTTCCAAAAAGCATTTTTTCTAAACAAAGAAAAAATTATCACTAAAAGAGGACAAAAACCAGCCATAAATATTGAAAGAGAAGCAATCCCTCCTCCCGCTTTTATTTGTAAAAAGCCTCCAATAAATGGTGCTAGCATCCAAATAAACCAAGAAATTAAATTGGGTTTAGTATTCCCATTAATAATACTTTTTATATACCAAACAGAAAGTACTAGATTTAGTACAACCCCAACAAAAATTATATTTTCCGGAAGCATAAAATAATTATACACTAATACACCTCCTTCTGATAACACCTCTCACAATACACTATCTCAGGTCTGTCAGGAGAATAAGAAGTTTCAAATTCATTAGTGCAATTCTCTTTCATACACTTCCTATGCCAGAGTTTAAGAGGATTACGTTGTTTTAGTCTA
>JBAYFP010000002.1:0-114819 GCA_041667145.1 Minisyncoccota bacterium
CTGTATTTCTTCCTAATTAATATCGCAATTTCGTTTCGTTCACTTTTAGAAAATCTCAAAAATCTTTTTTTGCTTTCATAATTTAATTATACAAGTGATGCAATACAAAACGGAAATTCAGAAAAAATCGAAAAATTTGTACCTATTTTACATAGGAAATATGGTATAACTCCAGAAATTTTATCATATGCCCGAATATTTGCAGCTCCATGGCTTGCCTTACTCATTTCTAAAGTTATATCAAGCAAAAGCTCCACCTTTGCTATATTAACGATCATATTATACGTCCTAGTGATTTCAACTTATTTCATTAGTAAATCAATGACTCATGTTTTGGCTGAAGAAAAATCCAATGACCATTCACACATAAAAACACTCGACCGCTTGAGTGATAAAATATTGATTATTTTTATGCTTATCCCTTTCGGACTAAATCTTTTCACCTTTTTAATTATATCTGCAGAATCAATATTTGCTTTTCAAGCAATATATTCTAAAGAACATCCTAAAACTGACGACCGAATAGAAAAGGCAAAAATAATTTTACAAGTATTCTTAATACCTATTTTAATATTACAAATAGTGACAAGTTTCATCCCTGAGCTATTCGTATACTTATATATGGTCATTACCATTATTTCTACTTATACTTCTATATATTCACGCTATTCACGTTATTTTTACTTTAAGAATTAATTTGCATTATTAAAAAAATAAGATAGAATGGTTTTATCTGGGCCCTTAGCTCATCTGGCTAGAGCGCCTCATTTGCAATGAGGAGGTGGCAGGTTCGAGTCCTGTAGGGTCCACATACGTCGGAATTTGAAGTTTTTTAGCCTCATATTTCTGAATGAACTCATAAATATAACCTAGTTTAGAGGTTCGAAATTTTGTTTTCGTATCATAGCAAATATTGACTATATTAATAGACTCTATAGGAATTAGAACTTTTAAGTTCAACTTTGATATAATTATCTGTATGAGATCTGAGTCAAAAATTTGCCAGAATTGTAAAAAGGATTTTACTATTGAACCTGATGATTTCTCCTTTTATGAGAAAATAAAAGTACCGCCTCCCACTTTTTGCCCAGAATGTCGTTCTCAAAGAAGAATGGCTTGGCGTAACGAACGTTCTTTGTATAAACGCACTTGCGATTTATGCAAAAAAAACATTATTGCAATGTATCCTAATGATTTTGTTTCTCCTGTTTACTGTAAAGATTGCTGGTATTCTGATAAATGGGATGCAGAAAAATATGGAAAAGAATATGATTTTTCACGTCCATTTTTTAAACAATTTAAAGAACTTTATGATGCTGTTCCTAAATTAGGTCTATGGCAAAGAAGTACAATAAATTCTCCCTACTCAAATATGTGTGGGGAATGTAAAAATGTATACCTCTCTGTTTCTGTAGTTTTAGGTTCGGAAAATATTTTTTATTCAAAATCAGTTGATAAGTCTTCCAATATCTTTGATAGTTTCAATATTCAAGAATCAGAAAGTCTTTATGAAAATATTGAATGCGAGAAAAATTATAATTGCCAATATGTTAAACTTTCAAGAAATTGTATCGATTCATATTTCCTAATTGACTGTGTAAATTGCAGTAATTGTTTTTTATGTTCAAATTTACGTAATAAAGAATATTGTATTCGCAACAAACAATATTCCAAGGAAGATTATTCAAAAGAGATTCAAAAATCAAATTTAGGAAGTAGAAAGGTTCGAGAAGCATTAATTCAGGAATTTGATGATATTTGTTTGAAAGCTATATATCGTTATGCAAATATTATAAAATCAGTTTCTTCAAGTGGAAATAATTTATTAAATACAAAAAATTGTAAAGACTGTTTCGATACTTGCAATTCGGAAAATATTAAATATGGTTATCGCTGTCTGAATAATATGAAAGATAGTATGGATATATTCTTTAGCAGTGGCTCTGAAATGCTTTATGAATATACCACTGGTTCACTTAATGACTACAATGTTAAATTTTCATATTCAGCAATGAATCATGTCAGAAATGCAGACTATACCGAATCTTGTGTGGATAGCACTGATATTTTTGGTTGCGTTGGAATAAAGAATAAGAAATATGTTGTTCTGAATAAAGTATATACCAAGGAAGATTATGAAAAACTTCGTGAAAATATCATCAAACAGATGGGAGAAATTCCTTACATTGACAGAAAAGGAAGAATATATAAATATGGAGAATTTTTTCCAATAGAAATTTCTTCTTTTGCATATAACGAGACATCAGCACAAGACTTTTTCCCTCTTACTAAAGAAGAAGCCGAAAAAGAAGGATACAGCTGGCGTGAACCAGGAGAAAAAATATATAATATCACGGTTGATAGTATGTCTATTCCTGATGATATAAAAGATACAAAAGAAAATATACTTAATGAAGTTTTAGGTTGTATACACGAAGATAAATGTGAACATCAGTGTACGAAAGCATTTCGTTTAACTCAAGATGAATTTAATTTTTATAAAAAACATAATATTCCAATACCTAATAAATGTCCAAATTGCAGATACAATGAAAGATTTTTAAAACTTTTACTTCCAAGACTTTGGCAACGCAAATGTATGAAAAAAGATTGCACCAATGAATTTGAAACCCCTTATTCCCCAGATAGACCCGAGATCGTGTATTGTGAAAGATGTTACCAGCAAGAAGTATATTAAGCGTTATTTAACTTCCGTTCAAAGGCCATGACCTTACTCCATTCATGTAATTCCCCTACAATTTCTTCCCAATAGATTCCGATATAGTCCACTAGTTGAAAAAAGAGACCATCGCAAGATGGCCTTTTTTCTTTAGTGGACCCTAAGCGAGCAAACTGCTCTGCTCGCGCCAGGACGAGAAAGATTTTTCTGTGTTTTATTTATAAAACTAGAAAAATACCCGCGACCGTAGGGCGAGAGACTCCTGTAGGGTCAACATCGTAATGTTCTCATCTCTGAAACGGCTCTATATGTATGAGAACAGGGGTAAAAACAATGATAAAGATATTCCTAATAACACCTATCGTGTTCTTTTCTTCTAATATATTAGCAATCGGTCCAACGAACCCAATAAACGAATATGACAGCATCTATAAATACAATGCATTAGAAAACAAAATTAATTTTTTTGATACAACAAATAATACCAGTGATTCACTAAGTCTAAATGAAGATAAATCGATAGAAGAAAATATACAAAAATTACAAGAAATTATTATAAAGCAAAATAATTCTAAAGAAAGTTCAGAAAATGCAATAAACAACATTAATAACAACAGTGAATTAAAAACATTTATTTTTGGAAATGGTTTGGGTACTTTAAGATTTCAAATGGTACAGATGAAAGACCAAAATTATGTACTTAGTATATTGTCTTTAAAAAACAAAGATGATGAAATGAAAACGCAAATAGATAATCAAATAAGTATTTCAAAAGAGGAACAAGCAAAAGTCCAAGACTTTATTCTTAGCCAAAGTAATAAATTTAATTTACTTGGATGGTTTGTAAATTCACTGTAAATTTTATTTTCTACTCAAAATTAATCTGAAAATTATACATCCCCATACCACAGACACCTTGCAAAGGTACGCCTACCTTTGGTGTGCCTATATCTATCTCTGTCTCCCCTGTTTGAGGTAATATCTTTTGAAAACCAATTGAATGAATAGCAAGAGAAGAAGAACAATCATAAGCGCCGTTAGTCTTCATAATAAGCTTAGTAGGTATGCCTGCTTTTGCAGATGAAACCCTAGGAGAATAACCTCCTTGAGCGTTAATAGTAATATACTGTATGCCATTTTTTATTTGCACATTTTCTACTGGGACAGAACCCGCATTATCATTTGTTCTAGATCCAATAATAAAAACGGCTCCGAGAATCGCAAGGATAATGATCGTTATAGCAATAAGAGAAGTTTTGTTCATATAAATAATCTATATTATATATTAAATAATGGATTAATAATATCCAAACCCGCAAGACCAGCTAATAACGAAAACAAACCAAGCCCAAGAACAACCACACCAGCTGACTTAAAGAAAAGTGGTGCATGCTTAGAATGAGCAAAAGACACTGAACCAAATGATAATAAAGAAAGCACTGGCAATGTTCCTAATGCAAAAGCAAACATAATCAAAAATCCTGAAGTGAATGATCCACTAGATAATGACGCTATCTGCATAGACTGAGTAAAACCACATGGCAAGAAAAATGTCCCTAATCCGATCAAAATAGGTGTGTATGTCGAGTGTTCTATTTTTCTAAAGTAAGAAAAAATATGACTAGGTAGTGTTAATTTATTTTTTGTAAATATCCCTATTAAGTTAAGTCCGAGCAATACCATTACAAGAGAAGCGATAAGTCCAAGCACGGCAGAAAATACAAAATTTATACCGATTGCCATACCGATAAATCCAAGCACTCCACCCAAAACAGCAAAACCCAATAATCGCCCTAAATGAAATAATATAAAAGGTTTTTTTGTAGATTCATTTTCATCTTGCGCTATCTTTGCTGACAATGATAATACAAGCCCTCCGACAATAGCTAGACAACTAGAAAGTGAAGCTATTATTCCAATAATAAAACTAGCCAATGGAGTCGTCTTACCACCTATACCTAAATTAAGGATCCCAGATTTTTGTAAAATAAAAAATAATATTAAAAAAAGAAGTCCAATAGGAATAGCTTTCCAAATAGTATTATCTTCCATTTTTTCTTCTATTCTTTTCTCTACTGTAAGAACATAACCATTGGGTTTTATCTTATCTGTTAAAATTAGAGCTAATTCCTCAGGACTTTTATCGCTATCAGTTTCTATCTCAACTATCTCTTTCTTTAGATTTACCAACGCATTTTCAATAAAACCTTGCTCATTCAAAATATCTTCTATTAAGATTTTGCATGATGCGCAATGTGTACCTCTCACATGAAATGTATATTTTTTCATATTTATATTTTTAATTATAATTTCTTACTTTTAATACGTAATGAATTCCCTACTACTGAGACTGAAGACATTGCCATTGCAAACCCTGCAAATACTGGAGAAAGCATGGAGCCAAATATCGGATAAAATAATCCTGCAGCGAGAGGTATACCGACGATATTATAGAAGAATGCCCAAAAAAGATTCTGCTTTATTCCCCGCATTGTTATCTTTGAAAGTTTTATCGCTTTTACAAGCTTAGAAATATCCCCATGTAAAAGTGTAATACCTGCGCTTTCTATCGCTACATCAGTCCCCGTCGCCATAGCTATACCCACATCTGCGGCCGCTAAGGCTGGAGCATCATTGACTCCATCACCAGCCATAGCTACGATATTTCCTTTTGATTGAAGATCTCTTATTTTATTTAATTTATCTTCTGGCATCGCCTCTGCCACAATTTCATCAATACCAATTATTTTGGAAATATAGTCCGCAGTATTTTTATTATCTCCAGTAAGCATTACAACTTTTATGTCAAGTTGATGAAGATTCTTGACTGCCTCTATTGCTTCGGGTTTTATCGCATCAGCAATCATAATAACACCCAACACTCTATTTTTATCAGCTAAAATAATGGGTGTCTTTCCTTCTAATGTTTCTTTTTCTAATAATTCTTTATCAAATTTTAAATTTAAATCTTCAATGAGTTTTATATTGCCTGCAAAATATTCTATTCCCTCCACTACTCCTTTAAGCCCCTTACCTTTTATGATCTCAAAATTTGAAACCTCGCTAATTTTAATACTATTTCCTGCCCCGCCGTGGCGTGGGTCTTTTATATAATTCATAACAGCATGTGCAATAGGATGTTCAGATTTATTTTCAAGCACCGCTAAGATAGAAACAAGTTCATCGTCCGTTTTGTTTGAAAAATTACTTATAGAAACAAGTTCTGGTTTACCTACAGTCAACGTCCCCGTTTTATCCACCACTACAGCATTTACTTTATGTAATTTTTGAAGTGTACCAGCATCTTTAATCAAGATACCTTCTTTGGCACCCTTGCCGACTCCTACGATGATAGCTGTAGGAGTGGCAAGCCCAAGTGCACAAGGGCAAGCAATGACTAAAATGCTCACAAATGAAACTAAACCAAAAGAAAGGGCTTGAGAAAAACCAAGGTACTGTGTCCCCAACAAAAGCCATGTTCCAAGCGTAATGAATGATATAACTAAAACAATTGGAACAAAAACACTTGAGATCTTATCTGCTAATGCTTGGATAGGCGCCTTACTTCCTTGCGCTTCTTCTACCATTTTTACAATTTGAGCAAGAAGTGTCTCTCCTCCTACTTTTGTCGCCTTAAATGTAAAAGAGCCAGTCGTATTGATAGTTCCTGATACTACACTATCTCCTTCCTTTTTTTCTACGGGCATCGGCTCACCTGTCACCATAGATTCATCTACATAAGAAAAACCTGACACGATGACACCATCCACAGGAATTTTCCCCGCGGGTTTTACTATAATTGAATCTCCATGTACAACTTGTTCTATCGGTATTTCTGATTCTTTACCACCACGAACCACTAAAGCAGTCTTCGCCTGCAAATTTAAAAGTTTCTCTATCGCATCGCCAGTTTTTAGTTTTGAACGTGTTTCCAAGTATTTCCCAAGAGTTATAAAGGTAAGCACAATAATAGTGACATCATAATATGTGCCTGTAGTATTTAAAAATGGTTTAAGTGACTCGGCAAAAACTGTAATAATAAAACTATATAAAAATGCTACTCCTGTCCCTATTCCTATCAGTGTATCCATATTTGCTTTCCCATAACGTAAAAAACGAAAAACCCCCATTAAATATGGTTTACCTACTGCAAAAAAAGTATAAAATGCCATCAAAGGAAGTAAATAATCAAAAAACTTACTAAGAGTCGAAGACATTTCTGGTACAATATTTAATCCTGAAAAAATATCCCATGCCATGAAAAAAATACTTACGATTGCAAGTGGTATAACAGAAATTATCTTATTACGCATTTCTTTAAGTTCTATAAATTTATCACTTTTCGAAAGAACTAAAGAATACCCAAGTGGTTCTAATTTTTTATTAAAACTTTCCGGACCTGTCTTATCTAAATCAAAAGAAATCTTGGCATTTTCTGTGCCGTTATTCACTGAAACTTTTTCTACTCCGTCAATTTTTTTAACAGTTTTCTCTATCACACTAGCACACGAGGCACAGTGCATTCCTTTTATTCTAAATGTTTGTGAAGTATTCATGTGATTTTATTTTATTTGCGTTTCAATTGATAAACTTTTAACATTTCTTCAGTGGCTTTTTTGGTTTGACCTTTTTGAATCTGATGAACTAAACAAGACCCTAAATGTCCCTCCATCAAAGTATCTTCTACATTAGAAAGTCCTTGCTTGATGGCAGATGTTTGAGTAATGACATCTATACAATAAGTGTTCTTTTCTATCATCTTTTGAAGTCCACGTACTTGGCCTTCAATAATCTTTAATCTTCTAATGAGTTTTTGTTTATTTGTTTTCATAATCCAAGTATATACCCCCTAGGGGGTATCTGTCAAGAAGAAATACTGCATAATTGTCCCCTGTTGACTTTTGTTTTACAAGATTTATAATACAGAAGGAATTTAAAAATATTAAATATTCTCTCACATGTTCTTAAAAAGGAACCTATATGAATATAAGTATCCCAAAGTTTATTTTTACATATATTTTTGTTTTGGTTGTCCTCGGAGCAATAATTTTCTGCTTTGAAATAAACAAACCAAATAAAAATAAGCAACAACGGGAACCAACTCCCGCAACTCTGACACTTCCTGAAAACAACAAATAGGAAAAATCAGGGAATTTTCACTCACCCCCTTTTACTCGAGACCCCCTCGAGGCGAAGGGGGTTTCTTTTTTATCTAAATAAGCAGTATAATATATTCATTATTAATAACTAATTATAATTATATGGACATAACTATTTTAGTTGCAAAAATATTTGGTATCTACCTAGTGGTTGCTGGTCTATTTCTCCTTATTAAAGGTAAAACTATCCCTCATTTATTGAAGGATTTTTTTGATCATCCTGCCGTAGTTTATCTAACTGGTATAATCTTAATCTTTTTATCATCAATGTATCTCATCCAATATAATATCTGGGATGGGACATGGCAGACGTTAGTGACAATATTTGTCTGGCTCGTCATGATAAAAGGTTTAGCATATATATTCATTCCACAGACATTGAGCGAAGCTTCTATAAAAAAATTCAAGGGTGCTTTCAATGTCTATGGGTTTTTAGCTATCGTTATTGGTCTTTATTTGTTTTTCTAGAAAGAAATTCTTTTCTTAAGTTCCATACTTTACTCCATACTCTTTACAATCAGGATTGGTGCAACTTTTGTCTTTTCCTTCAATCCCAAGTTTCTGAAAACACTCCAAACAATACTCTTGTGGATCTTCATTGGGGTGTTTTTCCCTGAACTTTATCATTCGTAATAAAAGTTCCCTATTAGCTTTAATCATACTATCTTGTTGTGGATTCCCTTCAAAATTTTCTTTCATATATTATCTTCTCTATGCTAGAGATCCTATACCTCAATAATATCACACTGTCAAAACAAAAACCCACCTTGCGGTGGGTTTTTGCGGCACTTATGTTGTTCACGATTAATGTAAGTTTTACCTTACACTCACAATGCGAGTATAGCATATCTCAAATAAAAAAGCAAGCCCATTAGAAAAACCCTCTCTTACGAGAGGGTTTTTCATGTTTTTGGTCCTGTATCTATAAGCCGAATTCTGTTAAAGATAGTTATTTATCTAGCCCCAAAGTTGCCCTCAGGGTCAAGCGATTCTCTCTAGCTTGCGCTAGAGCACGATCTTGCACAAAAGTAAGGAATTTAGCCGTTTCATCTTCTACATTACTGTAGAGCTTACCCTGTAGTCTCCTACAGGGTATTTAGAGATTTTCATCTCTAAACGTCTCTGTTCGCACCTATGTATTACTACATGTGGGCATTACCCACTACCCATTTTTCGCCCCGCATAAATACGGGGTAAATTGTGTTCGGACTTTCCTAATCCCGCCAAGGCGGGACTCAACTATCCAATACAGGACCAAATATATTGTAAAACAAAAATATTAAAAAGTCCACCCGCACACTTAAATTAAGTGTGCGGGTCCACTAAATTAATTTTCAGGAGTTCCATCAACCTTATCCTTCTTCCCTTCTTCTGCTAAAACATCATCGATAGAACAAACTCCAGAAACACAAGCGAATTCTTTTGCTCCTACAGTGTTATCATCTTGTTCGTAATAAATAAGTTTAGAAAAATCAATATGTTTTATTTCTTTCATTCTCTTATCATATTCTTCTTTTGAAATTTCCTCATAAGGAGCAAGCTGATAGACATGTTCGGATCGAGGCAAGAAAGAAAGCCCGCCGACGATATCCCAGTTTTCATAAATAAAGTTTGCTACTTTTATCCATTCATCGTTACCGACATATATAGTGACAGAAGGATTGTGTTCAATATAATTAACTTTTAATCTCTTCCATTCATTAAGTAAATCTAG
Source organism: Minisyncoccota bacterium (assembly GCA_041667145.1). Lineage (GTDB taxonomy): Bacteria > Patescibacteriota > Minisyncoccia > Phycocordibacterales > UBA9973 > UBA9973. The sequence continues at coordinate 9,554 of JBAYFP010000002.1, forward strand.
AGCAGACACTTGGTCACGAGTGACAGCTCCTTCAGGTGCTTTTATCGGAAACTCAACTACGGCGACAGTGGAGTTAGCAGTAGAATAACCAACTTCAGCCTTAAAAGGAACTCCTTGATCTTTAATCAATTGATAAAGAGGATCATTAGTAGAAATACGAACGCGTCTGATGTAATGTTTGGCATACCATGGATGCATTCCCGAGCCGACATAAAGAAGCTGACCAGAATTGCCGTGAGGTTTTATCGTAGTTATACACGTAGAACTATTAATCTCAAACTTTTTCGCATATTCTTTATTTACCTTGATAGCTTCCTCTCGTAATTCGGATAAAACTTTATCTGATCTGATCGTCTTGTTATCATAGTATCCTGTGATAGAAACACCGAGTAATGCTTCTTCTTCACAATTGTTTTGCCATTCTTTAGACAGATAACCAAAGTTAGTCAATGTGGCTTGATAAGTACCTAATATTGTAGAAAGTCTAACTTTTCTTTTTAAATCTGCAACTGTATCACGAGGACGAACCACAATAGACGTAAGATTACAGAATTGTTTAGATCGGAGAGTGATTTCCCCACAAGGATTTGACCCAGGCAGACCAACGATAACGTTCTGATCATCAATAATTCCAGCCTTCTTCCAATTATCAATACGGCGTTTTGGAAGTTGAGTCATGAGTCCACCCCTATTAAATATTCCTCTCTCTCCTGTCCCTGATTTTATCAATTCTATCCATTCATTTAAAAATTCTGAAGCAGAAGGCTTCTGACTATATACAGCTGAATTGTTTGCCATCGAACGTTGACCATTATCAACCCAAAACTGTCCTTGTTTTGATTTACGCATAGATTCATCATCGATATCTGAAAGAGAAATCAAAGCACTACGACGAACACCTCCTGCAACGACGATAAGTCCGATCTGACAAATGATATCGTGAAGGTCTAGATTAGTAAGACGTTTACCTTGTCTTGCTAAAATTTTATTTTTTGTAAAATTAATTAAATCAATAAGTGGCTGAGGTCCTGAAGCACGACCACCAGCTACTTTTAAACGAGAGCCGGATGGACGCACCTTACTAAAATCAAAATCTATATCATAACCATCTGCCCATGTCTTGCAACCAAGTACATATGCATCTGCCCAACCTTCTTTATCATCTGCTACGACGTGAGTAGCAAGCTTCTTGCCTGTCTGTCTTCTGATCTGTGGAAATTTTTGAACGGTCTCAGATTCAACAGAAAAACCTAAACCAGCACCACACATAAGTATATACATTATTTCTCCTAAATCTTGCCAAGCAGAAGGTGCAACATAAGAACAATTGTAAGCCCACACATTTGTTTTTTTGCATGCTTCTCCTGCAGACCAAAGTAACCTCATCGAAGGGCAAACATCTTGTTTTAAAATTGCCTCTTTTACTTCAGAAAAATCTTTCAAAGACATTTTATTACCAAGATTCTCTTTCATGTATGCCATAAAACGATCAATGGTCTCTATCCATGTCTCTCTTCTACCTAATCCATCTTGCCATTTTGAATAAGTTCTATAAAAAATAAATTCTTCATAGGAACTCACGAAGTAAGAACTTGACTCATCAAATACTTTTTTACTCTCAGGAGGAACAGTACCGACTTCTCGTCTCAATTCTGCCCTTTTTGATCTATATAATATGTAAGATTTAGCTGTGGAATGATAACCCATATCCATGAGCTCCGCTTCTACGACATCTTGAATCATTTCTACTGTTGGAACAAACTTTTTATCTCCACTTTTCGCCTTTAAATGAGTTAATTTATGGAAAACTTTAGTGGCGACGTCTTTTGCTTCCTTCTTTTCTCCTTCGTTTGTTATGATAAATGCTTTATATACAGCATCTGCGATTTTATTTATGTTGAAAGGAATTATTTCTCCTTCACGATTCCTGACATTTTTAATCTTGTTTAATTCTTTTTTGCCCAAAATAAAATCTTTTTCCATTGGCTGATTATACTTCTAAAAAATAATTTTTGCCAGAAAAATAGAGCAAAAATTGATGAAAAATAACACAAAAAAACAGTTTGAGATAGCTGTAAATAGCTCCTCTTTTAAAAGCTGAAATAGTAAGCCTTAGGAGGACAAAAATTTCACTTCATCTCCAACTTTTAGATTATTCTTTTCAGAAAAAAGTGCCTTTATCTCTAAAACATACCTAGCATTTTCAGTAGGTGTAAAAGTATCAGGATACGACTCTGGTTTTGCATCTTTCTTAATATAAACTACTCTAAAATCACCAGAAACCCAAACTATGTCTATCGGGAAATTCATATCTTTCATCCAAAAAGAATATTTATCTGAGTGATCAAAAATAAAAAGCATACTTTCATCTTCTTTCAGTTCTTTTCTTCCCGAAAGGCCTCTCTGTTGCTCCTCTTGAGTCAAAGCTAAGTCTACTTTAAATGTTTTCCCAGCAATTTTTACATATTGAACTTTGTTAATATCAAAATTCTTTACCTGAAGATCCTCTTTAATTATTTTCTGACTATTTATTAGGGAAAACCCCACAACAAAAAATATTATAACAATTAAAAAATAAAAAATATTTTTATGCTTCATATTTTTCTATTTATGATCTCCATTCCATCCAAAAAGTTTACCTATTTCTTCTGGCGTTTGTCTTTTACGGGATAATTTCACTGCACCATTTTGACAAACTACTAAAGCTGGCTTAGAAAGCAAACAATGATTGTTGCCCAATGTGTATTGATAAGAACCTGTATCAAAAGCAACTAAATAAAAATCTGTCATCTCTTCAGTAAATTTTGGAAGCAAAACATAATTTCCAGAAGCAGTATAACGATCATCAGAATCACAAGTCGAACCAGCTAGCCAAACTTTTTGTAATCGACGAGTATTCAAATGATTGGCTGTAGTGAAATGCCATTTATGATGAACAGGTGACCATGTGTCAGTGAGATTGGAAATAAAACTACCATCAATAAAATACCATTTCGTGTCAGCCTTTTTAAAAATTGATTTTTCTCCTAAAATTTTGAAAATGGTGATTTGAGAAGGAGCCGTAAAATAACTCCCCCATTCACATACTAGATTAGGATGCTTTATGCCCAACTTATCACATTCTCTCTTCGCAGTTTTTATCATCTGGTTAACTAAATTTTTCACTGAAATTAGCTTTTTCTTTTTTTCATAAGGCACTGCCATGCCTCCACCAAAATTTATAGTATCTAAATTCGGATTATTTTGTTTCAATTTAGCATATAACTCTATCGCCCTCTTGAGAGGCTTTATGAAACCTTCAATCTTTTCATTTTGTGTTGAAATATGATAATGCAACATGGAAAGATTCCTCACCTTCCCGATCTTAAACAATTCATCTTCATCAAAACCAAAATGGTTGTACTTTTTATCCCAATGCGCATCGACTTTTAGGTCGAGGTTCACACGTAAACCAACTTCCCCTTTGAATTTCTTGAGTCTCTCCAATTCTCCGCTATTTTCTATTATCGGTATAATAAATAAACCTTTATCTCGAAGTTCTTCTATTAGACTAATATACTGATCTGTCTTTGGACCATTGCAACTGACTCTGATCTTCCTATTAAATTTATCCTGCTCGAGCATCCTTTTAACCAAGAAAAGCTCATTGGCTGAAGAAACCTCTATGTGCGCTCCTTCTGCAATAGCTGGCAAAACAAATTCATGATTCTGGTTTGACTTCATCACGTAGTGATAATAAAATTTACCTTTGTAGTTTAAAATTTTAATATAGGCGTTAAAAAGTTCTATTAAATCACGTACTCTATTTTCTAAAATAAACGGAAAAAATATTTCGGTCACTGTACCGTATTTTTTTACTATATCTAATATGTTATATTGGAAATATCCTTCTTTAACCACTAACTCTCCATTTGGATTAATATCAAAATACTGAGTGTTAAATTCATCCTCTCCGAGTTTCCAAAATTTCTTCCAATTCTTTCCTTTTTGTCTCTGTTTTTTTATTTTTTTCTTGACCATTTGATTAAAAATAAGTATAGCAAGTACCTAAAAAATGTAAAGGCTTTTATAAATATCCTGTCAAAAATTCTTTTTTAAATTCAAAAAATTTATCATCTAAAATAGATTGACGAATTTGATCTACAAGGTGAACAATAAAATACAAATTATGTATCGAGGCAAGAGTTCCTGCTAACATTTCTTTACCATGAAAAAGATGGGCAATGTAAGCACGGGTATACCCCGAACGAAAACCTTCGGTTTCGGACGGGGCAAGATTTTTACAAGTGAAACAATTACATCCCTCATCAAGTGGTCCAAAGTCATCTCTGAATTTTTTATTAGTGATGCTTATCTTTCCATTTTTTGTATAAATTGTTCCATTTCTTCCAAGTCTTGTAGGAAGTACACAATCAAAAAGATCTACACCATTTTCTATACCCATAAATAAATCTTCCGGCTCACCTATTCCAAGCAAATGTCGAGGTTTATCTTCTGGCAAAATTTCATTCACCCACTTTACAGCCGAAGACATATCTTCTTTAGCAAAAGATCCACCGATTCCAAAACCATCAAAGTATTTTCCATCAACATTGATTTCTGAAATAATTTTTGCTGATTGTTTTCGCAAGGATTCTTCTCTTCCACCTTGAACGATGCCAAATAGTGCTTGAAAATGAGAAGTTGTGCTTTTTTCGGCATACGCAATATTAGTTTCGTTAACCACATTCAGGTTGGAGTGCGAGCCGTGAAAAAGCAGCAACTTCTCATTTTCAAGCTTTAAATGTTCCTGCAAGCTTCGCTCAGCCCAACGATGAGTACGTTCTAAGGCTTCTTCTTGATATCTTAAATCTTCAGTCGGGCTAGTACACTCATCAAAAGCAAAAATAATATCAGCACCTAAGTTGTGTTGTATCTCGATAGATTTCTCAGGAGTAATATAGTGTATAGACCCATCTAGGTGAGACTTGAAAGAAACCCCATCTTGTCCTATCTTGGCGAGTCTAGGAGCGTCGCTATCATCAAACCTTTCAGGAATCATCAGCGATGGATCAATTATTTTAGTAATTTTAGAAATATCTTTTCCATAAGCAGCACCCAGAGAAAAAACTTGAAAACCACCAGAATCTGTCATCGTAGGTCCATTCCAATTCATAAATTTACCAATACCCCCTGCATCACGCACTATTTCATCTCCCGGCTGTAAATACAGATGATAAGTATTACCGAGTACTACTTGCACGCCAGCATCTTCGACCTGTTCTGGATTTAAAGATTTCACAGTGGCCTTCGTACCGACAGCCACAAAAGCTGGAGTTTTAATTTCTCCGTGAGGTGTAGTGATTACTCCCACTCTCCCTAAACTATTTTCCAACTTTTTTTCAATTTTAAATTGCATTAAATTAATATACTTCCTGCTGATAACATTTTTCACAATAAATAATTTCTTGCCTGTCTGGAGAATAAGAAGTCTCAAATTCATTGGGACAAGATTGTATATCATGAAAATGTTTTGTAGTATTTTTATATATCTTATTAGAAGAAATAATGCCATTACAATTACACTTTTGATGATAAAAATTAATAGGATTTAGTTGTTTTATTCTTTCACTAAAACGACAATTTGGACAAAGACGTGGAATGGGTAAATTGAATTTTTTATAAAATTGGAATTCTCCCTCAATTATTTTAAAGGCAGAAGAACAATTACATTCACATAAACCATCATGAGCACAAGCAATCGTTTTATTTATGATTTCTTCATTAATATTTTTAATATCATCAGGTAATTCATTTAACATAATTTCAATCTTATAGTCTCTTTTAAAAGGATCTCTCCATATATAACCTTGATTTAATACTTCTTCTTTAGAAGTTGGAAAATATTCTAATGCCAGTGTTTCATTATAAGCGAAAGATGAAAATTCTAATGGAAAAAATTCACCATATTTATAAATTCTATTTTCCTCGTCAATATACGGCATATGGTACATATGTTTAATTATCTTCTCTCGCAATGTTATATATTCTTCTTTTGAATATTGTTTGTTAAAAATACTATATTGTTTTTTCTTTAACCCAACACAACCAAAACAATCAGAACACGAATGACATTCTATACAATACTCTAAGTTATTAGAATTAGGCCAACATTCTAAACAAAATTTTAAATTAGAACAATTTTTACCACATGAAGTACATTCATATATGAGTTCTGAATTCCATCCTGAAATAGTATAATCATATGAATCTTTTGCTTTATATAGACTCTGGGAAAATTTCAAGTTTTCGGATTTAAATATATGGAAAGATTTTTTAATATTTTTTGAACCATAAATATAATCCCCAGAACAATTTGGACTTTGCATAGTATGCATGAATTTAATAGGGAACTTTTTTCTGAATTCTTTAACTTTTTCTTTTATATCAAGTAAAAAAGAGTAAGACCCTAAATTAAATTCACTTATTCTATCTCTATACTCTTCTTTTGTATATTGTTCGTTGAAAATACAATATTTTTTATGATTTAAATTTACACATCCAAAACAATCAGAGCAATCACGACAATTCAAAGAAAACCAAACATTTCTACATCCTCCACATTCTATACTAAAAAAAACTTCATAAGAATCAATCACAGAAAAAGTCTCATAACATGAAATAGAATCTTTTGTATAATAAAAGTCCATTGAATCTTTTAAACTATTTGCCCCTACTCCATAAAATAAATTCTCACCAATACCTCCAGAAAAAGTCATGTAACAATTTTTAAAATCTAAAACATTATTACAGTAATCACTATTCACACTATTTTCAATCAATCTAGAACATGATGGTACTGATATACGTAATTCATTAAATTGTTCAAAAAATGATCGAGAAAAATCATAAGAACGTCCATATTCCATAGCGTCCCAATTATCACTCCACCAAAAATTATGATCATATATTTTTAAAACTGAATCTCTTGGATATGCTGAAAAAATTTCTTTACCAGTTTTAAAATCGGTTTTTTTAAAAAGAAAACGTTCATTTCTAAAAATAACTCTGCGAATAGCTCGACAACGAGAACACCAGGTCGGTGCTGGTACTTTTAGTTTTTCATAAAAATTAAAATCTTCGGGTTCTATTATGAAGTCCTTTTTGCAATTTTGACAATTTCTTGTTTCAGATTCCATATTTTTAAATTCCTTAACTTATTATATATAAACATACTAAAGTTTTTTAGAAATATCTTACTTTTCTATCTCTACAAATTTAAGTTCCTGGATATTTACCGGACTGGACAGAAGAGCTTTTTGGAAAGAATCACGTGGATCGGAGATAATTGTTTGAACAATGCCAACGACATAAGGAGTGATTCCAGGTAAAACTACTTCCGTCCCCTTTTCTAAAACAAAATCCCTAGGCAAGGTCATTTCAAAATTTCCTCCACCCCGACCAACTATTTGCATAAAAGTATCTTTGCCAGAAACAACGACTTCCGTTTTTTCTCCCGGATTTGAAAATAAAATAATTTTGGCAGTATTTGTATAAACTTCTGCTATACGTCCGATAGGGACATTGCCTAGAGCAAAAACTCTCTGTCCTACAAATATACCGTTTTTAGTACCAGAATCAACAATAAGTGTGTCATAAAGAGATTGATTGGGTTTTGATAAGATACCAGCCAAGATCATATCCACTTTCCCATTTTTTCTTCCCAAAATTTCTTTAATTTTTAAATTTTCGTCTAAAACAGAGTTATAATTAGAAATTCTGGCTTCTTGCTCATTTAGTTTTGTTTTTAAATTTTCATTTTCTGAGAGAAGAGAACTTTTAGAATAAAAATATGAACCAACGTTTGATAAACCTCCACCAATATTATTTCCAAAAATTAAGACCGGACGGAAAACAAAAGATGAAACATAGGAAAATCCACTAAAAATACCATTCCTAAAATAAATCAAAAAAAGAAAAAACATAACAAGAATAATATATCTTATATATTTATTTTTTTTTATTTTTTTATCTAGGAGGTAACTCATCTTGATTCCCAATTAAAACTTCTTTGTAAGCTGAAAGATCATCTAAAATAACCCCCGTTCCACGAGCAACAGCTGTAAGTGGATCATCCACTACATATACAGGTATTTTCAAAACACTTTGTAAAAGCTCTCCGAGGCCCATTAATAAAGCTCCCCCACCAGAGAGTGTGATCCCCTTATGCATTATGTCTGATAAGATTTCCGGAGGTGTTGTCTCTAGCACATCTTTCACTCCTTCTATGAGTTCTTTTATTGAAAGTGAGAAAGCCTCACGAATATCTGAATCAGTCACTACCACTTCACGAGGTAGCCCCGTCAACAAATCACGTCCACGCACCTCTGTCTCCATATATTCTCCTGGAATAACAGAACCAATCACAATTTTTACCATCTCAGCTGTAGTCTCGCCAATCAGAATCTTAAATTCATCACGCATGTAAGTAATGATGTCAGTATTAAATCTATCACCTGCCACTTTTAAATTTTTTGATTTTACGATTCCTCCTAAAGAAATCACAGCGACATCTGTCGTGCCACCTCCGATATCTATAATCATAGAACCGACAGGATCTTTAATGGGAAGTCGTATACCAATAGCAGCCGCCATAGGTTCTTCTACTAAAAATACTTCTCTCGCTCCTGCCGAACGTGCGGCATCATAGACGGCCCGTGTCTCAACATTTGTCGTACCAGAAGGAACACCTACAAGTACTCTCGGACGAACAAACTTTTTAGACATTTTGTCTGCTTTATTTATCAAATATGAAAGCATTTCTTCTGTCACTTCAAAATCTGATATCACACCATCCACCAGCGGACGAACCGCTTTGATGTGTCCTGGAGTACGTCCGAGCATCTCTTTCGCTTTTTCTCCCACAGCGAGAATTTGATTTGTTTTGATATTTACTGCCACGACAGATGGCTCGTTAATTACAATACCGCGTCCTTTTAAATACACTAAAGTATTCGAGGTACCTAGGTCTATACCGATGTCATTCGAAATTAATTTGTAAAATTTATCAAACATTTTTTATCAAATTTAACAATTCTTCTAAAGAAATAACTTTCCCTTTCTCTTCGTTCCTCTTTTTTACCTCTACACCATTCTCTTTCATGCTTCTTGTAGAAACAACTATACGAAAAGGCATACCTAATAAATCAGCATCAGCAAATTTCTCTCCTGGAGAAACTTCACTTCTATCATCAAATAAAACTTCAATATTATTTTTTCTTAAAGTGTCATAAACTTTATCTGCTTCTTTTTTTACATCTTCACTTTCACCTAAAGAAAGAAGGTGCACTTGAAATGGAGCAACAGATTCTGGCCAGATTATGCCTTTATCGTCTGCTAAAGCTTCCACAATAGTCCCCATGACTCTTGTCGGCCCCATACCATAAGAACCCATAAATACTGGTTTTTTGTCTCCATTTTCTGTTTGGTAATTTAAATCAAGAGCGTCAGAAAAACGAGTACCTAAAGTAAAGATATTGCCTACTTCCACTGCTCTTTTTTCTACTAAGTCTTCCCTCTTTAAATCTAGTTTTCCTAGGGTCTCATCATCGAGAACTTCTTTATTAACTGCAATATTTTTATTTTCATCTACATATATTGTATCTTCTCCTGTGGAAGTGACTGTTTGAAACTCATGAGAAAACTTTGAAAAAGATCCACCTGAAGCAAAAGTTAAATACGTCAAATGTCCTATTCCCAATCTTTGGAAAATATTTTTATAAGCTCCTTTCGCTTTTTCATAAAATTCATTATGTTCAACCTCGTCTTTTGAAAAAGAGTATAAATCCTTCATACTGAATTCTCGAGTACGCATTATTCCGCTCTTTGCTCGCGCTTCATTGCGAAACTTTGTTTGAAATTGATAAACAGAACATGGCAAATCTCGATAAGAATTAATATAACTTTTCATTATATTAGTCAAAGGTTCTTCATGAGTAAATCCTAAACCAACTTCTGTATCATTTTTTAATTTTGTTTTAAACCAAATATCTACTTTCTCATCTTCCCAACGATCAGTTTTTTTCCAGAGTTCAGGATTTTGAAGTGCTGTCATCGTGATTTCTTGCCCACCAATAGCATTCATTTCCTCTCGAATAATCTTTTCAATGTTTTTTAAAACACGCAAACCAAGTGGTAAATAAGAATATACCCCAGCCATTTCTTTATGAATAAAACCTCCTCGAATAAGAAGTTCCGCATTTTTTGACACTTCATCCGTAGGAACCTCTTTTTTCGTTTTAGTAAAAAGTTTAGATTGTCTCATTTCACCATCTTACCCGAAAAAAGTCCTTTTGGCAAAGTTGCAAAAGGGTAAAGATTCTGCTAGAATAACCCTTATGCAAACTACGAACTTGAAGTCACAGAAGGTGGAAAATAAAAATATGAGTGTTGCCACAAGCGTTGAAAAAATGTTTGAAGCAGGAGCACATTATGGTTATGGAAAGAGCCGAAGACACCCTTCCGTCTCTTCATATATATATGCCACCAAAAATAACGGGGATATTATTGACCTTGAGAAAACAAGCGTCATGTTAGAAAAGGCTACAGAATTTATTAAAAATCTAGGTGCTCAAAATAAAACTATCCTTTTTGTTGGGACTAAGCCAGAAGCCAGAGAAATAATCAAAAATACAGCATTAAGTTTAAATATGCCTTACGTAAATATCCGCTGGATAGGAGGTACTTTGAGTAATTTTGTAGAAATTAAAAAAAGAATAGCTGAACTTGAAAAATACAACAAAGAAAGTGTAGAAGGTGGACTTGAAAAATACACAAAGAAAGAAAGAGTCGTTATGGCCAAAAAGATGGAAAAACTATCTAAATACTACAGCGGTTTGATTGGTCTCAAGAAAGCCCCTGACGTATTGTTTGTCATTGACTCAAAAGCAGAGCACATAGCAGCTACTGAGGCTAGAAAATCAGGCGTAATAGTCATCGCATTGGCCAATTCTGATTCAAATATTAAAGGTATAGATTATCCTATCGTTGCTAATGATTCCGGAATACCATCCATTAAACTTTTCACTAATTCTATTGCAACTGCTTATAAAGAAGGTACAATGTCTGTACCTAATAAGATTGAGAAATAAAAACTATGTCTAATATTATAACCACTGAACTAATAAAAGAACTTAGAGATGCTACTGGCATTTCTGTAATGCAATGCAGAAACGCATTAAAAGAAGCAGATGGAAATATGGAAAAAGCGATAGCTATCTTGAAAAAGACAAGCTCTGATATCGCCTTAAAAAAAGCCGGACGTGACGCAAAAGACGGAAGGGTTTGTATAAAATCTGGAGATAAGAGATCTCTACTAGTCGCATTACACTGTGAAACTGATTTCGTATCTAAAAATGAAGATTTTGTAAATTTACTTTCTAAACTAGGAGACATCGCACTCAATGAAGGTATAGACAAAATGAAAGAAAAAGCAAAAGATATGATCGACCCTATTATCCAAAAAACTGGAGAAAAAATAGAGCTCGGAGAAGTATCTGAAATAAAAGGAGACATCTTAGGAAATTACGTACACAATAATAAAGTCGCTGTGATAGTGTCACTCGAAGGTGGTAATGAAGAACTCGCAAAAGATATAGCTATGCATATCACTGCTATGAAACCTGAATATATCTCTCAAGCTGATATCACAGATGAAATTAAAAATACAATGAATGAAATCTTCCAGAAAGAAGTAGCATCTATAAATAAACCAGAAGACATAAAGAAAAAGATGTTAGATGGTAAAATGGCTACTTATTTCAAAGAGAAAACTTTGCTTGATCAAATATTTATAAAAGATCCAAATGAAACGATCAACAGTCTTTTAAATAAAAATAAAGCAAAGATCAAGGAAGTAAAACGTTATTCCATTTAAAATAACATGTCTATACCACTAATTTCATTTTTTTTGTCACTTTTGGGCATCATTGTGATGGTGTGGCGTGAACTCATCCTTGTTAGAAATGGGCAAGTAGCAGTAGCGCAACATTCTCACCCATTTGTCCCTGATTTACACAAATTAAAACATATAACATTAAAGGGAACCAAAAAATTTGGATACATAGTACTTTTTGTAATTCTTAGATTTTTTATAAGATCTTCTAATTTTATAAAAACTATAAGCAAAATACTCATAAAAGAATTAAAGAACAAGTTTAAAAAAATTGTTCATGATTCTAAAGAAGAGATTACAGAAAAAAAAGAAGCATCAAAATATCTAAAAATAATTTCAGAATATCAGCACAAAATCAGACAAATGAAACACAGGATAAAAGAGGAAGAAGGAATAGAATAAGTATGATAGTATAAAGACAGTTAAATACAATGCCGCTTTAGCTCAGTTGGTAGAGCAACGCTTTTGTAAAGCGAAGGTCCTCAGTTCGAATCTGAGAAGCGGCTCACGGATAATTAGAGACTCTTTTGAGTCGTTGCCTTAATAATAGACTTTGTGTTTATGGGTTTTGTTTCTAGAAATTTAAATAATTCTTTCACTCGAGATTCAAGACTTTCTATACTCTGGAAACCCGTCAATACATTATCGTCAACAACTAATGCGGGGAGTTTAGTGTCCTCAATCTTATATATTTGAAGCATCGCTTTTACAGCAGAAAGATCAATACTATAGTCAAAAGAATAAACACGAAGTTCTGGGTATTTTTCTCGTAGGACAGAAAGTGCTAACCCTTGTCTTTGACATTCACTACAATTTTCTGCCGTCGTATAGAAATACAAAATAAATGCTGATTTTGTACCACAACGTGCATAAATTTTTTTTGTTAATAAATAATCTTTTATCTCCAAAAGAGAATAATATTTTTTTAAATACAAAACCTCATCGGTCATACCTAAGTTTTGTTGTCCCCACTCTAATTTACTTGCTAACTCTCCAAGCTCACCAGAGATAACAGAATCAGAAATATTTTTACATGAAAGCTCTGAAAGCAAAGAAAACTGAGTCTCTGAAGATAAAATATCTATCGATATTTTATCTTGAATCGCTTTTAATTGATCAATCTTCTTATTACCAAAATAATTGCTAATATAAGTGGCACTTAAAAAAAGTCCTATGGTAAACAAAAAAACAATCAAATATTTTTTCCAATCTATATTGTTGTTATTATTATACATATATTTTTTATCTCCAAGCTGGTTTCCTGGATATAATCGTATTATAAACCGCTTTTAGAAACCAAAAAGGTCCAACAATGCCAAATATAAAAAGAAAAAAGAATATATCGAAAGAAAAACCCCATTTACCTTCAGACATTTTTCTTCCTATAATTATCGACAAAATCGTTAACAAAATTAAAACCAAAGCCATAAGTGAAACTGCTTGTGTATTAATAAAAAAAGAATCAAAATTTACCTTTGAAAAAAAACTAAAACCCATCGTTTCTATTTCAAGCACTTTTTGAAACACCGAATTTACAAAAGTATAAATAGTCTTTCCAAAAAGAAAACCAACACCTAATATGGAAAGAATGTTAAAAGGTACTGTAAAAAGTGAAAAATTACCATATCTTCTCTTAAAAATTATTTTTCTGTAATCAATAGTATTATTTATAAAACCGTAAACCCAACGTGATCTCTGTCTATACAATTTCTTAATAGTTTTAGGGGTATTGGTATAAACATAAGCGTCATTACATTGCTCTATTTTATAATGATTCTTTTGCATCCTATAAGCAATCTCTAAATCCTCCGTGTTATGAGCATGGTGATAAGGACCTAAATCATCAAAGACTTTCTTACGAAAAATAGTCAACGGACCAGGAGTCACATGTATTGCCCCTAAAAAACCAAGCATTTTTTTAATATAAACTGACATATCATAATCAGCTTTTTGGGCGGATTGAACAAAGCTATTATTGTTAATAGTAAGGACAGAAGGAGACACAGCCATAGTATCTTGATCCTTTTCAAAATAACTCATAATTCGCACCAAGGACTCTCTGTCTGCCATAGAATCAGCATCGAGACAACCAATAAACTCAGTATCTAGGTGTTCCAAACCTAAATTAAGTGCAGTATACTTACCACCATTTTCTTTATGAAAAACTTTCACATTTGAAAACTTAGAAAACCTTGATATAACATCCAATGTTTTATCCGTGGATCCATCATCAATTAAAAAAATGTTCACCTTATCTTTAGGATAATTTAAATCAAGAAGTGAACGTACGGTCTTATACACTGTCTTTTCTTCATTCCAACATGGAACAATAATGGTTACTTTTGGATACTTTGAAAGTTCAATATGTCCTTCTCTAACCATTATTCTTTTTCTATTTTCTAGAAAAGTGATAAGGAAAAAAACCTGCACATAGACAGAAAGAAAGGTCAAGATATAGAAGACTATATTTGAAACTGAAGCCATATTATATGCTTACAATATACCATTTTGCCCTTAAAAAGCAAGCCCCACGCCGACATAAGTCGACGTGGGGAAAGCTCGAAAATAACTACAAAATTACATATTACCTCCTACTTTTTCTGCCCCTGATGGAGTACATGCGCCATCCATACACTTTCCACACTTACAACCAAAAATCATCATCACTGCAGCAATACCTACGAGTACATAAACAACAGCTTCAAGCACCGGTATAGAGCCCAAGATCATATTAACAACATTCCATCCTCCTACTGTACCTAAAAGCATCCCTAAACCTACTAACCCCCAATTTATACCTCCTATGATTACAAGAATTTTGGCAATCATAGCCATAGTGCAACCACCCTTACAACAATTTTTACACATAATATTAATAAAGCTAACTTATAATATTTCCGCCCGAACGACTATTCAGCCGGATAGTTAAAATAATACTAGATAATTATAGCATAAACACAAATTAGTCAAAGTAGTTTTTCAACCTGGCTATTTTTTCGTGTTGACGAAGTTTTTCGTGCACTTTCGCCTCTATTTGACGAATACGTTCACGAGTAACGCCAAACTCTTCCCCTACTCTTTCAAGGGTGTGTTGGATGCCATCTACAAGTCCATAACGCATTTCTAAAATTTTACATTCCTTGGGATTCAACTCGTTCAAAACTTCACGAATCTGATCAGACAAAATACGTCTTGAAGATTCCTGGTCTGGACGTAATATCTTATCATCAGGAATAAAGTTTTCAAGAGTTGATTTATCATCATCATCCCCTACTGGTTGCTCTAAAGAAATAGTTTCTTGACTAATATTTTCAATAACATGTATCTTCTCAACAGGGATACCCATTTCTGTAGCTATCTCTTCTGCTAATGGTTCTCGGCCTAGATCCTGACTTAACTTTCTATATGTCTGCTTATATTTTGAAATGGTTTCCACCATATGCACTGGTATACGTATAGTTCTACTTTGATCAGCGAGCGCACGAGTAATGGATTGACGTATCCACCAAGTAGCATAAGTAGAGAATTTATATCCTTTAGTCCAATCAAATTTCTCAACTGCTTTAAACAAACCTAAATTCCCTTCTTGAATCAAATCCAAAAGACTTAAGTTCGCACTTCTTCCCACATATTTTTTCGCAATAGAAACAACCAAACGTAAATTTGCTCTAGCCAATAAATTCTTTGCTTCCATATCTCCTAATTCAATGCGTTTCGCAAGGTCTTTTTCATCAATAGCATGGATTAAAGCATATTGTCCTATCTCCTTTAGATACATCTGGATAGAATCATGTATTGTAGATTTATTCAAATCCTTGTCGGTAGCATCATTGTCTAAATTAAGTAAGTTACCTCCTTCTAATACATCTATGCCTATAACTGCAAATTTCTCATAAAGCTCATCTAAAAGAAAAATATTGTTCTCAATATCAGGAAAAGTCTTCAATATCTCGTCATAAGTAATAAATCCTCTTTTGCGTCCTTTTTCTATAAGTTCATTAGAAAGTTTATTAAAACCCTCTGCTTTTTTCTCTGACACTGTCAGTTTTTTATTGATTTTTATTTTTTCTGATTTATGCAGTTTTTTAACAGTCTTTTTTTTCTGAACTTTTTTCTTAGCTGTTATCTTTTTTACTTTTTTTACCTTAGCTTTTGCATTTTTTTTATTTATTTTTTTCATTTTTTTATTTTTTTTCATATAATTTTTAATCTATAACTAAGGTTTGCGACTACGACTATTTTTAATTTCTTCCTTTCTTTTATCTATCTCATTTATTTTCTTTAAAATTTCTATCTCTCCCTTTTTTTCTTTTAAATTTTGAAGCTCCATTGTCTTTTTAAAACGTTCTTCATTCAAATATTCTTCCTCTATATTCAACAACATTTCATCTACATCTTTTTGTAAATTTTCTCTATTTGAATAAAACTCTTCTGCTTCATAGATTAAATCTTCTTTTATATTTTCAAAATCTTTTTTTATGTTTCCAAGCTTTTTAAAAATTATTTCTGGATCTATTGTTTTATCTTTTATTCCCTCCTGCCAAAAAGCTATACCCATGAGTCTACGTTCTATAGGGTCTTTCCTTACTCTATTTTCAACATTTTCTTTAGCAATTTTTGTTTCTTCTGTTTCAGATTTCAACTCGATTTCTACCTTTTTTAAATCTTCCAGAAGTGCATTCTCTGGTATACCTGACTTATTGCTAATAAGCGTAATAAAGTGTGATTTTTCTATTGAACTTTCTAAAGAACCTAAATATGGCAATACTTTTTCTCTTATTTCTCTTCCAGCTTTTCGTGCATCTTCCTTACAATTGATTAAAACTTTTTCTAAAAGAAATTCTATTATATGCTTCGAATTACGTACAGCCCCTCGCCATGCATCTGCCCCACTCTTTGAAATCAAATCAGCTGGATCTATCCCCTCTGGCATAGAAACTACTTTTACATCCATACCAAAAGAAAGAGCAATCTTCCCAGCACGCGAAGAGGCATTGAAACCCGCCTTGTCTGCATCAAAAGCAAGAACAATATTTGAAGACAAACGACGTAATAATCCTAGGTTTGAAACAACATTTTCTTTTGAAACTGTAGAATCTGAAAGAGCAGTACCTGAAGTCGCGACTGTATTTCTAAACCCTGCTTGATGAGACAAAACTAAATCTATTTGCCCTTCAACTAAAATAGAAAAATTATTTTTCCTTATTGAATCTTTCGCTTTATCTATACCATAAAGCACAGAAGACTTATTAAATATTGGAGTTTCTGGACTGTTTAGATATTTAGCTGATTTTCCATCATCTTTAAAAATCCTCCCGGAAAAAGCTATCACCCTCCCACTCGAATCAGAAATTGGAAACATAATCCTACCTCGAAATCTATCATACATACCCTTGTCTGTCCCGCCTAGACTCGGCGAGGCTGGCTTTTTTGCAAGACCAGCTTTTTCTATCTCTACATCATTAAAACCTATCTTTTGAAGATGCGAATATAACAAACGCCAATCATCTTTTATAAATCCAATCCTGAAATCTTTTATCGTCTTATCTTCTAACCCCCTAGATTTTAGATACTTTAATGCCTCCACATCATCTGCTAAACTTCTCTCAAAAAACTTAGCCGACTCTTCCATAGCTCTATACAACCTTTCTTTTTCTCCTTCTTTTTCTTTATTGAATGTAGTTAAGGAAACTCCTGCTCTCTCTGCTAAAATTTTTAATGCTCCTTTAAAATCAAGCCCCTCAAATTCTTCAACAAAAGTAAATATATCTCCCTTAGCTGCACAACCAAAACAATAATAGGTACCACGGTCGACCGACACAAAAAAGGACGGCGTTTTTTCGTTGTGAAATGGGCATTTGGCTTTAAAATTTGCACCTGCCCTATCTAACTTTATGTAAGAAGAGAGTACTTCTTCGATTGAAAGTCTCTCCTTAATCTGTTCTACGGGAGAGTTCATACCTTTTTATTCTTCTTCAGGCACTTTTACCCTACTTTTAAATCCAGTTCCTGCTGGAATTAATCGCCCAATAATAACATTTTCTTTTAATCCTCTCAACGAATCTATCCCACCCTTAACTGCATTTTCAATAAGGACACGATTTGTATTCTGAAATGATGCCGCAGAAAGCCAACTTTTTGTACGTAGAGATACTTCAGTAATACCGAGTACTATTGTTTCAGCTTTTGCTTCTGTCTGATTAATTTTTTCTACTCTATTATTTTCTTCAATAAATGCAGTGTTCTCAACTATATCTCCAACAGAGAAATTAGTCTCACCAGCATCTTTTATTTTTCTTCGTGAAAACATTTGACGAATAATTATTTCAGTATGTTTTCTAGAAATAGAAGCACTCTGAAGTTCATAAACTTTGTTTATTTCTCGAATAATATATTCCTCAACCATTTCTTTAGTTCCAAACTTAAATATCTCAGCGATATCTGCTGATCCATCAGTAAGAAGTTCACCTTTTTTCACTTTTTGACCAACTTTTACTATTGGTAATCTGCGGAATGGTACAAGATATTCTATTTCGTTTGGCTTACCATCAATTTTACTATCAGAAAGAATCTTAATTATTTTTTCTCCGCCTTGGCTAGACGAAGCAGGTTTCCCATCTTTATCTTTTATCTCAAAAACCTCTCCATCAGTTTCAGAAATTATTGCTGGATTTTTAGGGATACGTCTTTCAAAAATTTCTTCAATACGAGGCAACCCCGTAGTAATATCTGTTCCAGCGACACCTCCAGCATGAAAAGTTCGAAGTGTAAGCTGTGTACCTGGCTCCCCGATAGCTTGTGCGGCAATAATACCTACTGCCTCCCCTAGATCGACAAGATGATTTCGTCCTAAGTCTAATCCATAACACATCTGACAAAGACCATGGGTAGTGTGACATGTCAAAGGAGAACGAACATAAACCTCTTCGAAACCCATACCTTCAATATTGTACGCTTCTTCTTTTGTGACTAAAAATCCCTTTTTATAAATAATCTTTCCATCTCTATCTTTAAGATCAGCAGCGAGAACTCTTCCACGAATATTTTTTGAAAGTGGGATTTCAATACCAGAAATATTTTCTTTCCTTACCATTTTCCCATCTTTTGTGCCACAATCCTCCTCGGTAACAACAACATCCTGTGCAACGTCGACTAATCTACGAGTCAAATATCCCGCTTTAGCAGTATTGAGTGCAGTATCTGAAGCACCTTTACGAGCACCATGAGTAGTAACGAAATATTCGATAGGAGAAAGCCCCTCATGGTAAGAAGGTATAATAGGAAATTCCAACGTCTTACCTTGGTTATTTTGGATAAGTCCTTTCATCCCCATCATTTGAATTAAAGAAGTCACTGTACCTCTTGCTCCTGAAGTAACCAGGTCATAAGTAGGGCCGTTTTTATCAAGTGCCTTAAGAAGAACTTTTTCTAATTCTTTTTTAGCATGTGTCCAGATTTCAATAATCTTTTGATACCTTTCTTCTTCCGAGAGAAGACCTTCATTCCATTCTAATATTACTTTCTCTTCCAATTTTCTACCTTCTGATATAATTTTTTCTTTTTCAATTGGAACTTTTATATTATCAAAACCCCAGGTCGTACCAGAAACTGTTGAATATTGAAAACCAAAACTTTTTATTTTATCCAAGATAGGTGGAGTCTCGTCTACACCATAGTGCATAATAAGTTCATCTACAAGAGAAGATATTCTCTTTTGAGTCATCTCATCACTTATGTATGAAAAATCACTTGGCAAGATACTGTTAAAAAGAAGTTTCCCAACAGAGGTATCAAAAAAACCTCCATCAAATTTTCTATATTTATGTTTATCTGTCGCTAAAACTTTTATTTTTGCACGAAGAGATACGATACCATATTCGTAAGCAGTTATGGCGACATTCGGACTCGAAAAATATTTACCTTCTCCTATTTCACCGTCAACAAGTTTCGTCATCCAATAAGATCCAAGCACAATGTCTTTACTGGGATGCACGATAGGATCACCGTTTTGAGGTTTCAATAAATTTTTATTTGCAGCCATCAATTCTTTTGCTTCAGCTTGAGCCTCTTCAAGAAGAGGAACATAAACAGCCATTTGGTCTCCATCGAAGTCAGCATTAAAAGCCTGACAAACTAATGGATGTACTTGAATAGCATTTCCCTCAATAAGAATAGGATTGAAAGCTTGAATACCTAAACGGTGAAGAGTAGGTGCGCGGTTCAAAAGAACATATTTACCTTGAATCACTTCTTCAAGCATTGCCCAAACTTCTGGGGTACGTTCTTCTATGAGTTTATTTGCTCCACGAATATTAAATGCTAGCTCTGCTTGTAAAATTTTAGAAATAACAAATGGTCTAAAAAGTTCGAGAGCCATGTGTTTTGGCAAACCACATTGATTGAGTTTAAGTTCTGGACCAACCACAATAACACTACGGCCCGAGTAGTCAACACGTTTACCAAGTAAATTTTGACGGAACAACCCTTGCTTTGATTTTAAGTTGTCAGATAAAGATTTAAGAGGACGCTTTTGGGATTGACTCATTGCTGCACTATCATTTTGTTTTGCAATAGAGTTATCAATAAGAGCATCCACTGCCTCCTGAATAATTCTTTTTTCATTTCGCAAAATTACATCTGGAGCATTTATCTCTTTTAACTTTTTTAAACGATTATTTCTGTTTATAACTCGACGATAAAGATCATTCAAATCACTCGTTGCATGACGACCTCCATCTAGGGCTACCATTGGGCGCAAAACTGGAGGAATAACTGGAATAACTGTCAAAAACATCCACTAAGGCCTTATTCCTGCATAAGTCATAGCTCTGATAAGTGAAAGTCTTTTTTGTAATTTCTCTTTTTCAATCACACTTGCTTTTTCAATCATTTTCTCAGTGTGAATTTTTAATTTATTTAAATCAAGATTCTTAAAAATAGAATATATAGCCTCAGCTCCTATATTGGCCTCAAAACAAGTACCGTATTTCAAAGAATAATGATGAAAAGAAATTTCATTTAATACTTTTCCTTCATAGATTTCTAAGATTTCTTTTTTAGTACTAGAAAATAAATTCTTTAATTTTTCACGAGTCTCATCATCAGCTGAATTCTTCAATTTAGCTTTATATTCTTTTTCCAAATTCTGAACTATTATCTCTTTTTCATTTTCATGAACCTTTGTGATTATGTATCCAGCAAAATATATTACCTTTTCAAGGTCAGATACAGAAATATTAAGAAGAATACTCATTCTAGATGGCACTCCACGTAAAAACCAAATATGAGCGACGGGTGTAGAGAGCTCAATGTGCCCCATTCTTTCTCGTCTCACGATAGAACGTGTCACTTCTACTCCACATTTTTCACAGATAATATCTTTATAACGAATACGACGATATTTTCCACAATAACATTCATAATCTTTTTCTGGCCCGAATATTTTCTCATCAAAAAGGCCACCACGTTCAGATCTACCAGTACGGTAATTTATCGTTTCGGGTTTAGTCACTTCTCCATAAGACCAATCTTTTATTTGCTCGGGAGATGCGAGCTTGAGTGAAATATAATCAAAATCAGTTTTATTTAATGTTTTCATATTTTTTCAAGTTAACATCAAGCGCAAGTCCTCGTAAATAATTTAACAAAACATTGAATGAGGCAGGAGAATTTGGTGGTCTGATACTTTCATTTTTAATAATAGAATCAAAAGTCTGAGAACGACCTAAAATGTCATCAGACTTAATAGTGAGCATCTCTCGTAATGTATACGCTGCACCATACCCCTCGAGTGCCCAGACTTCCATTTCTCCAAATCTTTGTCCTCCACCCTGAGCTTTTCCTCCCAATGGTTGCTGAGTAATAAGAGAATAAGGTCCAATAGAACGCATGTGTATTTTGTCTTCTACCATATGGTGAAGTTTCAACATATACATATATCCTACTGCGATATCTTTATCAAAAGCTTCTCCAGTACGTCCATCAAAAAGCTTCATTTTACCATTCTCTGGAAATCCTGCTTTTTTTAATTCTCCTTGTATCTCCTCATGACTTGCTCCCAAAAATGGAGGAACGATGGCTTGGTATCCGAGAGTATTAGCTGCCATACCAAGATGCATTTCTAAAATTTGTCCCAAGTTCATACGAGAAGGAACACCGAGTGGAGAAAGTATAATATCAACTGGCGTACCATCTGCCGTATAAGGCATATCTTCTTCTGGAAGAATTTTTGAAATAACTCCTTTATTCCCATGTCTTCCCGAAAGCTTATCTCCCACTGATATATTTCTAATTTGAGCAACTTCTATTACAATCTTCTTTATTATTCCTGCTTCAAGAGTATGGCCTAAATCACGAGAGAAAATCTTGACACCGATGATACGTCCACGTTTACCATGTTCCATGCGAAGTGACGTATCTTTTACATCACGTGCTTTTTCAGCAAAGATCGAACGCAAAAGTCTTTCTTCTGGAGTAAGTTCAGTCTCTCCTTTAGGTGTAATTTTACCAATCAAAATATCATTCTCTCTTACCTCAGCTCCAATACGAATAATGCCATCTTCATCTAGATCTTTAAGTTTTAATTCTCCAACATTTGGAATATCGCGAGTAGTGATTTCGGGTCCAAGTTTTGTATCACGGACAGTACAAACGAATTCTTCTACATAAACACTTGTAAATTTACTCTTTTTTATAAGACGTTCAGAAATAATTATCGCATCTTCATAGTTTGACCCAGACCAAGACAAAAATGCTATAAAAACATTTTGCCCAATTGAGATTTGTCCATCTACAGTACTCGTCGTGTCAGCTAATATATCCCCTTTCTTTATCTTTTGTCCGACATCTACCGATGGACGTTGATGAAATGCAGAAAAATTATTATTTCTCAAAAAATTAACAAGGGAATAAGTTTTTTCATTTTTACCTTTAACTACTATTTTTCTTGCATCTAAATATGAAACAATGCCATCTTCTTCTGCTATAACCATTCTCCCAGAATAACGAGAAGCCAAAGCTTCTATCCCTGTCGCTACAAGGGGTGCTTCAGGAACGATACAAGGAACAGCTTGTTTCTGCATGTTACTTCCCATGAGCGCACGGTTAGCATCGTTGTGTTCTAAGAATGGGATCATAGAAGTTGCAATAGAAAAACCTTGATTTGCAGCAACATCAATAAAATCAACCTCTTCGCGACTAATCATGCCCGGATTGGTTTTTACTCTAGCCGCTACTTTTTCATCTGCTATTTTTCCATCTTCATTGTAAGAAATACCAGCGTGTGCGATATTATATTTTTCTTCTTCAAGTGCATTTAAATACTGCATCTCTCCAGTTATTTTTCCATTTTTTACTTTTATGTATGGGGTTTCAATAATTCCAAAGTCATTTATCTTTGCATAGGTAGAAAGTTGTAAAATAAGTCCAATGTTCGGACCTTCAGGAGTATGTATAGGACAAACTCTCCCATAGTGAGAAGGATGCACATCTCGAACTTCGAGTCCTGCACGCTCACGAGTGAGACCTCCAGGTCCAAGAGCAGAAAGTAAACGAATGTGTTCTATTTCTGCCAACACATTTTCTTGCGACATAAACTGTGAAAGCTGGTTGGTTGTAAAAAATTCTTTTATACGGGCTTGAAGTGGACGTTGATTAATGATATGTATCGGCATGGCAGTGTCAACATCAATAATAGACATTCTATCTTGAATGTTCCTCTTTATTTGCATCATACCTGTACGTACTTTTTGCTGGAGCATCTCTCCGACAAAACGTACACGTCGCTGTCCTAAGTGATCTATATCATCTGATTTAGCATTTGGAGTGTTGTTCAAAACAATGATATTTTCAACTACGGTCATCAAATCTTCCTTAGAAATAGTCCTGCGAGCAAGCTCTTCTTCCTCTAAGGATTTCTCAAAGCGTTTATTGAATCTATATCGCCCAACAGGAGAAAGGTCATATCTTTCAGGGGTAAATAGAGAATTAATAAACTCTTTTGCGTTTTCAGCTGTGGCCATATCTCCATCTCGTAAACGTTTATATATCTCAATATATGCATCATTTAAAGTTTTAGCTACGTCCTTTGCTAGACATGCCTCTACCGCTTCTTTACAGCCAGGAGTCTTTTCAAATGCTTTCAGCATCTTTTCATTTGTGTCATAACCCATAACACGAAGCAATGCTGTCGCAGGGAATTTTCTTTTTTTGTCTATTCTTATATAAATCGCTCCATCAGACTCAGATTCTATCTCAATCCAAACTCCACGAGCTGGAATAATTTTTGCACCAAAATATCTTTTACCTTTACTTTCAGACTCAGTAAAAAAAACTCCGAAACTCCTTGCAAGCTGAGGCACAATGATTCGCTCTACTCCATTTATAATAAATGTGCCATGTGGAGTCATCAGAGGAAGCTCAGACATAAAAATCTCCTGCTCTTTGACAGTTCCTAAAATTTTATTAGTTAATTTTACTCGAGCCTTGAGAAGTCCTTGATATGAGAGTTTGTTTATCTTCGCATCATTCTCTCCACAGTTAGCTTCACTCAAAGAAAAAGAAGTAAATTCAAGTTCAAACTTTTTTCCAGAATAATCTATAATCGGAGAAAATTCTTTAAAAACTTCTTTGATTCCCTCTTCAACGAGCCACTTGTAAGACTTTGTCTGAGCCTCAATCAAATTTGGAAATTCGATCAAAGGATCTTTATGTCTTGCAAAATATTTCTTCGGACGTTTTTCTGTTAACATAATGAGTTTTTCTAAACAAAACAAAAAGAGAACTACTCTTTAAGCTTCTTTTTAAAATTATTTAGATATTTATGATTAAGCTCTATTAATACAAACGAGAGAGTACATCCGAAACTCAATCAATCTCTTACTACCAGTATACTTATATTAAAACTTTTGTCAAATTCAAAACAATAATCCACAAAATTTTTATTTTTACACAAAAACAAAAGGCCTTCTCTCTATAAAAAATTACAGAAAAGGCCAAACAACACAACATTAGAAACATATTATCTTCTTATCTTCCCTTTCTATACCCTTCTTCTCTTTCAATAGACTTGAGTCTATCGAGATGAATTTCGTCGGAAGTTAACTTCCGCGAATCTCCTGAACTGGAAGACCCCGAAGATCTTCTTCCCTCATTTTCTGCTGCTCTTTTTGAGAATTCAACAGAAACAACAGGGGAGTTATCATATCCTAATATCCCTGACATAAAAATGCCCTTTATATTATATTTAAAAAATTAATTTTAATTGCGAGAACTATTACAACCTATATTGTATATAATACAATTGACTCTGTCAACTTTTTTCTGTCCTTTTATATCAACAAAATAAAGTCCATCTGGGTTTGTTCACCTCTAGGCCTTGCCTAGCTAAATTTCATTCTTATAGTTTAACCATTCAAAAATCTCACTTAAAAAATCTCTCCCTGTTGGGAAATATTTCGGAAATGATTTTGTATTTAATATTTTATTTTGTATTCTTTGTATCCCTATATAATCTAAATAACTCGAGTAAAGATAATCATATAAATATCTTTCAGATTCTTTTCTGTTTTTAATCCCCTTTTCCTTCCAATCCTTTTGTATAAGTTTCATTGGATTCAAATGAATATAAGAAAACATATATTTAAGATATTTATCTTTGTCTATATGCTGTGATTTAAATTTGCCTTCAAATAAGCTACCCGTTCTTTTATATTTTTTATTAAAATACATCGAATAAGAAGTACTCAATTTCTGCATAAAATTACTTATATTATTGTCTCCCGATTGTGTTATTAATAAATGAAAGTGATTAGACATTAAACAATACGCACCAATATAAACAATCGGTTCTTCTTGTTCAATCTCATATAAAGTTTGACCCTTATTTAAATTACTAACTTTCAAACTACCCGTTTGGTTACAAGCATATAAAAGACTTATAAAACGCAAATAGTCCTCTTCGTCAAGAAAGATTTTCTGCTTACTATTTCCTCTATTGTAAATGTGATAATACTCACCTGAGACTAAACTTACTTTTCGTATAGACATAAATATATAATACCAAAATACTATTCAGCTAGGCAAGGCCTAGACGGAGGTTTCACATCTTTTAAAAAAATCTTCGAGCTCTGTATGATTAATCGTATCTTCATATCCTTGATTTATTGTTTTTTTAAGCAAGTTTACTTTTAAACCTATTCTACCAATCGGTAATTCTTTCTTAGGTTGTATAATTACAACATTATTTCGTTTTTTATATTCAAGTATCTCTTTTCTATCTTTCTCATAATTTTTAGGCATATCCCAAATTGCTTTTTTAACAAGTTCAGACTCATTTCTTATCCATAGAAATTCAAGTATCTTCCTTAAAAAGATATATTTAGGAAGCTCTTTTGCTGGTCTCGTTAATATCACTAGTAAATTTTTAGGTTTTAATTCTAATGTTTTTCTGACACCAAAATTTTCTGTTACTGTCCCATCAACATACTCAATTATTTAATTTAACTCTTTTACCAAAAAAATACGGCACAGCACAAGCCGCTCTGATAATTTCATAAGGATCTTCCGATTCGTGGTTTGTAAAATAAATTCCCTTACAATCAGAATACCTTAAAAGAGGTATATAAAGTTCAGTTTTTGAAGATTTTAGAGAATTTATATCAAGCGGAAATTTCTTTTTGAGGACTGTGTCAACTAAAAAATCTATGTCCATTATTGGACCTCTTAGAAAAAAATTTCTTATTTTTATAAATTCCCCTGATTTTACCAACTCAATCCATATTTTTTCAATATAATCATATTGTTTCGTTATGAAATAGGCAAAAGTACTCCCTGCCCCAGAAGATCCAACAATCAAATCTACTTCATCTAAAGAATATTTTTCTCTCAGTCCCTTTATAACTCCCACACTATAAGCTGATTTTAAACCACCGCCTTGGGCAGTTATACAAATATTTTTCATTATTATTTTATAATATTATATTTTTATGCTTTTATCTACTAAATAATCTTTCAGCTAGGCAAGGTCTAGATGAATTTTTCCATTCCTCTATCTTTTTATGATTCCCAGACAGTAATACTTTTGGAACTTTGTAATTTTTGTTTTTATATTTTAAAATTTCTGGACGAGTATAAACTTCGCTTGAAGATATTCTTTCTTCTTCTCGTGAATCGAAATTACCAAGTACACCTTCTATTTGACGAGAAATGCAGTCTACTAAAATCATGGCTGGGATTTCTCCACCAGTCAAAACATAATCTCCTATTGATAATTTTTTGGTCTTTAATATTTTATCAACTCTTGCATCTATCCCCTCATATCTTCCACAAATCAAAATAATATCAGTATATTTTTTAGAAATTAATTTGGCATAAGTAGTTGTGAATTTTTCTGCACTAGGAATGAAATTAATTATTAAAATTTTTTTATTCCCCTCTTGAGGGGTGGCTCGCTTACGAGACGGGGTGGATATTTTTTTTACTACTGTTCTCACTGTTTCAAGCAGTGGCTCGGCTCTCATGACCATCCCCGGACCTCCACCATAGGGCTTATCATCTACTGGTTTATAGTTAGTTTTATTTCCCTTAATAAAATCTCTGGGATTATAAAACTTCACAGAAATAAGCTTGTTTTTTATTGCCCGACCAATAATAGACTCACTCAAATATGAATCAAATATGTCTGGGAAAATTGTAATTATATGAAAACGCATATACAAAACATCATAATACAAAAAGAGCCCCGACGCACGTCGGGGCTCTTTTTAATTCATTAAATTCCTTTTAGATCTTCCATAGCCTGATCAACAGTTTTAGTTGTCATACCCTCATTAGCAGATCTTGGTTCTGGCCTCATACCACCTTCAGGTTCATTGATCTTCAAGTTCACACGAGCATTATTCTTCATACCTATTATACGTAATAGTGTACGAATAGCTTTTGCTGTGTTTCCCATCCTTCCGATAATCTTACCCATATCAGCAGGATTTACCGTAAGAGAAATGAGCACGCCCATTTCATCGACAGTACGATCGAGTTTTACATCGTTCGGATTGTCTACCAATGCCTTTACCACATACTCTAGAAATACTTTATCAGCGTCTTGCATATTATCTTAATATTTTAACCTTTTAATCAAAAATCTTTTGCAGCGTTACGACCTTAAGAAATTATTTATCACTGCTTTCCGTATTATACACAACCATCCAAAGGCGGGCAAGTTATTTTTTAGCTTTCAACTCTTTTCTTTTTATAGTAGGTTTTTTCTTAGGCAACACATTCCTCTTCTTCCCTTCTATCACTTTCTGATGCACCATAAAATTATGCATCGTATCAGAAAGCTGAGCACCTTTTGAAACCCAATACTGTATTCTTTCAGTCTTAAAATTTGTCTCACCTGCCTTTGGATTATAAGTACCAACTATTTCTAAAAATCTTCCACTTTTTGTACTATTTTTTGAATCAGTCAAAACCGCCCGAAACGATGGGTCGTTCTTTCTGCCTATCCTTTGTAATCTAATTTTTAACATAAAGACAGTCTAACATAACTTACAAAAAAGGCAACACGAAACATAAAAAATGTTTGTTTTTATGCTTTATGTTATATTTAATAATAATGAAGAAAAAAATAACTAACAAAGCAGAGGGCATAATATCCATCTCCTCAAAAGGTACGGGGTATGTTAAAGTCCTTTGTTTTGAAGAAGACCCAGAGATAGACTTTAAACACTTAAATACCGCACTTCATGGCGATACAGTCGAGATAATACTCCATCCAAAAGGTAAAAAACGACTTACCGGAGAAGTATTGAAAGTAATCTCACGAATAAAAGTCGGTTTTTCGGGGGTATTAGAAAAAGAAAATGGTTTTTATTTCTTAAAGCCAGATGACACAAAAATGTATACCGATATTTTAATACCAGAAAAATTACTAAATAGCGCAAAAGTTGGTCAAAAAGTTTATGTAAAAATAACATCATGGGAAGATTCAAAGAAAGCACCAGAGGGTGAAGTAATAAAAATTTTAGGACAACCTGGTGATAATAATACAGAAATGCATGCTATAGCTATTGAGAAAGGCTTTGATAGCGAACTACCTAAAAAAGTGGAAGAAGAGGCTAAAAAAATAAAAAATCTAGGAATAAAAAACGAAGATTTCTTGGGACGACGAGATTTTAGGAAAACTCTTACATTTACTATTGACCCTGAAGATGCAAAAGATTTTGATGATGCTATATCGTTTAGGATTCTTCCCCCTCTCCTTAATGAGGAGAGGGGGCTAGGGGGTGAGGTGTATGAAATAGGCATCCACATAGCCGACGTCACTCACTATGTAAAAGTAGGAAGTGAAATCGATCATGAAGCAAAGAATAGAGGAACTTCTGTATATTTAGTGGACAGAACGATACCCATGCTTCCAGAAACACTTTCTAATGATTTATGTTCCCTGCTCCCTCATAAAGATAGACTCACAATGAGTGCTGTATTTATCATAGACAAGAATGCACATGTAAAAAAAGAATGGCATGGACGCACAGTAATACATTCACAAAAAAGATTTACTTATGAAGAGGCAGAAGAAACTATAAAAAAAATCGACGCACCACTGCATAAAGAACTTTCTATTTTAAATAATTTAGCAAAAAAATTAACAAAAGAAAGATTTGCCAATGGTGCTATCTCTCTCGAACAAGAAGAAGTGAAGTTCGTCTTGGATAAAAATGGAGTACCAATAAAAGTAATAAAAAAGGTACGTGGTGATTCAAATAAATTAATTGAAGAATTTATGCTTCTCGCAAATAAAAAAGTTGCAGAGACAATCTCAAAAGGCACTAAAAAGGAAGGTGGTGTATTTGTATATAGAATACACGATAACCCTAGTAAAGAGAAAATGACCGACCTTGCATTCTTTTTGAGAAGTCTAGGACATAAAATATCATTAGTAGACGGAGTAATACCAACCAATGAAATAAATGCCCTTTTAAAAAGTTTAGAAGGTAAAAGTGAAGAAAATACAGTGAATAGAGCAGTAGTACGTTCTATGGCAAAAGCCATTTATTCTACAAAAAATATCGGACATTATGGACTTGCTTTTCCATATTACGCTCATTTTACTTCCCCCATCAGGCGTTATCCTGACATAGTAGTTCACAGACTTTTGAACGATTATTTAAAGGGTATAAAAGTAGGAAAGGAAAAATTGAATATTTACGAAGAAATCTCTTTAAAAGCATCAGAGAGAGAGAAATATGCTTCCGATGCCGAAAGAGCATCTATAAAATATAAACAAGTTGAATACATGTCTTCTCGTATTGGAAAAACATTCAAAGGAATCATAAGTGGAATAACAGAGTGGGGTATATATGTGGAAGAAATAGAGACAAAATGTGAAGGCCTCGTACGAGTGAGAGATATGGAAGATGATTTTTATATCTATAATGAAAAGAAGTTAGAATTACTTGGACAGAAAAAGAAAAAGAGATATAGGTTAGGAGATAACGTAAAAATAAAAGTAAAAAGTGTTGATTTAAAAAGAAAAACAATTGATTACACATTGGTATGAGATCTATTTTAAACAAAAAAATTAAAATTGGTTTTTGGGTGATAATTGTTGTTGCCATAGGCATATCTTTTACATCTGTCATTCTAGACAATATTAAATTTGAAGGAATAATAAAACCACAGGAAAATACTGCGACAGCGGTAGAATCTCTAACAGCAAAAAAACCTGAATATTTTTATTTCACAAAAGACCCAAAACAAATTCCAAAAGTAGGAGCACAGGCATATCTAGTAGGTGATCTAGATACAGGAGAAATAATTATAAGAAAAAATCAGGACCAACAACTTCCCATAGCTTCAGTCTCCAAACTCATGACAGCACTTACAGCGAAAGAATTAACAAACACAAATAATGCTACTGGCGTAACAAAAGTTTCGAAAAAAGCTCTAGCCACTTATGGAGAAAACGGTAACTTTAAATTAGGAGAAAAAGTGAAAGTTGCTGATCTATTTTATCCCCTACTTTTAGAATCAAGTAACGATGCTGCAGAAATAATAGCCGAATTTTTCAATCGCGACACATTCTTAAAAAAGATGAATCAGGTAGCACTCAAATTAGATTTAACTAAAACTACATTCGATGACCCTAGTGGTTTGTCATCTAAAAATCAATCAACAGTTTCTGATTTATTTAAACTAACAGGATATATCAATCAAAAAAATCCAGATTTATTCCAAATCACCACGAAACGAAGCTACACCAATAAGGTACATACCTGGTTTAGCAATAATCAATTCCTACAAGAAGATGGATATATTGGTGGTAAAAGTGGTTATACTGACCCTGCATTACAGACAGTGGTTTCTCTCTTTTCTCTTCCCCTGGGAGAAACGGGGACAAGAAATATAGCTATAACACTACTCCATAGCAAGGATCGCTTTAAAGATGTAGAAAACATACTGAAATATTTAAATAAAAATATTTATTATGGAGGAGAAGCTGATGCAAATACTGCTTGGGTAAAAGAAAGGACTGACTTGCCTCCTATCTATGATCAAGATTTTGTAAATCTCACATTTGGTGGAGATATGATGCTCGATCGCGGAGTTAGAAATTCTATAAATAAAAATTTCCAGGGAGACTACTCAGCACTTTTTGATAAATTAGGTATTTTGAAAAAATCAGATATAACTTTCGCAAACCTTGAAGGTCCGGCATCTGACGTTGGTAAAGATATGCGCAACCTATATTCATTTAGGATGGATCCATCAATTGTACCCGCTTTAAAAGGCGCAGGAATATCTGTGGTTTCGCTTGCAAATAATCACGTCGGAGATTGGGGACGTGATGCATATATAGACACATTCGCACATTTAAAAGAAAACGAGATACTCTATACTGGAGGAGGACTAGCTTCATATGAAGCTGAACAACCTGTGATTATCGAAAAATACGGAATTAAAATAGGATATCTAGGATTTTCAGACGTAGGGCCCAATTGGATGGTGGCAGGCGAAAACAAAGCTGGCCTACTCCTCGCCAACAATCCACGTTTCGATGAAATAGTACAAAACGCCTCAAAACAAGTTGATTATCTTATAGTCACTATGCATTTCGGTGATGAATATAAGATTAAACACAATACTAGACAACAATATTTAGCGCATAAAGCAATCGATGCCGGCGCAAAAATAGTCATTGGTACACACCCACATGTGATAGAAGATACAGAAGTGTATAAAAATGGTTTTATCGCTTATTCTTTAGGTAACTTTATCTTTGATCAAGGATTTTCAACAAACACTATGGAAGGAATGCTTCTTGAAATTAAATTGAATAGAGATGGAAATATGTCCATCAAAAAAGACATTGTTAAATTAAACAAATTTTTCCAACCAGATAAAGTGTTGATAGGAAAAGAAGAGAAATTAAAGTTAAAATAAAAGTAGCTTCTGAAAAAATTCAAAAGCTACAAGATGAAAAATGACAAATTTCAAAAATAAACACCAGCCTAAGAAGTGAACATCTTATCTTTACTATTAAAATTTGGGAAGATAAATTTTGTGTAGGCCACAAGAATAATATCCTACCTGCGAAACGAACGTTGACAAAGAAACACTCTCATCTAAAGAGGGAGTCTTCTTTGTCCCTGAAAATCCCAAATCATTATGCCAGGGATACTCAGTCTGCTCAGTCCCATCCAGCGTAAAGTAACGCCCGCTTATTTCATGCTTTTTTTCATACATTGCATGAAAAGCCAATATAAGCCCTTCTTTTGGAAGAAGAAACTTAATCCCTTTTTTTTCAGCTCCTTCATACGTCTCCTCAGATAAATCAGGGCTAGGGTATCCCTCACCTTTAATGAAAAAAGCATAATTACCAACTGGACGTGGTTGTTCTAACTTAAATTTTTGAGACTCACAGAAATCTGTAAAAACACGATCTTCACAAAAAAAGTGATAATAAGCATCAATTATCCTTTTTTCTGAAATGGCCGGAATTACTACTTCAAAATAATTCATGCCTCCTATCTCAGAAGGCATAGAAATCGAATCCCAGTCAATGGGATAATTAAAGATATTTAAGTAAAACAACTCGATTTCCTTTTTAAGCAATTCTAAACTCTTTCCCATATTTCGCTCCTTTTATGTGATGAACAAGGTTCTGAATTTCCGTTTTGTATATTATATCATAACATCAGAAAAAAGCAACCACCAGTTTACACATATACGCCATGACTGATACGTGTATACGTTAAAATTTTTCTATATAGGATTTTGCTAGCTTAAATGTTTTAAATTTATCCCCCATCTTAATTTCTTTTAAATAATCCAAAAAATCCCTCGGCAATGGGGATGGCCCAACCCAGACACTTTTTTGAATCATTATATAATCAAACTTTATTAATTGTCGTCTAAACCAGTCACGTTCTTTTTTCATTGAATGTGGAATATCATACATCACCATCAAATTTTTAGAAGAATCTTTTTTAAAAGGTGAAGAAAAAGTAATATGATAAAAAGTCCTTTTTCTGTTTTCTTTTTTTACACGACTTTTTCTTCCTTGTGAAAAAATAGGAATCCCAAAAGAATTTACTTCCACTCCTTTATAAAATAATTTCTTTTTGGGATTCATATACAAACTATACCACCCCATCCCCATATACGCCATGGCGTATATGGGGATTAGTTAAAATTCTTTTATAATCTATTAGCTATTTCGCAATTGCGACTGCGTCGTCGAGTTTTACGGATAGAAGTTTAGAAGCACCGTCATTACCTATCGTGACACCATACAAAATGCCCGCTCGAGACATTGTTTCTCTATTGTGAGTAACGACAATAAGTTGAGAATGATGGGATAACTTTTCCAACATATCCCCATATTTACGAGAATTCGCTTCGTCGAGTGCAGCATCCGTCTCATCTAAAACCAAAAATGGAGGTGGGTTTACTTGCGACATTGCAAAAAGAAGAGCAATAGATGTAAGGGACCTTTCTCCCCCTGAAAGTGCATTAAGTTCTTTTACCTTTTTATGTGGTAGAGAAACATTAATATCGATACCTTGTTCAAAGACTATCTCTGATTCAGTAGAATCATCCCGAGCATCTTCGAGGGATTCATCTGCTTTTTTCTTTTTATTCTCAACAACTACAGAAAGATGTGCTTCCCCGCCTCCAAACATTAATGAAAAGAAATTATTAAATTCAACATTTATTTTTTTAACACCTTCTTTAAATTCAACATCGATCTTCTCTTTTAAATCTGCCATAAGCGTACGAAGTGACTCTATACTTTTTGCTAAATCTTCCATTTCTTTAGCAAGAAAATTATCCCTTTGTGTTACCTCTTCGAATTCTTTTATGACTTCAGACCCTCCACCCGATCCAATGTCTTCTAATTTTATTTTAATACGTTCTATTTTTCTTCTTAATTCTTCCTGTAAATTCTTATCAATTTGTTCATTCACTTCAAAATTCCTATAAGAAAATATATCACTACCAATCAAAGCTCCACCTTCTTTTATTTCATTTTCAAAGGCCTCTGTCTCTTTTGACAAACTTTCTTCTTTTATTGAAATAAGCTCTAAAGCAGAAGATAGTTCTTGATGCTTTACTCTGAAATTAAATTTTTCCTTTTCTTTTATATGTAGAGCTTCATTTTCTTGTGTGATTTCATTTTTTAATTCCGTTATTTTTTCTATAATCTTACTTTCTTCATTTTCTACATTCTGCATCTCAGCCATAATTTCTTGTTGGTTTTTCTTCAACATCAAATTTTCAGAAGATATAGTTTCTGAATGGTCTGGCTGGGAGAGGGACCCGGGGAACCGAGGACCTGAAGAAACTATGCCTTCTGAAAATTCTTTTAAAATATCTTTAATCCTCAAAAGGATATATTTTATTTCTGCTATGTTTTCTTCAGAAATAGCCAAATCTATTTCTGAATTAATTTCATTAAATACTTCTTTTATTTCTCCAGGATTTTTTACCACGATTTCAACTTCGGATGTTTTTTGACTTCTCCTTTCCTCCATTTCTATCATTCCCTCGATTCTTCCCAATTTACGTCCTATTTCATTTTTGACTGAACGAATTTCGCTAACTTTTTTTTCAAAGTTTTTTAATTCCTTTTCTTTTTCACTTTCTTCTTTTCTATCTGTTTCCTCAACATCAAAAATCTTTGTTTTGATACTTTCTAATTCTACTAAAATCTTATTTCTTTCTACTTGCAGATTAGATTTTTCTTTTTCCAAATACACACTTTCTTTCTTTAGATACTCTTTATAAATGGATAAAAGTGTTACCTGCATTTCTTTGGCTTTTTCAAATTTATCTACTTGTTTTTTAAGAAAATTGAGATGTGGAGCGTTCTCTCGACGCAAAAGTGACACTTCTTTCATATTGTTAGTGGTCCTCTCCAATTTTCGTTGAGATTCTTTTATTTTATATTGATATATTTTAAGTCCAAGAGCATCTTCTACCATTTCTCTTTTATCTTTAGAATTTGCATTTAAAATCCTGTCTGCTTCACCCTGAGAAATGATATGATGACCCGAAGAACCTATATTTACCGAAGCTAAAAGATTATTAATGTCTTTTAGTCTTACTTCAGCGCCATTTAAGATATACTTATTCAACCCATCAGAATAGACCTCACGAGAAATCGAAATAACATCATAATTTAAATTAATATTTTCTCCCGTTTCATTTGAAAGTTTAAAAACTTTATCAGAGTTGTCAAAATAAATCGTAACTGTCGCACGAGAGCTTTTAGGTAAATTCTTAGATCCTTTAAAAATCAAATCAGAACCAGAAGACCCTCGCATCGATTTGATAGACTGTTCACCCAACACGAAACGAAGTGCTTCTACTACGTTTGATTTACCAGACCCATTAGGTCCTACGATAGAAACAATAGGATTTTGAAATTCTAAAACAGTTTTTTTAGAAAATGATTTAAAGCCATTTATCTCAAGATTCTTCAATCGCATATTATTCCATCCAATTCTTTATTTTTAATGCCATTTCAGCTGCTTTTTGTTCTGCTTCTTGTTTTGATTTTCCCTTTCCCTCTGCTATCAAATCGGCACCAAAAAAAATACCCACTGTAAAATGTCTATCATGGTCAGGGCCTGATTCATGTAAAACCTTATAAGAAGGAGTAACGCCAACAAATTCCTGGACTTTTTCTTGTATTAAACTTTTCGCATCACGCCAAAGTTTCTTTGAAACAATTTCTTCAGTATGTGGCAAAAGAGTCATTGCAATAAACTTATTTGCAACATTATATCCTTGATCCAAAAAAACAGCCCCGACATATGCTTCATAAGTGTTTGCCAAAATATACTGTCTCGCTTTCCCGTTATCTTTAGCTTCACCTTTTGATAAAAGCAAAAAATTATTCATCCCTATTTTAGAAGCAACTTCAGAAATTATGATGGCATTTACTAAAGCTGAACGAATCGCTGTCAATTCTCCTTCTGTATAATTTGGATATTTTTTATAAAGAAAATCAGTGACAATAAGCTCTAGTACAGCATCTCCTAAAAATTCTAAGCGCTCATTATGGGAAAGTATAGAACCGGTGTTCTCGTTAATATAAGAACGGTGAATAAAAGCCTGTTTTAATAAGTCTTTATTTTTAAAAGTCACTTTTGTATTTTTTTCAAAATCTGAAAATTGAATCATATTTATGCCGCCATGGCGGTGACTACTTTTTGCTAATTATTTCTATTGCTTTTGTAATAAGTGGAATAATATCATTATAGATGCGAAGTTCTGGAATCTCTGAGAGTTGGAACCACCTAGCATTATCTAACCCACCAGAAGCTCCAAGCACTAATTCATGATATTCACTCTCTGCTAAAAAATATACTACTTTCTTTAAGGTTTTGCCATTCTCCGGGTGAGTAGCCACATATTCATTTTCTCCGATTTTTTCTTTAATAGAAATATCTAGCCCAATTTCTTCTTTTATTTTTTTAATCGTTCCACTTTCTACATTTTCTCCTTCTTCTATTCTACCTTTAGATAAGGTCCAATAACCAAAAACATCATGCACAAGAGCAAATAACGTATTTCCATCTTTTTTTGAATATATGAGTGCTCCACCTAATTTCTCAACTGGCAGTTTTGTAATGTCTAATGGTTCTTCTGCTTTTTTCTTTTTACTTATCTGTTCTTTACCCGGCTCACCTATTTCTTTATAGACTGCCCCTAAAACTCCATTCACAAATTTGCTAGAATTTTCTCCACCAAAAGTCTTTGCTAATTCTATGGCTTCATTGATGGCTACTTTAGGGGGCACTTCTTTTCTATCACCAAAAAGGAGCTCTGTTAAACCAATTCTTAAAATATTCCTATCCACAACAGATATTTTATCAAGTGGCCAATCTGGTGCTGCTTTTCTAATTATTTCATCGATTACTCCACAGTTTTTCAAAACTTCTTTTACAAGCATAAATACAAAAACATCATCCTCTAGTCCAGGAGCAAATTCTTTTAAATTTCTATTGAGAGCTTCTTTTGTTTTTTCTTCAGTCCAAGAACTGACTCCTTCATTTGAAGTCATAAAATCCCACTCAAAAAGCGTTTGGAGTACTATTGATCTTGAAAGGTGCCTATTTGCCATAAATTAATGAACGAAGCGAATATAATTTATGAGCAATCCCATAGACGCTTGCGTCCTTTGGAATGCCATGATTATTTTTCTGCTTTTTTAGCTTTTTCTTTCTTTTGCTTCTTTTCCATCTTTTTTACTAAATCCAACACTTTTATACCACGGTAAAAACCGCAAGATGAACAAACTGTATGCTTTTTCTTAAAATTTGAACAATTCTCGCATTTAGTAAGACCTGTACTCATCAATGCATGATGGGAACGTCGATTTGCTGTATGCGATTTTGTATGTCTCATTCGTACTACCATAATGGGTTTATGTTAGCATGAAAATTAAGCAAAGGCAATTTTTCCTCGGGTCCTCGAGGCAGAGCCCCAGACCAGCTCGAAAAAACTCCTTTGTTTAATTTTCATCAAATAAAAAAATATGATACTATAAGATATATGTCAGAAACTGATAAATTACACAATCTAAGACACTCACTGGCACACCTTTTAGCAGCTGCTGTTTTGGAAATGTACCCAGATACAAAAAACACTATCGGTCCTTCTATAGAAGATGGTTTTTATTACGACTTTGAATTTAAAGAACCTATTTCTGATAAAGATTTACCAAAAATTGAAAAGAAAATGAAAGAGATTTTAAAATCCTGGAAACAATTTGAAGGTATTGAAAAGACAGAAAAGGAAGCAAAAGAATATTTCTCAAAAAACGAATACAAATTAGAACTTATAGATGAAATTACTGGCAAAGGTGAAAAAATAACCTTTTACACATGTGGAGCTTTTACGGACCTTTGTCGAGGTGGACATCTAGAAAATCCAAGCAAAGAAATATCATCCGACTGTTTTAAGCTCGATCGCGTAGCCGGAGCATATTGGCGTGGAAATGAAAAAAACAAAATGCTTACCCGCATCTATGGACTAGCTTTTGAAAATAAAGAGGAATTAGAGAAATATATAAACCAAAGAGAAGAAGCTAAAAAAAGAGACCATAAGAAAATCGGCAAAGACTTAGATCTCTTCACATTCTCTGAATTAGTTGGTTCTGGCCTTCCTCTCTGGACGCCAAAAGGCACACTAATAAGAAATCT
Source organism: Minisyncoccota bacterium (assembly GCA_041667145.1). Lineage (GTDB taxonomy): Bacteria > Patescibacteriota > Minisyncoccia > Phycocordibacterales > UBA9973 > UBA9973. The sequence goes on from JBAYFP010000002.1 coordinate 48,200, forward strand.
TTTAGACGATTACGTTTGGGAACTTCGTAAACAATATGGATACATGAAAGTAGAAATTCCACATATTACTAAAAAGGATTTATATATAACAAGTGGACATTGGGATAAATTTAAAGATGAACTTTTTCGCATAACAACACGTGAGGGTCATGAATTTGCAATGAAACCAATGAATTGTCCTCATCATACACAAATCTACGCCAGAAAAGCATGGAGTTATCAAGAACTTCCACAAAGATATGCTAATACAACTACATGTTATCGTGATGAACAGTCAGGGGAATTAGCAGGGCTATCAAGAGTTCGTTCTTTTGCACAAGATGACGCTCATGTTTTCTGCAGAATGGAACAAACAAAAAATGAATTTCTAAAGATATGGGATATAGTATATGATTTCTATAAAGTTTTTGGTTTTAAACTACAAGTAAGACTTTCAACCCATGATCCAAAATATATGGAGAAATATTTAGGAGAAGAAGAAAAATGGCAAGAGGCTGAAAATATACTTAGAGATATAATAAAAGAAAAAAAAGTAGAAGCAATAGACGGATTAGGGGAAGCAGCATTTTATGGACCAAAATTAGATTTTATGGCAAAAGATTCTTTGGGACGAGAATGGCAAGTCGCCACAATTCAACTTGATATGAATATGCCTGAGCGTTTTGATCTAAGTTGCACAAGTGAAAAAGGAACAAAAGAAAGAATAGTAATGCTCCACGCTGCTATCATGGGTTCTATTGAAAGATTTATGTCTATCCTAATAGAACATACAGCTGGCAATTTCCCTCTTTGGCTTTCTCCTGTACAAGTAAAAGTGATTCCTGTCAGAGAAAATCATAATGAATATGCGAAAAAGATTTTTAATTTATTAAAAGAAAATAATATTCGTGCAGAGCTTGATGATAAAGGAGCAAATCTCGGTGGAAAAGTTCGCGATGCTAAGAATAACAAAATCCCTTATTGGATCGTCATTGGAGATAAAGAAATAGAAGCAAATAAAATTACCTTAGAATCTCGCGATGCTGGTCAACTTGGTCAAATTTTGCAAGAAGAACTCCTAGAAAAATTCAATAAGGAAATTAGAGAGAAAAAGTAAAATAATACAACTATTATTTTTATGGAAGAAAAAAGTGAAGAGTTAAAGAAAATTCATGAAAAATGGTTCGTGAATTGCAAATGTGAGCTTAAAAAAACAGCTATTCAGCCCGTTCCTGGAGATGGTAGCCCTGTTTCAGAAATAGTATTTATAGGTGAAGCTCCAGGCAAAGAAGAAGACAAACAGGGTAGACCGTTTGTCGGAGCTGCTGGAAAATTTTTAGCAGAAATGCTAGAGAATATTAAATTAAAAAGAGAGGAAATTTATATAACAAACATCGTAAAATATCGTCCACCAAATAATCGCGATCCCCTTCCAGAAGAAAAAGATGCTTGTCGAGAATGGCTCATAGAAGAATTAAATTTAATCAATCCTAAGCTTATAGTATTTCTAGGTAGACATTCTATGAACGATTTCTTCCCTCTTGAAAAGATTTCAAGCGTTCATGGGAAATTATTGATAAAGAAATTTAATCATATAAATACAAGACATTTTCTTCCTCTTTATCATCCAGCCGCCGCACTTTACAATGGTGGTATGCGAGAAACCTTGATGGAAGATTTTAACAAAATCCCAAAAATTTTAGAGAAAATAAAATAAATATTTTAGATATCAATCTCTGCTAATTTGGCATTGGATTGAATGAATGATTTTCTTGGAGGAACTTCCGAGCCCATAAGAATTTCAAAAACTTTATTAGCTTCTTCAGCATCTTCTATATTTACTTTTTTGAGAATACGATTGGCTGGATCCATTGTCGTCTCCCAAAGCTCTTCTGGATTCATTTCTCCGAGACCTTTATAACGTTGAATATGTATCTTATTTGATTTTGCTTTTTCTTCGACAGGTTCAGAACCTTCAGCTTCTTCTCCTTCGACAAGTTCGGTTCCTTCAACTTCTTGTATTTCGCTCACATCTTTTTCTTTTCCAATAATTTTTACTTTTTCTTCATCCGAATAAGCATAATTAATTTCTTTGCCTTTTTTTATTTTATAAAGAGGGGGTTGAGCAATATAGATGTACCCTGCATCCACAACTTGTCTAAAGTATCTGTAAAAAAGAGTAAGAAGAAGCGTACGAATATGCGCACCGTCGACATCAGCATCTGTCGCGATAATTATTTTATGATAACGCATTTTGGAAAGATCAAAAGTATCTCCAATAGATGTACCCATAGCTATGACAAGAGCTCGCACTTCTTTTGAAGCAAGCATCTTATCTATGCGAGCACGTTCAACATTTAAAATCTTTCCACGAAGAGGAAGAATAGCTTGAGTACGTCTATCTCTTCCCTGCTTTGCTGAACCACCTGCTGAATCTCCCTCTACTAAAAACAATTCAGATTCTTCTGCACTTTTACTTTGACAATCTGCCAATTTACCAGGAAGCGTCATTCCCTCAAGGGCGCCTTTGCGAAGTACAGAATCTTTTGCTGCTTTAGCTGCCTTACGAGCCTTCAGGGCAAGAATGGATTTATTGATTATCGCTTTTGCTTCATCTGGATTTTCCTCTAAAAAGCTTGCAAAAGCTTCTCCAAACACAGTACCGACAGCACCTTGAGCCTCCATAGAACCCAATTTCGCTTTTGTCTGACCTTCAAATTGTATTTCTCGAAGCTTTACAGAAATGACGCATGTCAAACCTTCCAATACGTCATCACCTGTGAATCCCCCTTCTGACTCTTTCATCATCTCATTCTTTTTACAGTAAGTATTGAGTGTACGAGTGAGAGCAGTTTTAAAACCAGTCACATGTGTACCACCTTCTCCAGTATAAATATTGTTTGCAAAAGGAATTATTCTGTCTACAATGTCATCTACATATTGCAAAGCTATTTCCACTCCAACGTTGTCTAATTCTTTCTCAACATAAAAAATACTGCTGTGTAATGGCTTTTGAAATTTGTTGTAATATTTTACTAGAGAAATTAATCCACCTTCAAAATAAAAAGAAGTAGACGGCAATTCTAAACCAAGATCTCTAAAATAAAAGACATCTGAATCATCAAGCCCTTTTTTGTTATCCCATCCTCTAGCATCTATTATTGAAACTTTTAATTTCTTGACTAAATAAGCTTGCTGGCGAATATGGTTCACCACAGTATTTAAATCAAATTTAATATCTTTAAAGATTTCTTGATCTGGCTCAAAAGTGATGATAGTACCTTGCAATTTTGAAGAGCCAATTTTCTTTACAGACGCTTTTTTCTTCCCCTGAGAATATTCTTGCACATATCTGCCACCATCTTTGTGTACTTCTGCTTTACAATAAATAGAAAGTGCATTTACAACAGACGCACCTACCCCATGAAGACCTCCAGAAACTTTATACCCTTCTCCACCAAATTTTCCTCCAGCGTGAAGAGTCGTCATCACAGTTTCTAGTGCAGAGACTTTTGTTTTCTTGTGAATATCAATAGGGATACCTCGGCCATTGTCGGCGACACGTATGCGATTGTTTGGTAAAAGAACAACTTCAATGTCATCACAAAAACCACCCATGGCTTCATCGCGTGAGTTATCAAAAATTTCCCAAATTAAATGATGCAATCCTTCAGGGCCAGTAGTCCCTATATACATTCCTGGACGACGTCTGACAGGATCAAGTCCTTCCAAGACCGAAATATCACTGGCATCATAATGATGCCCATTTCCAGCATCTTTTTTAGCTTCTTTTTCTTTAGCCATTATTAGTTAATTATATCAGAAACTATCTTACTTGCCAATCATTTTTCTCCTTGATTTTATTGGTTATTTTAGTCATAATTTCGTTTATTTCATCGTCAGTAAGAGTCCTTTCATAAGATTGGAAAACTAGCCTAAAAGCATACGAAGTCTTACTATCTTTAGTGAAAGAATCAAAAAGATATGGCTCCTTAATTAAAAGTTCTGTACCATTTTCTATAAGTATCTTCTTCAATTCTTTCACATTCCCTCCTTCCGGCATCCAGACAGCAATATCACGAGAAATAAAAGGATAAATTGACCAAGGAAGAAATTTATTCCCCTCTTGAGGGGTGACGCCTGCGCCGGGGTGGATATATTTTCCACCTCCCCCTAAAGGGTACTCCTCAAGAAGAGAATCTTTACAAAATTCGTTGAGTGTCATTTCTTTTATTTCTTTTTTATCTCCATAAGCGACATGCATTTCTTCCCCACTTTTCTTGAACACAGTACCTATTTCAAAAATCTTTATTTCTTTCATTTCAAGAAGTGGTAAATTGATCTGATTTAATTTCAAGCTTTCTTTTAATCCATCAGTCAGATTTGTTCTTAAAAACTTTTTATCCGACGCAGAAGCCAATACTTCCACTTCCCCTTTATCTTTAAACGAGTAAGTCATAACTTCACTATACCCGCTATTTAAAAGCTTACTACGTGTAAAAATAATTTCTGAAAATATTTCATTCATTTTTGTTTTAGTTTTTATTTCAGGCATTTTTTCTTTAAGCTTGTCATACCCTAAAATTCGAATCACTTCTTCAGTCAAATCATGAGGACCTGTTATATCAATTCTAAAAAAAGGAACTTCAATCTCAAATTCGTCTCCTTTCTTTAAATATTTAAAATTTAATTTTTTCCATACATCTTCTATCTCTTTTTGAGAAAAATCAGAACCCAAATGTTTATTTATATAATTTACAGAAACAAAAACCTTTTTTTGTTCAACTTTTTTTGGATAAATATCTATGATAGATTCTGCTTCCCCTCCAGCTAATTCAAAAACCAAATCAGTAATGGCATTCATAGCCATGGTGCAAAGTTCTGGGGTAATTTCATTTTCATATCTCTTCACAGCATCAGTTAAAATATTTATTTTCTTGGAAGTTTTTCTTGTAGAAGTTTTATCAAAATTTGCCACTTCTATAACTAGATTTTTTGTCTTATCGTCAACCTCAGCCTTTATTCCTCCTTTTATCCCCGCAATGGCTAAAGGAGTTTTTTCATCCGCAATTACCAAAATCGATTCATCTAAAATGATCTCTTTTTTATCAAGGGTAGTGAGTTTTTCTCCAACTTTTCCATTTCTTACAATTATTTTTGCACTTTCTAATTTATCTAAATCAAAACAATGAATCGGTTGACCCAAATCAAACATTACAAAATTGGCAGCATCTACAATATTATTTATTGATTTTTGTCCTATCGCTTCTAATTTTTCCCTTAGCCAATCTGGGCTTTTACTAATTTTTATATTTCTAACAATTCGGCCCATATAACGAAGACACTTATCTGACTGAATTTCAATTTTTAAATCTGGGCCAAAATGGCTTTTTGAACGGTCTGGTTGAGCCTGTTCTTTTAAAGAATCCTGCACAGGCGACCCGAGGACCTGAAAAAAGCCATTTGGCGAGGATATCTTTAAATTAAAAATAGCAGAAATTTCTTTAGCTATCCCGAAATGAGAAAGGCAATCGTGTGCTCTATCTGGAAGAATTTTAATATCAAAAATAACGTCATCCCCAATCTTTACAATTTCTTCTACTTCAAAAGAGTGAAAAATAATACCCTCAGATAATTTCTCTGGTTCAGGTAATTTTTCTTTGAAATAATTTTGTAACCAATTATAACTAACTTTCATTTTTTTAAAACTGATTAAATCTTAGATCACCCTGATAAGCTTGTCGTATGTCTGGCATTATATATTTTATAACCATTAGTCTTTCAAGACCTGGACCAAAAGCAAAACCTTGGTACTTTGAAGAATCAATCCCACAGTTTTCCAAAACTTTAGGATGTACCATTCCCGCTCCACCCATTTCAATCCAACGACCTTTGTACTTTAAATCAAATTCGATCGCCGGTTCAACAAAAGGGAAAAAACTAGGACGGAAACGAAGGTTTGTGTCTTGGCCGAGAACCTTTTTATAAAAATGAGATAAAACCCCTTTTAAATTTGCCATAGAAATATCTTCCCCAATCATCAACCCCTCAATTTGATAAAATTGCATCTCATGGGTTGCGTCAGTCGCTTCATTACGAAAACATTTACCAATTGAAATGACAGCAAAAGGAGGCTTCCTATCTGATTTAGCAAATTCCTCCATATATCTAATCTGAACATTCGAGGTATGTGTTCTTAAAACTTTTCCCTCTTGATCCTTAATCCAAAAAGTGTCCTGCATATCACGTGCAGGATGATCTTTCGGCATATTTAACGCATCAAAATTATGCCAGACATCTTCAAGTTCAGGGCCAGTTGCAACTTCAAAACCTAAATCTGTAAAAATTTTTACAGCTTCATTTATAACCATAGAGAGTGGATGCTCTCTGCCCCTTTTTATTTCTTCACTCATTATTAAAAATATATCACAAAAAGAGCTTTTTCCCAATATTTGGTATAATAAAAATATGAAAAAGACTTACTGGATTTTAGTCAGTTTAACTATATTTTTTATCGCCTTGGGGCTTCTTTTAGGCTGGCTAGACAACGGTCCTAGATTTTAACTACTTATAAATTTCTGCCATTTTACAATATTCACATTCAGTATTTTTACCATATGAATTATAATTGCAGGGTCTATTTATCCATTCTCCTTTCTTCACATAATCATCGTAATCTTTAATGTCTTTAATTAAAAGCTCAATCTGTCCTTCATTTATCACAGTATTGTAAAAACTTTCTTTATCATTTTTTGCTTCCAAAAATTCTAGCAAGGATTCTTGCACATTTACTTTTTTTCTACTTTCTCCTAGAAGGAAAGAATACATAGCAAGCTGACGCATATAATCACTCATTCTCCCCTCTTCATCTATTTTTTCTATATCTGTCTTTTTACGAGCATGACCTGTTTTAAAATCTGTTACTCGCACATTTTCTTTATCGATTTCTTCTATTAGATCTATCTTCCCATAAATATTCAAATGCGGAAATTCTTTAGAATGAATAGAGATGATTTTTTCGTTCTCTCTTTTTTTACTTATTTCTCCCAACCTATCTTTTACCCATTTTAGAACAATACTGAAAGCTGTTTTATTCCCCTCAGTTATCTTTCCTATTTCTTTTTCAGTGGGACTCTTATCTAATTTTAATATTTTATCAATAGCACTATGTACAAGATTGCCAAATTCTAAACTTTCGCTTTTAGGTTCTGGTAATTTTAATAAATTTCTAAAATACCATTTACGTGGGCATTCGAAAAAATTATTAAGCATAGATACAGAAACATTAACATCCACATATTCTTTAGAAACCATTTCAATTAATTTTTCCAAAACATTAGAAGAATCTTTTTCTTTATTAGATATAACATAGGTTTTTAGATCATGAGATAGAATCTTATCTTCTGTATCTTTAAAAGAAGATTTTTCAAAAACATTCCCCTGGGCTTCTAAATCAGAAACTATTTTTGCTATCTCTTGATTTTGTCCCCCGTAGGAAAATCTTGAATAAGATAATGCACAAAATCTTTTTGCTCGGGTTATCGCCACATAAAGCTCTCTTTTAGCAGCCAGTTCATCTTTTTCCTCCACTTTTGAGGCAACAGATTCCGGTAATTTAAAATTTCTACGTTTGCCTCTCATTAACCCATTTTCATCGAGGTGCGCTATCCACACAAAATCAAATTCGAGACCCTTAGAACCATGTAAGGTCATCACCTTCACGCCTTCATCACTCTGAAATACAGCTAATGGAACATCTTCTCCGTATTCTTCTAATCTTTCAATAAAAGCAATATATTCTCCGATTGAATTTTTATTCTTTTCAGAAAAAGAAAGCGCTAAATGAAGTAGACTTCGGATTACTTCTATTCTACGGACAAGTTCTTCATGGCCTTTAGCAGTCTTTAATAAAACTTCTTCTCCGACAATTTGTATCAAGCCATAGATATCTACAGAAGAAGAATCCAAAACTATTCTCTCTAAATTTTCTGCCCAGACTTTTATTTCTTTATTTTTATTAAAAAGATCACCTTGCAGAGAAAGCATATCTTGTAAACTAATATCCTTTCCGTGTTTTTTATACAAATATTCATGAGCAGAAAGAACAGGTATACCTATAATAGGGTCCAAAATACTTTCTGAAATTGAAATTGCATCACTGCTATTTGCACAAATTTTTAAAACTCGCAATATGGTTTCAAACTCTTTTGTTTCAAAAAGAGATAAATTCTGCATTGAAGCAACCCTTATCCCCATATCTTTTAACACTCTGATAGTAGAGATAACTTGCCTATTTTTGGGGACGAGAATGGCACAATTGTTTATATCGATTTTTTTGTCCTTTATCTTTTCTTTTATTTCAAGACCACAAGCTATTATTTCATCACGTGGATAATCACATTCTATTAATTTCAAATTGTGGTTCTCTTTTAAAGTAGCTATCAACTTTTCTTTTGAAAAAGAACTAGAAAGTAAAGCATCGGCTGTATTTAAAATATTTTGAGTAGATCGATAATTATCAGTCAGAAATATAACTTTCGTCTTACCAAACATAGTTTTAAATTCTTCAAAATGCGATATTTTCGCTCCACCGAAAGCATAAATAAGCTGACGATCATCTCCTACGGCAAAAATATTTGGCATATCTATCTTTTGCCAAATCGCTTTTAATAAATTATTCTGTGCCCCACTTGAATCTTGATGTTCATCAATTAAAACATATAAATATTTTTCACAAACTCCTGCTCGAGCCTCTTCTGAATTTTCAATTATTTCTAATGCATATTTTATAGTGTCATCATAATCCATCAGATCTTCTTCTCTCTTTTTCTGTTCATATAATTTATAAAAATCAACAATTTCTTTCGTTCTTTCTAAGCTTTCTATTTTACTGATAAACTCTTTTTTCATTTTTCCCTTACTTTCCCCACGAGTAGAAATATTTTCCGGATCTTTTTTAATTTCTGATATTTCACCCTCAATTTCTATCATAAATTCTTCTGGAGTTAATCTTTCTCGTTTTAACAGAGAAATGAGAGATTTCAATTCTTTAAAATGTCTACCTATGTCTCCTCTCGGACGGATATGTTTCCATTCATTTTCTCTCAAAATTTGATCACAAATAGAAACGCTTTCTGCATCTTCTAAAATTCTTGGTGCCGTATCAAAATCAAGTACAGAATAAAATTCATCTATTATTGAAGCTGAGAATTTATGAAAAGTGACAACCTGCACGCGAGAAGCTTCATTGCCTATATATTTATACAATCTATCCCTCATCGCGTGTACAGCCGAATTGGTAAAAGTGAGACACAAAACACCATCTGCTCCCACATCAGTTTTCTTTAGGATATTCCCTATCCTGAGCGCTAAAATCTGAGTTTTCCCTGTCCCGGGACCTGCCACCACCATCACTGGGCCATCTATGGTATCCACTGCTTCTTTTTGAGCCTTATTTAGTTTTTTATATTCTTCTTCAAAAATTTCACCTGACATACATATATATTATACTCTATAAAAAAACAAAAAATAAACCCCCACAAAGAATAATTTTTAGAAAGCCTTGCGCAGGAGTTTAGAAAATAAAAATGGTACTCCATTTATTATTTTCTTGAACAACGAGCAGTTCGCTGGTGAAGCTTCGCCAGATAGATTGCTTTATAAAAATTGATTCTTTGTGGGGATTTCTCTATTCAGTAGTTACCCCATCAAATTCTGGGCCATTTTCTGCCTCTGCTTTTGTAGCTTTTACTATTCCATCCTTATGATGAGCTGGAGAATAAATGGTGTAAAGTTTCAAATCTTCTGCACTCGAAACATTTATAATATTATGCTGCGCTCCAGATGGAACGATAATCACAGAACCATCTGTAAGATCATAAGAATTGCCATCAATAATGCATTTCCCTTGCCCTTTTTCAAAACGAAAAAATTGGTCGTTATCAGGATGAACTTCCATCCCAATTTCTTCGTTTGGCTTTAAACTCATTAAAACCAATTGACTGTGCTTCCCAGTGTACAAAACTTTACGAAAATTTGTATTTGCTAAAGTTTCTTTTTCTATATTCGCATTAAATCCTTTCATAATATTTTATCCTAAATTATAATAATCTTTCGACTTACTTATAATTTTAACACAAAATAAAAATTCTTGCGGAGGCGGAGAGATTCGAACTCTCGGTGGGTTTCCCCACACAGACTTTCCAGGTCTGCGCACTAGACCGCTATGCGACGCCTCCAAGTTCCTACTATATTAAACTTTTAATCCCAAAGAGCAAGAATTAGTTTTTAATGCAAAAAAATCTTCAGACATCACCCATTTATTTATAAGCGGACTCAAGGTGAGAGCAAAACCTATATTCCCTGCTAGGTGAAGCACGGTGAAAGGAATTTGCATCACTAAAGCATTTAAAATATTTTGCCCAAACATCGGAGCAGATAAGACTCCAGTCACTAGGTCAAAAAAAATCGTAGCAAAAAATGCAAACAATGCAAAATTAAAAATTGAAGAATTAAACCTTTTAAAATAGAAAAAGGAAGCTACTCCCACAAGCCCGTAAGTAACACCTGCCGTCCATGTCCAAGAGCCAAAATGAGTAAAAAGGTCATATATGGCAATACTAAGGAACCCAAACAAAAACCCCCATATAGCCCCATATTTGCGTCCTAGAGGCATTATAGAGGCCATTATAGGCTCCACGTTTGGTGCTCTTAGGGGAAGCAAACGAAAAAGCAGACAGCCAGTAAAAACGACAAAAATTTTTAATTTACTTCTCATGAATTTCTATTGTAGCATATCCAAAAATTCTTTCTCGTAAATTATTTTTACACCTAATTTTTCAGCATTTTTCAACTTTGAACCGGCTTCTTCTCCCGCCACGACAAAAGAAGTATTTTTTGAAACAGAACTTGAGACTTTTCCACCCAAAGAAATAATTTTTTCTTTAGCAAGTTCACGAGACATTTGTGAAAGTGTACCTGTCAAAACAAAAGTAAGTCCTTTTAATTTGCCTTCTTTCTTTTTTTCAACTTTTTCTATGGCTACACCATTTTTTAGTAATTTTTCTATAAAAATTAAATTATTTTTATCTTGGAAATAATCAACAATACTTTGAGAAACGGCAGGACCAATATTTTCTATACTGCTTATTTCATCTAGGCCCCCGCCTGCATCGCTATGCGAAGCATTGCGGGCAGGTTGCCTAGCTGAAGTTATTAATTTTTCTAATGTGCCAAAATTCATAGCTAAGTCTCGCGCAGTCTCCTCCCCCACATGTAATATCCCAAGAGCAAAAAGAAATTTAGAAAAAGGGATTTTTTTCTTTAATTTTATTTCTTTTATAATATTTTCAGCACTTTTTTCCCCGAATCCCCGAAGGAAAGTCTTCGACTTCCTACGGGGCATGCTCTCAAGTGAAGCAAAATCATTTACTGTCAACGTGAACAAGTCTGCCGCATCTGTGATCAATCCTTCATCTTTAAATCTTCTCAAAATTTTTGGACCTAATTCGTAAATTCCAAAAGCAGAAACAAAATGTAAAAGTGATCTTTCATTTTTAGCAGGACATTTTGAGTTAGTACAATAATAAGCAACGGAAGTATCCAAAGTCCTTTGAGAAATGGTCTGGGATTTATCTCGAGGACCTTTCAAAAAGGAGCTTTGGATACTTCCGATATATCTTTTTTCTACACTACTTCCACAAACAGGACATTTCGAAACCATTTTAAATTTCTTTTCTTTGCCTGTACGCATGCGTGTCAAAACTTCCACAACTTTTGGAATAACGTCTCCCGCTTTCTCTATCACCACAGTATCTCCTATCCTTAAATCAAGTCTCTCTATTTGGTCCATATTATGAAGTGTAGCTTTCGATACAGTAGACCCTGCAACAGACGTCGGCTCAAAAATTGCGAGTGGTGTAAGTACGCCTGTTCTTCCTACGTTTATTCTTATATCTTTTACTATCGTTGTAGCTTTTTCTGCTGGATATTTAAAAGCAGCCATAAAACGAGGGGCTTTACCGACAACTCCTAAAGTCTTTTGTAGCTCTAAATCATCTACAGATATCACGACACCGTCTGTACCAAAAGGAAAATCAGGACGAATTTTTTCAAATTTTTTAATAAAATCTATTACTTCTTTTATATTTTTACAAATAGCGTCGTTTTTATCCATTTGAAAACCAAGCTCTTTGAGATATTTGTGTTTATCTGAGTGATTAAATAAACTTGCTGAAGAGTTTATTTCTGCAATATCGTATGCGAAAAAATCAAGATTCCTCTTAGCAGCTAAATTTGGATCCAATTGTCTCAAGCTTCCTGCTGCAGCATTTCTTGAATTTGCAAAAGGTGGTTTCCCTTCTTTTTCATTCTCAATATTTAATTTTATTAAAGTTTTCTTACTCATTAACACTTCACCACGGACTTCGAGGTAATCAGGAACTTTATCTCCTCCTTGTTGAGGAGGAGTGCCAGAGGCGAGGTGGTTCTTTTTTAAATTACCACCCCCTACCCCCTCCTTATCAAGGCGGGGGGATAGCTCTAGTGGCATAGATTTTATTGTTTTTAAATTTTGAGTTATATCTTCTCCAATAAATCCATCACCTCTCGTTGCACCTCGTATAAATTTACCTTTTTCATATATAAGAGAAACCGCTAAACCATCGAATTTGACTTCGCAAAAATATTCAACCCCCCTAAACCTGGTGTAGGAGGATTCTCCTACACCAGGTTTAGGGGAAATTTTCTCAGGTGGTAAAAGCTTTTTTATTCTCTTTTCCCAATCATATAATTCCTCCTCACTAAAGACATCGTTTAAAGAAAGCATCCTGTTTTTATGCTCCACTTTTTCAAATTTATCTAAAGGTTTCCCAGATACTCTATTTTCTGGAGCATTAGGATCATTGAATTCAGGATGCTCCTGTAAAAGTTTTTTTAATTCCCTCGTCAAAGAATCATACACTTCATCTGTACCTATGTCTTTCGTATGATATGCATCACGCAATCTTGCGATCTCGCTTCGCAATTTTTGTACCCGCTTTTGTGGATTATTTTCTTGCATAACAGAATTTAGTAATTTACTTCAAGCAATCTTTCTACACTATTTAATGTTGGAATACAATTAGCTCCTGCATTATTATATCCTCTAGAAGTAATTTTAGTAGTTAAAGATGGAGTTACGTTAACTTTATCTACAATAACTTTCGTACAGCCTTTTTCTTCACTACCTAATCCCATAATAGTAAAAGTCCAAACAGAAGGAGAAGATTCTATAGGAATAATTGGCCTATTAACACAATCCATCATAACTGATCCAGTAAAAGCATTTTTAGACTGATCTAACTTGTCGTAGTACAGTGCACATTCAGCTCCCGTATCAGCAGCAAAGAAAGCATCATTGGTATCTTTTGCAGAAGTACTAAATTTAATTTCCTTGAATGCAATATTACCCACACCTAAGCCTATCGCTAAAAGAATACTTGAAATCATAATTGCATATAAAAGTGCAAACCCATCTTTATTATTCTTTTTTTTATTTTTTATGTTCATTATTCTACCCAATTAAATAAATTTTCTGAAAGAACAACTTTGTATTTTGCGGTATCACAATTTGCCGGTTGCCAACAAACAGTAGAAGAAACTTTTATTTCATTTGCATTAGTCAGAGATACATTCGTGGATACTATTCGCTGAAAATTTGAATCAAAAGAAGGAGGTATCATATCTATCTGAAGATTACCCCATGTAGATCCATTTAAGGTATCATTATCTCTAAAATTTCTTGCATACTCTATTCCCTCTTGTGCCAAATATGAAGCGATTAATTTATTTTTCGCATAATTTGTATCTGAAATTCCACTACCTAATACAGACATTACAGCAACAATTGATATAGAAAAAATTGAAATAGCCACAAGTGTTTCAACTAAAGTAAAACCTTTATTTTTATTTGTTAAAAATTTTATCATTGTGTTCTATCTAATTGTCTTTGTGACACTGAAGTTTGCAATGAAAATGGTGTGTCCGTACCTTTGTAAGTTATTTTACCAACTAACTTAATCGTCACAAATGGTTGTAAATTATCTTCTGCACCTACCTTTGCTCCAGTCACAAAGAATTGAGAAGTCCCATCTAAATTTATTTCTTCTGGAGTTAATCGTACAAAACTATCTAAAATTCCACCTGCAGTGGATTTTTCAATATAACCAAACCCATTATCATCTACCAACATCATATATACCCATTGTTCACCCTGAGGAGTTTTAAAAGAAATTCCCCTTCCTGTCCCAACACAATTATGAGGACCAGTTTCAGTCGGAACACCATTATCTATACAATGATAATCATACCCAATTCTTAAATTTCTAGACATATCCTCCATAATAAAACTCAAGTTGTCCATAATTGAACGCATATTTTGAGATTTGTTATGAATTAAACTAGCATTCAAGAGAGCCCCCATTCCAATCATCACAACAATTAAAAAAACTGCAATTGCAATCATTGTTTCTATAATTGTAAATCCACTTTCTTTATTATTTTTTTTAAATATATTTTTCTTCATTTTAATTTATTTGAATCCTTCCTGAAGGATAAACTTTTATATATGCCTTAACTGACCTATCAGAAGAAGAGACAGTGATTTGCATATAATCAAAACTAGCAAGTGGTAAACCATCATCATATCTAAAAATGGCACTTGAGCTTGGTCTCGTAAAAGAAATAGAAAAAGATTCTGTAATTGAAGTAGCTGTAGAACCTATATAACTTTCTATTTTAAATATAGAATTCCCTTTAGTTATTTTAAAAGAATCTAGTGTTTCTCCTACATCTGGAATATAATTTAAGGGACTACTCAAATCATTAAAATAAACTATCGTCGTATAATCGGACTTATCAAGATATACACCATAGGTTGGTTTCCAATCAGAATTTATAACAACAGGGTTCCACTTCCCAGAAACCGCTGCCTTTTGAGCCTCAACTATTTTTAAAGCAATATCATTTGCTAGATTTTTTATATCTACTTTCGCTTGGAATGTATTGTAATTGAAAAGAACGATAGAAGTCATCGTGGCAAAAATACTTAAAACCACAATGAGCTCTACATAAGTCATGCCCATATTTAGCTTATAGCTTTTAGCTTTTAGCTTATAGGATTCTAAATTTTTAAAAAAATAAATCATTTTTTACTAGATTAAAACCCCAACGGAAAAAGGTGTAACTCAAAAAGAAATGCAATCAATATGCCAAAGACGAGGAATGGAGCAAAAGGAATCTCACTTTTAATTCCGTGATTTTTTGAAAAAGCCATAAGAATGAGCCCTACTATCGCTCCTGACCAGAAGGCCACTACTGCACCAGAAAGCAACCTAGAAAGCCCTAAAAGCCATCCTAACCCCAATGCAAGCTTTGCATCCCCAAGACCCATCCAAGTGCCTTTAGAAACAAGCCATAAAAGAGCAAAAGGCAAAGCTAGAAATATCCCTGAAAGAAATTCTAGAACAGTTGGAAAATGAGGATAAAATTCAAAATTAGAAAAGAAAAATAAACCAACGAAAGCTATAAAACCAAAAATAATAGAAAGCATATCTGGAATTATTTTGTGTTTATAATCATAAACTGCAATAACTAAGAGAACTGAAAACATCGTCACATAATAAGCATAAGAGATCGAAAAAGCCAAAGTATTTATAAGAAACACATCTTGAAATTTCAAAAAGACTCCAGCAAAAACTAAACCTGATATAAGTTCCACTATCGGGTATTGCATTGAGATCTTCGTCTTACAATGCTTACATCTTCCCTTTAATGCAAAAAAGCTGACAAGAGGAATAAGCTCGTACCAACAGAGAGTGTTTTGACAGGTCATGCATCCACTTCTGCCACCAAAAGAACGAGAAGTATTGAATCTAAAAATAACAACATTCAAAAAGCTCCCGATAATGAGACCCAAGATGAAAAAAATAATTGTAGGGATTAGGATCATAAAATTTAATTAAAAATATTGACTAAAGACAATCATAATCAGTGCCACCAGAAAGTTTTGAAGCTGTCGTTTGTAAAGATCTTCCTGTGCTATCCACGCACCACATTTTGGGAGACGCAACCGTACTCCCACTCAAGGGTGCCTCCACCGCAAAAGCCGTAGCACTTTGGTTACAAGTTGCAGTTAATGCCGTACCAGTAGCATCAGTAGAGAAACCCACTAACCCTGAAGCCTTAGCAGCAGCTTGGACTTGTAAACCAATCCCCGAAACACCAAGAGTACCACTAGTACAAACACTGGTATAAGTATTTGGAATAGAAGTATTCATATTATAAAAAATTTCTGCCTGCTTCATGGCGTTATTTAAATTTGATTTCACTGCTGCATCAACACCCTTCTTCCTAGCATCACTTAAGGACGCCAAGACGACTGAAGCTAAGATACCAATAATAGCGACAACAACTAACAATTCGATTAATGTAAAACCTTTTTTAAAATTCTTCATAATTTTATTTAAATTAATACTTAATAACTTCTTTTATTATATCATATCCACACAAAACAAAAACCACCCTGAGGATACTCGACGGGTGGTTTTTGTTTTGTTATCACTTAAGTCTATGAAGTTGGTGTACCTGAACAAGTTAATCCCACAGTTGTAGAAGGTGCTGCTGGATTTGCTGTACAGCCATGAGACGTACATGCCGTAATTTGTGCTGCCGTGGTAGAACTTCCTCCTGTAGAATATGAAGTACATGCTGCTAAACTAGAAGCCGTACAACCTGTAGCAGTACTTAGTGCTACTGTAGTAGTCATTGCAATTCCAGTACTATCTACACAATAGTAATTTGCAGAATTCGTTTTTAATTGTCCTGACATCGCCCATGCACCTGCAATGGAATTACAATCAACAACTGCAGAACCAGCATTGGTTGCTGCTGATTTCATATTTGCTATACCCCCTGTAGCCGTACAAACATTAAGATATGATTGACTATTACCATCATAGAAAAGTTCTGCTTGTGCACGAGCACTTGTTATATTTGCCTTAATAGCTGCATCTGCGCCCTTCATTCTAGCAGAGTTCAACGATGCCAAAACGACTGAAGCCAAAATACCAATAATAGCGACAACAACTAATAATTCAATCAATGTAAAACCTTTTTTAAAATTCTTCATAATTTTTCGTTTCGTTTATAACGAAACAACTAATAAATATTACCTAATAATTTTTACCGCTCTTTGGCGGAAATTTCGACTATTTTTTAATACATATATTATAACTTTTACAACTATAAAAAGACAACAAGGTTATCCACATTCTAAAATACAACCCCCTTTGTCCCCCTTATCAGGGGGAATTTTTTCCTCCCCTGACAAGGGGAGGTCAGAAGGGGTTTTTCTTTACGATATCCCTCCGGCAAGATTGTAAATAGGCATCAAGATAGATACTAGAAGCAACCCGACACCAAGACCTAAAACCACTATCATGATAGGCTCAATAAGGCCAACGAGAGTGTCCACAGCATCATCTACCTCTCTTTTAAAGAAATCAGCTAAAGTTTTTAAAATTGTCCCCAATGAACCCGTCTCCTCTCCTATCTTTATCATTTGCACCATAATACCTGGCACTTCTTTTTGATGTTTTTCAAAAGCGAGTGAAAAAGAAAGCCCGGACTTTACTCCATCTGCCACATCCTTTAAGACATCTCTATAAACTCTACTACCGACGACATCTGCAGTGATATCTATCGCTCGGACAATAGGGACGCCAGAAGTAAGCATCGTATCCATATTGTCGGCAATTCTCGAAAGATAAAGCTTAGTGTAAAGAGTACCTACTGCAGGAATAGAAAGACGTAATTTATCAAGATATACTTTCCCTGCCTCTGTTCTTGTAAGTCTCCATGTCCATATACCTAAAAGTATTAAAAATATAATCACAAGAAAACCATAATTAACAAAAAAGTTCGAAAGTCCAATGACTATCTTAGTATAGATAGGTGGCTCTTGTCCTGATTCAAGAATAATAGCTGATAGCTTCGGAATGACAACGACGAACATAAGTCCCATCACGACAAAAAATGTACAAATAACGAATATCGGATAAATAAGAGCATTTCTCGTCTTGGAAGTAAGAGAATATTGGCGATTTAAATAATCTGCCAAATGATTAAAAATCTCATTCAATTTACCCGTCTCTTCTCCGACTCGCACCATGTTTACGTAAAAATCAGAAAAAACATCTGGGTGTTTGGATAACGCTTCTGAAATAGAAAGCCCGGCCTGAAGATCGTCACTTATCTCTGTAAGTTTAAATGATAAAATTTTATTCTCTGTATTAGCCGCCAACATAGAAAAAGCTTTAAGGGCAGAAACTTGCGCTTCAAATAAAGTAGAAATCTGACGAGATAGGACAACCACGTCTTTAGTCTTCACTCTATCAAAAAAAGACAAAGAGAAAATAGATTTGCTTTTGCCTTCTTCTTTTATAGAAACAATAATAAACCCTCTTCGTTGAAGACCAGTAATAGCCGCGTCACGGTTTTGTGCATCGATTTCTCCTTCCTTGCTTATTCCTTTGTCATCTACTACTTTATATTTGAATAACATATTTAAGTTCTTAAAGTTTATAATGTTATAAAGTTAAAAGTATTTTCTTGATAACTTTATGAACTTGATAACTTTCAACTACTCATATCATCCTCTCAAGACCTTTTGGATTGAGTGAATATTGATAAGCACTCTCTATAGTGATCTCTCCTGCACGAACAAGCTCCATAAGAGAATGGTTTAAATCTATCATACCTCCCTCTGAACCTGTCTCTATTATCACATCTATCTCTTGAGTGCGTTTTTCTCGAATCAAATTCGAAACTGCACTATTATTTAAAAGAAGCTCACAAGCTGGAATGAGCCCGCCGGTGATTCTAGGAATAAGTCTCTGAGAAAAAATACCAAGCAAACTTGAAGCGAGCTGAAGACGAATCTGATCTTGCTGACTACCGGGGAAAGAATCGATGATTCTATCTATCGTCTGTGAAGCATTGTTCGTATGAAGCGTCGAAAATACTAAATGTCCTGTCTCTGCAGCTGTGACAGCTGTCGCAATGGTTTCTGGAGTACGCATCTCACCTATCATTATCACATTCACATCTTCACGAAAAACTGATCTTAAGGCCGTAGAAAAATCTTTAGTATCAATACCGACTTCACGTTGGTCAATCATGGATTTATTTGGTGTATAAACATACTCGATAGGGTCTTCAATGGTAATGATATGGCGAGCTTGTTCATTGTTTATAAGATTTATCATTGATGACAGAGTGGTAGATTTACCTTGCCCAACAGGACCAACCACTAAGAAAAAACCTTGTTTCTTGCGAGCCAGGTCAGCAATAATAGGAGGCAAATGTAAATCTTCGAGGGTCTTTACTTTAGGTACCAACCTGAAAGCAACACTAATCAAACCTTTTTGGAAAAAAGCATTTCCACGTAGACGAGCTTCTCCTCGAAAATCATAAGAGAAATCTACTTCTTGATCTTCCATAAATTTATCTAATTTCTTTTTACCTAAAATCTCACCTAAAATACCAAGAACATCTTCTTGTGTCAAAACAGCATGCTTTAAAAGAAAAGTGAGCTCCCCTGCCACACGAATAGCCGGGACCTTCCCGACACCTAAATGTAAATCTGACCCACTCGCATGGATAACAGTTAAAATAAGTTCTTCAAGTTCTTTTTTATAGTCCATATTTATAATTTTTATTTTTTATCAATACCCTTTTTTGATAAAATCTCTATTACTTGGTTTACTACCTCTGTAGGAGTGGAATTCGCTTTTACTATATATCCAGACACTCCTAGACTATTCCCTTTATCGATATCTTCCTGCTGGCTTTTGTTAGACAAAATTATCTTTATGGAATCAGGAGATAGATTCTCTTTATTTATTTTACTCAACATTTCAAAACCATCCATAAGAGGCATAATAACATCCAATAAAATGATCTCAGGTTTTAATCCATCTTGAAGCTTTTCGATAGATTGCAATCCACTTAAAGCAGTATAAACTTCAAAATTGTTCTGACTAAACTTAAATGCATACATATCTAAGAGAAATGTATCGTCATCAACTATTAAAATTTTTCTTTTTTCACCTTCCATATATTATATAGGACTAATTATATTATAAAATGACCTTTAATAAAAGAGCTCTCTATCTCCTCTGTGGACAACTTAATCATTTTCACTTATAAAATTAAAGGCTTCTTTGAGAGGAATGACGCCCTCGATAGCTTTGAGTAATGCATCTTCTTTCATCATAAGCATACCATTACTACGAGCCGACTTATAAATCTCAGAACCGACTGGGTGTTTCAAAATTACTTCTTGCATTTCTTTATTTATCTTAAACATTTCAAATACAGCGATACGACCACGTGTGCCAGAAGGACATTCTGGAGATGGAACAGTATCATACATCTCATCTTTAATAATTATTTCTTTTCTAAATTCTTCTGGTAAATCTTTTAATTCATCTTCAATTTGCAACTTAATACTTGGATCTAATTTGATAAGTTTACGGGAAGCAGGATAAGTCATCCTAGCTAGACGTTGAGCAACAGATAAAATAAGTGTCGGTGCTATAAGATACGGATCGACACCCATATCTACAAGTCTAGGGATAGCTCCTATCGCATTGTTTGTATGAAGCGTCGAAAGCACGAGGTGCCCTGTCAAAGCTGCCTGAATAGCAAGCTGTGCCGTCTCTTTATCTCGTATTTCTCCGACCATGATCACATCAGGATCTTGACGAAGGATGGAACGAAGTCCAGAGGCAAATGTATACCCTATCTCTGGCATCATTTGGGACTGGTTTATATCAGGCATATGATACTCGACTGGATCTTCTAGAGATACGATATTACTTTTCTCTTTATTGAGTTCATTCATCATTGAATACAATGTCGTAGACTTACCAGACCCTGTAGGACCGGTAATCAAAATAAGTCCGTATGGTTTAGTCAAAGCTTCCCTCAACATTTCGAGATTTCTTTTTGATAACCCTAATTGGTCAAGAGGCTTGACCCCCTTCTCTGCATCCAAGATACGAATAACTACTTTTTCACCATAATATGCAGGCATCGTAGAAACACGGAAATCGATCTTATGTCCGTCGAGAGTAGTACTAAAAGCTCCGTCTTGAGGTTTTCTCTTTTCATCCAAACGTAATTTAGCTAATATTTTTATACGAGCCACTATCCCATTGTAAACATTTGGTGGTAAAACTATACTCGTATAAAGAGAGCCGTCTAAACGAAAACGTACTTTCACTTTTTCTCCCGTATTTTCTATGTGTATATCAGAAGCATTACCTTCTATCGCATTACGCAAAATAACTGCTACGATCTTTATCACTGGAGCATCTTCTACTATCTTTGTTTCATCCTTTAATTTTGGATTTCTAATTTCTTTATCTAAAGTATTGAGTTCACTAGAACTTTTCTCTTCAGTCGTCTCATCTTTATTGAGCTCTTGAAGCGCTTCTTCCACTTGGACAGATACACCCCTATAACTCTCCATTATATTTTTATAATCTTTATTGGAAATAAGAAAAATCTTAAAAGGAATTCCGAGCTTGGCTGAAATAAATTGCAATGCATCAAAAGCTTGCGTATTTTCTCCATCAGTAATACCAACTTCGAGCACTCCCTCTTTTAATTCAATCGGTACAAAACGATAATGTATCGCCGCATCTTCGGGAATATATTTCAAGGCGTTAAAAAAAGATCCATCTTTAGCATCTACTTTTTTTATTGGCATGTGTAAATACTCACCCTTAGATTCAAGTATTTTCTCTTCTGTAATACCAATCTCAATCAAAGCATCATCTAAATTACCCGCATACTTTTCTTTAGCAAGATTTTTAATCTCATTTATTTGGCTACTATTGATTATGCCTTTTTTTACTAATTCTTCTAATAGACTCATAATTAATTTATGGCTGTGCTGGAGGTGGCGTGATACAGGTATTGGTTTCTACGTCTAAAATCTTTGGTGACTTGCAGACTAGTGGGGTAACACATTTATTTGTAGAAGGATTTAAAACCTTCGGTGATTTACAGACTGGAGCCGGAGCAACACAAGTATTTGTGACAAGATCTAAAACTTCAGGGAGAACACAAGTAAGTACTGCTGGAGTAGCACAGGTATTGGTAGAAGTATCCAACACTTGAGGTGGTGTACAAGTAATAACTGCTGGCGCTACAGGTACAACAACAGGATCAGAACCAATCGGGGCAAAAGGATTTGGCCTCCCTTCGTCCCCAGAGGCAACGAGCAAAATGCTAGAATCACGAAGATTATTAAAAGAAGCATCTGAAAAAATAGCATCATCTAATTTTATATTTTTAACATTTAACAAAACAGAAAGAAAATCTCTAGTGAGGGCAGAATTCTGATCAATGGTACTTGTATCTCCAGATGTACTAGTAGTAGTAATCGGGGAGGAAGTTAAATTAGCCTCTTCGGGGGCTTTCTTAATAAAGAAAATATAAATCAAAATCAAAACAGCTGCTATCACCGTAAATAATATTATGTTTTTTATTTTTGAAGCCATTTTAATTTTTTAACCAATAAGTTTTAATTTTAAAACTATACTTATAAGCCTCAGACTGTAGAGACGACTTCGTATCTGTCCCTGTGCTTGAAGAAAATTGAATAGAAAATATATCTACAATTCTTAAATTACTCTCTAAATCTTTTATAAAATTAATAAAATTGTTATAAGTCCCTTGAGTAGAGAATTCTAGATCCCAGGTACCATAATCTTTATTGGAAGAATTTGCCACCGTAGTCTGGGTAGTAGTGCCCGCAGTATCTTTCGTAGTAAACGTACTATATTTGACATCCTTAAGAACCATACCATAAGGTGATGCTATCTTTTCTATCTCTAAAATCAAACGAATGTTGTCGACACTATCTGGCAAAAACTTCTGAAGCTTAGACAAATTTTCTAAATCAAATGAATTATATTTTTGTGTTAATTTATCTCTTTCAGCTTCAAGGGCTTTCGAATTATCAAGTGCCTCATTGTAAGATGCTACCTGGTCTCTTTCTAAAGTAATATTTTTATAATAAGGACTGGCAATAGTAAAAAACCCTACTACTGCGACTCCTATTAAAATGGTTGGCAATATATATCTAAACATAAATTAATTTAATATCCCCTCTGTGTTTAAGGGTGCATCTATAGGATTGTCTGTCGTGACTTTTTGTGTCTGTTTGTAATTAACAAAATCTGGATCGACCGAAAAATCTAAATCAAAATTGACATTACCTTTGTCATCGAGAGAAAGATTGGAAAATACTGGATCGATAAAAGATTTAGCTTTCGCTGTAAAAAGATCTGATTGAAGTGCTACAGAACGATAGCCATCTGAGGTACCACTCATCTTTATAACAATTTTCGAATTTTTACTACCGTCAAAATCATAACTAAACTTCGTATAGCTAATGGTCTTCATTGTGATCAATTGAAGTTCTTTGAAAATAGGAGAAATAGCAATGTGTTTAGATAAAATCTCATTTGAAGCATTCAAACGTTTGTCTAGGACTTGGAGTTGAACTATTTTTGATGGTTCAAAACGTGTTTTGGCTAGGTTCAAATCATTCTCCATTTGAACAATGTTCTTTTTTAAAATACCATCATAGAAATAAAGACCACCTGATGCGATAAGCATTGTAAAAAAAACAAAAATGGAAAAAATAGTCAGAAGACCAATCGGTCGCGAAGATACTGCCCGTTCCTCAATCATCGGTTTTTTAGGTATAAAAGATGTTTGAAAATTTTGCTCCATTTTATTTATTATATTCTCCCTCAATTATCGCATTTATTGCAATTTACGCAAGGCTAATCCTAATGCAACTGCAAATTCTGGACCCGTAGTCTCCAAAACCTTCCCCAAAAACTCAGGTGCACCAACTTTTGAAAAAGGATGTCCTATTTCTACCTCTGCCCTGAAGTTATTTGCTGCTACTTCTTTTAATCCTTTTAAGAGTGACCCACCACCTGTAAATATTACTTTGCTGATAGTTCTGTTGTACTTCTTCTCGTACCCTAATAATACATTATTTGTCTCTGAAAAGATATAATCGATATGCACTTTTATGATATCTGCCAAGGTTTTATCATCTGGATTTTCAAAAAGACCAAATTCTTTCTTCATTTCTTCAGCTTTCGCAAATGTTACATCTAAAGATTTAGAAATAGACGAAGAAATGTCAGCTCCACCACGATTTATCGTGTGATAACTTTTTACCATACCAAACTCTACGAGAGAAAGCTTCGTACTCAATGCACCAAAATCCATCAAAAGTACTAGAGAGAGCTCATGTTCAAAATTTGCCCGAACTGAAGAAAAAATCTCGATTTCGAAAAATCCAGCTTCTAGGTTTGACTGAGAAACAATAGAGCGATATTTTGAAATTGCATCATTTTGAATAGCAACAACGAAAACTTCCGTCTTCTCGGGTAATAGTGCGGAAGGATCAGGATTGTTGGCCTCTTCAAAAGAGGATTGTTTTTTAGGAATTATAAAGTAATCTAACGAAACTTCTGTGATGGGTACTGGAATATATTTACGAGCTTCTGTGGGTATGATAGAGGCTATCTCACTCTCTTTCACTTGAGGAGGAAGCTCTATAGAAAAAATCAAACTTGATTGCACTGGGATAGAAAAAGCAGAAGAAGTAGTCGTCACTCCAGATTGTTTTAAAACTTCTTTCAAGGCTTCGGCTATCTTTTCGACAGGGAGATTTGTGACACGCCCTACATCAAGCTCTCCGTACGAACCTAAAGAAATTGATCCATAGGTCTCAAGGACAGCTTTACCTCCTTTCTTTTTTATCTCCACCACTTTAATGGCAGAAGAACCGATGTCTATACCGACAGCGCTATCTCCTCCACCACCTTTGAAAAGGTTTAAATTCGAAATAAAATTTTTGACTTGATTAACTGGATTATCCATTTTCTTGAAAGAATTTATGTTAAAATACTCCTTAATTATAACATATATGCATTTTTTAAACACCATACTTAATGTCGTTTTCCCTGTGAATTGCATTTCTTGCGGGAAGAATGGCTCAGATTTATGCAAAAAATGTCTCGTAGATTCTCCTTATGCTGAAAGAGAAAGTGCCAACTGGATATTCCCACTTTTTGATTATCGTCATATACCTATCAAAAAATCAATTTGGCTTTTAAAGTACAAGGGTAAAAAGAAATTAGCTGGCATCTTCGCAGAAATCATTTATGAAAAAATAATTGAAGAGCTTTCGGAGTTAAGTGTAATGAAAAACTTTCGTGAACCAATATTGATTCCTATTCCCCTATCTCCTAAAAGACATAGAGAGCGTGGATATAATCAAGCAGAACTAATTTGTAAAGAATTAATGAAAGTAAACGATCTACGCCATGGCGTAAATATGCAATTAGAGAAAAATATTTTAATAAAAATAAAAGAAACAGAACATCAAGCAAATATAAAAGAAAGAAAAGATAGACTAAAAAATCTTTCAGGCTCTTTCGCTGTAAAAAATGGAGAAACTATAAAAGGGAGAAATATAATACTGATAGATGATGTGCTGACTACTGGGGCAACATTGAGTGAAGCTAAAAAAACATTGAAACAATACGGCGCTAAAAAAGTAATTGCCTTTACTGTGGCACATTAATAAATTAAATAAATCAAAATGTCTCTCCAAATCATTTAACTTGGAGAGACATTGGGAAAACTAATTACTTACACAGTCACATTTTCTTCATTCTCGATTGTGATTCCGAAAAATTTGAGATGTTCCCGTACCACATCCGAATGAATAAATGTACTCGGCATTGATACCCCTGCAATATTAGCATGGTGGACAAAATAATCATCTCCACCATGAGTATCAAACAGAGTTATTGACTCTCTTGCAAAGTGAACCGCCTCTGATCGATCGCCTCTTTTGGCATACAGTATCGAAAGGGCATATGCAAGCTCTGCAGCTTCACGTGGATTGACATTCTTTGAAGATTCGAATTTATTTTTCAGAATGTCGCGTGAAAATTCTTCTACTTTTTCAATCATAGTAATTTTCCTTCTTTGGATAATTTATGAAAAATGTGGACTTCAAGGTACCAAACTTCTTAGAATTAGAAGATTTTTATGGTTTGCTTAATTATACACTCTTAAATAGAAAAGTAAAGGGTTCTTATGGTTCGCTATCCTTGAAATTAAACAAATTTTAGATAATAAATTGCATAAAAAATTGAATATGCTATCATAAACTTATGTTATTGAAGCGAAAAATTAACCTTTGCCCCGTCCTCCATCCTACAATTGGGTGGTTGGTTTTTGCGCTTAAAAATTCTCTCTAAAAATATCTTGATTGCAAACACGGACCACTCAAATGGTCCTTTTTTGTTCTTCAAATATTTTTGTTCTTATCTGTTCTTTCAAAAAATTTATTTCTAAATAAAATAATATATAACTAAATATAAAGGGTTACGCTATGAAAAAAAGATTATCTATACTAATCGTGTTCACCTCTTGTTTAATCTATGTTTCAATTTTTGAGGAATGCATAATAAAATTATGTGCCCCGAAGATGTATTCACAAATTAAGAGAAAAAGAGATGTTGGATGCGGGTGGACGTGAGGTTAATCACAATTGCCTCGGCTGGTTTCCAGCCGAGGCAATTTATTTTTTAAAGATCAAAAAAATATAACTTTGTAAAAATTTTACTACGAGGTATACTTAGTATATGGAAAATGAAACAAAAGTGGAAAGTAAAAAATTATCAATCCCCATGGCTATTATCATAGCTGGTTTTTTAATTGCAGGAGCAGTATATTTTTCTTCAGACAAAACACTAAATATTCCTACGAATAACAATGGATTAGCCATCACAACCTTAGCCCCAGTCAGTAAAGAAGACAGAGTGCTCGGTAACAAAAACGCAAAAATTACTTTGATAGTGTATGCCGACTTTCAATGTCCATATTGTGGAGCAGTCTCTGGGCTTTTAAAACCAAATTCCCCAGCAATTCAATATTTAAAAAAAATAGACCCTACATGGATTCCTTTTATGTCTGAAGTAAATAATTATATAAAGAATGGAGATGTAAAGTTTGTTTATCGTGATTGGGCATTTCTAGGGGCAGAATCCGTAAAGTCTGCTGAAGCAGCAAGATGTGCAGGAGATCAAAATAAATTTTGGGAATATCATGATTACCTTTACTCACACCAAAATGGAGAAAATGAAGGAGGTTTTTCTGATTCTAATTTAAAATCTTTTGCAAAAAACCTCAGTTTGGATACAACAACCTTCGATCAATGTCTCGATAGTAATAAATATCAACAAGCAGTTACAAATTCCAAAAATGAAGGTATGACTGCTGGTGTAACAGGAACACCAAAAGGATTTATACTAAAAAATGACAAAATTGTCGGCACCATCGATGGGGCAGAATCAGGAACTACCGTAAAACAAAAAATAGACACTGCCCTTAAATAATAAAATGTTAGATTCTATATTAAACTTAGATTT
Source organism: Minisyncoccota bacterium (assembly GCA_041667145.1). GTDB lineage: Bacteria > Patescibacteriota > Minisyncoccia > Phycocordibacterales > UBA9973 > UBA9973. Next base: position 75,763 of record JBAYFP010000002.1, read on the forward strand.
GGCGATGTTGATAAAGACTATCGGTTATCTTGGAATATTCTTTGTAATATTTGCTGAGTCAGGATTATTTTTTGGATTCTTTTTCCCTGGAGATTCACTTCTATTCACCGCTGGGCTGCTCGCATCCCAAGGATATTTCGACATTTCTATTTTAGCTTTACTCACTACTTTTGGTGCAATCTTAGGAGATCAAGTCGGATATTTTTTTGGCAAAAAAGTAGGACCTAAGATTTTCACTCGTGATGATTCATTTTATTTCAAAAAAAGATATATCACTGATGCAGAAAATTTCTACCAAAAATACGGAAAGAAAACTATCATTTTAGCTCGTTTTGTTCCTGTCATTCGTACCTTTGTACCGATACTTGCTGGTGTAGGGAAAATGCATTACAAAACTTTCGTCACCTATAACATCATCGGAGGGCTGATATGGGGACTAGGTATTCCCCTACTGGGATATTTCTTAGGAGAGGCTATCCCAAACGTTGATAAGTATTTATTACCAATAATTTTATTGATAATTTTTACTTCTTTCTTGCCTACAATTTTCTCATTTATCCACAAAACTCAAAAATAAATATCCCCGATGAACATTTCTATTCATCGGGGATGATTATTAAAAAAAATAAACAATTCACAATCTAATAGTGAATTATTTTAGAAGAATCATTTTTCTAACTAACAAATAATCCTCCCCTATACTCATATGATAAAAATAAATTCCGGATGGAAATTTACTCCCATCAAATGTTATCATCTTATATCCTGCGTCTTCCATTCCATCGACTAATGTCGTCACTTTCTGACCGAGCATATTATAAACTTCTAGAGTCACATGTCTCGCTTCAGGGAGTTCATAATTAATCATGGTTGTGGGATTGAACGGATTAGGGTGGTTCTGTGAAAGAGAAAACTCTTTTGGAATTATTTTCTCTTCATCCACAAAATCACCCGGAGGCAGAGGAGGCAGCTCGTTTATTGGAACGACATGAATGGTTTTTTGTTGGGGCTCACTACCATCGCTAAGAGCCATTATTATGGCCCCTTCACTGCTCGCATGAACCCAGTAAGCACAACCAGGTGCAATAGTGTCGGATTTTACATACTCTCCATCAATAAAAACGTAAAAATCCGATAGTTGCATATCTGTCGGTATGCTTTTAATATTACCCAATGTCACCGAATCAACTAAAGATCCGATGAAATTCCATCCTGTCTTCACAAAAAACGTGTCCAACATTTTTGGTTGATAACCACCATACCAACCAAAAAAACTTTTCTTCGTTTTTATCCAATATCCCTTTCTAGGGTAAAGGGTATCTGTTGTTTGATACCCCATTGTGTACATAAAAAACGGTTTTAGAAAAACAGACGAATCCGAATCAAAACCGTCCGTATACAACTTAATGGGATAAAACGGGAAAGAAAACGATGTCCAACCAGGGGCTGTAAATATATTTTGGTATCTTACACCACTTACCTTCGTCTTAAATTTCCATTCTTCGGACCACAACCCTGTATCTGCACCAAAAATAACGCGAACTTTCCAAGTATGCCATAATCCAGACGGATATTGACTGGATGGAACACAACTTGTGTCGGTACCAGATACTATTCCGTCGTAATAAGTAACCGTGTCCGAAGTCGAAATATAATCTATTTGTGAAGGAATTATGGTTATTTTTATCTGATATGCGGTAGCTCCTTCTACCGCATTCCACATGAATTTCAAATAGGAATACGGGTATGGGGGGGTTGGCTCAACTAGTCTCCTGCCGTTTTGTGGCGATACAAGTGCCACAATTCTTGAAACTAAATTCACCCTAATTGGTGAATCGTCTCCATTATAGTAAATATATAACGACCCCGAAACACCACCAGGATTACCAGTCGGCTGGAACTTTACTAAGACGTTTTTTGTCATACCCGGCAACAAACTTACACGCTCTGCGTAAGGTCCACCTATTATAACAAAATTACTATTATTAATTCTTATAGCCCCCGGATAGTAAATGGTATCGGAACTTATATTTTCCAACACCAGTGTATCGATCTCTCCGACAACATTGTAATTCAATTCTTTTTTGGACACATTTAATTGTGCCCGAGAAACATGAAAATCCGCTCTCTGATAAAAAAGAGCCAACTTACCTGACGAAACTTTCGCAGGTTTCATCATATGAATTGAATTATCTGATACTCCCAATTGAATTCCATAATGGAATTCATAACCGGAGCTGGATCCAACGCCATTCATTGCTGAGAACTTACGCCAATCTAAAGAATTAAATGTATAACTAACAACATCGGCAACTTCATCTTGGATTAGTGACACAGCGTGAATATTGTTGGTATTGCCAGCGTAAAACCAGTAAATAGCCATACCATTACAATCATACGGCCCATTCTCTAGAAGCCAACTTACGCCAGCATCTGGAGAAATTCTGACGCTTGGACTATAATTCCCCAGCCCGTCACTTTGTTGCCAAGTAACCATCAAGTTGTTGCCAACACCAGTGATAAATGGATTAAGCCCAGGACGGTTATCAAGATTCGAGAGTATGATCGACTCACTCCAACCACCATTAGCATAGTTTTTATAATAGATCTCCTCTGTATTGCCATTCAAAGGAGGATATCCAGTAAAAACCATGTGAACTTTTCCTCCCGGGGTTACCGCCAAGGCACCATAGGACGATCCAGTTTTTGGACCAAGATAATTCCAAGTTTCTCCTAAATTAGGAGACACAAAAATCCCTTCTCCCTCAGAATTTTGGACGATCGCAGCTAACGTATCGTTAGCAATTGCCAAATTCATCAAAAAGATACCTTGGCCACTACCTAAATCGTAGGCAACTTTCCATCCATTGAAATTTTCACCAAAATCATCACTACGACGAAAATAAATATAACCATCTTTCGTCACGAACACGAATACATGTTCTTTATTCGCGATAATTTTTGAATATCCACCAACACTAAAACTGTCGGATAAATCCATAACAGGTTCAAACGTCCTTCCGCCATCTAGACTTCTCCGATATTGAAGAAGCGTGTCTTCCATCACAAAAACTACATGTACCGTATCTCCAATCACGGCCATCTGATGAAAAAACACAGGGCTGACGGAAAAATTCGTGTCCGATAAAATAATCGGACTTGATAGAACCGGAAGCGGTTGTGCCTGAGAAATTAAGACACAAAAAAGAACCACCAACAAAGCCATTGTCTGTTTCATAACTACCTACCGTCCTTCCTGATTGATTGATTGATTGAAAAGTTTTGACAATCTATTATTAAATTGTCAATGAATTATTTAATTAAATCTTAATACTAAGATACTAAAAATGCAAGTGATTAATTTTTTCTTATCTACAACAAAACTAAAAAACAAAGAAACAAACTTTTAGCCGGTACGGATTTTTTGAAGCTTAAAAAATCCTGAAATTCTCGCGCCGTCGCGCTCAAAACCCCTTTAAAAGTTTTTTCTTTGTTTTTTAATTTATGTTAAAATATTAATATGTATGAATCAATAAAAAATTTCAATAAGCAATTTCTTTATGAACCTGAGATAATAAATCAAGAAAATTTAGCCAAAAAATCTGAATTCCTCGTTATCGGTATGGGCGGTTCTGCTCTTGCTCCCCTTTTGTTGAAAACAAAGCAATCAAATCTTGATATTATCATTCACCGTGATTATGGATTACCAGAATTACCCATAGAAGAATTAAAAAACAAGCTTATTATTTTGAGTTCTTATTCGGGCAATACAGAAGAAGTAATTGATACATTTGAAAAAGCAAAAGAAAAAAACCTAGCTATGGCTGTCATTTCAATCGGTGGGAAATTACTAACATTAGCTAAAGAAAATAATGTACCCTATATACAATTACCAGATATGGGTATACAACCACGTCTAGCTGTTGGCCTTTCTGTAAAAGCATTTTTAAAAATTATAGGAGAAGAAAATGAATTAAAAAACATCAATGAATTAGCAACATCTTTAATTACTACTGATTATGAGGAACAAGGGAAGATATTAGCTCAGAAAATTAAAAATCATGTCCCTGTTATATACACTTCTAATCGTAATTTATCTATTGCTTACAATTGGAAAATAAAATTAAATGAAACTGGTAAAATTCCTGCTTTTTATAATGTATTGCCAGAGTTGAATCACAATGAAATGACTGGTTTTGATGTAAAAGATTCTACAAAAGAGTTAAGTGACAAATTTTATTTTATTATCCTAAAAGACTTAGAAGATAATTCAAAAATAATAAAAAGAGTGGGAATTATAGAAAAATTGTATAAAGATCGTAATTTAAAAACTGAAATAATTGAAATAAAAGGGCAAGATTCTTGGCATAAGATTTTTTCTTCACTTATCTTGGCCGACTGGGTCGCCTACTACACTGCACTCGAATACGGCCTAGAACCAGAACAAGTACCCATGGTGGAGGAATTTAAGAAATTGATATCTTAATAATTATTTATTGTTGCGGAGCCGGAGGGATTCGAACCCTCGAGGGGTTTTAAAGCCCCTGCATCTTTAGCAAAGATGTTACTTCGACCGCTCATACACGGCTCCGTATCAACCCAATCACTTTAGCATATTCCTATCTTTTTTCCATTTCCGCCTGCCTGCCAGACACGCTGAAGCGAGTCATGTGGGCGGGAAAAAGCTATGCTTTAGCATTGCGGGCAGGTTTCTGTTATACTGTTTGCATAATTTTATAAATTACATGGATGAGTAGGCAAGTGGTTTACGCCAGCGGTTTACTAAACCGCCGTCCCTTTAAAAAGGACCGTGGGTTCGAATCCCACCTCATCCGCGATTTCGGGCAGAATCCAAATACCTAATTTATTTTAAAAAAATCCTAGTCCATCTTAATTCATCGTATGAATAGTCTTCTCCCAAAATTTTACGTACTGGAGCCAACAAAGTACCACCAGTTTTTTTGAATGCATCTCTAATTATTTCAAATCGTTCATGTGAAGGTTTTAAATATAAAATATCCAACTGTAAGTCAACAGCAGAAATCTTTTCAATATGACTTAGAATAGTACCAATTGACAACCCACGCATTCCAGCCATTTTGTCAATAGGCATTTTTTGCAATATTAATTTTTTTGTTTCATCTAAAGTTGAACTATGGTATATAGATTTTATTTTCTCTTCCGTTTTATAGGTAGTTACATATTGGCAGATAGCAGACATAAATAGTTCTCCAAATTGTAAAAGTTTTTGATTGCCAACTCCACTAATTTGTAAAAAGGATTCTCTGGTCCGTGGAAGATTCGTTGCCATTTCACGCAAAGCCTTATCTCCAAAAATCATATAAGGTGGAACGTTTAATCTCCGAGCTTCTTGTGTTCTTAGGGTTCTTAATTCCTCAAACAACACGGAGTCAAAAATGTTGTTTTCAGTGGTGCAATCTATTCTTGGTTTGACAACTTTCAGATTTATCTTATTTAATTCTAAAGGAGTTCGTTTAACACACCTGTCGCAATTTCCACAATTAGTTTGTTTGTAATCTTCATTAAAATAATGAAGTAAAAATTTACGACGGCACCCATAAAGATTTCCATATCGCAAAACATTATCCAAATTCTCTCTGGCTTTTTTCTGTTCCATGGCATCCGCTATGTCGTCTATAAAATATTCATGCTTAAATTTATCGGCATAAGAAAAGAACAAAACGCATCTTGCGGGTAAACCGTCGCGTCCGGCTCGTCCAGTTTCTTGATAATATCCCTCAACTGACTTTGGCAGACTGTGGTGAATAACCAGCCTTACATCCGGCTTGTCTATCCCCATGCCAAAAGCAATAGTCGCAACCATGATATTAATTTCATCTCGTATAAATTTTTCCTGATTGTCTTTTCTAGTCTTCGAGTCAAGTCCAGCATGATATGTGGCCGCTTTGAACCCAAAATGATTCAACTTGCTAACCAAGGTTTCCGTATCGTTGCGGGAAAAACAATATATAATTACACTTTCATCCTTATATTTGTTTAATAACGCAAGAATTGATCTAAAGGAATCCTTTTTGGGTAATACTTCATAGCTCAGATTTGGGCGGTTAAAACTGGAAATAAAAATTTTAGGGTTTTCTAGATTTAGTTGTTTAACGATATCCTCACGCACTTTTTCTGTGGCGGTGGCGGTAAGAGCTATTAATGGAATTATAGGAAACTTTTTTCGTAACATTTTCAAATTCCTATATTCTGGTCTGAAATCATGCCCCCATTCTGAAATACAATGAGCTTCATCAATAGCAATTAAGCTTATTTTGAGAGTATGCAGAAATTCTTCAAAACCAAGCACAGCCAACCTCTCAGGGGCTATATACAAAATTTTTAATTTTCCTGTTTTAGCACTATTCATAATCTTTGTAATTTCGTTCGGAGATATAGTGCTATTTATAAAATCTGCCGAAATACCATTTGTATTTAAAGAATCAACCTGATCTTTCATTAGAGAGATAAGCGGCGAAACAACAATAACTATTCCGTCAACCATTAACGCTGGAAGTTGAAAACAAAGAGATTTTCCTCCACCTGTTGGCATTAAGACAAGACAGTCTTTGCCTTCCAATACCCGTCCAATAATTTCTTTCTGAAGCGGTCTGAATTCTTCATACCCGAAATATTTTTTTAATATATCTTTCATATAAATGTTCTATTTTCTAATTTTTTATAAAATCTATTTCTTATTTTAAATTGTCTATCCAGAAACTCCACTTTTTCATCATGAAAATCAATAATATGTTTAACTCCTTTCCCACGCAATCTTCCAATATATTGGGTCAGTTTTCCCTCAAACGAAAAAGGGAAAGCTAGCACAATTGAATCAGCTCCGCACGTATCGAATCCTTCGCCAAGTAATTGCCCTGTTGCAAGCAATACCTGAAAATTGCCTGTCTTTATTTGGTCTAGTTTTAATTTTCGCGAGCTAGCAGAATCATTACCAGAAATGGAAATAGTTTCTACTTTTCCTCGCAGATATAAATTAAGTATTTCAATATGCTCTTTTCGTTCGGTAAGCACAAGCACTTTTCTATTGTTTTTTATTTCTTTCAAAATTGCCTTAGTCAATAATTCATTACGAGTAGAGTCGAATGATACGACTTTAGCAAGTGTTTCATAATGATCTGTCTTATACAAAAACGGCAAAGTTAATTTGGTTGTGTAAATAATCACTTCAAATATTTGAGTTTCCTCAGTTTCTGACGATTTCATTTCTGTAATAACTGGTCCAATCATAAGCTCAGTGATTTTTTCGGTCCCATGTTTTCGCTCATGGGTTGCTGTAAGCCCAAAACAATATTTACTCTTAAACAGCCAAACTAATTCTCGATAGGTTTTGGCTGGAATATGATGACATTCATCAACAATGATTACTCCAAATGAATCGAGGATCTCATTCAGATTTTTATATCTTACAAGAGTTTGCAATGAAGCGACTGTAATTTGCTTACCAGCTTTCTTTTTGGTGGCTGAAATAACTCCGATCTGAATTTTTGGAATCCTTAAAAATTGCTGGGTGCGTTCAATCCATTGCGAGAGCAATTGATTTCTATTTACTAAAATAAGCGCTGGCAAACCAAGTCTTGCCACAAGTTCAAGGGCGATGATTGTCTTACCACTTCCCGGTGGGGAAATAATTATGCCGTTTGTTTTGTTTCCAATATTATTAAATATTTTTCCCTGTTCTCGACGAACAGAAATATCACTCTTGAATTTCACATTTTCATGAATTTTATATCCCTCAATAATTTTATATGGAATTTTTTCACCATCGAAATATGTAACAAGTTTTTCTAAAAAGCCTCGTGGTAAAGATATTTCATCTTCTCGATCCTGTATTAAATTAAAATATTTTTCTATGCCAAAGGTTGATTTGCCAAGTCGTTTCTTTGTTGCGTATTCTTTATTAAAAATATTCAATTCTTCCTTTATGAAACTAGTGATTCGCGAGGAGAGTTGATGTTTTTTTATTTGTATTGATCCATCAACAGTAATATTAATGCCAGGTTCATCCAACAAGATTGGTTCAGATTGTGTTTTATTGTGTTCAAAAATTTTATCGTATATACAATCGAGCTCTTCAATTGTATGTTTATGAACCGTCTTCAAAAAATTCCACTGGTCGGCATATTGAATAAAGGTTTCAGGATCACAGAAAACGGAAGTACCATGAATGACTCGTTCGCCCTGCAATGGCAACCCAATTAGGTTTCCAAATCCACTATCTGTAATCGTGTCTTGATTTGGAAACAGCCGGTCAAAACTTATTTCTTTAGTAAATTCAGAATAATGAAATGTTTTTCGAATAAGCTCAAGTAATAGGGCTCATGATTTCCAACATGGATATTTCTCATCAAAAAATATCCATACATGGGCACCATTTCCGGAGCGGGATATTTCTAAATATGTGAAAATGATGTATTCTGCGCAAGCATCAATTAATTTTTTCACATCAGCTTTCCAGTCAACTTCATCAAAATCAGCTGCAATGAAATACGAGGTATTATCTTCAAGTATTGGATAGATGCCGATCGTTTCTTTTCCAAGTAGATGATTTAGTAAGATTTCATCTCTGATGGGTAAAAGTTTTTTATGTTCGAAATTTTTAATTGTGCCGCCTCTTGCTCTATGCGCATTAAATTCATTCCAGTCAAAAGAATATGCTGGAGTCCACCCGCTTTTTTCGTTTTTTTTCCATCGGCGAGCATAAACATCAGTACGACCTAAAAAAAGATTTTTATAAATAGCAAGTTTTTCATGGTCGGTCATACATATTGAGATTATTTCTTCTTATATCTTGTCGTTCTCCCTTGTCCGATACGCTCAACTTTTTTCAAACGTAAAAGTGTATCCAAGGCTTGGGAAACTGTAGGGCGCGCAACTTTAGTGACTTTGGAAATTTCACCGGGCGTTGCTTCTGCTACTTTTAAAAGATATTCCCACACTAAAAGCTGTTTAGGGGATAGAAGTTTTTCAATATTTTCCTTTGAAAGTAGTTCAATCGCTTGTTTTGCCTGCGTAAGTAGAATGTTGAAAAAGAATTCAAGCCACGGCATAATATTTGAACTTTCAGTTTTTAAAGTTTTTTGACTTTTTCTAAGAGCCAAATAGTATTCTGCTTTATTGTCTTCAATTAATTTTTCATGTGAAATATAAGGCATATATTCGTAACCAGCTTGAAGCATCATTAAGTTTGTCAGTACGCGCGAAAGTCTGCCATTACCATCTGTAAATGGGTGAATATTTAAAAATTCCACTAGAAAATTCCCAATAATTATTATTGGATGAATTTCTTTTAATACAATTGCTTCTTTTGTCCATTCTACTAATTCCAACATTTCTTTTGGAGTGAGCCATGCAGGAGTTGTATCAAACAATACTCCGACAGATTCACCAACCTCATTTATCATTTCAACTCTGTTTTCCGTCTTTTTGTATTCTCCTCGATGCAGTTTATCTTTCTCAACATATTTTAAAATTTCTTTATGGAGATATTTAATACTGCTTTCTGAAAATGGAATCTTTTCGTAAGAGTTAAATATATTTTCAAGCAATTCATAATATCCTTGCACTTCCTGTTTATCCCTATCGGCAAATTTTTGCATAGAAAGTCCGCGCATCATTTTTTCTATATCTCCGTCGGAAAGTTTTGCTCCCTCGATTCTAGTTGACGCGCCAGTTGAAGTGACAAGCACTGAACGTTTTAATCGTCCAAGGGCCTGTGGATTTATCTCTGCTCCACCAATCCATCGGCCTTTTAATTCATCAATTTGATTGATGATTGCCCACAGATTTTGTGGTATATTTTGTATGCGTTTATTGTAATTCATAATCTAATACATTAACTATATGAGATTATATTAGATTAAGCAAATAAAAGCAATCCAAGGATTTTTTATAAAACTAATCAATTTATAGTAACATTAAATTCTTTTAAGGTCTCCATAACTGCACCAACCGGAAGGCCAACAATATTCAAAGGATCCCCCTCTATTTTTTCTATAAATTTATCTACAATGTCATTTAAGGTGTAGGAACCTGCGTATTTAAGAGGATTATCATTTTTTATATAATCATCAATCATTTCATCAGATAATTCTTTAAAACTAACCCTAGTTTCAACTGCTCTAGAAACTATTTTGTCTTTTTTTGTATCAATTATGGTAAAACCAGTAAAAACTGAATGGGTTTTACCACTTAATGTTCTTAAGGTTGTTTTAGCTCTTTCTATCGTATGTGGCTTGCCTATAATTTTGCCATCAAGAGAAACAAACGTATCAGCTGAAATGATAATAGCGTCATTAAAGTTTTTTGCTACATCTTTAGCTTTTCCTTTTGATAAAAATTCCGCTAGCTCATCTGGCATTAAATCTAAAGTCATGTCCTCCTCATAATTACTTGGAATGACCTCAAAAACTAATCCTATTTTTTCAAGTAACTCTTTTCTCCTTGGTGATGTTGATGCAAGTATTATTTTTCGCATGTTATTTTTTTATTAAATACTTTCTCGTAACTCAGAAATCTTAATAATCGCTGTATTTACTGGACTAGTGAACTTGCTCTTAAAATCTTCAACTAATAAGTCCCTAATTTCTAATGGGTAAACCAACATATTTTTCAATTCTTCTATTTTGACCCAAAGTGGAGATATCGAACCATAAAAATCAGTCCCATCTAACATTTTTTTCTTTTCTATAGAATCTTCACTTAATTTTGGTTCTCCTTTAATATAGTCACAAAGATAAAAATATTGTTCTGAATTGTCATCATAAATATGTTTATAAAGCAGTTTATTTATTTTCGCTTCAATTGTTGTTTCTTCCCTTAACTCACGTAAAACAGCCTGTTCTATTTTCTCACCCTCTTCTACCCTTCCTCCGGGAAATACAAAGTATTCTTTTTTATTTACTCTGTGTATCAAAAGAATCTCATCATTTCTTATTAAAATCGCCACTGCTCGTATTTTTTTCATATTTTTATTATACCAAATAACAATAAAATACATCATCGAAAATGATAAATATGTTAGAATACCTTTATGGAATTAGCTGATAAATTGGAAATAAAATTCCGTTTAGATGAAAATCAAAAAACGGCTTTGTGCAAGCTGAATCTCTTTTCTGTTCACGATTTACTTTTTCACTTCCCTGTCAGATACAGCGACATAAGCGAAGTGAAACAAATAGCAGAGTTAATGCCTGGAGAAACAGCGACGGTTTTCGGAAAAATTTCTAAATTAAAAACAAAAAAAGGATACAAGTCTAAAATCCCTATGGGTGAAGCAGAGATAGAAGATTTGTCTGGAAAAATAAAAATCACTTGGTTCCATCAAGCATATCTAGCAAAAATGATTCATGAAGGAGAAAGTGTCAAACTTACTGGTAAAGTGACAGACAGTAAATATGGCATATACCTAGCCAATCCAGAATTCGAAAAGACTCCAAACATGCCCATAGATTCACATGACAGCTTGTTTAGACCCCTTCGCCCTTCAGGCACTTCCCCTTCGCAGGGGGAGAAATATATGGGTCTATCTTATCCAATTTATCGCGAAACGAGAGGAATAACTTCTAAATGGTTTTATCATGCGATAGAAAAAATATTAAGAGATAAAACTTTAGATAATATAAAAGATTATATCCCAGCTGACATTTTAAAAAAATATAATTTACCGACATTAAAAACATCTCTAATCTGGATTCATAAACCAAAAAATTCTAAAGATGCAGAATCTGCTAGAAAAAGATTCGCTTTTGAAGAAGTCTTCTGTATCCAATTAGAACGTCAACATGATAAATTAGAATACAGGAAAAATAAATCTTTCCAGATAAAAGTAGATAAGAAAAATACTGAAGAATTTGTAAAACGTTTCCCTTTCACTACCACAAATTCTCAAAAAAAATCTATAGAAACAATATTAAGTGATATGGCAAGAAATTTTCCAATGTCTAGACTTCTTGAAGGAGATGTAGGAAGTGGAAAAACGGCAGTCGCAGCTACAGCTGCATATACTGTAATAAATCAGAAAAAGTCCCTCGATTTTGCTCGGGACGATTTGCAAATTTCACGAAATTTGCAAATCGCATATATGGCACCTACTGAAATACTTGCAACTCAACATTTTGAATCATTTATAAAATATTTTGAGCACTTACCCATAAATGTCGGCCTTATTACTGGATCTGGTTGTCGCAAATTCCCATCTAAAGTTGCTTCGAGTATTTTAAAGCCAACAACAGCGACGGAGGACATAGTTGTTGGCCGTAATTGGACTGACATTTCACGGGCACAACTTTTAAAATGGACAGCGGAAGGTACGATCCCTATTTTGATAGGTACACATGCCCTCATTCAAAAATCTGTAAAATTTAAAAACCTAGCGTTAGTAGTGATAGATGAACAACATCGTTTTGGTACGGCCCAAAGAAGAAAATTAGTTCGCAAAGACAATATCGCTCCACACTTACTTTCCATGACAGCTACACCTATTCCCCGCACCTTAGCACTCACAATATATGGTGACCTTGATTTATCACTACTTGATGAAATGCCAGCTGGGCGAAAGCAAATAATCACAGAAATCATCACACCAGACAAACGAGATGAAACTTACGAAAAAGTTAGAGAAGAATTAAAAAAAGGCAGACAGCTTTATGTCATCTGTCCTCGAATAGATGAGCCCGATCCCGAAAAAGAAATAGCCGTGCAAGCAAAGTCTGCAGTAGCAGAAGCTAAACGTTTAAAGAAAGAAGTTTTCAGGGAATATGAAATAGGTGTGCTTCATTCAAAAATGAGCAAACAAAAAAAAGAAGATGTCATGAAAGATTTTGTTAATGGCAAATTAAATATTCTTTGCGCCACATCTGTGGTAGAAGTCGGAGTGAATGTCACTAATGCAACAATCATAATCATAGAAGGAGCAGAGAGATTCGGCCTAGCCCAGCTTCATCAACTTCGTGGAAGAGTAATCAGAAGTAAGCATCAAGCATATTGTTACGTTTTTGCAGATGCAAAAAGTGATAAAACAATTCAAAGACTTAAAGCTTTAAAGACTGCCAAAAATGGTTTCGAATTAGCAGAGCTAGACCTCACACTTCGTGGTGGAGGTGAACTTGGGGGAACAAAACAATGGGGAATTTCTGATATTGGCATGGAGGCTATAAAGAATCTTAAGATGGTGGAGGCTGCTCGTACAGAAGCTATTCGTCTAATCGGAGAAGATCCCGAGCTTTCAAAATACCCATTATTAAAAAATAAAGTAAAAGAGAAAGTAAAAGAACTTCACTTCGAGTAAAATTATTTGTGGTTCAAATCATTTTTTTTCTCTGCTTGTAATTAAAGATTTCATTGATTGACTAAGCTCTTCGAGTTTTTTTATCTTAAATTCAGTATCTGAATAATCTAATAAGAATTTCTTTTTGCTTATAATAGAAGATAATTTTTCATTTTCCCCTTCTTCTTGAAGGGATAGTATCTTACCAAAGATGATAAGAAGTGTTTTACTATAATATTGCGTACTTTTTATTAAAGAAATTAGAATATCACATTCTGAGGAAATTTCTTTAGCAATTTTTAAAAACAATTCCATATTCTCCTGGCTATGCTTTAGTTTATCTCCTAAATCATTTATTTTGATTTTACCTTGAATAACAAGCTTATCCATTTTACCAAGTTTATCGAATAAGGTCGTAGTGATATCATCTACTTGTTTCAAATCTTCAATCTCAAATTTTTCTTTTTTAATAAATTTATTAGTTGACCAATCTTTATCAATTATTCCAAATTTATCATCTTGGCCAATATTTTCACTATTATCCTTTAAATAATTTTTAACTTCCAACTTTGTTTTCCTCCCTCCTCTCCAAAATTCAAATTTATTATCCATAACAACATATCATCTAAAAAAATTAATAATACACTTGTCCGCCCTCTAAGATTTCCTGCCATAACTTTTGCAGGCGGGGAACCTAGGAACTGTGCGCGTGGAGGGACTCGAACCCCCGGCCTAGCGTGTATAAGACGCTAGCTCTACCAGCTGAGCTACACGCGCAAACTATATTCTTCTTTTCAAATATGCTCTACCAAAACCTGTTTTTAAAGCTTTCTCTCTTTGTAAAGCTTTTCCTTTATCTAAACAAACTTCATAATACACTAATTTAAAAGGACGTCTAGGTTTCGTTACTCCAACTAAACCTTTATTGTGTTGAAACAATCTTTTTTTTAAGTCTTCAGAATAACCTATATATAGGTTATTATCTTTTAAACTTTTTAATACATAAGTGTAAAACATGGTCAATACTTTTATATTTAATATCTGTTTATGTTTCTTCCCCGCCTGCAACGCTTTGCGTAGCAATGCGGGCACGGGGTATTATCCCATTAGCGATTATTATTTTGTTATATTCCTCTTGCTCAAGCGTCTCGACTTCTATAAGTTTCTTTGCAATAGCATCAAGTGCCTTTTTGTGTTCTGTTAAGACTTTTTCAGCAGACTTTATCCCATCATTTATTATTCTCGAAACTTCAGAATCAACTTTCGTAGAGACTGTCTCAGAATAACCTTCTTCTCTGGTCTCCCCCCAATTTAATTTCCCTCCATCGCTTCCCAATGTGACAGGCCCAATCAAATCCGACATTCCCCAACGAGTGACCATTGCTTTCGCAAGATTTGTAGCAACTTGAAGATCGCTCGAAGGACCAGTAGTGATATCACCAAAAATCATTTTTTCAGCTACATACCCACCGAGAGACATTGCAATGTCATCTATAAATTCTTTTTTGGACTGAAGTCGTCTTTCTTCTAATGGCAACTTTAAAGTATATCCACCAGCATTACCACGAGCAATAATAGATACCTTGTGTACTGGATCTGCGTTTGGAAGTACAGAAGCTACGAGAGCATGTCCTGCTTCATGGTAAGCAGTAATTTCTTTTTCTTTTTTAGAAAGCAAATGACTTTTTCTTTCAGGTCCAAGCATCACCTTTTCAATAGCACGAATCAAATCAAACTGAAAAACTTTTTTACGATTCTCTCGGGCTGCAAGTATCGCTCCTTCATTCATTAATGAATATAAATCTGCCCCAGAAAAACCAGGTGTTCTTTCAGCAATTAATTTCAAATTAATATCTTCGGCTAATGGTTTTAATCTTGCATGAATATTTAAAATCTCTTCACGATCTATGCGATCTGGTAAATCAAGAAGAACTTTTCTGTCAAATCTTCCCGGACGGATAAGTGCTGGGTCTAACACATCTGGCCTGTTGGTGGCTGCCATCACTATCACTTTTTCATTTGGCTCAAAACCATCCATTTCTACCAATATTTGGTTCAAGGTCTGTTCGCGTTCATCATTGCCTCCGCCAAATCCTCCTCCACGTGTACGTCCTATCGCATCTATTTCATCCATAAATATAATAGCTGGAGCAGCTTTTTTAGCCATTTTAAAGAGGTCACGCACACGAGATGCTCCTACTCCCACAAACATTTCCACAAATTCTGACCCTGATAGATGAAAAAATGGCACTCCTGCCTCTCCTGCCACAGCTCGAGCAAGCAATGTCTTTCCTGTACCTGGAGCTCCAGTCAAAATCACTCCTTTGGGAATTCTTGCACCAATATCTAAAAACTTTTTTGGGTTTTTCAAAAAATCAACAATTTCTTTCAACTCTTCTTTCGCTTCTTTACACCCAGCCACATCTTTAAATGTCACTTTATTATTTTTATCATTCGGATCAGTAATACGTGCTTTAGATTGACCGAAGGAAAAGGCTTGCATCCCCGCACCTTTAACCTGACGTGAAAGATACCAAAAGAAAAATAAAATAAAAATAATTGGTAAAAGAAAAGGCAATAAATTTACAAGCCAATACATAAAACCACTTTCATTTTTTACTTCGATACTCGTCCCGCTCAATGCATCTGGTTTCACTCCGTAATTAAATAAAGTTTGCGAAAGAGAAGATTCCATCTCTTTTTTAGAATTTTTTACTTCATCATTTTTATAAGTAATAGTAAGTTTCTCTCCTTCAACTAAAATACTCTTAATATCCCCAGCTTCTACGCTTTTTGCTAAATCAGAAATAGAGACTTCAGGAATAGTTTTTGAGGTACCAGAAATCATCAGGTATAAAGCAGTAATGATCATAAAAATCAAAATAGCCCCCATAATGCTACCTGAGAACTTGGGGTTTTCTTTCCTCTTTTTGCCTTTACTCTTTATTTCTTTTGGGTTTAAAAAATTAAAATCCATCCGAACATCATAGCACAAAATAGATGAAAATTAAATGGTTCTATTTAGTCTTTAATTTTTATAGGGTGTAGTTTTCTGAATTTAGATTTCGAAGGTATCAGAATTCCTCTCCATGGAGCATTAGGCCTTTCTCCTTTAGCAAAAAGCGTGATATGTGGAAATTGCGTTGGAATGTGAGTTTTTAATAAAATATTTAATTTGCGATAAAAAACATCCATATCAGGCATCTCAATTAAACGAATATAAGATTTTCTATGTTCCAAAACTCTTGAATCTCCATAATAAGATTTTCTATTTACAAAGTAAATGTCTTTTTGTACATATTGCCATTTTAAACTTTTTAAAATAGATTTTAATTTTATTATCTTTTTTCTTCTCTCTTTTGCAGAAAATTTATATAAAGCACTTTTAAATCTATCTACACCACCCATAATAGTTATATGTCTGTCAATTTGTTCTTTAAAATCTTTTAACTCTTTTTTTGATTTTAAATTACCATAATCTACCTGACTTTTATTTAATTTTATGGCGCAAAAAAAATCTCTAGCTAAAACTGGTTTTCTGGGTTTTATTATAATATTTTTTCTCATGATATCTTATTATATTAAAAATTTATAATGTGGAGATGCGGGGAATCGAACCCCGGTGCAGAAGGTTTTTGTAAAGAAATCTACATGTGTGGTTCATTTTTGTTTTAGATTAAAAAATTGTTAAACGAACAAAATATTTCTTAATCGATTCCCTTAAGTTTTCTGAAATAAGCCGGGACGTCTTTTTTCCTATCCCGATAATATTATGCCTAGTTCTCATATATCGGAAGTCTATGAGATAGACACGAGCTTACGCCGAAGCGGAAACTCGAGCGAAAGCAAATTCTGCCATACCGAAGTAAGGAGAAACAATTGCTCTGGCCTTAGAAGCTAATTTTGCAATTAACATTTGAACGAATTTTAACGAGATTACGTCCATTCTCGACATGCATCTTTACAAGTAGACCTACTGTCTATGCCTTGCATCCCCAACTATTCTAAAAGAAATTATTATTTCTTTTTTCCCTCAAACTCCCTCTGCTAAGGGGGAGAATCAAAGAGGGGGTATTATTGTCAACGTTCTTTATATTCGCGTCTTATCTCGCGATCTGTTTCGCGTTTTTTTATACTTTCGCGTTTATCTCTTTTCTTTTTTCCTTTAGCTAAAGCCAGTTCAACTTTAATTTTTCTACCCTTATTGTACACTGAAATAGGCACTATTGTCAAACTCTTATTTTTTTCACTATCGGTAAGTTCATTTATTTCTTTTTTTGTGAGCAAAAGTTTTTTATTTCGAAGTGGATCGTAATCTTTTGAAGTGTTATTTACTTGATAGGGTGGGATATTGGCGTTTATCAAAAAAGCCTCCCCTCCCCGCACTATGATGAAAGCACCATCTAAAGACATTCTGCCACTTCTGACAGACTTAACCTCCACGCCTAAAAGCTCTATACCTGCTTCGTATTTTTCTAAAATTTCATAATTAAATATTGCTTTTCTATTTTCAGCATAATGAGCCATAAATATATATTAACATTAGATACTGCTAATAAAAACCCCTACATCATAAATATATGCTAAAATACAAACATGAAACCTTTATCACAGATATCAAAAGAAGATCTTAACCAAATTAAAATGGTAGTTTTTGATGTTGATGGAGTGCTTGTTCCACGAGGCACCAAGATAAAACAAATAGGGAACATCACTACTCTACAAACTAAAGTTATTAATAAAAAACAAATAGAACAAATAAAAAAACTCTACAAAAAGGGTTTCTTAATAAATATCAGCTCTGGTAGGGGACTTTATATGTTACAAGAAATGTTCCGAGAGATTTTGCCTTTTATTAGTCTTACTTATGAATGTGGTAGTGCAACATGGTATAAAGGAAAAATCTATCAACATATAAACAGTTTTGAATATATGCAAGATATCCTACCAAAATTAAAAAAAGTAATGGAAAAAGATAAAAATATAAAAGGCTTTGAACCCAAAGAATTCATCATTACAGTTCATTGTAAGGGAAGAATAAAGGAGGTAGAAAGTATAGTTAAAAAAAATAAAAATCTGGTCACAGTTTGGAATGGCGAAGCTTATGATATTTTAATAAAAAATAGTCAAACTAAGGCTCTTGGTCTAAGGCAAGTAATGAAAATTTTTAGACTAAAAAAAGAGAATATCATGGTTATAGGAGACAACTATAACGATTCAGAACTATTACAAGAAAGTGGAATGCCTATTTCAGCAGATAAAAGTAGAGTAAATGGTAAATTTTTCATCCCACTAAAAGGAAAATTCCTCCCTGCAGATAATCTAATGCAAAAAATCTTATCACTAAAATAGCAAAGCTAACAAAATTAACTAAAACTATTTGAAAATTTTTCAAAAAAAGAATATTGATTCTCCGCTCTTTTTTTGTTTTGTTCAAAAAGTGTTTTGTATCTCAAAGAATCTAAAACAAAATAACTCTCTTCAAATGCATCAATAACGAAACGTGCTGCTAGCTCAAGTGTAACAAGCTTCACCCCATAAGGGATAGATTCTTCTTCAAAAGTAGTTAAAAACTTTGCAGTAGTTTTGTATCCTTCTAATGCTTTGTTATAAATATTAATATCAAAATCTACTTTTTTAACATCTTCCCCGCCAGGCATACACCAACTGCGTAAAGCGTCACCAAGCTCAATGGCGATATTACCACGCATTAATGTATCTAAATCTATCAAAGCTATAGCTTTTCCACCATTCTTATCAAATAAAATGTTATTAATTTTGAGATCACCATGAATAATACGTCTATTCAACAAAGTTTCTTTAGAAAGTCCTTCATATGAAATTAATATATTTTTGGCAAGAACTTTTAGTTCAATATACTTATCCGTATTTTTATATTTTGTCAGAGTGGAACGAAGCTTTTTCATAAAAAAAGCAGTATCATGGAAATGAGGCAATTTAAATTTAAACTTATAATCAGAGGAACTAAGATAATTATGAAATAATCCTATCAATTTTCCTGCTTCTCTCGCTTGACTACTTGATGTCATGACATTAAAACTTCTA
Source organism: Minisyncoccota bacterium (assembly GCA_041667145.1). Classification (GTDB taxonomy): domain Bacteria; phylum Patescibacteriota; class Minisyncoccia; order Phycocordibacterales; family UBA9973; genus UBA9973. The sequence continues at coordinate 95,135 of JBAYFP010000002.1, forward strand.
CCAGGTATAAAAGTAAGTACCCGCCACCATGAAACTCCATCTCTAATAAAATTCTTCTCTTCCAAAGTTTTGACAACTTTCTGAGTTTTAATTTTTTTAGATTTCAAATGATTTGTAATAAAATCTATGTCTCTCATAATAGAAACATTGAAAATTGGATTCATCTTTTGTAAAATAAATTCTTTTTTTTCTCCATTTATTTTTACAATAAGATGATAAGTTAAATTTATCGCTCCTTTTTTACATTGTTTTATGGATATTTCAGCTGATTCTGTAAAATATTTATTTAATACTTCTTGAATATTCATAAAGTTATCTCATTAAATGAACTAACCTTCTTGTGTTTAAAAACAACTTGTCTTAATGCTATCTTACGAGCCTCATCATATCTCATTTTTATAAACTCATTTTCTCTTGGATTCATTGCCTCTGTAGGCACTCTATTCATAAAATATATATCTACTCTAGGTAAAATCTTGTGTACAGCGTCAAGATCTAAACCATTGTTTTCAACAAAAATAATTTTTTCACAATCCTTCACATATTTTATCAACGTTTCAGCTTTGTTCCCCTCTTCTTTCGTAAACTTTATCACATCCATTACTTTATCTAATTTTACTCCTTTAACTTTTTTGTCTTGCCAACCTGGATCACCAAAAGAAAGAAGCATCGTTCTATACCCCTTTTCTTTTGCAGCTGTTAAAAATGGTAAAACATCAAAATATAAATATTTACTAAAGTCCATGCCTTTTTCAAAATTACGTATATCCTCTAAAGTAAATGGTTCATAATTTAAAATTTTAATAAGTTCTTCCCTGTGAACTTCCAATGTATATCCAACTTTAGCCGCTTTTTCATAGGCTTCTTGCCATGCAACAACTGGAATATTCCAATTATTAATCATGGGATTTCTAATTTCAAACAATAAAAAAGCGTCAGTATCATAACAATTATGATCAAAATCGAGGACTAATATTTTGTCTGTGGACTTAAATTGCTTAATCATATAATTTTAATGAGGATAGATCCAATATAGCATATATCTTTAAAATTGTTGACTTTAGGCTCCCAATAAGCTAGAATCTAAAAGGTTAAAGGTTTAAATATAACAATTGCGTGAAAGAATAAACAACCAAATACGAGCGCACGAACTTCGTGTTATAGATAGTGAAGGCCAAAATCTAGGTGTTTTAAGTATAAAAGAGGCATTAGAACTAGCCCAAAGTAAGGGTTTAGATCTGATTGAAATATCTCCAAATGCTAATCCACCCATTGCTAAGGTGATGGACTTCGGTAAATACCAATACGAAGTAAACAAAAAATTGAAGAAAGCTAAAGCGGGTTCTAAACCAACAGAAACCAAATCTATCCAAATAAAGATAGGCACTGGGGATCATGATCTAGAACTCAAAGCTAAAACTGCTTCAAAATGGTTGAAAGAAGGTCATAGGATAAAAGTTGAACTCTTCTTGACTGGACGCACAAAGTATATGGATGAAAAGTTTTTGAGAGAAAGATTAGATAGAGTGCTTCACTTCATCACTGAAGATTACAAAGTTTCTGATGCATATAAAAGAGGTCCTAAAGGATTAATTACAACAATAGAAAAAGCAAAATAAATTTATGAAGGGAATGAAAACAAATAAATCGTATTCAAAGAGATTAAAACTTACAAAAAATGGTAAGGTTATTTCTAGAAAGCCAGGTTTCAATCATTTCAATGCCAAACAATCACGCACAACACAATTAGCTGGTCACAAAGGTCAGAATTTCTTGATTAAAAACAAACCGAAATCACATCTATTACCATTTAGCTAAATAAATTATGACAAGAGTAAAAAAGGGAGTACATGCATTAAAAAGAAGAAGAAGCGTTTTGAAACAAACAAAAGGTTTTAGACATGGAAGAAGTACAAAGGAACGTCAAGCAAAAGAGGCGCTTTTACATTCCGGTAATTATTCTTTTGCCCACAGAAAAGACAAAAAATCTTATAACAGAAAACTCTGGAATATCAAAATTAATGCAGAATCAAGGACCCTAGGTATGTCGTATTCTAAGCTCATCGGTGCATTGAAAAAGAAAAATATATTGTTAGACCGAAAAATATTATCTGACCTTGCCGAAAATCACCCTCTAGTTTTTGCAAAAATAATAGAGTCTCTCAAATAAATAAAAAGTAAAAAGCAATGTTTTTGTCGGTACGGATTTTTTGAAGCTTAAAAAATCCTGAAATTCTCGCGCCGTCGCGCTCGAAACCCCTTAAAAACATTGCTTTTTACTTTTTATGCTCGTCTAATTTATACTTCTTAACAAGCGTAATAATATCCTCTACCATTTTCTTCGGATCATCGGCTGAAATAATTTTATCATTTGGGCGATGACTTTTAGCTATTATGTCCTCCAACTCTGCGCTCATATCCCAAGGGCCTTTTAAGATACCTATCGGCTTATAATCTTCAAAAGCTACTGTAAACTCATGTATGGTGCCAATACGCCCACAACCAAAGATAACAGCGTCTGAAGAGCGTGTAAGCAGAAGATCCCGCCCCGGATAACCAAAGCCTGTATATATAATCAAATCCATATAATCTAAAGGAAGTTTATAAACTTCTACGTGTTCCTTTTCAGAAGACGCCGGAGAAAAACCTACAGAGATGCCCCCCTCTTCTTTCGCCCCCATCGCTGCCCAGAAAGGAAAACCAGTAGTCGCTCCTGTCACAAGGACTGCTCCTTGTCGTGCTATCTCACGTCCAAGTTCTTTGGCTATATCTAAGGTATTTGCCCCAGAAAAACTAGTATCAGCTGAACCTGAAACACATATTTTAATTTGATCATGTCCATGTTTATTGTACGGACTATTTGAAGATGAATTGATATTCATAATTTTATAATTCTATTATAACACTATCTCCCTTGGTTGGAGCAGATGCTTCTATACCTAAATTATCTCTAAGTTTTTGAACTAGGAACATTGAAGACTTCGGTTCACCCATAACCACAAAAACTTTTTTCACTGTGTCTTGCATATCTTCAACAAAATTAAATAAACCATCACTGTCTTTATGGCCTGAATACCCTAAAATTTTTACCACATGCGCTCTTACATCGACATCTTCTCCTGAGATATGTACCTTTTTGATTCCCTCCTCAATCATACGTCCTAGGGTATGGAGAGATTGATATCCAGTGAGCAATATCGTGTTATTTGGATCTGGTAAATAATGTTTCTCGTGATGCACGATGCGTCCACCTGAAGACATCCCTGATCCAGCAATAACTATTTTGGGATTAGGCGTAGAATTAATTAATTTTGACTCTTCTGATCGTAGGGTCGAATGAAGTCCTGGAAAATCAAATAAATATTTATGTTCAGATAGAACTTTTTGTGCTTCATTATTAAAATAATTTTTGTATTGTTTAAAAATTTCAGTTAAACGAATAGCAAGTGGTGAATCAAAGAATATAGGCATTATAGGTATGCGATTATCCCCTACTAGCTCATTGAGCTCAAATAAAAGTTCTTGGGAACGTTCAAGAGAAAATGTAGGTATGATAAGTGTCCCTTTTCTTTTATAATTATCTTCAATAACCCTCTCTAGAAGAATTCTTCTATCACTCCTTGATTCATGATTCCTATCTCCATAAACAGACTCCATGATTAAATAATCTGCGTCTGTCACTTCTTCTGTATCAGGCAATAATGGTGAAGGTGAATTGCCTAAATCACCTGTAAAAAGAATCTTTTTCCCTTTATAAATAAATTCAATCATAGCCGAACCCAACACATGTCCTGCATCTCTAAAAGACACTTCCAAGTCAGGAGTTATTTGTATTTTTTCGTGATAATCATATGAGATCCACAACGAAAATGCTTTATTGATATTGTCTTCAGTATATATTTTATCCAGATCAAATTGTCTGTTTTTTGACAATATTCCTGCAGTATCTTCAAGCATCGGCAAAGTAAGTGCCTTGGTGGGCTTTGTAGAGTAAATTTTCCCAACAAATCCTTCATTAATTAATTTCGGAATCCTTCCTATATGGTCTATATGAGAATGCGTAATAAAAAGAATATCTATCGTTTTCGGATCATAAATAAAAGGCACCCAGTTCGTATCATCTGCCAATTCCAATCCTTGAGTAAGACCACAATCAACCAACATCTTCTTGTCGTCAATTTCAAAAAGAAAATTTGCCCCCGTGACAGAACCAGCCCCTCCACAAAAAGTTATTTTCGCAACGTTTGACATAATTCTATTGTACTATATCTTCTTTAATCAACGAAACTTTTTTTAAAAAATATAAGATCGCGAAAATTCCACCAGCTAAATCAAAGAATATATCAGATAGAGTATCTAAGGTGTTAAAAGAATCTAGAATAATATAATTATTAACAACAATCTCAAAAAACTCCCATAAAACACCCACCAACAATACTACTGAGATAATCTTTAAAATCAATCTAAAAGAAATTTCCTTAATTTTAAAAAGCCATATAAAAGCCAACCCTATCCAAAATCCTCCAAAAAAATGCATGGGCATATCTAAATACCAAATAGAAGAATACCAATGAAATTGCATCGCTGAATAATTTACCAAAAAAATAAGAAGAATAAGAAGAAATAAACGTACTGCAAGCTTTTTATAATCCATAATTGATATTATATCGCCTTTTAAGAAAAAATCCTCACAAAGTGAAGAATTTTTCTTAGGGTTATTTCCAATGTATTACCATAGCTTATAGCTAAGTGGGTACCAGACATATCTGGCCAAAGCCAAACATGATCGAGGCTCCCATAAAATATTGTTCTAGGTAATAATTGGAAATAACCCTACTAAAAGTATAGCAAAGGGTACAATGTTAGCAACTAGACTTATCCTTTTTTTTGTTTCTGAATTACTTTCTAGACTAGAAACGCATATTATACCAATCAAGTTTGTAATTATCTGTTATAACAACTCTTTCACCTTTCGGTGTTGCAATTTTATCTTCTAGATTTAACAATTTTATTGCTTCTCGAATACTTTCTTCACTTTTCCCCTCTATTCCAAGATAAGCAGGCATTCCTGGATACTGATCTAAATCAAATTGCCATTCTTTAAATAACCATGATATCCTATCTTTCTCCTGGTGAGCATAATTTTTCATTCCTATCTCAATAAATAAATCAGACATAGCATCTTCATCTGAAATTTTTAAATTTATTTCTTTTTTCGTACTTGAAACACCTAAAAACTCTCTCTTGCTTTTCCATGTTACCTCACTATCACCTTCTTTATTTGTCCTAATTCTTAAAAACCAAGGAGTCTCTCCTTCCTCATGTCCTTGTGGTCTAAACCAATCAACAAAAAGTCTAGCATTTTGAATTTCTTTAGCTCCTAGAGCATCTAATTTTCTCTTTATTTCCTCAACATCAACATCTAAAACTTTTGTTTCAATTTCTTGCATAAAATTACACAACTAAATTTCTTCCCTCATTTTCTATGAGATTAGCGAGATATTTTAACACCGGTTCATGGTCAGACCATTCATGCATATAATTCATAGATTTCTCAAAGCTTTCTTTCTCCCAATTTCTACTTTCTTTTTTCCAATCAATTATTTGGACAACAGCCTCAATTTTATCAAGAGCATATGCAAAACGACCTTCTTTTGTAGAAAATTCCTTTCGAGCTTTCGTGTTAATATAATCAGCGAACAAGTTCTTAAATTCTAGATACAACCCTTTAGGTAAACTTTTAAAAATAATTTCTGCTGCCGCTGTTTCCATTTTATATTTTTTATTAAAAGCTTTTTCGTCAAAGGCATGCCCTCCGCCATTTTTATCCAAAACAAATGCGTTATGATCAAGTGCAATTATTTCGACAATATCATGCACCAAAATAATTTTTAACACTTTTTCTAAAGAAACTTTCTCTTTCAAGTACGGAGCAATCATAACAGCAAGAAGAGCCATGCGATAAGAATGTTCTGCCACGCTGTCCCAGCGTTTGATATTTTCATTTTCCCAACCGAGCATACCTTTAAAACGAAGTAAGTTCTTCACCTTATTTAACTCGTGGGTAAATTTTAAGATTTTAGTTAATTCTTGTTCCATTATATGAATGCTCGTTATCCCTTCTTAAAATGTTTTATCGTATCTTTTACTTCATCGACGACATTACCTATACAATCATAATTTTTTAATTCTTTTTCATTTACCCAAGCAAAATCTGAAAAATCTTTTGGATCAAATTTTACTTTCCCTTTTTTATATTTAGCAGCAAACCGCACTAACATAACAGGCGTTTCATCTGGCCTTATGAAGACCATATCTGCAAGATAGTGAATATCTTTCTTGATTTGAACTCCCGCTTCTTCCAAAACTTCCCTTTTTAATAAGTTTTTTATGGCATCATCGAAATACAATACCCCACCACCTCCATCTTTACCTTTTTTGATATCAAAATCTTCCCATTCAAGTTTACCTCCTGGAACACAATATTTACCAGGATGTACTTTCTCCCTTTCGTGACGTTTTAATATGAGACAACGTTTATCAGATTCTCTATAAACTACAACCGTAGAAACAAAATAAAAAAGCTTTTCTTTTTTCGCATTATCCAAACTTATTTTTTTAGGATAACTCGTCATTTTTATTCATCCACCCCAAAACGCTTATAGCTAAAGGTTTTAGTATCACCAAACCAATGTTTTATTTCATGTTCTGCTTCTTCAGGTGTCTCAGAACAATGTATGACATTTGTCACACAACGTTTCTCTTTGTTTGCGAGAGCTGGAGAATCGATAGAGAAATCTCCACGAATAGTTCCGACAGCAGCTTTGTATGGCATAGTCTCACCAGCGACTTTTCGAACGACATCTACAGCATGAAGCCCTTGCACTACCATCTTTACAAGAGGAGCACTAATCATAAAATCAACGAGCCATTTACGAACTTCAGGACCAATCTTTGCTGGATCATCTGTACCAAAATCCGCAACTAAATCATAACCGTATTTTTGATATGTATCTGAAGTTTTATGACCTAATCTTGTGATCCATTCTTCTTTTTTTGGATAATGATTATCTATCTGGTCACGCGTCGGCTGAAACATTTCAAGTGCCACAATCTTCAAATCACGTTGTTCGAAACGTCGAATAATCTCACCTGTAAGACCTTTACGTACCCCATCTGGTTTTACCATTACATATGTCTGTTCTTCTTTTGGATGCTTCATAATATTTTTTTATTTTTTATTATCTATTAATCTAATAATTCTATCAAACTCTTCATTTATTTCTTTTTTCATTCCTGATATTTTATCTCGAAAATTATCATCAGCCATTTTTATAGTATTTTTATCTTTCCAATCTATTTTATTTAAATCGTTTATAAATTTAGATAAATCTTCATCAATATCTTCTCCTGATTTTTTAATTAACGATGAAAAAAAATTCTCAAATTTGGCTAAAACTTCTTCTCTCTTTCCCATTATAAAACTATTAAGGTCTGCCTTAGACTCTATCTCTTGTCGCAAAGAAAACTCCTTGAGAGTTTCTGATTGTTTTTCAGGTATATTTGAGGGACTTAAAGGATTATTCTCAATATTATCCATATTTAGCATCTTATCAGAAAAAACTTATTTTGCAAAATCAAAATTCTACTGCATTGTAGAAAACCTAGACATAATTTCTGTCTCCACTTCTTCCCTATCTCGTCCATATTTCATATATGAAAGTTGCTTTAGATTATCCACTATACCTTTATTCCCCTCTTCCGGTGCCAGTGTCTTTATATTAAAAGGCTTCGTCGGCTGTCCTTTTATTAACATACTCATATAGGCATTATAATTATCAAGTTTTGCTATATCTTGTGCATTAAATATAGGTTTGAATTTCGCTTCTAGAAAATTTGCGTCTTCTGTCCCTACTCTAAACACTGCCATAGATCCGACGTTGCCAAAGACCGCATTTTTAATATTTTCTTCAAGTTGAGTGATATATTGGTGAGCTATATTTAACGACAATCTATATTTTCTAGCTTCAGATAAAATAGAAGAAATAGAATCTGTAGTAACATTCTGGAATTCATCAATATAAAGATAAAAATCATTCATTTGTTTACCAAACATATCTACACGGGAAAGTGCAGCCATTTGTATCTTGCCCACCAACACGAGACCAATCAAATTCGCATTGATATCTCCTAGTCTTCCCTTAGAAAGATTGACTAGAAGGATTTTTTTCTCATCCATTATTTTTCTAAAATTAAAAACAGAATTCTGTTGAAGCACGACTGGACGCATAATGTCGTTCGAGATGAAATTATCAAATTTTGATGAAATATAAGGCACAAAGTTTGCAAGAGATTGATCGCCTGTCGTCTGCTCAGCAGAAACCCAAAACTGTTTAATAATAGGATTCTTACATTTAGCAAGTTTCATATCACGAAATTCTTTATCAGCTAAAACTCTAGTAATCTCAAGTAATGTAGAACCAGATTCTGGATCTTCCATCACTAGAAATGCACTATTCCTAAAATACTGTTCAAACATAGCTCCCCCACCCACCTTCATGTCGAAAAGTTTATTAAAAATTCCCATCATTTCATTAACCACGAAAGTCTTCTGTTCTGGATATTTTGGATCATATTCCAACATATTTAATCCCATTGGTCTTACAGTATAGGCAGGGTCAAAATAAATAACATCATCAATACGTTCCCTTGGAATACGTGAAAGAATAGTCTGTATATCTGTGCCGTGTGGATCGATATAACAACAACCATCTCCATTCTTTATATCCTGAGTAATCATATTCAACATAATGTTTGTCTTACCTGTACCAGTCTGCCCTATTACATAGAAATGTCTCATACGGTCTTCTCGCGACATACGGACAGTAGTATCTTTGCCTCTATAACTATTTATTCCTAAAATGATACCTTCCTGTGGCATCTCGATTGGAGCTGGAGCTATCCCTGATTTTGCTTCTTTAAGTTGAGGCTGGCTACCAATGCCAACAGGGAAATGAAACACTGAGGAAAGCTCTTTCAAATTCATGGGTAAAATTTTGTCAGAAGAAAATATGCGATATGAAAAATCATGGAAAAGTTCTTTTAAGTCACCACCTTGAGCTTTCTCAAAAATAAAAGAATTACTTGCTGGTTCGGTAAATTGATTAAAGGAGGATTCTATTTCTTGCAAGATGTCATCTGCTCTTTCTTTTGTAGAAGCAGAAGCAATAACACGAATGTTGGCTTTCATGATTGAACTTTTCATCTTATTCCCTATTTTTTCAGCTGCTCCTTCATCTACCGCTCTCCTACCTGCCATATATTTTTCTTTTGTCTCTTCTTTCTTCTTAGGGGTAATAAACAATTCCTTTGTAGCTTTTAAAAATGCTTTATTAAATTTATAGAAATTGTCTGCGGCATGTTTGACAGACATACCACTCTTCACATCATCAAGTATCATGTGAAATTCATTTATAAATTTCTCACCTGCAGGGGCTATCACTAGCTGAATAGCAGCACCTTCCCCTTCTGTCGTCAATTTAGAAAAAACATTAAGAATATTATTCATCGGGTCATGCTCTATTTGATCATAAGTTTTTATCGGAAGAACAGAACGTTCTTTAAAACTAGCATATGCACCGACAGACACACCTTTCTCATTAAAAATATTATAATCATCTGGAACTTCGTGAATCTTTGCATCGTGATAAAAAGAAAGTACTTGTTTTTCAAAAAGTGAAAGATGTTTATTTGGTATTGCAGCAAAAACTATTACTTCATCAGAAGTATTACTGAGAGCAACTTCTAAGGTAAAATAATTCTCTTTCTCATTATTCCTACCTTCTGAAATAGATTGCATTCCTGCATAAAATTGTTCCATCGCTCCAATAAACTCTTTAAAACCTTTCGACTTATCAGCTTCTTCTCTAGGGGGTGGAAGGGTTATCTCGAAAAGTGTCATGTTTAGAGACTTATAAAGAGAGGTCCCCTCTTTCAAATCAAATACTTTACCTGTTTTTAGATATTGAACTAACAAACGATGGAAATCAGCATCTATATGAGGACTTGTCATCTTTTCTACTATAGAAAGTGCATTCCTGACTCCTTTAGTGATAACAATACCTAAAAGCTCCTCCATAATTGTATCGTGTGCTTCTGGTTTTAATTTAAGTACGATAGCTTCTGCTTCAGAATTTTTAATAACATTATCTTTATGTACAACTTGTTCTAGCGGTTTTTCTTTGTATGCTCCGATGATATCCTTTACCGCATCCTCATTTGCATGTTCAACATTTCCTTTATCGACTAGTTCTCGTTCACGTTTAGCTACATGTGCACGTAAATAATCAAGCTCCTCTTCTGGAGTCTTAAATTTTGGCACACCACTTAAAAATGACTCTGCCATTTTTTAATTATACAATAAAAGCTAAATTTTAGTTAATATTTCTGGCTCACCTTCAGTGATCAAAATAGTGTGTTCAAAATGTGCACTTTTTTTACCATCGGCTGTACGAAAAGTATATCCATCATTATCTAAGACCACATTTTTTGTTCCGTTATTCAACATTGGCTCTATAGCTATAACCATCCCAGGCACGAGCTTCGCTCCAGTCCCAGCTTTCCCAAAATTTGGGATATACGGATCTTCGTGTATAGCCCGTCCGACACCATGCCCAGACAAAACCTCTACAATACCATATCTATGAGGACGTACAAAGCTCTCTATCGCATGTCCGATGTCTCCCACCTTATTTCCTCCTTGCGCGACATTAATACCCACATCCAAGGCTTGTTCTGTGACCTTTATCAACTTTGCTGACGCATTACTTATTTCCCCTACTGGCACAGTCAAGGCCATATCAGTATAAAGACTAATATGTTCAAGTCCCAAATCAATCGAAACAATATCTCCTTCTTTTAATATCTTATCCGCCTTTGGGATACCATGCACTACTTCATTATTTACAGAAACACACAATGAAGCCGGATAAGCGAAATCTGCTCCTTCTGGACGATAATTTAAAAAAGCAGGAGAATCTCCCATTTCCTTTATCAATTTAAAAGCATAATTATCTAAGTCTAAAGTAGAAATCCCAGGCTTTATTATTTCCTTAACTTTATACAAAACAGTGGCAAGTCTTTTACCCCCTTCTCGTAATATTTCTATTTCTTTTGGTGTTTTAATTATGATCATGAGATTATTGTCCCCAAAAATTTCTCCCCATTTAAATAATCTTTTAAATTATTAATTGGCTTACCATTCATAATGGCTACCTCTACCCCCTCTTCTTCTGCCACCTTTGAGGCCACAGGATCAAACGGGGTACTGAGCCCAGGGTTCCAATCTTTTGGAATAAGTTTTCTATAATCTTGCCAAGATATCTTCTCGATTTTTTTAGCATTTTTATTTATTTTTGGATCAGAATCATAAACATAATCAGTATTAGATAAATTAATCACTTTTTTCGCACCAACATTTTTTGCTATCAAGATTGCATCCAAATCTGTACTATTCCCAGGTTTCCAACCTCCTCCTAAAATAATAGGCTTCACAAAATCAATCGGTAGAGTCGGATCAATTATTAATTCTTTTTCTACATATTTTTCTCCCAATAATAAACGCATAAAATCAGCATTCAAACGAGTTGAGTAAATACCTAGCCAATCAAGATCATCATTTGAAAGATCTGAAACTTTTTTAACAGCGTTTTGATATCTTCTACAAGTTTTTCCCCCACCAGTTATGATCACAAATCTTTTACCTCTATCTACATAAGACAATATTAAATCTTTAAAATCTTTCAAAAAATCAACATCGATATCCTCTGGCACGATCAATGAGCCACCAAGCGATATGATAATAGTTTCCATGAGTTAGTTGCTAGTTTCTAGTGACTAGGTACTAGAACCTAGTAGCTAAAACCTAATTTACTGATAATATCTTTGTGAACATTTTCAATGCTCTGTTCTCCATTTATAGTATAAATTTCATAATCCTTTTTATCTTTAAAATAATTTATTGCTGGTACAACATTATTCATATATACATTAAATCTTCTTAAGAATCCTTCTTCTGTATCATCTTCCCTACCACGTAATTTATTACGTTTTATAGCTTCTTCTCTCCCAATTTCAATAGAAATAACAACAATATTTTCTCTCTCATAAAATTCCATCATCTTTTCAAAATCTTGAGATTGAGTAATATTCCTAGGATATCCATCAGTAAACAAATGTTTTTCTGGGGTCAAAGAAGAAATAAGAGTGTTTGCCACGATTGTCGTTGTCAAAAAATCAGCAACCAAGTCTCCACGATTCATGCAATCTTTCACAAGCTTCGCTGTAAAATTATCTGAGGCTATTAGTTTCCTAAACCCTTCTCCTGTACCTGCATAAACCGACTCTTTACCATCCTTAGCCTTTAAAAAGTCCATGAGGAGCTTCACCTGTGTACCCTTTCCTGAACCCATTATTCCAAAAAACACAAAAGTTCGTGGTTTCATATGTTCAGAATACAGGAATTTATGACCAAAATCAAGAACCTCACCTCAACCCTCTCCTTAATAAGGAGAGGGTGCCAAAGGCGGGTGAGGTGAATTATATTCTGAATTATGCTTTAATGGATGTATGAAAAAACTAGGATTCGATATAGTACTGCTCGGAGATACTGCTTCTGGAAAAGAAACCCAGGCTAATATTTTAAAGAAAAAATATGCGTTAAAATTTGTGGAAACTGGTGTATATTCACGCAAACTTTTGAAAGAAAAAAGTAAAACTGGCGATTGGGTAAGACGCACCACAGGAAAAGGTTTACCTTTGCCTGTCATTCTATTAAAAGAATTCTTAATAAATGAAATAAATAAAAAACCCAAAAATAAAAACCTCCTTTTCTTAGGAGGCCCAAGGTTAAAACCAGAAGCACAACTTCTAAAAAAAATCCTTAATTCACGCAAAGAGGATTTTATAGTCTTTTATCTTACCCTCCCAGACAAAGAAGTATATAGGCGGTCATTAAAACGCAGAGAAAGCAATGTAAAGGAAATATACAAAATGTTGGACACAGATAAAATAATCAAAGAGAGAATCAAATACTATAAAAACCAAGTTAGTAAAACTGTAAAATATTTTGAGAGTTTAAACAAACTAAAAAAGATCAACAGCAATCAACCTATACAAAAAGTCACAAAAGATATTCTAAAAGAAATTGAGAAATATAAAAAAGGAAAATAAACTAAAAATCCCCCTGACAAGGGGGATAATAAGGGGTTGTATTTATTTTTAGTACTCTCTCATTGATATCTGAGCATCTACTTTTTTGATGAGGTCAAGAACTACAGAAACGACGATGAGAAGCGCTGTACCACCGAGCGCGATAGCTGTGATGCCTGTAAAAGATCTTACAATAAGAGGTAAAACTGCGATAAACCCTAAAAAGACGGCACCAAGCAAAGTGATACGACTCAAAACTTTTGAGATGTATTGAGAAGTAGAAACTCCTGGACGAATACCTGGAATAAATGCACCATTTTTTTGTAGATTTGTAGCTAAAGCTTCAGGATCAAAAGTGACAGCTGTATAAAAATAAGTGAAGAGAAATACTAAAATAAAATATAACACTGCATAAAGTACACTAGTCTGAGAGAATGACATTAATACTTTAGAAATAGATAACAAAACCGCGTTAGAAGAGCTTGCCAAGAAATTACCTATCATTTGAGGAAAAAGTAAAAGAGAAAGAGCAAAAATTATTGGAATGACTCCTGCCTGATTCACACGAAGAGGTAAATATGTGGAACCTCCACCATACATCTTCATTCCCCTTACACGTTTGGCATAAGTGACAGGAATAGGACGTTCTGCCTCTGTAACAACGACGACCCCTGCAATAACCAATGCCCCCCCAGCCAAGAATAACAAGAAAAGAGGAATCTGGGAAACATCAAAAGTGAAAATGAGTTGGCTTATTTCCGTCGGAAGTCTAGAGACTATACCTGCAAAAATTATGAGAGAAACTCCATTACCAATGCCGAATTCAGTCATAAGTTCTCCAATCCACATCAATAATATCGAACCACAGATAACAATTATTAAATTTGTGACACGATCAAAAGCTGTCAAATTTATCAAAATCTTTTGACTTTCAAGTATAGCTAAAAGACTAAATCCTTGAATAGCAGCGAGAGGAATCGTAAGCAATCTTGAATATTGAGTAAATCTTTTTCTGCCCGCCTCACCTTCTTCATGGTAAATTCTTTTGAGTGCAGGAACCATGATGGTCAAAAGCTGCATGATGATGGAACTCGTGATATATGGCCCAACACCAAGCATGATGATAGAAAGGTTAGAAAGTCCGCCTCCTGAAAATATATTTAATATCCCAAAGAATTGATTATTTGTAAGGAAACGACTGAGCTCTAGTGTATCAATTCCTGGAATAGGGATAGCTGAAAGTAATCTAAAAGCTACTAATGCTAAGAGAACAAACAATACTCTTTTTCTTAAAAGTGTATCTGTCCAAATTAATTTTATTTTATTCCAAAAATTTTCCATTACACTTTATATCCTTTTATTTTATAACTATATGTCTCCCTTTTATCCCAAGACTTTTTCTAATTGCAGAAAATGTCTCAACATTGCCATCTTTAGAAAGAACTTTGTCCTTCTTTACTATAAATGGTTTCTTAACGGACTTAAACTGATATCCACGATTCTTTGGTAACTTCTTAATGATATCACGAAGTTCAGGGCGACGCTTGTTGCCTGCTCGAGCTGTCTGACCTTTGCCTCCACGTCCAGAAGTCTTGGCATGCTTACCTCCACGTCCGACGATACGATCTTTCTTATTCTTATGTTGTCTTTTTAAATTATGTATTTGCATATATTTAATTACTTGTCCCGTAGTGAGCTTTGCTCTACTACTGGGATTCTTTTTCCCCGCCTGCATCGCTATGCGAAGCATTGCGGGCAGGAACTTCGGGAATAACCACTTCTTTATTCTTTATAACGATACTCTCTGGAACAATCTTTGTATATTTTGAAGAAATTTGTGAAAGCGCTGCCATCACTGCTTTAGCATTGTTTAATTTATTTTTACTACCAGATAATATTTTACCAGTGATATCTTTCATACCAGCCAACTTCGTAATGTCACGAAGCACTGTGCCAGCTACAAGTCCACGGCCCTTATTTGGCATAAGCATTACGCTTGAACTTGAAAACTTAGCTGAAACTTCATGAGGTATAGACATAGTCTTCGTGAGTTTTAATCTCACCATATTTTTCTTTGCATTTCTGACCGCTTTATTTATAGCAAGAGAAGTATCACCTGCTTTTCCTAAACCTAAACCAATAGACCCCTTTTTATCCCCTGCTACTAATGCGACACTGAAAGAAAATCTACGCCCTCCAGCGACGACACGTGTCACACGACGAATACTAAGGATCTTCTGATCAAATTCGGGTTTTGGTCTATTGAAAGATGAAGACCTACGATTATTATTCTTTTTTTTATTTTCTTCTTCCATAAATATTTATTAAAATTTAAGCCCCGAAGCTCTAGCCTCGTCTGCTACTAATTTTATACGTCCTGTATATCTAAATCCGTTTCGATCAAAAACAACTTTGTCGATTTTTATTTTAGTACAAGCATCTGCGATCATTTTGCCTACTTGCTTTGCTCTTTCTGTTTTTGTGCCTTTCGTTATTTTTACGTCACTAGCTTGTGTCAAAGTCTTTCCTTTTTCATCATTTATAATTTGCGCATAAATAAATTTATTAGAACGAAATACAGAAAGACGTGGACGTTCTGCCGTACCAAAAATCTTTGCTCGGATTTTTGCTTTTAATCTTATTCTTTTTTCATCTTTCTTTTTCATTTTATTTAAGCTGTTTTCTTACCTTGTTTTCGTCTAATAACTTCATCTTCATAACGCATACCTTTACCTTTATATGGTTCTGGTTTCTTTAAAGCGCGTATACCTGCGGTAAAACTCCCAACTAATTCTTTGTCTACCCCAGTGATAGTGATATTGTTCTTTTCAGCTGTAGCAGTAATACCTTCTGGGATCTTAACAATGACTGGATGAGAAAACCCGAGAGCAAAAACAAATTCTTTTCCCTTAACTTCAGACTTGAAACCAACTCCTTCTAAAATTAATTTCTTCTGATATGGTGTTTCTACTCCTTTGATCATGTTTTTTATAAGTGAAGCATAAGTACCCCAAAGAGATTTAGAAAATTTATCGTTTCTTTTTATATTTAAAGTTATCAAACCACTTGCAATATTTATAGTGATATCATCACGGAAAATTTTCGTAAGTGTGCCCTTTGGACCAACCACTTTCAAAATATCTCCACTCTTTGTGACTTCAACTCCTTTTGGTATTAAAATTTCTTGTTTTCCTATTCTACTCATATAATTTTACCAAAGTCTAAATAATGCCTCACCTCCGACTTGTTCTTTTCTTGCTTCTTTACCTGATAAAATCCCTTTTGGTGTAGAAAGTACAAGAAGTCCTGAACCATTTCTAATTGAATGAATATCTTTCATTTTAAAATAAACACGTCGTGATTGCTTGGAAATTCTCTCTGCTTCTGTAATCTTTGGTGTTTTATCTACATAACTCAATTCAACTTCTAAAACTGGAAAACCTTTCTTAACTTTTTTAGAAACTCCTTTCACATACCCTTCTTTCTTCAAACATACAGCAATAGCATCTTTCATTTTAGAATACGGAAAAGAAACAGACTCCTTGCCTGCAAGACTTCCGTTCTTCAACATTATTATCATGTTTGAAATTGAATCCATAAAATTTTATTACCAGCTTGATTTACGAACACCCGGAAGCATTCCTTCATTGGCTAATTCTCTAAAACAAATACGACATATGCCAAAATCTCTCATAAAGCCATTGCCTCGTCCGCAACGAAAACATCGATTCTTCTGTCGAGTAGAAAATTTAGGTACTTTTTTATTTCTTGCTAAAACTGATGTTTTTGCCATATATAAAATATAGTCTATTTATAGGCGATATCTTATGTCTTTTCTTAAAGTTCTATTAAAACCTTAAGGAGAAACACAGATCAGACCTAATCCCTAGACCTCCATAGTCTAGCAAAGAAAGCCTAGTTAGTCAACAAAAGTATTTCTTATTCAAATCCAAGCTTTTGTCTCAATTTATACGTATTTCCATGCTTTAACATCCCTAAATAAGAAGCTAAGGTCTCTAGTTTTGAATCTTCATTAATGTTTTTCAACATTCTTCTTTTAGTACTTGTTCGTAATACTCTATATTTTGAAAAATGTACCCAACCTAGAAAATCAACACCAGAAGCTATTGTTTTAATAAATACTTTGTCAGGATGTAATTTCAGTTTTAAATTATTTTTTAAAAACTCTGATATTTCTTCCAAGATATTTTTTAAATATTCCTTATCTTCTGAAAGAACTACAAAATCATCTGCGTATCTAATATAGTATTTTACTTTCAATCCCCTTTTCACAAATTGATCAAATTCATTCATATAAATATTCACTAAGAGTTGAGAAGTCAGATTGCCAAGTGGAAGACCAATGTCAAAACTTTCTGCGATAGCAGAGTCTTTTGACATTTGATTTGTATGAAAACTGTCTATTATTTGGTTCAGCAACCAAAGAACATCTTTATCTTGAATATATTTCTCTAAAATTTTTTTTAATATTTTATGCTCAATATTTGCAAAGAATTTCTTGATATCACATTTTAATACATAACACGTCTTTGTATTGTTTTTACTAACTTTTTGGATAAATTCTTCAAATCTATATATTGCCTTGTGTGTTCCTTTTTCTTTTCTACAAGAGTAAGAGTCGTGTATAAACTTACTATCAAAGTAATTATATAACTCTTGACATATCAAATGATGCAGTAATCTATCACTAACTGTAGCTTTATGAATTATTCTAGGTTTTGGGTCAGATATGTTGAAAGCAGTATAATTTCCATGTTTATATGTTTTGTTTTTTAAATCTGAATAAAGCTCAAAGATATTATCCATTAATTTAGCTTGGAACAGTACTACATCTTTCCTATCTTTTTTATCATGTAAAAACTCCTGCCAGGCTCGAAGCATTTTTTCTATGGTTATGATACTATCGTAAGTATGAATAAATTGTTTCATATCTCTGGAACCCCCCCCCGCAGCGCCTTCAGCGCTTTTAAAAGCAAAAAACGCTTATTCTCTCTGGTTTAAAATATATAACGATTTTCCTAAAATTTATAGATACACTTTGGGTGGAAAGATTGAAGATTATTTCCTTGGTCTTTTAGAAAATATCTTTATCTCCATTTATCTCCCACCAGAGCAGAAAATACAAAGACTTACTATAGCTATATCTAAATTAGATGGAGTTAAATTCTTCCTACAAATTGCTTGGGAAAATAAATGCATTACAAATGAAAAGTATCCTACTCTTTCAGAATCTCTAAATGAAATAGGTAGAATGCTGGGTGGTTGGAAGAAAGGATTGGAAAAGAAAACTCCTCCACGATTGTAGAGGAGAAACATAAAGTCTTTCGGAGGAGAAAGGCGTAATTGTCGTTCCACTCGCCGTTGAAGTTGATGAGGTTTAGCTTACGATTACCGTCGTTGCGATTGGCCTTGAGGAAACACTGGTTGCCGTTCTCGTCAGGAAGCAAAGAATTTGTGTAAGGCACCATCTATTCCACTGCCGATCTAGGCACAATTTAATGTCAGAGATCGTGCTGTATATTATTTGAGATTTAAAAATCTTCCAATGCCAAACACCAAGAATTTATATTTTTGTTCAAAATACATTTGCACTCATGTATAAGCCTTAACCGATACACCTCTCACAAATATACTCGAGTATTTATATGATAAAGCCTTAACCTTAACATAATAATAAATACATTTCTGAGTATAGCACATTATAAAAATGAAAGACCCAAAGATTCAAAGAATCTAAGGGTCTAACAGTTCCCAAAATTTAAGGGAACTAAGCTTTCTTCTTGCGGAGGAGAAAGGCGCAACCGCCGTGCCACTCGCCGTCGAAGCTGACGAGGCTCAGCCTACGATAACCGTCGCTGCGATCGGCCGAGAGGAAACACTGGCGGCCGTCCCCGACAGGAAGCAAAGAAACTGATGTCGGCAGAACAATGTTGACGTTACTCGGAATTCCAAGTTCTGCCAATCTCTCCTCAGTCAACACCGCCATGGCATTGACCAGAAGACTCGGATGAGCTTTCTCGACCACTTCGTATCCCTGGGACGCGAAGTAATCATAAATATCCTTTCCGCCAGGGATGACTTGATCTTTTCCTTCCCAGTACAGGAAGAGTTCTTCCTCTTCAGTACTGAAAACTGGAGCGAGAATCGCGTTTTTGCAAACGCTATTTTGCTCCAGATGCGAGTAAATACCCGCGTTGAATCCGCCGACTCTGACAATTTCACCAAATTCATTGAATTGTATTTGGCGAACCTTCAGGGACGATGCAACAACTGTTCTATTCATAGCACTCTCCTGAAAAAATTAAATAACTGTGAACTAAAAAAATTACAAAGATCTTTCTGAATTTCCGTTTTGTATTGCATCACTTGTATAATTAAATTATGAAAGCAAAAAAAGATTTTTGAGATTTTCTAAAAGTGAACGAAACGAAATTGCGATATTAATTAGGAAGAAA
>JBAYFP010000003.1:0-97953 GCA_041667145.1 Minisyncoccota bacterium
AAATAAAAATTATCAAGGTTTACTTGATAGGGTTTCCCCATTCGGAAATCTCCGGATCAAAGGTAGCTAAGCACCTCCCCGAAGCTTATCGCAGCAACGCCACGTCCTTCATCGCCTCTTAAAATCAAGGCATCCACCGTACGCCCTTAAATTTCCTGTTAAGAAATTTACAAACCACATTTACTCTGTCCAACTTGGACAAAGAAAGTAAAGAATAACATTCTCTTTCACGACCGCTCGCTACTTGAAAAACTTTCTTTACTTGTTCCTGTTTCCCCCGACAAAAAGACCCTACGCATACAGGCTGCATGCTATAAGATGGAGAACAGGAATTTAGTTGTCAAAGTGTCATTCGTTCTGGTAAAGAAAAAACCGCCTTTCGGGCGGCCAACAGACAAAAGAAAGCCTGCTTAAAACCGCCTTTTTAAACTGTTTTTCTTGATATTCATACTGATTAAAAGAGTATATATTAAAGCCTAAAATAAGTCAACCCGGTAGTGAGATTTTGCGAAACCTCAAAAGAGGCTTATTTTATATATCGCAAAATTCTACTACCGGGTCAAATAGCCTTCAATATGTGAGGTGTTTATAACTTGTGGATAGGAAAATTTTTATAGTTTATATGACTAATTTGCTTTCCCAGAAAAAATTAAAAAAGTCATACTGCATGGACAAGTAAAAGGCTCATTAGGGTTTTCATTTATTTCTGTTGATTTATAAGAAAGTATGATATATTCATTATTTTTTGTATAAGCCCAAGTAGAGCTACCTGCTCCATCAGCTTGGTATTTATTACTGCTAGTCCAACCTAAAGGTA
Source organism: Minisyncoccota bacterium (assembly GCA_041667145.1). GTDB lineage: Bacteria > Patescibacteriota > Minisyncoccia > Phycocordibacterales > UBA9973 > UBA9973. The sequence goes on from JBAYFP010000003.1 coordinate 818, forward strand.
AAAGTTTGTCTTCGTAATATTTTCCAAACGACGTGCCAAATTTATAATATTGACTATCTGATATATTTTTTGAGTCTACTTTAAATCCTGAGAGATGCAACCCAAATAAAGTTGTTGCTGTAGCAACTTCAGTATTCCAAGATAAATTTGGATACAAAGGATATACATCTGAAATCAAATTTTGTTTTGGTATTTGTGTAAAATTTACAAATTTAAGACTCGTGAGAATTTGGTTAAAAATCTCTTCACTTTTTTCAGACGAAATAACTCCAGGTACAGCTAAAACTTTTGCTCGAGATTCTAGTGTTGCTACTCCAGAAAGCATTTGAATCATTGATTTTTTTACTATTAAAGTTTTACTATCTGAAACTGGAAAATAATAAGTTGTATCACCACACCCTTCAACTCCTTCATATATTGAATAGCCATTTAAAGAACCTATTTTTGATGAATCAATGTACCCTGGAGAAACCAAAAGTTTTCCATTTGAAAAGTTTTCTGCTGGTATATAACTTGACTCAGATTTTACTGTTTCAATAAGCGGTTTATTAGAAACTCTAAAAGAAACACCAAAATCTACAAGATCTTTAGAAATAACACCATCCCCTTTCATATCACATCCACCATCAATATTCTCGAAGGGGATAGAATGACTTAAAGATACCACTTGAGCATTTTCACTTACTGATATATTAGAAGGATACTTAAATTCAAATTGACTATTTTTAAAAATTTTTAAATCTGACTGAGTTGAATTATCTTGACTTTGATCTCCCACCGGCTGAACATTATTCGAGTCTGTATATCTTGGTACATAATTACTTTGTGTCCCTAAATAATATGCTCCACCACCTATAGCTAGCACAGCTATTATTGCTATAACGAGAGCTATTGGTGCAAAACCTTTGTTATTTTTCATAAAATTTAATTTAGATTATTAATTCTTCTAATAATTATGGTAAACATTGTTGATACATTGCAGTTATATTGGTTCCACTTATATCGAAATAAGCTGTCTCCCAAAATTTCCAATCTGTAATTTTTAATGGCCCCCCTATTCTGTATTGATTCTCTAATTTTGCTCTGACCATATCATTCTGAATTTTAGTAATAAAATCTGATATATTTGAAACAACATCTGCTGACACAATCCCACAATTATAAGCTTTGGTATTTGATGTTACACTGAGAGTCCTAATCTTAGAATTTTGGTTAATAAAAAAATCTCCAGCTGGTCCACCAACCCCTGGTAAAAAGTTAGGATTTTGGCTTAATAAGTCAACATCTAGTATCCATTTATTATTACCATTAGCTGTTATCGATTTTATAGCACCAGGTTGGAATTTAAAAATTTCTGTTGAAGAGTTCTCATTAAAAGAAACTATATTACTATCTATTAAAACAAACGAAGTCACTAAGTCATTAAATACTTTTAAATCTTTATCGTATTGAGCTTGGCTCCCAGAATTGAAATTAAGACTATACTGTCTCCCATTGTATAAAAATGCATAACCTTCATCTAAAGAACCTTTCCCATACCAGACTCGTAAATTTTTTCCTCCAATATTCATATTATTAATTTTCGCTAATCTTTCTTGTATTTCACTCACAGGTAATCCATATTTATTCCCATCTTTATACATATCATCAATGGTAGAATATTTAATTCCATGAGTAACCTGTACATCAATAATTGAACCCTTCGATTCCATTTCAAAATCACTTCCTTGTTTTACAGCACCTTTCATATTAGCTATCTGAAAATTATTAAACATTGGTGGAGTACCCTGTCTATCTTCAGGAAGACGTGTTTCTACAGGTGAATTAGAATCACTAGTTATAATCCAATTTGACCGATAATTTATTGAATATCCTGCACTTGTATTTTTAAAAATTTTAAAATCTGACTGAGTTGAATTATCTTGACTTTGATCTCCCACTGGCTGAACATTATTCGAGTCTGTGTATTTTGACACATAATTACTTTGAGTCCTTACATAATACGCCCCACCACCTATGGCTAAAACAGCTAATATTGCTAATACGAGAGCTATTGGTGCAAAACCTTTGTTATTTTTCATAAATTTTATAATCTAAAAAACCTTTATTTCTAATACTTTAAGTATACTCCAAAATAAAGGTCCGACCTCCTCTAGTTATCCACAAACAAAAAACAGACATAACGTCTGTTTTTTGTTAAAAATCTTAAAAATTTAATTTTTATCCTCTATGTGACATTTCTTCACCCAATTTTGCAATCAATCGTGCTGCTGCATCTTTGCCACCCAAGCCGAAAGCTAAAGCACCACCGACTGCGAGCATGCCGATTATTCCAGCAAAGAGAGTACTCATATACCCTTCTGCAACACCGAGCTGGCCTAATGCGATGATGAAAGCAAAAATCCAAACAGTATACTTAACAAGAGAGCCAAGCATATTTGTTGATTTCAAATTCATTGCACGTGATCCAGCCATGACAGTTTTTGAAAGAAAATCTGCAACGATTGTAGCGATTATCAATACAAAGGCAGCTACTATAACTCTTGGCAAGAATCCAAGTACATCATCTTTTAAGAAGGAAGCAATATAATCCAAACCAACTAAATTAAGAGAAGGTAGAAGGAAAATGATAATGATAAACCATTTTACTAACTCACCTACAAAGTGACCAGAATTCAAATTCATCCCTGCTTTTCTAAAAAAATCATCTGCTCCAATAGAACGGAAAAGAGAGTCTATTTTTAATGCACCAAAAACATGTTCAAATGCTTTTGCGATAAGAGAACCCAAGATCCAACCGACAATAAAAAATATAATTGCTAAAATAAGTTTTGGAGCGAATTGAATAAACCCCCACCACAAACTTTGTAGTGATGCATTAAAAACATCACCCCATGTTAACCAAATGTTACTCATAATAAATAATCCTTTTGCCAAAAGCAAAATTAAGCTTAAGGCTAAATTAATAATAAATACTTTTTAAAGTTTCGACCTTTTAAAAGTTCTTTATTACATTATATCAATTTTTAGGACTTTTTTAAAGCCTGTGTGGATAACTCTTTAGCTTGAAAAATGACTTCATGAGGGAAATCAAGTATATCCCTTACGAGTTTGTCATACATATCTAATCTATAATTAAACTCTTTCGTATCAAAAATAGCATATGAAAGCTCAGTGCCTATTTCAGCTTCGAGTTTGCGTACCTCTTCCTCTATTTTACCTCTCTTTAATTTATCCCCTACGATCAACATATCTACTCGAGTATCTTTATTTTTAATAAAAATACCGGAAAGCAATAAAAGTTTGACTTTTCCAACTTTCTTAAAACTATCTAAAATTGTTTTTTTATCTAAACTATCAGAACTAATAAGAAGTTTATCTAGCTCTCTCGCATATTTAAAAAGAGGGTTAAAAGACCAACCATTTGCATGTTTTTTAATAAAATCAACGGAAGCCAAAAGTCTAATTTCCTTACCTGCTGTGTCAGGGTTTACACGACTTCTTTTGATAATACTTTTTCTATTAAAAATATCCTTAGAATTAATCAAGAAAAGCCTCATTATTTTCACTCTTGCAGGACTACCCAATATTTTCCCTAGAATTTCCATATGTGTCTTATAATACTACCTTTTTCTGAAAAAACAAGAAAAAAAAGACCCGAATATACACAGACGTCGGACATCTGGTTCCCAGGTGTCCGACGTCTGTTTTATGCTTTTTAAAAGCTAATTATTTAAGCTCGATTTTACCTCCTGCTGTTTCAATCTTTTTCTTGATATCTTCAGCTTCAGCTTTTTTCATCCCATCCTTCAAAGTCACTGGGGCGCCATCAACTAAATCTTTAGCCTCCTTCAAACCAAGACCCAAGACTTCTTTAACGACTTTCATGACAGCTATTTTCTGTTCACCAGCAGAAGCTAGAACAACAGTAAATGAATCCTTTTCTTCTACTGCCTCAGTTGCTCCAGCTAGAGGACCCGCTGCTGCGACAGCAGCTGCAGAAACTCCAAACTTTTCTTCTATCGCCTTTACGAGATCGTTCAATTCTAGAACTGAAGCGCTCTCAAGGTCTTTCATAAATGCATCAAATTTTGACATAATAATTTTTTGTTAATTAATAATTTATTTTTTCTTAGCAACTTCGTTAACTGCTATAGCTAAACGTTGCATAGGAGATTTGAGTAAAAATGCAATTTTAGAAAGCAACACTTCCCTTGAAGGGATGGTAGCAATTTCCATCATTTTTTCTTTACCTACAAATTTCCCTTCGAAAATTCCTCCTAAAATTTCTAGAATACCTTTATGTGCCTTCTGAAAATTATAAATTTCACGAGAAGAAGCAACTTCATCTTTTGAATACGCCATAGCTACTTCGCCAGAAAGTTCAGGAATCTCCCCTTCTGCTTTTTTAGCTAATGCACGTTTCAATAAAGTTTTTCTAGATACTTTATAATCTACTCCTTGATTTCTTAATTCTCTACGAAGAATAGTCTCATCGCTCACCTTCATACCATGAAAGTTTACGAATACGACAGACAAAGATTCCTTGATTGCTTTCTCAAGATTCTTTATCATTTCTTCTTTTTTTGATTTTAATAACATAATTATATTTTTTATTTTCCAATAAAAAAACGGCTTTCGCCGCAAGTTTTCCTCTGTCAAAAGACAGAATATCGACCCACTAAATAGGATTTACTTACCCCACTTTTGCGGAGTAAACCTATCTTCTTTGCGGTATATACAGAGTAGCACAAACATCAAACTAAATCAAATTCCCCTTCACCAGGTGGAGGGAAACTGAAGATAAATCTTTATTTAACAACCTCGATTGGAACACCTGCATTTTGTGAATTTTCACTTTCATCAAAACTGTTCACCAAATAAACACCAATAAGCCCTAAAATAATCATCCCTGCAAATATCAACAAAGTCTTAAAAAAGTGTGAAGTCATCATCTTTTTATTATAGCATGAACTTATCCTCTCCTAAACCAGGTTTAGGAGGAATTTTTTAAGTTGGAATATTCACATTAATAACATAAGGAGACAAATAATCCCAAAATTCATTACCTGCCAAATCTTTCATATGCACTTTTATTTTATAACTAGTTCCACTCTGTAATGACTCTCCTTTCAACTCCCCATTCCAAGTCTTAGTACAAGTATTCGTACCATCGACACAAGTGGCTCCAGAATAAAAGATCTTATAAATATTTGTATCAGAATTTTGTTTCTCTATTTCAATAGAAACCCAATCTACATTTTCACTAGCAGCCAAAACAAAAGAAAGTGGCTCTGTAAGTGGATTAGTCGTAATATCTCCAACGACACCATTAAATATATAGCTCGTAATTGAAGGAGCTGTGACATCTGGAACAGGATCAGGGGTTGGTTCTGGAAGTGGATCCGGTACTGGGTCAGGAGTTGGATCTGGAGTTGGATCAGGAGTTGGATCAGGTACAGGGTCTGGAGTTGGTTCTGGGATTGGATCCGGTACTGGGTCTGGAGCAGGGCAATATAAAAGTGGATCATAGACTGGGAAAGGCTGTATCATCATGCTTCCTCCCCCAGTACGTCCATCTGGTGAATCATACGGAATACCATACCAATCTCCAGATGGGAACGTCTGGAAATTGTTAAAAGACCCATCCCAACCAACCCACATTTTTTCATTTACATTAGCGACATCTGTATGGCCAGTAGCAGCGACGACACTATTGTGAGAGATGGTATACGTATACCCAGCAGGGTCCCACTGAATAGTAACATCATAAGTCAAACCATTCGTATTGTTCTGCGGATTATTTTCTAAACCTGACAAAATCATATCAGTAGATTCAAATCCTTTTTGAGGGTCATGATTAAAAATCCCTCTTTGTAAACATTGCGAACACCAAAATCCTCCTGAATACGCTTGAATTTTAAACTGTTCTTTTAAATATTTATTCACATAAGTATCAGACCAATCATACATATTTGAACCATTAAATGCCCAAACTTGCCAATCTTTTCCATCACCATTATTTGTCCCAAAAGATTTATTAGCAACATAAGTATATGTAGATGGAACTACTCCAAAATACAAAGCACCTTTTTCTGGAATGCGTATAACATTTCCTGCACTGTTTATAGCCGTAAAATAATAATCATATTCACCTGTATCATATAAGATATTGTTAGTAATATATGATTCTCCATTTACAAAATTTCCATCACTTAAAATATCTTCACTTTGCAACATTTTCTCTAATTCAATTTCAGGAAAAGAAATATCGGTAACTGTATTTAAAACGTGAAGCTTTACATTTTGTGGTGCATTGTTATTTTTATCTATGTAATTAACTTTAAAAGTAAACTCCGTTAAATTTGTTCTCCCACGTGTTGGACTAATACCAGTACCTACATGTGAATCTTTGTTCGGCAAAGAAAGTGATGAAATATCTGAGACAGATTGCCCTTTATAAACTGGAAAAGGTTTCATTATCATACTCCCTCCTCCCTCACGACTCATGGGTGAACCATAAGGGATACCATACCAATCACCCGACGGAAATGTTTGAAAGTTGTTGAACGATCCATCCCAACCAACCCATAAATTATCATTCATCCCACTAACATCCGTGTGCCCTGTCGAATCAATCACAGAATCATGAGAGATAGTATATGTATAACCAGTAGCATCCCATTGAATCAATACGTCATATGTAAAACCGTTCATATTATTTTGTGGGTTACTTTCAAGCCCACCCATAGAAATAAGATCTGAGGGTTCAAAACCATTTTGCGGGTTGTGTTTAAAAATCCCACGTTGCAAACATTGCGAACACCAGAATCCTCCCGTATAACTTTGAATTTTAAATTGTTCACGCAAATAATTGTTTACATACGTATCTGTCCAATCATACATATTCGAACCGTTAAATGCCCAAACTTGCCAATTACGGCCATCGCCATTATTTTTTCCAAAAGAACTTTTCGCAATATATTTTTTTGAAGCGACAGTAACTGTACGAGTAAACGTAGAAATATTTCCTGCAACATCAGATACTGTATATGTGATAACATAATCCCCATTCTGAGTCGTATCCACAGTGCCAGTTGTTTGGACCGTAAGCGTTCCATCAATGTTGTCTAGAGCAGTAGCTCCAGCATCTGTATATGTAGAACCCCTTATGACTGCTTCATGGCTGTCTCCTAAAATAGTGATAACGGGAGGAATGACATCAGGCACAACGACTGGAGGAATTACTTCCGGTACAGGGTCTGGTGTCGGATCTAGTACAGGATCAGGAACTGGATCAGGAGTAGGGTCTGGAGTTGGATCAGGAGTTGGATCAGGTACAGGGTCTGGTGTTGGTTCTGGGATTGGATCCGGGACAGGATCGGGTGTCGGATCTGAGAGTACTGGGTCTGGGTCGGGTATAGGATCAGGAATTACATCCACATCTCTTTGCGGCGTCACTTCAGGTTCTGGTATTGAAACATTTGAACCTCCACCACCTCCTACATTTCCTCCTCCACCACCATGATATATAGTGTTAGAAACAACTGGAATATTAGGAATAAAAATTTGAGGAATATTATTTATAACTTCTTCTTTTTTATTTAAGTCTAAAACTGGTTCAGTTATTATTTTATCGGATTTTTCTAAATCTACTGAAGCGAGAGCTAATTTATTTGCCGATGATGAATTATCTTTCGTTGATTCTTGTATAACGGGAAGTATCGTCGTCAAACTATTTGCTTCGGGTAAACTCCCAATCACATTCGCAGATAAACCAGAAAAAACATTCCCAATTGCTAGACTAGCACTTCGTATTCCACTCCCTATCGTCGCACCGACATTATACACACCATTTGCAATATATTTAGCAGTACTTTTTGTACTATTTATAACAAAATCAGCAGAAGCCAAAACCGCTCCTTGCACTTTGTGAAAAGCGGTAAGTTTTTGTGGAGAAATACAAGTTTCTTGTGATGATTGTTCATCATTATTTTGAAGTTTATTTAAAGATGTTTTTATGTCAGAAATAATTCTATCTCCTTGATATTTTAAATAAACATCCGAAAAACTATGCCCATTCCCATCACTAGATTGAAGTGGTATGTGAATATTCGGCGGTAAAATTTTAATAAAACGTGCCACCATCGTCGCGATCACATTGTCTGTATCAGAAGTTAAATATTGTCCTCCTCCTGCTACACGGTTCGCGGGACTTCCGACACCATAGACACCGATAGATTGGCTCGGAACTCCACCTTGTTGTGAAGCAATTTTATCGTAAAAATTATTTGCATAAAAGTTCCCTTGAGAATGACCGAAAAGAAGAAGCTTTTGCGTTGTCACTTTTTGACTTGCATCATTTAGCATCTCAATAAGATCATAATCAGATTTTTCATCAAAAAGCCCTTGCTGCACAGCATCAATTAAATCTTTCACACCAGAAAGATGGGTAGGATTGTAGAGATAATTTACTGTAATAGTTTCATTATTAAAATTCGGTGGTAATTTATATTTTAAGGCAAATGCATTTAACTTTGCACCATTTTCGTCCGTGAATATACCATTTATAGTAGTAACCGTATAACCTTTCGAGGTGCATAATTCACTTGCCGAAACACTTTTAAAACAAATTAAAAATAGCAAAACCACAACAAGAATATAAGATATCCTTTTTTTCATACAAATATTTAGTTAACTCTTAATTAATCTGATAATAAACTAACATCAACATCACAACCTGATTGTAATTTAAAACTCCCTACATTCTTATCGAAGTTTATTTTTAAATCTTTTCTTTCTTTTGTATTGAGTTGCAAATTCTCAACAAAATTACGATATAATTCAATTTTTTGTAAGTCACCATCACCTTTTAAAACAATTCTCCCAATACAATCATAAGAACGTGATTCATTTTCTGCTACTGCTGTCGCTGTCTCTTTACTAATGTCTAATTGCCCTGTTTCAATCTGAAGTACCAACGCATACTGCAAAAGAACTGCGCGAGTTTTGGCAGAATTTGGATACTCCTTAAAAACCGCAAGCTCGACGTCATCACGAATGCCATTGTTGTTTGCATCTATCCCCTCTACAGTCTTGCCAGCTTCTTCTCCTGGGTCCGGTGGAAGATTCTTCCCTAACACATCATCCATAGTAAGTTTAGTATTATGAATTTTTTCTACTTGCGCATTTGTTTTTGCTTCACTATTGCGATAGATCACACGTCCAATAATTAAAATTAAAAATAGTCCAAGTAAAATTAAAAAAGTAAATTTTAATATTTTCATTTTTTGCATTTCCAAATTATATTATTAAAATAAATTAATCAAAAGAAAAAGTGTGGAGAACCCTACAGACGTTGGACGTCTGGGACTTATCCACACTCCCAGACGTCCAACGTCTGGGAGAAAAATTACTTGCAATTTTTTTATAATGTTAGACATCAATAGAAAAATCTTCTTTTAGAAAAATAGGAAATTGTTCTCTTTGTTCTCTAACTAAAGAAGCTACTTTTAAACATTCCTCTTTAAAATTTAAATTATCACCATAAAATTCAAGGAGGATAGCTGCTTCTTTTTTAGAAACTATCTTAAAATTCATTCTCTCATATTCTTTATCACTAGATACAATCAGACAACTTTTCTCAGGTGGTATATCATGAATCATGTAATTGACATTTACATAAGGAAAAACCTTTAAAAAATACTGTTCGTCACTTATCAAATTAGATTTAAATCTACCTTGGAATAGTGCCCCACTGCGATGATGTACTTCATTGAAGTATTTTGTATACCCACCCAACAATCTTTTTAGAAATTCAGAAATACCTCCATCTATCTCTTGTTTTAGAACAAAATGAAAATGATTTGGGTTAAAACAATAGCAAACAATAGAAACTAAAACGTTTTGCTCTCCCATACATACGATACCCGATTTATCCCTAATACTCCCTATTGGTTTAATTGTATTAAACTTCTTTACACTTAAAACAAAACGATCTATATCTTTTTTGGTTGTAAAAATGTCTCTTTTATCAACACCCCTATTAAAAATATGATAATACTGATCAGTTACGAGAGGATTTTTTCTCATAATAAATTAAGATTTCCAGACGTTGGACGTCTGGAAATCTTTTTAAAATATTTTAAATTAAATTATAAATGTAATTTAATTATTATCTCACAACACAAAAATTTTACCCTTCCTTCTGTGGATAAACCTACAGACGTTGGACGTCTGGGACTTATCCACAACCCCAGACGTCCAACGTCTGGGAAAGAATAAAACAAACCAGCCCCAGACGTTTTACGTCTGGGGCTGGTTAAATTTACTTTTTAAAATTAAATTCTAAAAGATAAATTATCTATTGAGCTTGAGAATTCATCATCTGTTTCGTCATAGGACCAACAAGACCATCGGATACTAAACCATTAGCAGCTTGCCATTGTTTGATAACTGCGATCGTCTTTGGACCTAATTTGCCATCGAGAACCAAACCAAGATTTAGTTTAGCATTTAAGAATTTTTGTAATTCTATGACAGCAGCACCTTGACTTCCATTTTTCAAAACAGCCGTTCCAAAATTGTAAGTCGTAGGAGGTGTGACGGTCGTCACATGATTCCCAACACAAGAAGCTCCCGTTGATGTACTGAAGCCAGTTGCTCTATTCCCACATCCTGGAATTTGAAGTGTCTCATTATTAACACATGCTGCTCCAGTGGATGTATTAAACAAATTCCCTGCTGAACATCCTGGAGTTACAGCTGGTGGAACTACTGGAGTTGTATCTGGAGTTGTATCTGGAGTTGTATCTGGAGTTGTATCTGGAGTTGTAGTAACTGTAATAGGTTCATCTGAATCACTTGTAGTTTTACCAAGAGCAATGGTTATCATACCATCAGCTGCAGTAGTAAAGTATGTATTATTTGTATGTGTCGCAACTGGACTTGTAGAACCTGTTGAACCCCATGTACCTTTCTTTTGATAGGCTGTACCAAAATAAAGTTTATTCGCAGTATAAGTATTTGCAGTTGCTAAACTTAAAGTTCCTGCTGTTATGGTAAGGGTTCGACCTATAGCAAGACTAGTTGCTGTAGCAGCTTTTATACCACTACCAGAAAGTCCTAGGTTACTATAAGTATTAGGAGTTCCAGCAAGAGCTGCATTTATTGTTTGCCCTGTCCCTCTGTAATTAACAGTGTTTCCTGCTGTTGAAACATTTAAGTTGGTAATTGCAGAAAGACCATCAATATTTAAAATACCAGTAGCACCGTTAACAAATCCAGTCCCTGCTCCAGATAAAGCTGTCGTAGCTGTAACCGTACCACTATTGTTTAATGTTCCAGCAATAGTAAGTAATGTTAATACTGTCAATGTACCAGAGTTAGAACATACTCCAGAAACACTTACACTTGGAATGGCTAATGTTCCAGAGAGAGCACATGTCGCAGAAGAAAATGTGTGAACACCAGTAGTATTTGGAGTAGCAGTGAATGTACCAGTATTTGCTAAATTCCCTGCGAAAGTAATAGCAACAGCCACTGCTCCTTCAGTCCATGTACCAACATTTGATACATTTCCTGTAAAAGTTTTAAGACCTGTTGCGCTTAAAAAGTTTATTGTCGCTCCACTAGCAATTGTAGTGGTTCCTGTGACAGTTAAGACAGAATCAGCCGTAGCAAGAGTACCAGCAGCTACACTAAGGCCTCCAGCACCGATGTTTACAGTACTACCTGTTAAAGTTGTATTACTATTTAAAGTAACAAGACCTGTAAAAGTTTTAGTACCACTAGTGAATGATAATGTTCCTGTAGTAGCTACTGTAGTAGTACCAGTAACATTAAATGTATAAGTCGATGTGTCAAGGGTTCCAGTAGTTACAAGAAGATTTCCACCGATAGTAACAGTGCTACCAGTTGGAGTAACTGTATTTCCCGTACCAGCAATAGTAACATTGTTGTATGTAGTATAAGCACCCATTGCTTGTGCACCAGTTCCATTAAAAGTAATAGTACTACCAGTACCAGTAAATGTCCCACCAGCTGTAAAATCACCACCAACAGCAACAAGACTATTTGTAGCATTAAATACTGATGCTGCCCCAAGAGTCAAATTTGTACCAACATTGATATGACTAATACCCGTAGAAACTAATGAACTTTGAGCATTTGCAGCAAGAGTAATAGCAGCAGAAGTTGTTATCGTTCCAGTACTTATTGTAACTTGAGAAATTCTTGTTGCTGCCCCTCCTGTAATAGCTAAGTTTTGAGCCAATAATGTAGCATTACCAACAGCAAGAGTAGTTGTAGCAGAATCTCCTGTCGGAGTAGCAACGGTTACAGTTCCCGTGGCTGTAAGTGTAGTACTTGCTCCAGACATAGTAAGAGCTGTTGTTGAAACTCCATCGTTTATTGTAAGATTTACAATTGATGTTGCCACTGGAGTTGATGACAAAGTAACAAGGTGTCCTGAAGCAATAACTACAGAATCTCCAGTTTGAGGAGGATTACCCCCTACCCAAGTAAGACCTGCATTCCAATCACCACCAGAAGCTGAAGTGACTGTTGCTGCTTCTGCTTTACCTGTAAACAAAGCTAAAGCAAAAACAAACATTCCGACTGAAAGAAAAACATTTTTTAAATTAAACTTCATAATTTTTTTCCGTAAAAACGGATAATTAATAATAATTAATAATAATAATTTTTAAAGACAATAAACGTATCACCATCAAGACGACCTTCAATGGTAATTTATACATCTATTATAGAACTAAAACAATAAATATGATAACAAGTAAACTGTGGATATCTTTTTATATAAATAACCAAACAAAAAACCACCCCCGTCGGGGTGGTTTTTTGAATACTTTTTAAGGCGTATTAACCATAACTAATCTTAAATCTTAGATTCTAAACTCTAATTAAAGAGCATAGTCACTTATTGCAGCTGCAGAAACAGGTGAGATAAAGTCAGTTAGATTAATTGTGTAGAACTTAGCAGCAGTAGCATCTGCTGGATCCCAGTTAATCGAACCAAGCTTTATTTGGTAGTAACCATCACCATCTGTACCTGTTGTATCAAGACTTAATGTAGCTGTCAAATGGAAACGACGAGTAGCTCCTTCTTTAACCATAAAGTCGGTTGTACTATCGTCTGTTGTTGCTCCATCAGCTGTGAGAATAGATGTTGGGCCAACAGCATAGTTAGCCACTGCTTGATCTACTATAGAACCATTTTTAGCAATATAGTAAACAACACCTTGTCCTGCTCCAGTTGGCAAAGAAGCTATTGTAGTGTCAAATAATGCACTTTTATCAATATATACATCTTCACCGATAGCGGTAATATCAAAGTTGATAACCCCTGTATAAGAATCAGTCAATGTAGCAGTATCAGGAGATACCTGTCTTGTGCCAGTTGCAGATACTAAAGTAGCAACCATTCCCTTTGTATAGAATGTTTGGATATTACCAGTTGCAGAACCTGTTCTATCACCAGTAAGTACAGTATCACCACCTTCTGTTGTCTCAACAAGAACCTTTGTTACATCAGTAAGATCTGCACCCAAGAATGAGAGCTTCAAATTGTCTGCTTGGTCAAAGATAGCAGCACCTGAAGTTGTTGCAAGTGCTTTCATTGTTGCCTTAACTGTAAAGACTGTAGTCGTATCTTTCTCAAGAGTAAGACCAGAAATATCAGAGAAAATAACTGTTCCAGCCGTTTCTTTATTAGCATAATCCCATGACGTTGAGGTTGATGGGTCTGAATCTGCTACGGCAATCGAATCTGTTCCTTTAAAGAGTTCCCAACTATTTACCATTTCAACCATACCATCAGAATCCCCGGTTGAAGTTGCAGCAAATCGAAGTTTTGTAATATCCATAGCACCACCTGTTGCCTTCAAACTAAAGGTAAGCATTGGTACAACTGTTGTACCTGTTTCACTTAATGTGACAACTCCAGTTGTAGGATTACCTGATGCTGTAGCAAGTTTAAGTGCTAGGTCACCTGAACTAACAACACTTGAGAAAGCAATTAATTCAGAAACAATAGTTGAATCTGTCAAAATGGCACCTGTCGCATCATTATAACGTACACTAACAGTAGCTACTGTCCAGTCTAAACCTGCACTATGTTGATCTGTTGAATCAATAGTACTATTAGCTGTTACTTCAACAACTAATGTTATTTTCTGACCAGCTTTTACTATTACTCCTGAAAGTGGGATAGAACCACTGTATGTATTATTAGAGGTATCTCTTGTGAAGTTACTTGTAGAAAGTGATCCAACTTTAGTTGAACCCATATATATAGCAACATCACTCATATAACGATCTAATCGGTAAGAACCAGATCCACCATTCGCAGCATGTGTAAATTTAAGCTTTAAAGATGTAAGATTCAAATCTGAACCATTATCAGCTTTAACCTCAAATGCGAGAACCTTTGCGGAATCACCTTCATTTACTTCCTCATCATTATAAACTGAAAGTTTTGTTAAAGCAGAAATATTTCCTGCTCCGCCAGTTACTGTTCCAGTTGTTGAATCACACTTTACGCCAGTTGTTGAACTGTATCCTACAGCTGATGTACAGCCTGCTGGATAAGTCGTAACTGTTGAACATGATAAACCTGTTGTTGTACTGTATCCTGCTGCTGATGTACAGCCTGCTGGATAATTACCAGTAACAGCACCATTACATGCCAAACCAGTTACTGAACTGAATCCTACGGTTGATGTACAACCTGGTAAGAAAGCACTAGCTGGAGCACCAGCATTGATTTGAGCGACAGCGGAAGCTCTGGACATTGCGCCTAGAACACCGTCAGCTGCTAAACCTCTGGAACCCTGCCAAGCTTTAGCTTGAACTTCAGATAATGGTCCGAATTTTCCATCCTCAACTAATTGAGCGGTGGTACTGTAACCATTAAGAAATCTCTGCCAAATTAATGCAGCTTGTCCTGAACTACCTGCGCGAACTGTAGCCGCATACTGAATATCAGCTGCTGTTACAATCGCTTGCTGAGCATTAGCTTTAGGTACAAGAGCGACAGCTCCTGCAACCAAAACTGCTACTAGCATAACTCCTAAAAGAAATTTTGATTTTAATAATTTACTCATAATTTTTTACTACGCCATTAATTAGTTTCGACAAAACTAAAAGCGTATTTTTCTATCATTATTTTTTTATTCACCTATAACTTTTAAAAATTAATAATGCGGTAAATAAATTTAATAATGAACAGATTTAAACTAAACGAAAACAAAACTATTTCAACAAATTTATTTCGTTAAAATATTCACTAAATCAGAAATATATTTCTCATTTAGTTATTTAGTTTTCAATGACCTTTCTTTTACCCATACAAATTTTTGACCTTTGATGGGCTTGCTCTCCTTCAAGATTTTTTCGACGAAATCGTGAATGAAAACAAATAACATTTGCGAACACAGAACACACTTTACAGTGAGCAATCTGTGTACACCCAAACATTATAATATATAGCTCTAGGCTAGAGCAATAGACTATGTGGATAACCCCGAACAAAAGCCAAAGGCTTCGTACGAAGCAGGTTCCTTTTTGAGAGAAAACCTGTATAATCCATACATCTATATTCTCATAATTTTAATCAAAAAGCAACCTAAATAGACCCTATAATTAAAGTAGACGTTTGACACTAGATAAAAGTACAAAAAATATCCATAAAAATCACTAAATTAACTATCTTAAAAAGCATTGCGCAGGCGGGTAGCCGAGCATAGCAATTCGCCAACAGGCGAATATGCGTGGTTTTTAAAATAGATAATTTAGTGATTTTTCTGATTTAAAAAGTATTGACTCCAACGTTTCTCTCCAGTTTTCTTAAGGACATTGTCTTTTACCATGGAAACTAATTCACGTTGTAAAGTTTTCTCTCCGACTTCTTCATTGACACCTTGAAGTGCAACTGCTATGTCTCTTATACTCATTCCATCTGGCTTTTGTCCTAAAACTTTTATTATTGAATCCCTCCTCCCTTTCTTTATTAATCCCCTATCTTCGCTAAAGCTTCGAAGGGCAGATCCATGCTCAACTTTATTTAAAGCATTCATTAATGTACTTCCCTTTTGGACACCAATTCTAGTTGACTGTCCTTTATAAAGTGATGGGTTATGTCCTTTAGAAAAATCCTTTTCCTTATCAGACAAAGACACCTGAGGTGTCTCTAAAAATCCTTCAAGCCATAGATTGTTTCTGGAAGTAAATTCTTGAATAGATAGTTTCAACTCCTCAAACTCCTTTCTTAGGATATTGGAGTTCATTTCAGATATCATCCTAATGTCAAAAGAAATACTTAAAAAGGACAGGATTGAGACAATCTTTTCATTAAGTCCGTTAAGGTTTCCTCTCTGTCCTGAAGCTGTGTCTGATAAAATTTCTACACCCAATGTCCTTAATTTGAGACGAATGGGTTCGTCCTTTTCCATAGTGTCTGTGACCATGTAGAGAGCAGTAATAAGCTTATTTATTTTAGTATAAGGTAAAGGGCTATACATATTGGGAGTGTCTATATCATATGAAGTCAAAGACCTTGATACAGTGTCTCTTATAGAACCTTTTGGAGAGTCTTTTAGGTTTTTATTTTCACCTAACATGCTGTCCATTATATATAGGACAAAAGAAAATGCAAGTCCATTTTAAAAGATTTTCAGCAAGTGTAGCCTTTAAAATGCACACATAAAATAAAGCTTTATTTTTGCTCTGCTCGTCGTTCAAGAAAATAATAAATGGAATACCATTTTTATTTTCTAAACTCCTGCGCAAGGCATTTAAAATGCTACACTTGCTGAAAATATCCACAATCAAAATCCCTTAAAAACATTAGCCTTGTTTTTCTTTAAAAATTTTTGATAAAGTATTATGTTTTTGGAGCTGGTCTGGGGCTCTGCCTCGAGGACCCGAGAAAAATATAAACTTTATCAAAAATTTTTTATTATAAAGTGAATTTAACTTAAATGATAAAAAGTGATAAAATGAACATATGGCAAAAAATGACAAACAGAAAAAGCAAAAAGGTAATAATGGAAATAAAGAATTTTTTAACAAATTAAAAACTGAAACAAAGCACGGAATTTGGGCAATTCTTTTTTTTGTTTTAGCAATATTTTTTTTAATGTCAATGTTCTCTTCTGCAGGAAAAGCTGGCAATTTTGTTTATGACTTTTTAAATTATTTCCTTGGTATCGGATATATTCTTCTTCCTATCCTTTTCATACTACTTGGATCTTCTTTTCTGAAATCAGAAACTCCAAATATCGGATGGACACGCTCCATAAGTGGAACGATGTTCCTACTCTCAAGTCTCGGCATGATAGATGTCGTTTCTTCAGAGCATGCGGGAGGATTCTTGGGAAGGATTTTATCGACTCCACTCGTCGCATTGTTCGACGTCTATGCTAGTATAATTTTCCTTGGAGCAATCTTGATCATCTCCATTCTTGTGATGTTTGATGCTAGACTCGATCTCGGTCCATCTTTGAAAAAGATCTGGGGACTTCTCATGAAAAAAAAAGATTTGTCTCTCAATACATTAAATGAAAATGAAATAAAAGAGGTAGAAAAATCTATGCCGGAGGAAGAGGAGGACACAAAAGAAAAAGTAAAAAAAGTTTTAGGAATAAATAAAAAAGAGGAAGAAGAGGAGGAAGAGATGCCGATTAGAAAAAGAAAAGGTGGACTCGTATCCACTTATGTCCCTCCCCCGCTCTCATTACTAGAAGAGGATCAGGGTAAACCAAATACGGGAGACATCAAAGCTAATGCGAATATCATCAAACGCACTCTCGCAAACTTTGGCATTGAAGTCGAGATGGACGAGATAACCATCGGGCCTACAGTGACACGTTACGCATTGAAACCAGCCGAGGGGGTGAAGCTCTCACGTATAGTAGGATTGCAAAATGACTTAGCACTATCTCTCGCAGCACATCCTATCCGTATCGAAGCTCCTATCCCCGGCAAGTCACTCGTCGGTATTGAGATACCAAATAAATCGAAATCCATAGTCGGGCTAGCCACACTACTTGCAGATAGTAAGTTTCAAAATTCTTCAAAGCCTCTCACTGTGGCACTCGGTCGCGAAATTTCTGGTAAGGCACTTTTTGGAAACCTCGCAAAAATGCCACATTGCCTTGTGGCAGGTACGACTGGATCTGGAAAATCGGTGACAATACATTCTATGATCGCTTCCCTTCTCTACAGAAACGGACCAGACGATTTGAAGCTAATTTTGATAGATCCAAAACGTGTTGAGCTCACTCTTTACAACAACATTCCTCACCTACTCACACCTGTAATAACTGAAGCTAAAAAAACAATCCTTGCCCTAAAATGGGCTGCTAGAGAAATGGATCGCCGTTATGACATATTAGAAGCAGAATCTGTACGAGACATTGAGTCTTATCACACCAACATATTTGGCAAAAATCCTAAAAAGACCAAAACCGACGATAATGGTGTAAAAACTGAAGTAGATGCAGATCGTTTGCCATACATTGTCATTATAATAGACGAATTAGCAGATATTATGAGCTCTTACCCAAGAGAACTCGAATCCGCAATCGTCCGTCTCGCACAAATGTCTAGGGCTGTAGGCATACATTTGATTCTTTCTACTCAACGTCCAGAAGTGAATGTCATCACCGGGCTCATTAAGGCAAACATTCCTGCTCGTATCGCTTTAAAAGTATCTTCACAGATAGACTCACGTACAATCCTCGATGCTGGTGGAGCAGAAAAACTCTTAGGTGCTGGTGATATGCTTTATTCCTCAGGAGAAGCTCAGCCAGAACGTTTACAAAGCGCATTCATATCGGAAACAGAAGTCAAAAAAGTTGTTAAATATTTAGTAGATGCATATAAAGATGAAATATCCGATGAAATATCTCTAACGACAGGATCAATATCTGCTGATAAAAGCATTTTTGAAAGTACACTAGAAGATGAGGACAATGATGATGACGATGAAATGTATGAGGAAGCTAGACTCTGTGTGATAGAGGCAGGAAAAGCATCAACTTCATATCTTCAAAGAAAATTAAAACTTGGCTATGCTCGTGCGGCTCGACTTATGGATAAACTCGAAGAGCGTGGAGTGATAAGTGCAGGTGATGGTGCCAAACCAAGAGAAGTATTAGAAAAAATTGAACATGATGAAAATGGAGACAACCTGGTCCAGTAAAAAAATATTAAAAATAGGAGCTTTATTGATTTTGTCGCTTTTTATTATTTTTTATGCTTTTTTTATATCAAGAGATTTGATTTTCGGTGTAAAAATAAAAAACGTAAATATAACAGATGGAGCTAAAATGACAAATAATGTCGTCCAAATAACAGGAAATGCTAAAAATGCTGTGAGTTTAACGTTAAATGACAGAGCCATATCAGTAGATCAACAAGGAAATTTCAACGAGACAATAGCCCTACTTTCAGGCTATAATATAGTGACCCTTTATGCTCGTGATGAGTTTGGGAATAGTGACGAAAAAGATTATAAATTAATGTATTAATTAAATGATTCTTCTTTTTTAAAGGTCCTCGGTTCCCTGGGTCCCCTACCCCAGCCAGACCATTTAAAAAAGTAAAATCATTCAATTAATAAAAAGCAAACAATATGCAAAAGAAAAAAGAGAAAAAGGAAGATAAGACAATGGGTGTATCAATGCTTGATGACACAATAAAAGCGATACAAGCAAAATTCGGAGAAGGATCTATCATGAAGCTTGGTGATTCACCAAAAGTAGATATAAATACAATACCGACGGGTTCCATCGGACTCGATATGGCACTCGGTGTCGGAGGTATACCTCGCGGAAGAATTATTGAGATATTTGGCCCCGAATCTTCTGGTAAGACTACCCTTTCCCTTCACATAGTGGCCGAAGCACAAAAGCTTGGAGGTGTCTGCGCATACATAGATGCTGAACATGCTATGGATCCAGAGTACACAAGAAAACTCGGAGTCAACATCGATAATCTATTAATCTCTCAACCAGATACAGGTGAACAAGCACTTGAAATAGTAGAAAGTCTCGTGCGAACAGGGAAAATCGACGTCGTCGTCGTGGACTCTGTCGCTGCCCTCACCCCAAAAGATGAAATCGAGGGAGATATGGGAGCATATCATGTAGGTAAACAAGCCAGACTCATGTCCCAAGCACTTCGTAAACTCACAGCTATCGTTTCTAGAAGCAAAACCGTCGTTATTTTTATCAATCAAATAAGAATGCAAATAGGAGTGATGTTTGGCAACCCTGAAACAACTCCAGGAGGAAAAGCTCTCAAGTTCTACACTTCTGTCAGACTTGATATACGAAAAATAGCTCAAATTAAAAAAGGAGAAGATATCGTCGGAAGTCGTACACGCGTAAAAGTAGTCAAAAATAAAGTCGCTGCGCCTTTCAAACAAACAGAATTTGATATTATCTATAACGAAGGAATCTCAAAAGAAGGCGAAGTAATAGCCTTAGGAGAGAAATTTAAAATCGTAGAAAAGACTGGCAATTCATATTTTTATATGCCTGCCGGAGAAAAAGCTGAGAAAGTAAAGCTCGGTGTAGGTTATGATTCTACACGTACGTTCTTAAAAGAAAATTACAAAATAGCAGAACAAATATTAAAAGAGATTCGTAAAAAGTTTTCAGAAGAAATCTAAACTCTCTCTACATATTCTCCTGTTTCAGTATTTACACGGATAGTATCTCCCTCTTCTATAAACATCGGAGCATTTAATGTCGTGCCATTTTCTAAAGTAATCGTCTTGTTACCACTCTTTGAGGTGTCTCCTCTTACCGCTGGAGGTGCTTCTTTTACTTTGAATTCCATTTTAATAGGTAAAGTTATTTTGATGATTTTTTCTTCATCTTCTTCATTACTCCAAACCAAAGCTATAACTATTCCATTTTCTTTAAAGAATTTACCAGCATCTCCAACAAGAGAGCTATCTAATTTAAATCTATTTTTTAAATCATCTGGAGGACAAAACCAGTATTCTCCTTTATTATGATAAAGAAATTTTATTTCTCTTTTTTCTATATCCGCTTCATCAGCAGAATCAGAAACATGAAAGGTAGCAGCAATCGTTTTGCCTGAAATCAAGCTTTTCAACTTTACTTGGTTTTGTGGTTTTCTTTGCTGAGTTCTTGCTACATGTGAATCTATAACTTCACAAGGTTCATCACCATAGATAATAATCTTTTTTTCTCTAATTTCGTTATATTGAAGCATGTTTTCTATACTATAGAAATAGTATTTCTAGTTAATTTTATAATTAAACTATTTATCTAGCTACAAAAGGTAGTAAACCTAAAAATCGAGCATTTTTGATAGCACTAGCTAAAGCGCGTTGATTCTTCATCGTCACACCTGTACGCTTGTGATTCATAATCTTCCCATTAGGATTTAAAAACTTTTTAAGGATATCTATGTCCTTGTAGTCTATGTATTTTATATTGTTCGCTGAAAAATAATCTTGTTTCATATTTTTTTATAATTAAAATGGTATATCTTCTGGATTAATGTCTTCTTCTGGATACTCTATGGTATCTATTTCTTCAGGACCTTTCGCATTTTGAGCTTTCCCTCCATCTACACTTTGTACACTAGGGCTCGAACCACCACTACTCTTTGGACCAAATTGCGTACGATCAGCTACTATTTCTGTGCGATATTTCTTTTCTCCACTTGTTTTATCATCCCAACTCCTTGTCTGCATTCTACCTTCGACTAATATTGAACTCCCCTTTTTCATATATTGAGCGACTGTCTCTGCTTGTCGCCCAAATACTACAACATTGTGATAATCAGTAGATTCCTGACGTGCACCATTCTTATCTTTCCAGACACGATTTGTGGCAAGAGAGAAAGAACAAACTTTAATACCTGAAGGGAGAGAACGGATTTCTGGATCACGAGTAAGATTTCCTATTACAATTGCTTTATTTAAATACATAATTTTATTTTTTGTATTAATTAATAATTAAACTGCAACCATCGCATCTATCTCTTTATCTATCTCCTCTTTATCGATAGGTAGAGAAGTCTCATTTTCACCTTCTTTTTTAGGACTTGATACTTTCTTTCTAGAATCTTTATGAATAAATCTCTTTGCGGCAATAGTATTCTCTTTGACAGTCTTCAAGATCAAAAATCTGATAAAGTTTGGATCAAGATCCAACTTTTTCTTCAATTCTAAAACTTTCTCAGGATTCATCTCAAATTTGACCCAACCAAAATAAGCTGAATCAAATTTACTTCGAACGTTTTGAACAACCTTGGACATCGTATAAGCAAGAGAGATCATTCTTGGCATCTCGTCTGAAATGATTTCCCCACCTAAACTAACAACAAGATCCTTCAAACTACTATATACACCTGGCATACTTTCCTCTCCTAATGTAGGTACTAAAAGATAACCAACCTCATAAACACGAGAATTTATCTCTACATCTTCATTATTATTTTCCATTTAGCTATAAATTTTAAATTATTTTTAATAAATCTCACTTCGGACCTTCACCCCGCCATCGGCGAGGGTTTGTGTTCCGACTATAAGGCCGGAACAAATGAGACTCAAATATACTAGCAATATTAAACCTAAATGTCAAAAAGCTTTCTAGCATTATTTACGATCGTTTTTGCCACTTCTTCTAGAGAAAGACCCTTTATCTCCGCAATTCTTTTAACTATCTCTTTAACATAAACAGGCTCATTACGTTTTCCACGATAAGGAATCGGTGCCATATATGGTGAATCTGTATCAGCCAATATCATTTCTAGGGAAATATTTTTTATTATTCCCTCATAATCACAATTCCTTCCATTTTTTCTTTTTGGATAAGTGATGGCACCAGTAAAAGAAATCATAAAACCAAAGGATATAAAATCTTTCGCATTTTCTAAACTGCCTTCAAAAAAATGTATAACACCTTTAACTTTTGCATGTTTCTTTAAAATTTTTAATAAATCATCATATGCATTTCTTTTTTCATCTTCATAATTATTCCTAACATGAATCATCAAAGGCTTACCTACCTCATTTGCCAACTTGATTTGTTCAATTAGAGCTTTCTCTTGCTTTTCTATCGAATTTTCGTCCAAATGAAAATAATCAAGGCCACACTCACCTATAGCTACGACTTTCGGATCTTTCGCAAGTTCTAAATAAATTTTTTTATCAAAAATCTCTCCACGGGAAGTAAACCCGGTAGTGAATGTTGGCGATGCACTTTTAGTGCGTGGCGAAGCCACATCGCCAACATCTACTAACCGGGTAAATTCTTTTTCTATTACACCCAATTCTTCATCATCATGAAAAGATTTATCTGTATGTATAGGATGTAATCCAATAATTGCAAAAACACCTTCATCGTATCTATGAGCCAACTTGATCGCTTCACGCGAAGTATCAATCTGCGTTCCTACATTAAAAAACCAAGTATCATTATCTAACGCTCTACGAACGACGGCATCATGGTCTTCTTCAAAAACCTTAAAATTAACATGAGCATGTATATCTATATATTTTGGCATGTTATTTATTTACTGAATGGAATTCATTATCGCTCTTCTGAACCTTTCAAGGTCTATCTCATTTGAAACAAGCTTTTGTCTTAACATTCTGCTAATCTCTATCTGTAAACCTTTACCGCTATTCCCTTTATTACATATATTTTCTATACTAACACCCTTGAGAGTCGAATCAGCATCAGCAATTTCTACAGGGAAATCTACATTTAATAATTGCTGTTTTACCTTTAAAATGAGTTCCTTATCCAATCCCCCTAAGGTGATCTTCTCAACATCATTTCCCTTCATTCCATGAATAGTAATAACTCTATCAACACTTTTAGCTAATTCTAAAGCTTGTGGTTCATCAAATGAATTACTACTTATATGCATAAGAAAATTATTAGAACCTTTTTTACCTACGAAAGAATAAAAAGAATATTCATTACCAGCTAAATAATGTACAATCTCTGTCGTGCCCGGCTCGATCTTTCCTCCATGAGGAGCAAAGAAAGCAATCTGTGAATCACGTTTTTCTATTTGAATATCAAAATCTTCACCTTGGATTTCTGACTTTACCAAGTCTGCGAAAGAATTATAGGACATTCTTTCATTTTCTTTGTTTGGAAATTCTTCAACCATAATAAATTAGTTAATATTTTATTCCCTCCTCAAAAACAACGGCTTCTCTGGCTTTTTGTTTTCCCTGATCAACTCCTGAATTTTTTGTGATGTCTCTGGGAGAGCTGGTTCTATAGCCAATGCTGCCTTATATAAATGTAGTAATAAATAATGTACATCTTTTTCTGCCTCTTCTTTATTTATTTTAATTTTTTTAAATGGCTCATTTTTTTGGATATACTCATCTAAGCTACCTAAACAACTCCAAATCCAATTTATAAATTTATGAATATCATAATTTTCAAGATCCTCCCTTTTTTCTTCAAAATATTTGATATTTAACTCATCTTTATTTAATTTCACTCCATAGTTTACTGCCATAGTCATTATTCTCGAAACTAAATTGCCTAACCCGTTTGCAAGCCCTGAATTATAAGCATCTTTAAATCTCTCTATAGTAAATGGGCTATCTTCAAAGCTACTTATTTCTCTCAAAAGAAAATATCGCAAAGCATCAATCCCATATTCATTCACAATATCTCTCGGATCAACTCCATTACCTAATGATTTAGACATTCTGACTCCACCCTCGCCCGTGATAAAACCATCCACAATTACTTGATGAGAATTTGGTAATCCCGCAGCCATAAGCATAGCTTGCCACATAGCCCCCTGAAAACGAGTATTATCTTTGCCACAGTATTGTGTAGGAGTACCATCTACCCAGAATTTTTCGAATTGTTCTTTATTTTCGGGCCAACCAAGTGTAGAGATATAATTTACTAATGCATCAAACCAAACATACATGACTTGGTCAGAATCACCTGGTACTTCTATCCCCCAAGGCATTTTTGATTTTAATCTTGAAATAGAAAAATCTTGTGAACCATTCTTAACAAAAGTTTTTATTTCATTAAAACGGAAATCTGGTATTATAAAATTTGGATTTTTTTCATAAAAATGGAGAAGTTTATCAGCAAATGCACTATATTTGAAAAAATAATTCTCTTCGTTGATTATAGAAACTTTTACGCCTCTATGTTCTTTGCATTCATCATTTTCTAATTCAGAATCGGTCTTTTCACTTTCACACCCGATACAATATTTTGATTCATAATTTTTTTTATATATAAAACCATTTTTCGCGACAAGTTCCCAAAAATATTGCGCAGATTCAACATGATGTTTGTCTGTAGTGCGAACGAAGTGTATATCTTCTGTAACTCCAAACATTTTTATCTGATCCCTAAATGTCTCAAAAGCTTCATTCACAAAACTTTGAACTTCTTTTCCTTTTTCTTTTGCCTTTTCATAAATTTTCATTCCATGCTCGTCAGTACCAGTATTAAAATATACATCAAATTGAGCAAGCTTTTTATAACGAGCGATCGTATCTGCCCTGACAAGCTCAAGTGCATGCCCCATGTGAAGAGGTGCATTCACATAAGGTAGTGTCGTTGTTAAATAAAAACTATTTTTTTTCATTTTTTTCTCTAGCAAAAGTTTTATGTTTTTCAAGGTCACTTAATAATTCCATCAAAAAGACAGACACAGGAATGGCTAAAACTAAACCCCAAAAACTACCTAATTCAAAACCGACGACTGCAGCAATGATCACCACAAGTGGAGAAAGACCAACTACGCTCTTTATAATAAGAGGAGAAAATAGAAAAACTTCAAATTGATGAAGGATGGTATAAGCTCCAGCAACCATAAGTGCACTTCCTATTCCTCCCGAAAGAAAAGAAAAGGAAACAGCAGGAATAAGTGCAACCAAAATACCGTAAGGAACAAGCTCCATTATTCCAGCGATAATAGCCAAAAGAAGAGCATATTGAATACCCATAATAGACAACATAAGGTAAGTCAGAATGGTTATGAGTACACCAAGAAGCATCTGCCCCTTCATCCATAATGCTATCTTCCTTCGAGAACGCTCCCATAAATCTACTGCATATTCCTCATACTCTATAGGTAAAATAATTCTCAAAAAATTCTCTATACCTTTCTCTTGGATCGAAAGATAAAAAGAAATTAAAACAATAAGCACAACGTTAAAAATACTTCCGAAAGCGACAGAAAGTACTTGGAAGAATCCACCAGAAAGATTGGTGATAAATGCTCTTGAAGTATCAAGCAATGTGGTAAGAGACAAACTATGAGAAAGATTGCTAACGATATCTTTGGCTCCAGCAAATGCGTCATTCTTGAAATAATTTATTATAGAAGAATCTGGAGCATAGGCAGACAAAAAAACAGAAAAGTTATAAATTTCAGTTATTAAGAGTGGAACGAAAAGATAAAATAAAAATGCTAAGAAAAGAATCGCCGAAGCATACATTATAACTACTGCTAAAATACGATTGACTTTTATCTTTCTAAAATGTGGAACTCCTGACTCTACAAAAGAAGCTATAATAATAGCTGTCAAAAGAACAAGGAATAAATCCCTCAAGAACCAAATCAAGAAAAATGCAAGCGCAACTAAAAAGAAACGAATTATCGTCCCAGTATTTATTGAAATAGAAGTAATATTATTCTTCTCAAACATATCATTATAGTACCATAAAATATTAAATTTTAAAAACACCTAAAATTTCAATACCTTAGAAAATTTTGTTTTATCTTTAAATGGCCCAATAAGAGCTAAGTTGAGTTTATCATCTTTAAATATATTTTTAGCTAAAATCTGTATTTCTAACGCTGTAACTTTCCTAATCTCGTCTGATTTTTGTTCTATCTCCTTTATTTCACGCTTTAAAAGTTCTTGCATCCCATAAAAGCTAGCAATATCATCACTGGACTCTAAAGAGAGCTTCATATTACCTATCAAAAATTCTTTTACTTTATTTAATTCTTCTTTAGAAATTTTTTGTTCCTTTAATTTTTTACACTCCTCTAAAACTGCTTCTATGACCTCATAAATCCTCTTATTATCCACCCCCGCCGAAACTTGGAAAAAACCATGATCTGTATAAGCATCGTTATATGCACGTACATAATATCCGACACCCATTTCTTCGCGTAATTTCTGGAAAAGTCTTGAACTCATTCCTCCACCTAGGACTCCCGCCAATACGGAAAGTACTGCATTTTTCTTATAAAATAAATCATAACTTCGTAAACCTAAAACAAAGTGTGTCTGATCTGTTTTTTTAAATTTTACCAAAATTCCTGGCTTTGTCTGAGTTTCTTTTACTTTTAATTTTAAAGATTTTTTACCATGTGAAATTTTACCAAAAATTTTTGTCACTTCTTTCGATACCTCACGCTCATTCACCTTCCCTGCCACTACTATAGTCGTCGCCTCCGGTAAATAATGCGCTTTTTTATAATTTATAAAATCACTACGCTTCATATTTAAAATATTTTTTTTATCTCCTGCTATGTTCCACCCTGCTGGTTGGTCACCATACAAAAGCTCCATTATCAAATCTTGAACATGCCTATTTGGCATATCTTCATACATATTTATCTCTTCGACAATGACACCCTTTTCTTTCTGCATTTCTACTTCTGGGAAAGTTGAATTCAAATAAATATCTGAGACAACATCAAAAATTTGTCTGAAATGCCTAGCATCTGATTTAGCATAATATCCTGTATATTCCTGCGCTGTGAAAGCATTATATTGGGAACCTAAAGCATCTAATTCCTTTGAAATATCTATGGCCTTAGGTCTTTTGATAGTCCCTTTGAAACACATATGTTCTAAAAAGTGTGAAATGCCATTAATTTCTTTCCTTTCGTATTTAGACCCTGCTTCTACCAATACCAAAACAGTCACCGTCGGGTTATCTTTCATTGGAACAGTAATCACTCGCAAACCATTATGTAGAATTTTCTTAGAAAACTTCATTTAAATTTTAATTATATTTTATCCTCTATATATTTTTTTAATCCAGAAACTTTTACCCTCTCCTGCTCTCCTCCATCCCTATCTCTCACAGTCACTGCATCATCAGTCAATGTATCAAAATCCACCACTATACAGAATGGTGTTCCTATCTCATCTTGTCTTCTATATCGTTTACCTATGTTGCCATTATCATCCCACATCACTCTACCAAATTCTGCTTTAAGCGGTGCAAAAACTTTTGTATTTGCATATTCTACGAGTTCCGGTTTATTTTTAAGTAGAGGAGATACAGCACAAATAACTGGCGCTATACTAGGCTTAAACTTTAAATATGATCTTACTTCTCCATCTTTTTCTTCCTCCATATATGCTGAGACAAGTAAAGACAAAAGAGCTCGATCGACTCCTATCGATGGTTCTATGACATGTGGTGTCATTTTTTCTGCAAGATCTTCATCTATATATTCTAGTTTATGATTTTTTAAATCAAAATCTGTTCTATAAGCTAAACCAAGAAGTTCTTTTTTACCAAAAGGAAAATCAAATTCAAAATCAATCGTTCTCTCTGAATAATGAGCCCTATCTTGACCTCCCACTTCAAGTTCATGGACTTTCGTCATATCGACTCCAATCTCTTCAAGCCAATCGATCATCTCCCCTCTCCAATATTCAAAATACTTTTCCCAATCAGTCGAACGAACAAAATACTCTATCTCCATTTGTTCAAATTCACGAACTCGAAAAATGAAATCTCTCGGCGCTATCTCATTTCTAAATGCTTTGCCTATTTGTGCCATTCCAAAAGGAAGTTTTGGATGAAAAGCATCTACTGTATTTTTAAAATTAACAAACATTCCTTGAGCTGTCTCTGGTCGAAGATATGAAACAGCCGCTTCTTCTCCTGCTCCCACCTGTGTCTTAAACATCACATTAAATTGTTTACCGTCCTCCGTCGGATCTGAAAAACCTGCCACGTGCCCAGAAGCTTCCCATGCTTTTGCATTCATCAAAATAGCCGCATCGAGCCCATACATATCTCGCCTACTATCTACAAATTTCTTCCACCAACTCTGCTTGATATTATTTTTTAAAGCTACTCCAAAATGACCATAGTCAAACGTCCCAGCTAGGCCTCCATATATCTCCGAGCCTTGAAATATAAAACCTCGTCTCTTGCAAAGTGAAACTATCTTTTCCATTAAATCATTATCTTTTTTTTCTTGCATTTTTTTATCTTTATTTTATTAAACTATTCAACTACCCTACTACCATTAAATGTAAAACCTGGATCATTCAAAAGGCGAGTACTCAATGATGCTTTATTGACTCTCACATCTACATTAGCAAAATCATCATGCCCGGTCAAAGTCGTATCATTAATGATTGTCGGCTCTGTACCAACTTGAGAAAGTGAAGGCGTCAATTCTACTTGGAAAGAAATCTCTCTCCCCTCTTCAGTAATACCTGTACCCTTTGGTATCCCTCCAACATTCCAAACTATTTCTTTTGTAGAAGCATTATAGGTCAAATCTTCAGTAGCAGGAATAAAAGGCCCAACAAATCTTACCCATGGTGGAAGAGTCGAGCGTACCTGCGTATTAGAAATATTATTTGCCGTATTAGAAAGAGACCAAACTACCGTATAAGTCGTTTTTTGTTCTACCTTAGGAGGAATCGGCCCACTATTTGTAAAAGCTCCAGAATAAAAAAGTGCCTTACTAGAAAGACCAACATCAGAAATAATTCTTATCACCTTCGATTCAGTACTACTCAAATCAGTAGTGACACCAGCACTCTGTGATTGCTCTCCTGTCACAGAGACATCTATATTTATGGTCGGTGAAGAAACGATACCACTCGAAGCCGAAAAGAGCGAGAGAGGAGAGAAGGAAAAAGAAACTGCCCCAGAATCTCCTGGATCTACTGAAGTAAATTTACTTTGTGAATTCTTATCCCAAACTATTACATCCTGTGTCGAATCATAAAAACCCTGCCCCACTGATATAGTTTTACGATTTATTGAATTACCAGAAATTTTTGCACGAATAGATAAATTATTTATCTTTGTTTCTAGGTTATTTGTCCATTGTATTTGTCCTTGAATAGAAGTCTTAGTATCTATGGCATATTCTCTCTGATATACACCATTTATAAGTAGCCTTGCATCAATCGAAGACTTTTTTACTAAAACGATGTGTTCTAGAGAATTAAAAACAACAGCGATTAAGGATTTATCTGTCGGCGACTGCGAACCACTCCAGACACGAAATACTTTTTCCTCTCCATCAAATACGTCAACCATTTTGCCTAAAATAGAGATACTGCGTTCTGCCCCTGGAGACAAATCTCCCAAGTTCCAAATATTATTACCCAAGGATGGCGAGGGTGTTGATTTCACAAATTGGAAACCAATGGGGTAATCAACCTTGAGAAGCATCTTTGAAACCGATTTCGTCGCGTTAAGTGTCGCTTTCACATTGAGAGTGATGTCTTGATTAGAACTCACTTCCGTAGGTGCATCAACAGAAAGATTGATAGGTGTAGAACTTATAGAAATATCAAATAATTTATCTTTCACAAAAATAGCATTTGAACCTTCAACTCTATACTCAATAGAAACTTTTATCTGGCGAGTACTTCCCTGTTCTCCAAACAGTATAAATTTCACATTCTCATTTTTTATTCCCCCAGCTGGAATCGTCCCTAACGATATACGCAAGTGCTCATTGTCTTGTGACAAACTAGCCTGTGAACTTTTCGGATATTCCACCAAAAGGTCGACAAGTTGTAATGGAGAGCTATTTCTATTTACCACTTCTAACAAAAGAGGATATTCTTCTCCCCCAGCGGTGAAAGCATTACTCAATATAGAAATATCAATATTGTCATTGGAAACGCTATTACTATTACCAAAAAACATATAAGCTGCATAGCCAATAGATAATACAAAAAAGATTATCGAAAATATAAAGAATTTTTTAAACATAGATGTCTTCATAAAAAACTTCTCTCTCAAATCAGACCTGACTTCTTCTTTCTTCTGCCAAGAATCCATCACCTCTCTTTTTTGGAAATGCGGAAAACTATCACGATGCTCTATTTTTACTTGATAGTCTTTACTAAAAAGCTTACTTTTTAATTCTTCTATCTTATTTAATTTATCTCCATCTTGAAGCGACATTTATTAATTATACCACCCCGAACAAGATTTAGAAATCTCTTAAGGGACAGGTATTCTACAAGTGTGTCTCTTTAAGAGCTTTATTTATTTGATATAATATTTTAGTTCTATTTTCTGATGCTTTAAATACTAAATCTTCCTCAAATGGTGACCTAATAAAATCTTTCAAAACCTCATTTCCTCCTATATATCCTAGATTATTTAAAATACGTAAAACGATAATAACCTCAATATTTCGCAATTCATCTTTAGTTTCAGATTTTTCTAAAATAAATAATCCATTCAATAAATCATTAAATAAAACTTCGTTTGGGTCTTCTCCGGCAAGTAAACGTTTCAAAAGTTTAGAAATATTTACAAAAACTTTAAAAACTTCTGGGTTAGATAAATTCTCCAGTTTATTTGTTTTAGCTACATTTGTAATTCGCCAAAAATCTTTCCCTTTTACTAAATCAATCTTGAGATATGCAAAGTCTTGCAAAACGAAACGCAACTTCGAGGATATTTTTCTCACACCCTGCGCGCTTGCATATATCATTCCTAAGTCACGGGTAAAAATGGAGTAATACTTCCCCGTCTCTCCAAAGTGCCCACTTCCTAATATTATTCCTTCTGTGTGGTGTATATGATGCATTAGAATTCTTCTTCTTTATTTTCTTCAAAATTTTTAAAAATTATATTATGTTCTTTTAAAACCAAAGATGGCATCTCATGATTAGCTCCAAAAGAAATAAGCATCCCATCATGAATTGGAAAACAAATTTTAGGTTTTACATCTAGGGCATAGCTGATTGAATCTTTTACATTCGCCCATGGACCAGCCACAGGTAAAGCCAAAATTTCAACAGGTTTATTTGGATTATAAAAAGCATCTCCTGGATAAAATAATCTTTTACCTATAAAATATGCAGTATTTTGTACTATAAAAATGTCCCCAAAAATTTCTTCATGTTTACAATCATGTGCTTCTATCTCTACACCAAAAAAATCTTTCGGATCTTTATACTTTAAGATTTCATACTTAATACCAACTCCATCCAACAACTTTCCGACCCCTTCATTTGTAATTATTTTAATATTGGGATTATTTTTTATAATTTCCTTTAAAGACTCAATATGTATGTGATCCCTGTGTTCATGAGTGATAATTATTAAATCAATATTAAATTCCTTCTCCTGCTCTCCAACAGTCCAAGAACCTGGATCAGTCATAATCCTTTTTCCATTTTCCTCTATAACTAAACAACAATGTCCAAGTTTTTTGATTTTCACAAAATTTTTAACCTCTCGTTTTATTAAAAATTTCTATACCATCTAAAATCCACTCAGCACGTAAATTTGTAAATTTCTTTAATTCGTCCAAGGAAAACCAACCGGCATTCATTATCTCATCTGCAGGTATTTTTAATTCTCCACCTATAATTTCGGCATAAAATAAATGTGCTACCGGTCTGGTAATATCTTTATGAAATATTCCAATCTCTTTAATAAGAGAAACATCAAAACCGGATTCTTCTTTCGCTTCCTTAACTGCCGTCTGTTCTATATTGTCTCCTTTGTCAACCTTCCCCGCTGGCCAATTCCAAAGACCTTTTTTGGGACCCCTACCCTCTTGGACAAGTAAAAATTTGTTATCTTTAAATAATAAAACCCCAGCAACAACTTCAATTTTTTCAGTTTCTTTTTCCATCTCTAAATTATACTACATTTTTACTTTTCAATCTTTACTTTAAACAGCAAAGTGTCAATTTTAATCTCCTCCCCATTATTTTCCTCAAATTTTATCTTTGAAGCTAGGATTATTTTCAACAAATCTTCTTCAAATTTTTGAATTAATTTTTTACCCTCGTCATTGGTCTCAACAGTGAGAGAAATAACATCACTAGGAGTGAGCCCCATCTTCTTGCGCATGTCTTGTATTGCTCGCACAAATTCTCGATAATCTCCTTCTTGTTTTAACTCTCCTGTGATATTCATATCAAGCAATACTTCAACTTCAAGATTCTTATTTTCTTTTACTTCTTTCACATTAAGCTCATCCTTAATTAATTCAATATATTCACCACCTAAATTACAATCCTTCACTTCAAGTGAAGCTAAAGGCTGGCGAACTTTTAATCCTGCCTTTTGTCGAGCCTCGAGGCCTAAAGTCACGATCTTTCTGACAGTTTCCATATGTTCCAGTACCCCCTCCTTCTTCCTCCCCCTATATAGGGGGAGGCTAGGTAGGGGTATAAATCCAAATATCTTTGAAACCTTTACCTCTGGCCACTCTGTTAAATGCACACTTTCTTCATCTTCTTCGCTCCTTAATTTCAACCAAATATCTTCCGCAGTAAATGGTACAAACGGCGCCATTATTTTTGTAAGAGTTTTTAATACAAAATACAAAGTTATCTTTGCTTTTTCAGCATCACCAATCTCCAAATCTATAGCTCCTTTTATTCTTTCCCTTGAACGACGTAAGTACCAAGTAGAGAGGTCACCAATAAAATCACGAATAGCCCTAGTTGGTTCAAGTAATTTATAGTCATCAAGGTGTTTAGTAACAAGATCTATCAACTCATCCAATTTAGCTAAAATCCATTGATCTAAAATATCATCTGATTTTCTAGGTCCTAAAATTTCTAAATGAGGATCTCTATATAACTCATAAAATGCTAAAACATTATACAATAATCCAAAAACCTGACGATGAAGTTCGAGTACTGTTTTTTCATCAAAATTCTTTGATTCACCCGGCTGATTTACAGAATACATCCAAAGACGCAATGTATCTGCCCCATATTTATCCATTGCTTCCCATGGGTCAACAATATTACCAAGAGACTTCGACATCTTCTTACCTTTTGCATCAAGTAAATGTCCTAAACAAATAACATTCTTAAAAGCTTTACCACGACCCATCAATACACCAATAGCATGTAAAGTATAAAACCATCCACGAGTCTGATCTATGGCTTCAGAAATAAAATCAGCAGGATATCCAGGACCATCAACCCATTCTTTATTTTCAAAAGGATAATGATCTTGTGAAAAAGGCATAGTTCCAGAATCTAGCCAAACATCCATAACTTCTTTTGTGCGTATTAAATTTCCACCACATTTACAAACAAGTTCTACTTCATCGATAAAAGGCCTATGTAAATCAAGTTCATAATTTTCATTATGAGGAAGCGGGACAAAATCAAAATTTTTAATTTGTGCGTTAGCCAAATCACTATCTTTATCGCATAATGTTTCTTCTTTATTTAAACCTTTCACCATTGAAAATAGCGCCCAAGCAGTATCTTCATGTGTCACAATCAAAATATTTTTATTTTCATATTTTTGATCCACTTCATAAATAAATTTACCTACCCTTTTTTTTACATCAAGTAAAGCCTCTCCTTTTGGACAAGCTCCGTCATATCTTTCTAATTTGTGCTCTATAAAATAATCATCAATGTCTTTCATCGAACTAGAAGCAAAAATACCATCATTTATTTCCACTAATCGTGAATCATTTTTTATATCTTTTACTTGGAAATTTATTCCTTCAGCAACAATCTTCGCTGTTTCTTGTGTACGTAAAAAAGGTGAAGCAAAAATCAAATCAATTTTCTTATCTATTAAAAGTTTGACAGCTTCTTTAACCTGTTTATTACCTTTTTCAGTAAGATGATGAGTATTATTTGGGTTACTTGAAACTACATTAAGAGCATTATTTTCGGCCTCTCCGTGCCTCATCACGAAATATTTATTGCCAGATTTTTTTGTCTTTTCTTTTATTTCTTCTACACCCCCAATCACATCAATCTTTTTACATGAATCACAAATCCAAACTGGAAGCGGGGTCCCCCAATAACGTTCACGAGATATAGCCCAATCTTTTATATCTTTAAGCCATTCACCAAAACGCCCATCACGTATATGTGAAGGTTCCCAATTTATATCTTTATTTTCCTCAATCATTTTGTTCTTAATTTTCGGATCAGACATTCTGATATACCAAGAATCACGGGCATAATAAATAAGTGCAGTATGGCAACGCCAACAGTGAGGATAAGAGTGCTCATATTTTTCTTTTTTTAACAAAAGATTTTTATGGGCAAGATCTTTTATAATATCAACAGCGACTTCTTCATCTCTAACAAATCTATCTTCTAAAAATTCAGTTCCCTTTAAAAATTTACCATCAAGACCAACAAGGTGATGTTTTGGTAGCCCAATTTCATTGCCTAATACAAAGTCATCCTGACCATACATCACTGCGGTGTGCACTACACCTGTTCCATCTTCAGTTGTCACAAAATCTGCGTTGTAAACTTTATAAGCCTTTTCTAATTTTGGTTTTTCACTTTCAGAAATTGTATTTTGCAAAAATGGATAAAGTGATTCATATTGTAAACCAATTAAATCTTTACCTTTTATTTCATCATGAATAATCTCAATATTCTGACCTTCAAAAACATTTTTTATTCTATCTTTTGCAAGAATGTAAAGTCCAGAAACACCAACGACTCTTAATGCCACATAAGAAATATCTTTCCCCACGGCTAAAGCGACATTCCCTGGAAGTGTCCACGGTGTTGTGGTCCAAGCCAAGATATAAGCACTCTCTTTTATTATCATACCCTTCCCAAAAGATTGACCGGGCTTGAGGTGAAATTTTACTGTTACTGACAAATCTTTTACATTTTCATACCCTTGGGCTAATTCATGAGAAGACAAACCTGTACCACATCTAGGACACCATGGTACAACTTTATAATCCTTGTAGAGTAAATTTTGCTCATTAACTTTCTTCAAAATACTCCATACAGACTCCATGTAAGTATTATGATATGTGACATATGCATTTTCTTGATCAACAAAGTAGCCCATTCTCTCAGTAAATTTACTCCAATCATCCGTATACTGCCAGACACTTTCTTTACACTGTTGGTTGAATTTTACAATTCCATATTTTTCAATTGCAATTTTTGAATCTAAATTTAATTTTTTTTCTACTTGAAGTTCTACTGGTAATCCATGAGTATCCCACCCACCTTTACGACGCACATGAAAACCCTGCATAGTCTTATATCTAGGAATAGCATCTTTAAATGCCCTAGCCTCTAAGTGATGAATACCTGGTTTGCCATTAGCAGTAGGAGGTCCTTCGTAAAAAATAAATTCTTTCTTCCCTTCTGTTTGAGTTAGAGATTTTTGAAAAGTTTTATTTTCTTTCCAAAACTCTAAAATACGCTCTTCTCTAAGTGCTGTTTCTGATTTTACGTTTTTTTCTTTTTCCATATATAAATTAAAAAACTCGTCCACGTACAACAATTAATAATTGCTATACAAGGACGAGTTTCTTCTCGTGGTACCACCTTGGTTACTTCTCATTACCGCTATAACGGGCTTACCCGTCGGGTTCTACTTAATTTCCTCCCGAAGCTCAGAGGTGATAACCTCCTCAATGCCTATAAATAAAGTATAGCATAAAATTTAAATTTTTCTACACCACCTCTTGCTGATAACATTTCTCACAATAGATCAAAAAGTTCTCTGATAGATCAAAAACAGTCTCCATATCTTTTTTACATTTTCCACATACTGCTCTATATTTCTTACCTTCTTTAACGAAAGAAAGTCTATTTTCTATTCGTAATAACGGATGTGTATCTGGAAGAGGTAAATTCATTCTTCGATAAAACTCAAGCTCAGAACTAGCTACTCTAAAGGGCCTCCCACTTTTCACGCAAAGTATCGCTTTATTTAAAATATCATCTGGTATTTCTTGAATAGTTTTAGGTAAATCAGAGTATTTTACAACCTCAATATTACCGACATTTGTTTCTGGCTCTTTCGCAATATAACCACCAAGCTTCAATATCTCTTCATCACTAAGTGGAAAAGAAATCTGGGCTAAAGAAAAATTATAGGCTTGGGCTGAAAATTCTAAGCCCAATCCATCTCCATATTCTCCCCTATTAAGCATGTCAGTTTTTATCTCATCAACTATTCTAAAATATTCCTCTTCAGAATATTGTTTATTTAAAACACAATAAGATTTATTCTGAAGTCCAAAACACATGAAACAATTATTTAAGTTTTTTGAATTAAAAATAAATTCACAATCTGTACAAAATTTTGATGACACAGAAAATTTCACCCTACTAGACTGTGAACCGACATTAATATTCATATAAACCTGACTTGAATTACCGCCAGAGAAAAGAAAGTCCATAGAATCTTTATGAGACATGGCTCCGTCTCCATGTCTAACGTTTTCAGAATTATTCGCATCTATCACATCATACAAATTTCTCGAATTCTTTATATTCACACCAAAAACATTACTAGAAGCGACATTTCTAGATCCGTTTATTGGGAGTCTTTTAACTAACTCCCAAAATTTTTCTTGGTAACTTAATATTTTATCTAAAGTAAGTGGGTAAACTGTATTTAAAAAATTTTCATATTCATCTTTAGAGTATTGTTCATTAAAAACACAATACTTAGCATTACGTAAATTCACACAGCCAAAACAATTCATACAATTCCGACAATCAAATAATAACATGCTATCTGCGCAACTATTTGAGAAATAAATAAAAGAAGATTTATATAGATGATCTGAAAATAAAGCCTCGTAAACAAATTCTGAATCAGTGACTACTTTAGAATCCATTATGTTTCTACTCTTCATTAACATATTTGAATACCATGCATCTTCGACATCATAACAAGCCATAACATAATACCCATTCTTTAAATTACGTCCTCCATTTGAATAATCACTATTTACAGAAGATGGATCACGATTTAAAAAAGACGGCATTGGAAATTTCTTGCGAATTGAAGACAAAACCCTCATCGGGTCGTCGCCTTCTTTATACTTAATTCCAAAAGAAAAAGGATCAAACTCTTCACCAATAAAATATTGATAATCGTACACAGGGAATGGACACTCTTCCGGGAATATAGATATCATCATTTCACTATGTCCAGGTGCATCACATTCACGTTTAAAAAGGCGAGAAAAATTCATGTGTACAAGACGTCGCATTCTTCTACATGTAGGACAAAAATTCGGTGGCGGAACATTAAACATTTTTAAAAATTTAATATCTCCTTCTTCAATTTCAAAATCCCCTTCACAATAGGGATGTAAGCCTGACCATTTACATGTTCGCCCATGAGGAATCAGAGAGTCTATTATTTCTTTTATTGCACTATCAAATTTTGGCGTTTTATTTGTCATTTTTTATTCTTACATCCTTTCTGGAGCTTTGATACCGAGAAGATACAAACCGTTTTTCATAACGAGAGAAAAGGCTAAGGTTAAAGCCACTCGATAGGATGATTCTTCATCATTTTTATCGATTATTTTTGTATTTCCATAATAAGTATTGAAAGCACGAGCAATTTCAATCAAATAATTTGCAATATGATGTGGTTCAAATTCCTTTGTGCTTCGTTCTACAATTTCAGGGAATCTATATAAAAGTTTTTCTACTTCGGATATACAAAGGTCGAACCTTAAAAACCCCGGCAAAATATTTTCTGCCTTTGCTTTTTCTAAAATAGAATTTGCTCGAGCATATGAATATTGTAAATATGGGCCAGAATCCCCCTCAAAAGAAATAGACTTCTCAAAATCATAAACAATATCTCCTCCAATGTTTTGTTTCAAGATAGAATATTTAAGCGCGCTTACCCCCACATCTTTACTTATTTGTTTTTTCTCTTCTTCAGTAAAATCCCTATCTTTTATCTTCTCTGAAATTTCTGCACAAGATTCTCGAATTAATGATTCTCCAGTTATTACATTTCCTTTTCTAGAAGACATCTTCCCTGTCGAAAGGCGCATCATGCCATGAATAATATGCTTCATTTTATGAGCTATCTCAGGATTCATTATTTCAAGCGCTTTACTGACTACTTTCATATACTCTTCTTGTTCATGCGCAGTCACTACTACAGATAGATCTAAGTTTTTTTCCTTTTCAAATTTCATCTCCGTAAGTCCAAGCTCTTTCGTCTCATAAGTAGGCAATCCTTGAGAATTCACAAAAACTCGGGTATGAAGTTTTGGGTCATATTTTTCACCATGAAAAACTATTGCTCCATCACTTTTTTCAAAAATTTTATTTTCTGAAACTATTTTTAGCCCAATAGGAGCCACGACACTTTCAAAGAAATAATAATTAAAGCTTGTGCCTAGTGTCTTATAGATCTCTTCAAACGCTTCGAGTGTAATTATTTTCCCCCAATCATAAATTTCATTTATTTTTTTATCACTCTTATCATAAACTTTTCTATTTATTTCATCAATTTCTTTTTTTGCCTGCTCATCAGCCTCATAGACATCATTTCCTTTTACATAAAGCTCTCCGATATATTGCGCTTTTTCTGTCACAGATTTATTTTCATCTGGCATTCCAAACTTCAAAAGTCCATAAATTGCTTTTGCCACATGTGGGCCCACATCACCTTGATAATTTGCACGAATCGTTTTAGCCCCAGAAAACTCTACGATACGAGAGATAGATTCACCTATAGCGTTACTCATCAAATGACCGATATGAAAAGGTTTAAAAGGGTTCGGTTGTGTATATTCCACCATTAATTTTTTTCCTTCAAAAATATTGTTGTGTCCAAAATTTTTATTCTCTAAAACTT
The DNA here is from genome assembly GCA_041667145.1 of Minisyncoccota bacterium. GTDB lineage: Bacteria > Patescibacteriota > Minisyncoccia > Phycocordibacterales > UBA9973 > UBA9973. Next base: position 40,678 of record JBAYFP010000003.1, read on the forward strand.
CTTTCACACTATCTACAAAAAAAGTCTTATTTAAATAAAAATTTATAAAGCCAGCACCGGCAACCTGAATTTCGGAAATTAGACCCCCTCCAACCTCCCCCTTCGCAGGGGGAGAGCTTAAATCCCTTAATTCTTTGACTATCTTATTTGCTAATTCTTTTGGGTTCGTTTTTAATTCCTTCGCTAAAGTCATAGCAACATTTGTAGAATAATCTCCCATCTTCAAATCTGCTGGATGCTCTAAAGAAATATCTTCAATTTCTATATTGAGATTTTTAAGAGCATTTTTTATTAAATTTTTTAAATTATGTTGCATTTTTTTATGTAATGTTCTGGTAAAGAATTTCAAGAGTCGTGGGTCCCCTGCCCTTATGACTCCGAGGGCGAAGGCTCAGAAATTTTTTATCAGAACATTATATATCATTTATTTATGTCCTGTACTTCCTTCACGTCCATCACCACGGATAGTCTCTGAAAGTTCTCCTACTTCAAGAATATCACAATGTTCAAATTTTTGTATTAGCATTTGCGCAATTTTATGGCCTTTTTCTAGCACCACCTTTTTATCCCCAGTATTTAATAAATTCATTATTATCTCACCTCTATAACTAGAGTCTATGACCCCACCCATGATTTTAAGACCCAAATTGAAGGAAATCCCTGATTTGTCCCAAATTAATCCTACATAGCCTTCCGGTATCTCTACAGCTATTCCAGTAGGCACACGTTCTTGTTTACCAGGTAAAAATACGACATCCTGCAAAGCATAAAAATCCATCCCTGCATCCCCTGGATGTCCATGTGTCGGTATTTTTGCATCCTTATTTAACTTTTTAACTTTGAATTGCATATTTATTTGATTTAACAAAATCACCTACTTGGTTAAAACCTTTTTAACTTCTTCATAAACTTTATTATGAATATTTTCACGTGTATCTAAAACACCATTTTTTAAGCAATCTATTTTTACCCAATTTTTCTGTGTCTTCGCAAGCCATAAAGCACTTTTTATAGAATTCTTTTTAAAATTAAGATCCACTTCATGAACATCTTTTTTATTCCCTGCATAAGCTCTAACTGCCTTTTTATTTCTCTCTTTTATTAATCTCTCGACTATATTGAGAGGTAAAGAAAGATAAACAGTAATATCAGGTCTTGGAATTTTAAAAACTTTATACTCCATCTCATCTAACCATCTTAAAAAATCAGTTCTTTTTTTAACACTTTTAATCTTTCCTCCTTGGTGTATCTGATTTGCGCTTACATATCTATCAAGAATAACAATATACCCTTCATTTAAAAACCTCTTTATTTGTTCTGAAGATTCCCATCTATCAGCAGCATAAAGCACAGAAACGATCTTTGGGTGAACTTTCACAAAATTGTAATATTGCTCGGTCAGGCAGTGTCCAATAAAACCACCGAAAAAATTATTGTAATGTGGAAAATGTATAGTTTTAATTTTAAAACCTAATTTTTTTAATCTTTTAGCTAAAAGATTTATTTGAGTAGTTTTCCCACTACCATCCGTCGCGTCTATAACTATAAGTTTACCTTTTGCCATATAGAAAATATAGCAGAAAAAAGATCAAAATGAAAATTATTATGAATCAAATTCTTTTTTTCTGTATAAATTTGCAATATCTTCCTCTGTGCCATTTTTAAGTGTTATAGAAATCCATAAATCATAAGGTAAGTAACCAGTTTTCTTATTAATTGAATTAGCTGTACATTCTTTTACTAATTTCACTATTTTATGAATATCAATGAACTCTGGTACTTTAAATAATTGGTTCACTTCTATAAAAAGTTTTTTGCTTTCTGGAAATTTTTTCTCAAATTTTGAAAAATACTTCATATAGTGATCAGTTGGAAGTGAAATAGTTCCATATTTATTTACAACATTCCTTGTCCAAAGTTGGTGCCCAGCAAAAATTTCATGGAGTGCTTCACAAAAACCATCATATTTATCTGCCCAGTCTACCACCATAGATTCAAGAGAATTTTTATTCACTGCTTCATCAAGTAATATTTTATAAACATAACCATCTACATTAGAAGGAAATCTTTTTACTAACTCTTTAACTGCTTCTTTCTCTAGGTCATCTAATTTATGAATTTGTTCTTCTGTCATTGTATCTTTATTCCCTGCTTGAATATCTCCTATAATCATTTCCGCATCATCATGGACCAAAGCTGAAATATAAGCTTTTTTTTCATCAAACTTATCTCCAAATACTTTTTTCACCAGAGGAGAAATTTCTTTTACAATCCATGCTACTCTTCTTGAATGAATCCATAAATCAGTCCTATACCACATTACATCATATAAACTATATCTAGTTATATTTCGTAAATTATCTTCACGACCAATAAATTTATCTAAATCATTAATAATAATTTCACTCATAATTTATTTTTCTCCTAACTCATTTAAGACTTCAGTTGCATAAAATAAAATATTTGGGCGTAAGTTCATGGTTTTTAATTCTTCTTTAGTCACCCAACGAGTTTCTGCACGTTCATGCTCATTTTTTGATCCAGAAATAATGTTTGATTGAGATGTAGCAAAATATATAAGTACCACGTGTTGATGGGTATCATTTACATGGTGAGTAGCGAGATAACGAGGAGCTATGAGATGTTCATAATCAAATTCATTCTCAATTGCGGGTTTAGAACCAACTATTTTTATATCAAGCCCAACTTCTTCTTTCACTTCTCTCACCGCCGCTTGCAATGGATTCTCATCAAGCTCGATGTGCCCACCGACAGAAAGCCAAAGATTATGCTTTTCATGAAAACGAAGAAGCACTTTATCTTTATGGACAATAAATACTTCTACACAATAATCAATTTTCTCGTGAATATGTGGCATTTAATTCTTTTTTAGAATTTTATGAATTTTCCTAGCTATCAAAATCATATCCTTTTCTTTTTTGCCACGAGTAGTCTCCGCGCAAGTACCCAGGCGAATACCAGATGGATCCATCACACTGCGTGTATCTCCAGGAATAGTATTCATATTTACAATAATATTCTCTTTTTCTAACCTTTCCCCTGCTTCTTTCCCAGAAATACCAACACCATTCATCCACGTATCCATAAGAATCAAATGAGAATCCGTGCCGCCAGAAATAATATGCCAGCCGAGTTTTTGTAATTCATTAGCTAAAGTTTTTGCATTTTTTACAACTTGTTTTGCATATTTTTTGAAGCTTGGAGTCATTGCTTCTTTTAAAGCAATAGCTACAGCAGCAATATTATTTTCGTGTGGTCCACCAAAAAGTCCAGGAATAACCATCTTATCTAATTTTTTATCAAAACCTCTTTCATCTTTTTTTACAAATAAGATAGCTTGTCTGGGGCCACGAAGGCTCTTGTGTGTCGTCGTCATGACGCTATCTGCATAAGGAAAAGGCGAAGGATAAACTCCTCCTGCAATGAGTCCAGCAAAGTGAGACATATCTACATGTAAAATCGCTCCACATGCATCAGCAATCTCTCTAAATTTTTTAAAATCAACAAATCTAGGATAAGCAGTAAAGCCTGCAACAATAATATCCGGTTTTTCGGCTATTGCTATTTCTTTTAATTTTTTGTAATCAATAACTTCACTCTTTGCATCAAGTTCAAATTGAAGTGGCTTCCAGAGTTTACCTGTCATTGAAAGAGGATGACCATGAGTCAAATGTCCACCAGAAGTTAATTTCATCCCCATAATTTTTCCACCTAATGGGACTAGAGCAGAATACAAAGCAAAGTTTGCTGGAGAACCCGAAAGAAGCTGCACATTCACATGCCATTCTTCAGGTTTTAATTTAAAAAGTTTTAAGGCACGCTCTTTACAAAGATTTTCTACTTTATCAATAACAGTATTTCCACCATAATATCGTTTTCCAGGATATCCCTCAGCATACTTATTTGTAAGTTTTGAACCTAATGCTTTTAAAATATCATTCGAAACATAATTTTCTGAAGCTATTAAATTAATAACGCTTTTTTGTCTTTTTTCCTCTTCTTTTATTAATCTTTCTACTTGTTTATCTTGCATGTTTTTATTGTATCACATCTCATAATTATTGTGCCTAGCTGGTCAGTTCTCAAAGTTTTTATATTAAATGAAGATAAAATATCTAATATTTCCTTATGTGGATGACCATACTTATTATCTTTACCATCTGAGATAAATGCATACTCCGGAGAAACAGCCTTCAAAAACTCTGTAGATGTAGAAGTCCGCGAACCGTGATGTCCTACCTTCAGAATAGTACTTTGCAATTTTTCTTTTGAATTTTCTTGAAGAATTATTTTTTCTGTTTTTATCGTTGCGTCTCCTGTAAGTACTATCGAAGTCTCGCCATAAGAAAGTCGCGCTACAGTAGATCCTTCGTTCGTCGCCCAAGAAGAAACGTCTCTATCTGGGAATAAAATATTTACCACTACTCCACCACCAATATCGAGCTTCATCCCCCTTTTTACTAAGATGTCAGGGATATTATTTTTCTTAATCTCATCTTTCAAATTTTGATATGTTTTAGAATCAGTCAATGTACCTGACTCAAACATTTTACCTACCTTATAAATTTTTAAAACATCTAAAAACCCAGCGATATGGTCTGCATCTGGATTGGTAATAATGAATGCATCTATTGTTCTATCAAAAGGAGACATCACTTTAGAAAGTTGACTTAAAATCTTTTTCGGTGGTCCACCATCCACTAATATTTGTATACCTGTCGGAGACTCAATAAATAAAGCATCACCTTGACCGACATCTAACATTGCAAAAGTAAAACCTCTATGAGAACTCTGCCAATCAAAATAAAAAATAAAAATATTCGTCATCAAAAGCAAACAAACAAGAATAAACAACCAGTATTTTTTGCAATTCTCAAACATATTTTAATATTAACATGGAGAAATAAACATCTTCATATTAATTTCATTAAAATTGTGTCATAATTCATGTATATGAAAACATTCACACAAAAAAGTTTTAATATAGATGAACTAAAAGGTATATCAACTAAAAATATAGAAGAACATTTGAAACTTTATGCAGGATATGTAAATCAAACAAATCTTGTACTTGAAAAAATAAATGAACTATCTGAAAATGCTGAAACAAATATGGGTATTTTAAGTGGACTACAAAGAAGGTTTAGTTTTGAATATAATGGCATGCGAAACCATGAAATCTATTTTGAATCGCTTTCAGGTAAAGCAAATACCCTAGAAGGGGGCAGTAAATTAAGAGAAGCCATAACAGCAGAATGGGGTTCGTTTGAAAAATGGCTCGCATTGTTTAAAGCTATCGCCACGACGAGAGGTGTCGGCTGGGCAATACTTTATTTTGATAAAAAAGAGAATAGATTATTAAATGCTTGGGTTGATGAACAACATTTAGGTCAGCTCCAAGACTGTACACCTATCATAGCTCTCGACATGTGGGAACATGCTTATCTCTTTGACTATATACCAGCAGATAAGAAAAAATATATTGAAGCTTTTTTTGAAAATATTAACTGGGAAGTAATTGAAGAAAATTTTAAAAAGGCTCAATAAAGAAACCTTTAATGCTTTTCCAAAAAAGAAAATAAATAAAATACATATAAATTAGTATTGTTAAAATAAGTGGAAAGTTGGGTATGGTTAACGAGGCAAAAGAGATATTTGCAAAGAAACTTATAATAGAAAGCTCATAATGAAGAAAGAGATATGAAATATACCCAAAAGGAACAGAAAGCATATACCAAATAATCCCCGTAAAACCAGTTAAAAATCCCAAAATCATAGTAAAAGGAATAAAAGGCAAAATTAAAATATTTGCAGGCAATGCTACAAGAGAAAGATTCCCCATCTTATATAAAATAAATGGCAAAACAAATATATAACAAGCACATGTCACTGACACAATATCTCGTAACCCAAAACGAGAAGTGGCCCACAAAAAATATTTCTCAATCCTAGGTGTATAAAATATCACAGCTACAGTCGCTATAAAAGAAAGCTGAAAAGAGACGTCATAACGAAGAATAAAAGGATTTATTAAAATCATAGACACGCCAGCGAGCATGAGCGCCCGAGAGACATCATAATTTCTCCCTATAAGACGAGCTGTGAGTGCAAGAGTCGCCATTATCCCCGCTCGCACAGCGGTAGAAGAACCACCGGTCATTATTATAAAAAGTAAAATGGAAAATATTCCAGCTCCTATCCCAATATTTTTAGGAAAGGAAGAAAAAAGTTTCATTATCCATTCAGCTACAATCGTCACATTATATCCAGAAAGCGCGACGATGTGTATCGTACCAGTATCTACAAAACTCTTTCTTAGAGAAGCATCAAAGGCAGATTTCTCTCCTAGAATAAGACCACTCATGAGTAGCGACTCTGGTTCCCTAATTACCAAATTCATCTTTTCTAAAAATTTTTCTTTAATATAAAAAAGTGAACTTTTTACTAAATTCCCATTCCCGCTAGAGAGAACCTCAATCTTAGGATATGTCATCACATAAAATACTCCATCTTTTCTTAGATAATTCACATAATCAAATTCTTTTCCTTGATCAGTAACAAAATTCTCCGGTTTCTTCAAAATTCCTTCAAAATTTATTTCATCACCATATTTAAATTCCTGATCTAAATTGGTAGATATCAGTATTTGCGTTTTATCTTTACCACCTAAAACTTTAACAATTAATTTTTGATTATTTACTCCGATACTTGGTTCATCTACTACAATTCCAGAAAGTTTTATTTTATTAGATTCCCAGCCTAAAGCTGGTCCGTCTTGGGCGAAAAAAATATTATCTAGAGAAACATCAACTATACTAAATCTAAAAATACCTAGAGAAAACAATAATACAAAAATGGAAACTAAAATACCAAATTTATTTTTAGATATAAATACAAAAAATACTAATAAAGCAAAAGAAACTATTCCTATAAAGACAACTGAAAATAAGTTCACAAAAACAAAAGAGCGCAATAGCACTCCTAAAACAAAACCAAAACAAGATACATAAAAAATTTTACCTTGCATCTAAAAATTTAAATAAAAAATTATTTTCCGTTTTTAAGTCTTATTTCATTACCATCTGCAAAATTTGTAGCTATTTCATCTGCGCGTTCATTCCATTTATTACCATTGTGTCCTTCTACATAAATCCATTTAATCTTAAATAATTTAGTAAGTTCATAAAGTTCTTCCCATAGTTCTTTGTTTAAAACAGGTTTTTTGGCAGCATTTCTCCAGTTATTTTTCTGCCAATTAAAAATCCATTCTGTAATTCCCAAAATAACGTATTTTGAATCAGAAAAAACCTCAAATACCCCCTCCTTACTCCTCCCCCTACCGTAGGGGGAGGCTGGGTGGGGGTAAATACCACTATTTTTCATATACTTGAGAGCCTCTATAGGTGCAGTGAGTTCCATTTGATTATTTGTAGCATGTTTAGAAGCCCCACCAATTTCAAAAACTTTTTTACCGTCAATTATGATGGCTCCCCATCCGGCTGGCCCTGGGTTCCCCCTCGCCGCCCCATCTGTATAAATTATTATTTTTGATTTCATATTTAAATTATACCAAAATATTTAACTATAAACCAATGTCAAAACTCTTAGCGATAGCAGAGACTTTTGACATTAATTAATATATAATAATATTATGACATTAGTTTACGAAATGCTTAAAGCAATAAGTGAAACTTCCCTCTCCTATAAAGGAACCCAAGTAAACATTTTTGGGATACCAAAATTAAAAAATAGATCTTACAAATCTATCCGTTCTATGGTGTCTTATGTGAAAAAGAATAATTTAATAGTACAAAATGATAAAGGTTGGCATCTTTCCCCCGCTGGGAAAAAGTATATGAAAAGAAAAGAAGTTTCATTGAAACAGTTTGAAAATGAGTTCACAAAAGAAGCACCTAAAAATTTAATAGTCATGTTTGATATTTCAGAAAAACAAAAAGCGGAACGAGAATGGTTTCGCTGGCATCTAAAAAAGTTTAACTATGAAATGATTCAGAGAAGTGTCTGGGTCGGACCATCACCTCTACCGAAGGAATTTATGAACTATATAGAAAAAATAAAATTAAAAGATTCTATAAAAACCTTTAAACTTGCTAAGTCATATAAAATTTCTTAACAAATTTTAAAATATATCCTCTACTCTTAAACGTAATTCTTCTCTCCCTCTAAATCTAGATAAATCAAAGGTGGCTAAAAGATTTATTTTTTTATCGACAACCAAAGGTACGTCAAAAGAATCGCTGTTTGAAAAAAAGGATACACCTTTTATTTTATTTTTATTCTGTTCATTACTCTTGTCAGAAAAAGTAATCTCTAAATGTTCTCCTGAACCATTTTTCCCAAATTTCTTAATATTTTCTATTTTTACATTTTCAAAAAGAAAAATCGGCTTAGGGTTCCCAAGACCGAAAGGAGCGAGCTTCTCTATTTCTCGCCAATTTTTCATATTTACAATACTCAAATCTGATTTAACATCATAAATTATTTCATTTTCTATTTTATCTCGCTTCACCTTGTGAAAAGAAACAGAGAGAGCTTCTTCTAAAAAATGAACCTTATCTCCAGAAACTGTAAAACCTCCAGCAAACTCATGCCCACCAAATTCTGTGAAAAATTCACTGGTCTCGGTCATCAATTCTACAAGAGAAACTGATCCATCAGAACGACATGAACCTTTGATTAAATCATTCTCATCTTTTCCCCAAACAAAAACAGGTCTTTTGTGTTCTTCGACTATCTTGCCGGCTACTATTCCCAAGACTCCTACACGCCACAATGGATTACCGATGACTATCACTTCTCGCATCTCTCTTTTTTCAAATTTTTTATTTACTTCACGCATGATACTTGTAACCATAGTTTTCCTATCGTCATTTATTTTTGATAAATGATTTGCAATAGTTCCAGCTTCTATCTCGTCCGATGTAGAGAGAAGTTCATATGCTCTCCTTGGATCATCCATTCGTGAAGCAGCATTTAATCTAGGTGCAATCATAAAGCCAACATCATCTTCAGTCAGATATTTTTGATCAATATTCATTTTTGCGAGAAGTTTCTGTAAACCAGGGCGTGGAGATTTTCTCAAAACTTTCATACCAAAATATGCAATAGCTCTATTCTCACCCAAAAGAGGCACAAGGTCAGAAAGAGTAGCGAGCCCTGCCATATCTAACAACCACTTTTCGTAACCTTCTTTTATCTTATAAAACTCACCATATTTTTTTATAAAACCTTGTACAAATTTAAAAACTACGCCTGCTCCACACAACATTTTATCTGGGTACTTATCTACTTTTGGATTTAAAATAGCAAAAGCTTTTGGCAAAACAGCATGGGGTAAATGGTGATCAGTAACAATAACATCCATACCTCCTACTTCTGCTTGAGCTATTTCAGATACTGCTGTAATGCCTAAATCAACAGTAATCAAAAGCTTCACTCCTTTTGAGACAAATTGTTCTATGGCAGAAAGATTGAGGCCATAACCCTCAGAATTTCTCCCTGGAATATAAACTTCATATTCTTTAAAACCTATTTTTTTAAACAAATCTTCTAAAATAACAGCTCCGGGAATACCATCACAATCATAATCAGCATAGATAACAATCTTTTCTTTAGCTTCTATCGTCTCAAAAAGCTTCACACATGCCTTTTCCATGTCTTTCATTTCAAATGGATCATGTAGATCTCGTTCATAATCTGGGTTTAAAAAAATCTCTGCTTCTTTTTCAGTTTTTATCCCTCTCTTTTCCAAAATTGCTCTCAGTAATTCATGATATCTTTGCATAAGTTGAATTTTAACATAAATAACATATAATAAATAAAGTTAAGCAAATTAAAGTTTTCGAGCTGGTCTGGGGCTCTGCCTTGAGGACCCGAGAAAACTTTAATTTGCTTAACTTTATATGCAAAACTGCATTTTTTGTAAAATAATAAAAGGAGAAATACCATGCGACAAAATATATGAAGATGAGAAATACTTATCTTTTTTGGATATTGAACCCGTATCAGCAGGGCATATTTTAGTAATACCTAAAGAACATATCGTCTGGATGCAAGAAGTAGATGATGAAACGATATCAGGAATTTTTAAATTATGTAAAAAATTAATGCTCGCAATTAAAAAAGGCGTCGACTGTGATTATGTACAGCTCGCTATCAGTGGTAAAGATATTCCTCATTTCCATATACACCTCATCCCACGCTATTTCAACGACGGCCTTAGTGAATGGCCAACTATAGAATATAAAGACGGGGAATCGAAAGAAATAATAAACAAAATTATTTCAGCGCTTTAATAGCTGGCAAGGTACCATTCGCAAGAAAGTCTAGCGCCGCCCCACCCCCAGTAGAGACAAAAGTAAACTTGTCCCCTAATTTTAATTTAGAAATAACTTCTCCTGTATCTCCCCCACCTACGATAGAGATAGCTTTCGTTTCAGTAATAGCTTGAATAATTTCCTCTGTAGCTTTATCGAAACCACTACTTGATTTTCCAAGCGGTCCATTCCATAAAATCATCTTGGATTTTTTAATCTTCTTCTCTAAATTCTTTATTGTCTCTGGACCTATGTCTACTATTTCCTCTTGCTCTCCAACTTTATCAAATGAAATTACAGACTCTTTCACATTCGCAAGAACGAGAAGATCGCTTGGTAAAATTATTTTTGGATTTTTGACGATAGAAGGTAAACCATATTTTTTATTTTCAACCAAAGAGGTACCAACTTCATATCCCTTTTCTTTAAGAATTTGACTAACGAGAGCTCCTCCGATAAATAGATCATCTACTGTCTTCAAAAAACGTTTTATAATAGGGAGTTTTGTCTCAAATTTTGCTCCACCTAAAATTAAAAGAAATGGATGTTTGGCTTTTTTTAATACAAGCGATAAATATTTAACTTCTTTGAGAAATTGAAACCCTGCGTAGCTTGGTAAGTATTTAGGTACACCAACTATCGAAGCATGTTCTCTATGTGCATCTGGAAAAGCATCAATAACATAGATATCTCCAAGTTTAGCTAATTTTTTGGCGAAACTCGGATCATTTTTTTCTTCTCCTGGTTCAAAACGTAGATTCTCAACTAAAAGAACCTCTCCCTTTTTTAAAGATCTAGCCATATTTTCTGTCTCAACACCAATACAACTATCAGCAAATTTAATTTTTCTTTTTAATAACTCTTCTAAAACAGGAACCAACGGTTTTTCTGTAAAATTCATATCCCTTTTCCCTCCGGGCCTACCTTGATGAGTTAAAATGACAAGTGGACCTTTTTTTATTAGAAACTTAATAGTAGGCAACAATACTTCAATTCTTTTTGAATCAATGACTTTCCCATCCTTTATAGGCACATCGAAACCAGCACGTAAAAGTATCACTTTATCTTTAAAACTTTTTATTTGTTTGATGCTTCGCATAACTTTACAATTTTAGAAAATTTTTCTCCATCTAAATTAGCCCTACCAACCAAAAAACCATCTGCGTTACCATCCTTAATAAAATCTATAGTATTTTTCTCATCAACTGACCCACCATAAATTATTTTAATATCTGATGCTTCCTTTACACCAAATTTATCACTCAAAATTTTCTTAATAAAAATATTCATCTCAAGGAATTCTAATGGGCTAGCTGGGTGAGCTCCATTACCTATAGCCCAGATGGGCTCGTAAGCAATGATAACTTTTGAAATAGAATTTTTTGAGACTCCATTTAAGCATTCTTCTATTTGTGTTTTTATGAAATTTAAATACTCGTGATTTTCGTCCCGAATACTCTCCCCTACGCAAAGTATAGGAGAAAGGCCTGCCTTAAGTGATGCTTTTATCTTTTTATTTATATCAACATTACTTTCTCCCATTGCACGTCGCTCTGAATGACCAACTATCACATAGCGCACTCCAAGATTATAAATCATATCTCCAGACACCTCCCCTGTATATGCTCCACTATCCTCCCAAAAAAGATCTTGCGCACCTAAAGATATTTTTCTTGTCTCTTTTTTTAATTTTTCTAAATATATGAAAGGCGGACAGATTATAATTTCTGTCTTTTTGACACCTAATATGGATTTCGCTACATTACTAAGTAATTTTTCCGCTTCTTTTAGAGACTCAGGATTCATCTTCCAATTTCCTATAACTATCTTTTTAGACATAAAAATATTGTATCACATTATTACTCTCATTGTGTTTCTCCCCAACCTTGCACATTCCATGCCCCTGATGGACCACCTACAAAATTTTGATTAATCAATCCACTATCATAAATAAGATCAGAATCATTACCTAGATCTATGCCATACCCAGTAAGTTGTCTTGCTTTAGCTTTACTTCGTACATCGATTATCCCATTTGCAGCATATAAAATGACAGCTTCTACCTTACTACTCAATGTAATAGCATCATCACCATTACAGCTCGGATCAAAAGGACAATTACTAGTAGTTAAAGCTAGAACGTAACTTTTAGAATTTCCAGAAGTAAATTCTGCATCATTACTAATAGTAATATTACCATCGACGATTATAGCCACACTTGCACCTCCATATGAATCTGATGGTTTTACTATAGCCCTATGATCCACACGAAGGTTCCCAGTAATCCAAAGTGTGCCAGTAAGCGTAAGAATATCTTTATCATCTAAATGAAAATTGCCATTAATTTTTTTAGGACCTAGAGTTACTCCATGACCACCAGGTATATAATCACCATTTATAATTCCACCCGCCAAAGCATCATCCTTCCAATCTTGTATATTTTGGTCTGAGATAGGCATAGCGATAGAAACTGGATCAGCTAAAGATGTATTACAAGCTCCATTATTAGTTCCAGTATTATTACTTCCAATTTGGCAATAATTCGTTCCAACAATAGAAGAATTTTTTACTGTATGAGCATAAGCATTCCCAGTGCTATTTTGTCCAATATCAATATTATCAATCGAACCAACTAACCCTTGTAAATAAATCCTAAAAAACAAATCTGCATTTGATGGAGAAACTTCACTCCAACCATGATCATGATGATGGTGGTCATGAGAATAACTTCCAATCAGAGCAAAACCATCCGTATAAGAAGTATTGGCACCTATAGTGTAATAATTATTATGATCATTATTACTTTCAATAACCAACCAATAACTCTGACCACTAATAAGATTCGGAATGGAGTCAAATGTCACTGTCACCCAACCATACGAAGTAGAAACCAGAGAAGCAGACAATGTCCCGCGTGCTAAATAGTCTCTCACATCATCTGGCTCACTACTCATATCGTGGGCAATATAAACTGTCGCGTTAGATGGATGTCCCACCTTTTTTATATAAATTTCTGCTTTATTTAGAGGTCCAGTGTTATCAACAATAAAACTTTGGGCAATATCTGCGCTAGAATCATGTTGACCAAAAGATAAATTATATGCTGGGGTGCCAGAACCATTTTCTTGATCAGCCTCCAATGCTGAGCTATTAGCTGATGTGACACTACCTGTGACATCAGCATTACCCGTCCCAATTACAGGACCATTAGAATAAATACTGCCATCTATAAATGATTTATCTCCCATACGAAAACCCCATTCACCAGCTTGGATACCATAACTAAAAGAAAGCCCATCGCCAATACTTAAAGACAAGGCATTTTTTCTCTGATAACTCAAAACATCTCCCATAGAAATGATATTCTTTAAACCAAAACTAGTATCTGTAATATTTGTAACCACAGAATTTCCATTAAGATTTAATGTCTCACTACTAGATATCGCCATATTCTTTCTTATACGATATATCGCATCTTCGCTTCCTGATTCAGATAAAAAATATGACTTCTTTGAATTCAAACTCATATTGGCATCTTTAAATTCACTTACTGTCGGTGAAACAAGACCTGAAATTATTGCCAGAGAAATAAAAAGAAAAAAAACAATAGATACAAGCATCGCTGCTCCGGATTGATTATTTATTTTTCTTTTCTTTTCTTTTTGCATTTTTTCTTTTTAACTTTCTACTTTATAAACTTTATAACTACTCAATAATTTCCACGAAGTACAACCGTATCATAAAAATCTTCCGTACGACTTTGTGAATCACGATTGGACTTAACAGTTAAAAATACTTTTACAGCTTTACCTTTTGTTGTATCTATTTGGGTAAAAATAATATCTGTCACGATTATATTGGATGTGTTTAAATTTGCTGTAAATATATTATTTTCCAAAAATCTAATATCTGAACCAGAAAGCGAAAATTCTACTGTCTTTTCGTCCCCCGTACTATCTTTTGTATCAAGTGTTAAATCATTTGTATTTATAAAATTTATATCGGATGCTTGTCTTATTTCTCGAGAAATTCTTTCCATTACATTTCCACCCTGCATTAGATCCGCTTGAATCACCGTTTCTTTATAAGCTTTTGTCATAGTGATCAATGAATCAATCACTGCAATAGAAATAATAGCAAAAAGGGCAATATAAAAAAGTGTTTCTAGTAATGCATAACCTTTATTCGTTTTTTTTATACTGAAAATTTTCATGAAAAAATATCTGTTATATAAAATTGCAATGTCTTTACTACTGTCGCGCCTCCCTCAGGCCAAGATACTGTCACTGTAACTAATTTTGTTCCTGAATCAGGAGTGCCACCAAGACTGACGATTTTCGAAGTATCGTCTCTATTAACATTCGTTATGTTAACCGTACGTGTAAAAATCCCAATTGTGGAAGAAGTAGACGATAAAGTCCAAATTTTATTAACACTATCAAAAGTCGGATAGTAAGTGCCATTAGAAATATTACTCCAAGCATTATCACGAACGACTCGAACGACTTCAGCTCCTTCTTCTAATAAAAAAGATGTCTGATAAATGTGTAAAGACTGACGAGAGATAGAAATAGCTTTTTGTGTGACAAACATCGCAGCCAGCATAGAAACGACAATAATAGAAATACCTACTAATATTTCAACAGTCATAAAACCTCCATTTTTTCTAAAATTTGTCATTTTTTAATTTACACTAACTGTCCCCGTTGGAGAAATCGTTATAATTTTAGAGTAAGAAGACGTAGATATTGTAACTGTATTTACGCCAGAATTACTCGGTGTCCCCGAGGGACGATTAAAATAAATATCTCCAGATGTCCCACTTACACCATTGATTGTAACATTTGAAATAACGGCAGGTGAAGTTATATTTGTTGTTTTATTATCAACTGCATTAGACGAAAAAACTTTACCCTTAAAAAGAATCATTTTATCAGATTGAAAATGTACACCATACTCTGAAGAATTTACCGAAGCCAAGCTTTGAGCTTGCGCAGTATGAAGTACAGAAGTGATATCACCTACTGTATTTTTAAGTATTTGATTTTCTTTCATTTTTGAAAATTGTGGTAATACAACCGCAACTAAAATACCAATAATAGCGACAACCATCAGCATTTCAATCATCGTTATTCCTTTTTTATAAAAATTTTGCATTATTTTATATTATCCATTACTGAATACAAAGGTGAAATCATAGAAATAGCAAAAAATCCGACAGCAGCACCGATAAATACCATGAGCACCGGCTCAATAATCGTGGAAAGGTTTTTTGTTTTATTTTCTATTTCTTCTTCATAAAAAAGAGCTACTTGAAGCAACATATCAGATAGTTTCCCCGTCTCCTCTCCGACCTCTATCATCTCCGACATCATTATCGGGTAAAGATATGGATTTTCTGAAAAAGCTTTAGAAAAAAGCGCACCTTTTTGTATATCTTCCTTAGCCTGCATCAAAACTTTTTTATAATAAATATTCTGCACGACATCTCCTGTTATCTCTATCGCTCGAATTATGGAAACTCCTGACAATAATAAAGAAGACATGGTGCGTGTAGTGCGAGCAGTGTTTAATTCTTTAGATAATTTACCAATAATCGGCAACCTTATAACTATAAAATCAATATACTTCTTCATAAAAGGAGCCCGAAATAAATAAATAAAACCGACAACAAACCCTATTATCAAGCCAAAAGACAAAATCAAATATTGGGAAAAGAAAGTACCCAAAGCAATTATGAATTCTGTCGAGGCTGGAAGTTTCGTCCCGAGTTCTTTAAAAGTCCCTGCAAGCGTCGGCACGACAAATGCAAACATCAAAATACCTATTATGACCATGGCGCAAAGTATCACTCCTGGATACATGAGTGCCCCTTTTACTTTTTTAGTTATTGAATGAGCTTTTTCTAAATTCATACCGACTTCAGACAATGCACCAGCAAAATTGCCTGATTCCTCACCTGCTTTTGTCATCGATATAAAAAGATTAGAAAAAGTTTTTGGGAATTTTGCTAAACCTGAAGAAAGTGTTCCACCCGTATCTATCTCGTTGCTCAATGATGTTAAAATATTACTAAATGCAGGATTTTTGGTTTGTTTTTTAAGAACTGATAATGCTCTTGAAAGAGAAAGCCCCGCTCGAAGCATTCCGCCTAAATTTTTAGTAAAAAGAATTTGTTCTTCAATTTTTACTTTCGAAAAAATACGAGCAAAAATCAATGAAAAATCAAGCGAAGTAATTTTTTTCTCTTTTATGGATCTAGGAATGTTTCCCTTGGATCTTAATTCACGAGAAAGTGAAAAACGATCGACTGCCTCCATCGTGCCTTCAAAAATTTCTCCCGTCTTCAATTTTGCCTTATAAGAGAAGAGCATATTATTCTGATACAACACGAAATACTTCTTCCAAACTCGTATTCCCTAAAACTGCTTGAAAAACACCATCCTCGAGAATCGTCATCATCCCCTCCTTTTTCGCTTGCACCTCTATTTCATCTTGAGAACTTCCACGAATAATCATTTCTTTTATAGAAGCCGTCACTTTTAACACTTCATGTATTCCAATACGACTTGCATACCCATCTACTGATTCAGCATTCTTCACTGGTTTATAAAATGGAACTGTCGCCCACGTATCTTTTGGTCCTATGACTTTTTCATTTTTTAATAATAAAAGCATACGATCGAGATCAATGAGTTTCGCTAAATTTTTCAACTCATCTGTTGATAAAAAATATTTCTCTTTATTCGATACAAGCTTTCGCACTAATCTCTGCGCAATGATAGTTTTTACTGTCGAAATTATCAAAAATGGCAACACTCCCATATCTATCAATCTTGGGATAGCCCCTGAAGCGGAATTGGTATGTATCGTAGACAATACAAGATGTCCTGTAAGAGAAGCATTCACTGCGAGCCCTGCTGTCTCTCCATCACGGATCTCTCCGACCATGATGATATCGGGGTCTTGACGCAAAAGAGAACGAAGTCCATTTGCAAAGGTAAGTCCGATTTCTGGTTTTACTTGAGTTTGGTTCACACGTGGCATTTGATACTCTATCGGATCTTCTACTGTAGAAATATTTACTTCTGGTCTATTTAGAATTTCAAGAAGAGTATAAAGCGTCGTCGTCTTTCCGCTTCCTGTAGGCCCTGTGGCGAGCACCATACCTATCCTTTGTTTCATAGAATCATGAATGCGTTCGAGTCCTTCGCCATGGAAACCAAGTGTCTCGAGAGAATATCCATGCGCCCCTTCTTTTAAGATTCTTATTACTGTCTTTTCACCATAAAAAGTCGGAAGAGTAGAAACACGGAAGGAAACCCTTTCTCCATTTTGTTCGATTTTAAATCTGCCGTCTTGAGGCAATCTTTTTTCATCCAATTTTAAATTCGCCAGCACTTTTATACGAGTTGTTATACCCGGGCCCGCTCCTCTCTCTAGTATCATGGCATCATGTAAAATACCATCGATCCTGTATCTGACAGTCAATTCATTTTCTCCTGGTTCAATATGAATATCGGAAGCATTTTGCAAGATGGCATGAAAGATTAAAGAGTCTACAATTTTTACCACTGGTAAATCTTCAGCCAATTCTTTTAGTTCTTCGCCAGTTTTTTCTAAATTTTCTTCACTCTCACCAATCGGAACAGATTTCTTTAAATCATCTTTCAATGAGACAGCTTCCTTTTGAATAAAATTACTAAAATCAGCTTGCAAACTTTTTCTGTATTGTACAAGAGCTGATTTTATTGAGACACTGTCTGTAAGTCTAGAAAGAATTTTTTCTCCTGCACGTTTTTTAATAAAATCGATCATCGGAAGATCATCGACATCGAGCATCGCTATTTCAAGCCCTGTATCACTTTTTTTATAAGCAATAATATTATGATTTCTAGCTATCGGTTCAGGAATGAGAGAGAGCACAGAAAGATCAATCTTTTTATTAACTAAACTGACAAAAGGTATTCCTAAAACAAATGCTTCCATCCTTTTCAAATCAGTTTCAGATATTTTCCCATTTGATAATAAAATATCACCAAGTTTTTGTTTTTTTGTTTCTGCTTCTTTTACTAAACCATCGATATCAGAACGCGAAACAAGTCCAGATTCTAAAATAACTTTTTTAAATTGCTCCTCATCGATTACCATAACTCCATTATATCAAAAAATCCCCCACATGGGGGATTTTTTGATAAATAAATTTTTATTTTTACCACTCTAAAAGAACATACCCAGATTTACCATTAGCACCAGTTCCAGCATGAATACCACCAGAAGCACCGACACCAAAACCACTACCATTAGTACCAGAGAAAAAAGTCAAACCACCTTTACCAACAACTTCACCTGTAGAACTTGTGCCAGAAATTCCATCTGTACCAGATTCACCGTCAATTCCATCAACACCAGAAGTGACAGAACCACCAGAACCACCAGAACCAGGAGCAGGGGGATTATTGCCACCTGTCCCCCCAGCCGTACCACCAGAACCACCTAAGGCAAATACACTCGTTGAAGAATTAGTTACATACACTCCAGCCTTCACTCCAGAATAACCATTCCTTGTAGCAAGACCACCAGAACCACCACCACCACTATATATTTGAATCCAATCACCTTCCGTCACAGTAATTTCTCTCTTAAAAATAAATCCACCACCACCACCACCACCACCGGGACCACCGTTAAATGAACCACTACCAGCATAACCACCACCACCACCACCACCACCACCGGCGACTGCAGTAACCCAAATTTTTGTTACACCGTTGGGTACAATCCATTTAATGGGCACAGCATAATCTAAAGAACCTTTATAATACAATCTCCCACTTGGTGTCGCTGCTGTCTTTTGTATTGTATCATCAGGAAACTTAAAACCAGAAAAAGATTTAACATTACCAGTAGCGTCTATTATCATCCTAAGAGAATTAGACATGTTCCCTCCTGTATAAAATCTTATATCACCTTCAGGAGTTAAACTACTATTATTATATGCAACAATATTTAATCCCCCTGCGCCACTTGCGTCAAGTAATGCCCCATTTGGAATAGCTATATCACCATTACTGCCAGAAACAAATCCAGAAGAAAATACATCTAACTGTACAGTAGCTTTATCTGATTCACTTATAATTTGGTTCATAACATTGGGTCCTGTATTTTTGTTTCGAACCGATAATCCACCTGTCGTATTTATTTTACCGTTTACTTCCAACTTAGCATTTGGTGCTGTTGTTCCTGTTCCAATCCCAACATTTCCCCCATTAAACAATATATCACCTACGTTTGGTATATTATTTTTCGCATTAACATTAACAATTCCAATAACTGTCCCATCAGAACCTGTACAATTGCCAACACTATTATTCGTACATATAGCGCCATAAGAATAAATACTATCATTAGCGGCTATACTTTGCGCTCCTAATGCATAATAAGCATTATTTGCCCCAGTTCCACTTCCAGAAGAACCACCAGCAACAAATAATTTGCTTAGTGGAGCCGTTGTCCCAATTCCAACATTACCTGAACCTTTTATAACTAAAGCGTCACTCGTTATACCACTTGCAAAATTATTAGATGTTCCAAAATGTAATTCAGAGCCACTTGCTGTCGGCAACATTGCTATTTTTGCTATTGGTGTAGAATTTAATGAATATCTAAATGAAATAGTTGAATAATTATTAATAGTACCTCCAGAAATTTTTAATATTCCAGAATTCACAGTATTACCTAAAAACGAGGTCTCTCCGCTCGTATCAGTAAGCTCTAATTTCGCAGTTGGATTAGTATTTCCTATCCCCACATCCCCACCAGCATTGTAATAAATATTCGTCCCATTCGTCGTCCATTGACTAGCTACTACTGCACTTGGCGTGACCCACGTCGGCACACCAGCACCATTTGATTGCAATACCTGACCTGCAGTACCAGCCAAACCACCTGGCATAAGTGCACCAGAGAATTTAATATTTCCAACAACATCTAATTTTTCTGCAGGCTCTATTGTCCCAATACCAAAATTCGCACCATTATTAATATAACTTTTTATACCTACCCCTCCTAAAAAATTATTATTAGGACCTGTAGTGTTACCTGTACCAAAAATCGCCAAGCCCAACCCGGACTTTCGGATATACATATTCTGCCCAACAGTATCAGAAAAAACTAAATTAGGAGACAAAACACTAGAAGCTGTATTGTTCTTTAAAATAAAGGCAGCTGTATAATCACTACTTATAGATTTAATAGTACCTAAAGCATCCACATTTCCATTGACATACAATTTTGCTGTACCTGCATCATTTGCACCAATAGCCACACCGCCATTATTTGCAGTATATCCCCCAGGATAAATTGCTAAGTCTCCATTCCAAGCACCCATATCAACAATTCCAGGAGTATCTCCTGTTCTTTCTAGTCGCAACTGTACACCCAAGTTTTCAGCCGATACATGTAATTTTGCTGCGGGGATTGTTGCTGTTACTTCACCAGTTCCAATACCAACCTTCCCGTCAAAAACCGCAGTTGTAAAAGATTTAAAACCATTGACAGCAAAAGCACCATCTTTTTGTTGGGGAACAGTACCTGCATTTATTGGAGGATTAATATCACCTCCAGTTGGAGATGTGAGTGGAGCACTGTAACCTGCAGCAAAAATTTGTATTGATAAAGCAAACAATGCCAACACTAGAACTGATTTTAAAATTACTTTTATTTTTTGACTCATAATTTTTAATTAATTAATAAATTTATCTAATAATTATACTACTTTTTTAATGTTCTATATATGTTGGAATTTTAGTATCAACAGGGTCTGGTATTGGGATAATACACTCTTCCGGTTTTGGATCAGCATCACAATATTCTGGTGGTTTTCGCAAGAGGAAAACTGGATCTGCATTAATAATTTTACTATTTAAATTATCAAAACAATGTAAATCGTATTTTACTGGACTCTCGCTAACAGGGACAATAACTATTTTAGAAGAGGAACTACCCAACGCAGGAGCATCCTCTACATCTCCATCCCAAGAAATATCACTAGAAGTATTTGAAGCTTTACAATCAGTCAATTTACTACTTGTCATTGAACTCCAACTAAGTTTATTTTTATATAAAGGAGGGTAAGAGTAAGTAACTGGTGCTGAATTAAAATTAATCATTGAGGTACCAGCAATTTTCATCACAACTTTACTAAAATCAATCCATCCGACAATATCAGGACCACCCCAAGCATAGCTATCCGCTGTTTGATTTAATTTAACTCCATAATTTGCTCCACTTAAACTAACCCACCCATCCCATCCACCAGTAGCAGTCGTTGGCAATAAAGCACCAGAACATCCAGATGCAAATACTGAACAAAATCTTGCCCAACCGACGAGATTATTACCCTCTTTTCGTGCAGAACATATACCTGAAGGACAACCAGTGAGTTCATTACTATTGAAACTCAACCAGCCATAATTAGAAGACCACGCATAACCAGAAACATCCCCAGATAGATCAATATTTACACCATAATCTGCAATACCACAATTCCCAGTAGAAACACAATTATTAAAAGAAAGCCAACCCATACCACCCCCCTCACTATCAGCTGACCACCCATATCCTGAAACATTTTGTAAAACACTTGAATCTACTGGATGGTTAAAACCAAAATAAACAGAAAAAATCAAAATCGTAACACTCACTATAAGAAAATTTTTAAAATTATTTTTCATAAACTTCTATGGTTTAAAATTATTTAATGAATTTAATATATCATTTTGATTTATGTCTGGTGCTTTAAAAGAATTTAAGTCGTTCATTACTTCTGCTTCAGTTTTTGGCTTAGTTTGAGTTTTTGATTTTACACCAACATTCGAAGAGTTATCGTCTACTGTACCGGTAGTTGTAGAAAGAACAGTCGGAGCCTTAAATGAATTTAGTTCTTTTGTTACTTCCGTTTCAGTTTTCACATTGGCTGGATCTAACTTAAAACTATTAAGTTCAGTCATCACTGCTTCTTGGCGCAACTGCTCAGCAGTTTTTTGCTCAGCTGTCCTCTCTTCCGTATTCTTCGTAAGATTTTGATTTTCAATATATAAGTAAACACCGACAGCACAGGAGATAACTACCAAAAACAAAACTAGTAAAATAATATTTTTCCTAGACATATCATTTATTATACAACATTAAAATATATAAAGGAAAGAAATAGAAGATGTGGATAAGTAAAAAGTATTGCAAAAAAAGACAATAAGTGCTATATTGTCAATATATGAGTCCTGTCGCAACAGGGCTTTTTTATTAAAATAATGAGCAAAGCGAATATATTTTAAAAACCCTGTTAAATAGCTTTTGTTTAACAAAAGCTAAAATTTAAAAAATTTTATTTAACAGGGTAAAGATTTTTATACTCACTATATGTTCGTTAAAAATCATTTATGTTAGACATAAAAACATTCAAATCGGCTTTAGAGCAACTTGAAGAAGAGAAGAAAATTCCAAAAGAAAAAATATTAGACGCCATAGAGCAGGCCATGGCTGCTGCCTATAAAAAAGATTACGGCAAAAAAGGACAAATCATCCGAGCTAAATTTGATTTGGAAACTGGTAAAACAGATTTTTTTCAAATAAAAATAGTAGTCGATGACACTATTGCAAAAGTAGTTGATGAAAAAGAGGATGACAAGGAATATTCAGTAAAAGATGAAGCCGATGAACGTGTACGTTTCAATGGAGAACATCATATAATGCTCGAAGATGCGAAAAAAATAAAAAAGAATGTAGAACTCAATGATGAAGTTGTCTTCCCTCTCGAGTCAAAAGAAGACTATGGACGTATCGCAGCTCAGACGGCCAAACAAGTCATCATTCAAAGAATTCGTGAAGCAGAAAGGACATCTATCATAGATGAATATGGCACAAAAGAAGGAGAAATAGTTACAGGTATCGTTCAAAAAATAGAAAGAGGCAATGTATATGTAGACTTCAATCGCGCAACGGGAATATTACCAGCTGAAGAACAAATCCCTGGAGAATTTTTCCAGAGAGGTCAACGTGTACGGGCTTATTTATATTCAGTAGAAGATACTCAAAGAGGCATCAATCTTCGCCTTTCTCGCAGTCATCCTAAGTTTATCGAAAAACTTTTTGCTATTGAAGCTCCAGAAATAGAAAATGGAACAGTAGAAATAAAATCTATCGCGAGAGAGGCTGGTGCCCGTTCAAAAATAGCAGTACATTCAAATGATGAACACATTGACCCTGTCGGTTCATGCGTCGGACAGAAAGGAACTCGTGTAAATACTATTACTCAAGAGCTTCTAGGAGAAAAAATAGACATCATCCCTTGGTCTGAAGACCCAAAAGAATTTGTCTCAAATTCTATCTCACCAGCCAAAGTGCTTTCAATAGAAATAGATGAAAAGGAACATAAAGCTGTAATAGAAGTCGCAGATGATCAACTTTCTCTAGCTATCGGAAAAGGTGGACAAAATGTACGTCTCGCAGCTAAGCTCACTGGGTGGAGAATAGATATCAAAGGCAATGGCAAAGAAGTCGCCACTACTGACGGAGAAAAAGTAGAAGTCAAAGAGGACTAAAAACTGCAAAAATCGTTTTTATGAATTTTTTTGCATAAAAACAAAAAGGAGATACTTTTAAAGGGGTTTCGAGCGCGACGGCGCGAGAATTTCAGGATTTTTTAAGCTTCAAAAAATCCGTACCGGCTAAAAGTATCTCTTTTTGTTTTTTTAAACTACATGAACAAAGCTACTAGTGCGAGAGAAAGAGTTCCTAGCAATTTTACCAACACGTGTAGAGAAGGACCAGATGTATCTTTGAATGGATCACCGACAGTATCTCCTGTGACAGCTGCTTTATGAGCTTCACTACCCTTTCCGCCTAGATTCCCCATTTCAATATATTTTTTAGCATTGTCCCAAGCTCCACCAGCATTGTTCATAAGAGTAGCAAGGAGAATACCAGCGATAGTACCTACCATGATGAGTCCCGCCTCTGCTTCTGCTTTCATAAATACTCCGACGAGTATAGGCACAGCAACAGCGAGTACTCCTGGTAAAATCATTTCTCTTAAGGCTGCTTTAGTGGTGATATCTACGCATGCTGCGTAATCAGGTTTACTCGTTCCTGCCATTATTCCTGAATCAGCTTTAAATTGACGTCGAACTTCTTCAACAATTTTTCCTGCTGCTTTTCCTACGGCCATCATTGTAAGACCAGAGAAAAAGAAAACTAACATTGCTCCTATCAATGCAGCAACGAAAACTTCTACTTTTGCTAAGTCTACAGTAGCAATTCCTGCCTCTTGTAAAAATGCTGAGAAAAGTAAAAAGGCTGCAAGTGCTGCACTACCCATGGCATATCCTTTAGTCAAAGCCTTTGTAGTATTTCCTGCAGAATCAAGTTTGTCTGTCCTTTGTCTTACTGCTTCTGACGCACCAGACATTTCAACTATTCCACCTGCATTATCTGTGATTGGTCCAAATGTATCCATGGCAAGAACATATGCAGCAGTAGCTAACATTCCCATAGTAGCGACAGCTGTACCATAAAGTCCTCCTGAAGCAAAACCTGTCATCGCTCCTAATTTAAATGAACAGAGAAGGGCTGCAGAAATAGTGACGACAGTTGCTGCTGTACATTCAAAGCCTACAGAAAGTCCTGCGATAATATTCGTAGCATGCCCAGTCTTAGAAGCGTTTGCAATGGACTGCACAGGTCTGTATTTGTGTTCTGTATAATATTGAGTGATAAATACAAAGGCAATACTTGCGACGATACCTACCAACCCTGCGTAAAAGAATAATACATTACCTAACATATCCATCGTGACGAAATAGAAAGCGACAGTAGCCAAAGCACAAGTGACAAAATATCCTTTATTTAAAGCTTTCAATGGCTCATCTTCCTCTTTTGCCTTAGCAAACATTACTCCGATAATAGCCGCAAGTAATCCAAAACCTCTGATAACTAATGGGAAAATAATACCGTTAATTCCAAAATGAGGGAAAAGAGCAACACCTAAAATCATTGCTCCGATATTTTCTGCTGCAGTTGATTCAAAAAGATCTGCTCCACGGCCTGCGCAATCTCCGACATTGTCTCCGACTAAGTCAGCAATAACGGCTGGATTTCTTGCATCGTCTTCAGGAATTCCTGCTTCAACTTTACCGACTAAATCTGCTCCGACATCTGCTGCCTTTGTGTAAATTCCTCCTCCGAGCTGAGCAAAAAGTGCCACCAAGCTAGCTCCAAAACCGAAACCGACGAGTAAGGCTGGAATTTGTATTGCTGTATATCCCAATAATCCATAAATATAATAAAGTCCTGTGATACCTATCAAACTCAAAGCAACTATAGTAATTCCAGAAACTGCTCCGGCTCTTAAAGCAATAGTCAATGCTTTACTCAAGCTCGTTTGTGCCGCAGAAGCCGTTCTGATGTTTGACCTGACAGAGATCCACATACCGACAAGACCAGAAAGTCCTGAGAGGGCAGCACCTAAAAGAAAAGCGAGTCCGACTTGAAGACCTGCCTCAGGTTTTCCATTTAAAGCATAAACTCCGTAAAGTAATAATGCTAAACAAACAGCCATAATGCCAATGGTCTTATATTGTCTTTTTAAAAACGCATTTGCACCCTTTTTGATAGCTTCATAAATTTCCTGCATTTTTAATGTACCCATATCTTGTTTTTTAATCCAATAAACGAGATATCCGGCAAAAAGTAAAGCAAGAAGAGATATAATAAATGAAGTTAATAACATAAATTTTTAATAAATTAACCCGACGCTAAAAAGCGGGGTAAGCTAATAATAAATAATAAAAAAAATTATAGATCTTCGACTTTCTATAATTAATTAACCAGAAATAACTATAACTGAATATCTGCCAAAAAGCAAACAAAAATAGGTTGATTTTCATTAATTTGGTATAATAGAGTTAGGTCAAATTATTAGTTAATAAAAAAATTAAAATATAAAAAATTATGAAAAAATACATAAACCTGTTTATTATAAGCGCATTAGTATTCTCGCTCTTTGGCCCCCTTAAGATGGTCCAAGCAGTTGAAGATTCAAATGAGGCAGATAAGAATCTAGGGCAAGAAGTAAAAACTTTAGAACAAGACTTTAAAGAGAAAAAGGATGAGGTCAAAAATGAATTAAAAGATAAAATAGAAAAAATAAGAGAAGATGCAAATACTTTGAGAGAGGAGGCAAAAAGTAAAATGGAGGTATTAAAAGAAAATTTGAAAAAACAAAAAGATCAAGTTAAAGCAAAGGTCGCAGAACTCCGAATCACCGGCCGCGAAAAAGCTTTAGAAAGATTTGATAACAAAATAAAAGAGTTAGAAGATTTAAAACAAAAAGTTGGTAATCAAATCATTAAATTAAAAGCAAAAGGAATAGATACAACTGGAGCAGAAAGTTTAGTTACCATTATTGAAGCAAAATTAGCTACAATAAAAGCAAAAATAGCAGAAGCTAATACATTGTTGGCGCAATCCACAAACCAACTTTCAGCAGAAAATAAGGCTAAATTACAAACTCTCACTAAAGATACACAAACCCTAATCCAAGAAGTACACAAAGCTTTAAACGATGCAGTCAAATCATTAAAGGATGCAGTAAAAGCAAAAAATGCTACCACTGAAAAAGCTTCCACAGAGACAGAGAATAATCAATAAATTATAAATTTAAATAAAATAATCTTATGGAAACAGAAAAAAAATCAAATGGAGCATTACTTGGATCAATAGTCATCATCGTCCTCCTTATCATTGGTGGTATATACATCTGGCAATCTAAAGTACAGAAAGCTTTGGAGCAAAAGAAAACGGAAGCTGGAATGGTGACGCCTGAAGACGCAAATGCATTAGATGCACTTGACCAAGACATAAATGCAACAGATCCTAATGTAGGAGTAGATGCAAGTACTATAAATTAAAAATAATAAAAATGTAAAGAAACACTTTTTCATGGCTCGCACTCGAACCTGAATATGGTTTACGAATGTAATATTGCGTATGCCAAAAAAAGTGTTTCTTTACATTTTTTACGGAAGTTATTAAAAAGCATCTGCTTCGTGTTTTTTTATTATCTTTGCATTTTTTTTAAAAAAATATAGTATATTTATATGTCTAAAATAAACGTAAAAAAATTACCAAAAAGTGAAGTAGAAATCGAAGGAGAGATAGAAGCTGATGTTTTTGAGGCCTATTTCAGTAAGGCTGTAAAAAAAATAGGAGAAAACTTGGAAATGGATGGTTTCCGAAAAGGAAAAGTCCCTGAAAATATTTTACTTTCTAAGATACCCGAAGCACAAATATTAGGAGAAATGGCAGAGCTTGCACTCAGTGAACATTACCCACAAATTTTAAAAGATGAAAAGATTGATGCCATCAGCCAACCAGAAATTTCTATCACCAAACTCGCTCGTAAAAATCCTCTAGGATTTAAAATAAAAACAGCAACGATGCCTGAGATGGATCTTCCTGATTATAAACAAATCGCTAAAAAAGTTGTTTCAGAAATAAAAGACGAAGAAAAAAACGTAGAACCCACCGAGAAAGAAGTAGAAGACACTATCATGGACATCAGAAAATCACGTGCTCCTAAAATACATATGGCAAATGAAGCTGAACACATACACAAGGAAGGTGAAAAACATGAGCACGAAGAAAAAAAAGAGATAAAAGAAGAAGAACTACCACCATTTAATGATGAATTCGTACAAGCATTAGGACCCTTCAAAAATATAGAGGATTTTAAAGAAAAATTAAAACAAAATATAAAATTAGAAAAAGAAAATCAGTTAAAAGAAAAAACCCGACTAAAAATCGTAGAAAAAATAATCGACGACTTGAAAGTTGAAATGCCAGAAATCCTAATAGAAGTAGAATTAAACAAAATTTTATATAGAATGGAATCTGACATCACTCAAATGGGTCTAAAATTCGAGGACTATTTGAAACATTTAAGCAAGACAGTTGAGGATTTGAGAAAAGAATTCAGAGTCGATGCAGAAAAGAAAGCAAAACTTGGTTTAATCTTAAATAAAATAGCTGAATTAGAAAAAATTACTGCCGACCCTGAACAAGTAGCCAATGAAGTAGCAAAAATACTCGAACATTACAAAGATACTGATGCTGAACGCGCCACAATACACGCTGAAAATGTTTTAACTAATGAAAAGGTGTTTCAGTTTTTGGAAGAACAGAAATAGAATTTCTATTCTCCTTTTAATCCTTTACTAAAGGTATCAGGTTGCTTCCAGCCTCTATGACTAAAATCAAATATTTTATCGACTTCTTCCTTCGACAAACCTTTCTCTTTTGCTATTCTTATGATATCAGAACAAGTACTAACATGTGGTGCTTCTTTAGAATCAAAAAGAAGATCAAAAATCTTTTTAAATTCTTTAATAGTTTCCTCTCTCTCCTCAGACATGATCTTATTAGGTATGTTTTCCATAGTAATATATCTTAACGCCATTAGCGAAATTATTTTATAATACCTTAATACTACCCCCCCCCGACATATTTTGTCAAATATTTGTATTAATCCAGCCCACTACTTAAACACTTGGACATCGGATGTCCAAGTGTTTAATTTTCTAATTCTTTTAACATTTCTTTTCTTAATTCCATATCTTCCAACGATGAAGAGACAAAGTCCTCGTACTCTTTTTTATTTCTAAACTGTTCTAGCACAATATTTGTATTACAAAATTTATTATTTAACGTTTCATCTAAAAATTCATTCAAACTTGATTTACTCAACTTAGACATCGGATGTCCAAGTTTGTTATTTCCATTAATATAAGCGCTAAGGTGAAGCAAATATTCATTTGAATCAATATGTTTTGATTTAAATTTACCTTGGAAAAGAACACCGCTACGTTTATGCCTATTATTAAAATATTTTGTATACCCATTCCCCAACCTCTGCATAAATTTCTCAACCCCTTTCTCTTGAAGAGGAGTAATTAAAAAATGAAAGTGATTAGGGTTCATACAATAAGCAATAAATTGTACAAGCGGTTTCTTTTTTTTATTAGCTTCGCCAAACTTTTTCTTAAAAGAAAATTCATAAACACTACCGATTGGCTCTGTTTGATTAAAATCAAATATACTTTCACAAAAACGAAATAAATCCTTTTCATCAACAAAAATATTCCTCTTATCTGTTCCACGATTATAAATATGATAATACTCATTAATTGCAAAAGAATGTTTTCTCATACTCAAACTATATCACTTGGACATCGGATGTCCAAGTGGCTTGATTCACTCATAAAACAGGTATATTATAGACACATGTTAATACCAACAGTAATAGAAAAATCACAATTTGGAGAAAGAGCTTATGATATATACTCCCGTCTTTTAAGAGAGAGAATAGTTTTCTTGGCTGGCCCTATCGATGACAACGTCGCAAATATCGTCATTGCACAGCTTTTATTTTTAGAATCAGAAGATTCAAAAAAAGATATCTCACTCTATATCAACTCCCCTGGCGGATCTGTGACTTCAACTTTAGCAATAGTAGACACCATGAACCATGTTCGCCCAGATATTTCTACTTTTTGTGTGGGAATAGCGGCATCCGGTGCAGCTATTATACTTTCTGCAGGTAAAAAAGGTAAAAGATTTATTTTGCCAAATGCAGAAATAATGATTCATCAGCCACTCGGTGGTGTAGAGGGACAAGCTACAGATATCGCTATCACTGCTAAACACATTTTGAAAACGAGAGACAATTTAAATAAAATTTTAGCCAAAAATACAGGCAAACCTCTAACTCAAATAGAAAAAGATGTGGAAAGAGATTTCTTCATGGATGCAGAAGAGGCCAAGAAATATGGCATTATCGATGAAATAGTCACCAAATCAAAAGCCCCTACTCCAAAATCATAAGTTTCTCAAAAAACACAAAAACTGACTAATTATCAACATATAGACAAAATATGTTTAATTTGTTATATTACATATGTTGAATTTTACAAATTTATTTTCACTTAGTTTATAAGAATATCCTATATATGTTGTTGAGAGATAAAATTTTAGAGAAAAATTCCCCATGTTTTAAAGGAATCAATCATATCTTTTGCCTAAGAGCAAAACTGCAGATATAGTGGCTTGTTTTTATAAGCTGAAATAAGCTTATGAGCACATTAATAATAATTCTAATCGGAGTCGGTGTACTCCTTTTGGGTGTAGGAATCGGATATTATCTCCGAGTTATCGTCGCGTTAGGAAAAAGAAAATCTATAGAAATTGACATCAAACAAATGATGGTCGGTGCCAAAGAAGAGGCACAAAAAATAACAGATGAAGCCAAAAATAAAGTAGAAAAGAGGCTTACAGAGTTAAAGGAAGAAGAAAAGAAGAGAGAGCAAGAATATAAAGAGACAGAAAAAAGACTTATCAAAAAAGATGAGTTTTTAGACATTCGACAAGTCGAAATAAATAAAGAAGCTGAAAATATCAAATTAAAAGTAGAAGAAGTAAAAAAAATTCAAGAAAAAATATCAGGAATCGAAACAGAAAAAAGAGCCGAACTTGAAAAAGTATCAAAACTCACAGAAGAAGAAGCAAAAGAAGTATTGATGAGAGATATCGAGAAAAAATATGAAGAAGATATCTTAATCAGAATCCAAAAACTTGAAAATAGTAATGAAGAAAAGTTGGACAGAAGAGCAAAAGATATCTTGGCTACATCCATCCAACGTCTTGCTTCAAGTACTGCCTCTGAATTGATGACGACTATCGTCAGTATCCCAAATAACGAAATAAAAGGTAAAGTTATCGGAAAAGAAGGCCGAAATATAAGAGCTTTTGAGAGGGCTTCAGGAGTAGAGCTCATTGTGGATGATACTCCAGGATCTATCATCATTTCATCTTTCGACCCTATCAGACGACAAGTAGCTCGTTTAGCTCTTGAAAATTTAATCTTAGATGGACGCATCCAGCCAGCCAAAATTGAAGAACTAGTAGAAAAAGCTAAAGAGGATATAAATAAAATCATAAAAGAAAAAGGTGAACAAGCAGTGTATGAATGTGGAATATTTAATTTTGATCCACGCATTGTCGCTATCATAGGACGATTATATTTCCGTACAAGTTATGGGCAAAATGTTCTTCAACATTCTATAGAGATGGCACATATCGCTGGAATGATTGCTGAAGAACTCGGAGCAGATGTAGCCATCGCTAAAGCAGGTGCATTAGTACATGATATAGGAAAAGCACTCGATCATGAAGTACAAGGTACTCATATAGAGATAGGTATGAGAATATTACAGAAATTCGGTGCGGACGAGCGTATTATAACTGCGATGAAGTCACATCATGAAGATCATCCTTATGAAACCATCGAATCCGTCATCGTTCAAACAGCAGATGCCATCTCAGGAGGTAGACCTGGAGCACGCCGTGACTCAGTAGAGAATTATCTAAAGAGGTTACAAGAGCTTGAAGCATTGGTAAATGCATTTACAGGAGTAGAAAAATCATACGCACTCCAAGCTGGACGTGAAATACGTATATTCGTCACGCCAGAAAAGGTTTCTGATCCTGAAGCCAAAATAATGGCACATGATATTGCTGTAAAAATAGAACAAGAACTAAAATACCCTGGAGAAATCAAGGTGACGATGATTCGAGAGACGAGAATTATCGAATATGCAAGATAATCTTCACAAAATATAACTTTTTGTAAAGATTATCACGAGCTTGCCTTAAAAAACCCTTGGTATATAATGTATAAGTAGTGATTTTATAAGAAAAGGCCACCGCCTAAGTGCGGGGCAGGGTCGAAATATTACAAAATTATCTTTTTAAAAATATGAATAAACAAGCATTAGCTGAAATGGTACACGGTAAACTTGGTGGTACGAAAGTACAAGCTGAGGAAATCGTAGACGGAATGTTTGATGCTATCATCAGCACCATGAAAAAGGGAGGTGAAGTATCAATAGCTGGCTTCGGAATCTTTTCCGTAAAAGGACGTGCTGCTAGAATGGCTCGCAATCCAAAGACTGGAGAGCAAGTCAAAGTAGCTGCTAAGAAAGTTCCAAAATTCAGAGCTGCAAAGGCTTTAAAAGACGCAGTTGCATAATTCCTTTCGCGCGAAAAGAATTGACTCCAAAAAATCCCCTTTATAGGGGATTTTTTGAATTTATTTATTTAAGTTCTGAAAGTAGTTTTTTAAACCCATCGGTATTAACAAAATAATTGTCTGGATTCTTTTGTAAGGCATTTTTTATATTAGTTACTTGAGTTGGGATTTTGCTTTTCTCTTTAAAATTTGGATCCGCAAAGTAATTAAAATATTGTCCATCCAAAAATGTAACGTAGTGAACTTTTACAAAAGAAGTCTTTTCTGAATAATTTATAAAATCAATTACCTCATTTATTTGTTTATTCTGACCACCACCACCTTCTTTCATGTGTTTATGTTCAACAATAAATAAGTCTTTCTTTTTCTTAAACAAAACATCAGGCATTTTACCATCTGTCTTTTTTTCCCATTTAAAATTCAAATTACATTTTTTAATAATTTCTTTAAATAATTTTTTACCTGTTTTATCAGTATTAATATAAATCAAATTTTGGGATAAAAAGCTTTCAATATCTAATTTCTTAAGTGCCTTAAAACCATATGTATTTAAAATAATTCCAACTTTTCTAATTCCTAATGGACCACTTTGTTTATGTGCTTTTGCATCTTTACTTACCTGTAGAGTTGTTGGCGTGTATCCATATTCTAGATACATTCCGTGTCTATCTTCCAAATATTTTTCAACAACATATTTCAAGAATTTTGATTGTTCTACTTCAGATAATTTCTTGTATGTACTATAAGAAACGTCTGCAACAGACCAAAAACTTGAAAATTCAGAATAATTAATATTACTTGTGGCTAAACACTTTCTAATGTTAGAGATAATCTCATTCAATACCTTAGTATTACCTGACTTCTTAGAAACTTTATAAGCTGAGATATTTTCTAATAATTCTATATTATTAATCATCAACTTATTCGGTTTTTTCCCATTAGGTGAAATAATAATATCCGCTGATTTAATATATGCATCATCAATAAGTGGTTCAGGTTTCTGTAAGGAATATTTAAAAAGTTTCAAGTTTTTATTTTTCATAGACTAAAATAATTTAAGATTTATATCTAAATTAGCAAATTCATGCGCATCTTCTAAAAAAGAACGTGCTGTCATATAATCAAGTCTTCTTCTTCTTTCTCCATTTTTTTTATTTCCCTTAAATGGAGACAAAAGAACATCATTCGTCTTTCTTCTAAAGTCAGAAAGCAATTTATTACTATGTTTAATAATTTTATTAATCGACTCACTATTAGTATTCTTTATTTCAATCACCGTTATTAATCTTGAACTATGCTTAATAGTGGTTAAATCATAATCTATCTCTTCAGGCAACATAAAAGCTATAGGTTTCTGGGGGTTGGTTGTGTCTACTGCCCTTAGTGCTATTTGCCCTTTTGGAGAATTAAATTTCATGTATGTATTTTTATGAGGTACTTTACGCATCTTCTCAAAATCTCCTAATTTACCTATTAATTTATCATTCTTATATACATCAATTTGATCATATTTTTTGTTTTTATTATCAAAACAAATTACACATACGGGATTTTCTGTATCATTAAACAACTGATCCTCAATTATTGTTATGCTCACTAATCTATTTTTAGGAAACTTTGAGTTAATAAAGGTTTCAGGAATAATCATAGTTCCAAAATCATTAATTAAACACTTTTCAATAGCTAGTTGATAAATATCATCATATTTACAAATATCAAAATATTTTTGGACATTTTTATAGATACCTTTTCTTTTAGCACTATAATTAGTCAAATATGGTGGATTTGTTATTATAATTGAATTATTAACCTTAGGAATATTTATAAGGCTATCATTTATCTCCCAATTCAAATTTTTATCTATATCAAACCCTTTAATTTTTTTAAAACCAATTTTTTTGGCCACATTTAATAAATCACCGTCACCAGCAAATGGATCAAAGGCAATAGTAGCTTTTGTAGATTTAATAAATTTATAAATATGATCTTTCAACCAAAAACTGTTTTTGGTAAAAAATTGACCTAAACTCTGTTTTTTTACTATTGCGTTCACACTCATATTATATCTTAATTTAATATTATTTAATACTTCCTAATCACTGCTTTAAGTACCGCAATCACATTCAAGCTCTGCGTCGGGTATATCGGCTGATAATTTTTATTTGCTGGCTCGAGCCAGACTTTATTTCCTTCTTTTCTAAAATACTTCATCGTAAATTCCCCATCCACTTCAGCGATAACTATCTGCATATCTTTAGCTGTGTTTGCTCTCTCAACAATCACCATATCCCCTTTTTCAATATGTGCGTCAATCATAGAATCCCCATCTACTTCCAGCATATACATAAATTCTTTTTTTTGAATCAAAAAATCATCAAGACTAACAGTATCTAACAATTCCTCTTCGACAGTAGCTGGCAATCCAGCTGTCACATAGCCAAGCAATGGTATCTCTCCAAAAGATTTCGTAGGAGTGAGCCTTCCAAGATGATCTTTGGCAACCAAACCTGCTTCTATCAATTTTTCTACAACTTTAAAAACAGCATTCTTGGATTTGAAACCAAAAAGCTCCATCATTTCGGAATATGTCGGCATTCTTTTATTTTTTGAGTAGAAACTTTCTAGTTTTATTTGGTGTGAATTTTTCATGTGAGCGTAACTTCTCTAAATTAGAGAAAACTGGGAAAAAGACGTCTAAAAAAGTTCTGCCTGTTATAAAAACGTATTTTCTTTAGAAGAAGTTTATGATCACGAGCTTCTCTAAAATACTCTTCCCCACGAACTATCTTCAAATCAATTATCCTATTGATTCTCTGAATCTCTTTTTCTATTGTTTTTAAATATTGTTTTTGTGACATAAAAATAAATTATTTTCTTGTAATTTACCCCATCCTTTCCTCCCCCTATGTAGGGGGAGGTTTGGTAGGGGTATTTACGACTGTACATATAGTATAAGTGAACGAGCGTTCACTGTCAACATATCCCCTGTGGATAACTCCGAACCAAAGCAAAGCTTGGTACGGGACAGGTCTCTAAAAACTAAAAAACAACATTAAAAACGAAGAATAATATTTTTGCTGGTACGGATTTTTTGAAGCTTAAAAAATCCTGAAATTCTCGGCTCGACAGCCTCGAAACCCCTTAAAAACATTATTCTTCGTTTTTAATTACTGACCTTCGGCCTATATTGTATTGCCTCAAGAATATGATTTGAATTTATTTCTTCTGAATTTTCAAGGTCAGCAATAGTACGAGCAATTTTAATCACCCGATGATAAGCTCGAGCCGAGAGAGCCAAACGTTCAGCACTATTATCTAAAAGTTTTCTGACTTCATCATCTAATTTCACCAAATTAGATAAATCTTTTACATTCATCTCGCTATTCGTTTTTATATTTCTTTCTGCAATTTCAAATCTTTTTCTTTGTACTTCACGTGCTTTTGTCACTCTATTTTTTATCCATTCACTTTTTTCTCCATCCCCTTCTTGGCTTAATTTTTTATAATCAACGTTCCCGACGGACACCCAAAGATCAATACGATCCATTATTGGCCCTGATAATTTTCTTTTATACCTATCTAAATCAGATGGTTTACAAATACAGGCCTTTTGTTTGCTTCCAGCATTTCCACAAGGACAAGGATTCATAGCTGCAACTAAAATAAAATTCGACGGGAAACAAGCTGTCGCTTTCGCACGAGAAATAGATACGACATTGTCTTCGAGAGGTTGTCGTAAAGATTCAATTACTCTCTTTTCAAACTCTGGAAATTCATCCAAGAACAACACTCCTCTATGTGCAAGCGTCACTTCGCCAGGTTTTGGATAAGTTCCTCCTCCTATGATAGAAACATAAGAAGAAGTGTGATGTGGAGAACGAAATGGAGAATTTGAAATAAGTTCACCTCTCGTCACACCAGCGACAGAATGTATGCCTGTAATTTCGAGCACTTCATCAAGATTCAAATCTGGCAACAATCCTGAAAAAGCTCTAGCAAGCATCGTCTTTCCTGTTCCTGGTGGTCCATACATAGCGATATTGTGTCCACCAGCGGCTGCTATCTCAAGACCTCTTTTTGCACCCTCTTGCCCCTTGATATCAGCAAAATCAGAATTTCTAATCTCTTTTTTGTAAACTACTTCTGTCTTTGGTTGAAGCAATATTTTTTTATTTTTCTCACTATCTCTTTTTTCATTAAGATGCTCCACAACCTCCTCGAGACTTTCCGCACCAAATATTTTTATACCATCGACAAGTGCCGCCTCTACTGCATTCTCTTTGGGTAAGTAAACTTCTTCATAACCTGCTCTTTTTGCTTCCATTACGAGAGGTAATGCTCCCCTAATACGTCGCAATGACCCATCGAGCCCAAGTTCTCCCAAAAAAATCTTTTTTTCTGAATTAAATTTCAAATCT
Organism: Minisyncoccota bacterium; assembly: GCA_041667145.1. Taxonomy (GTDB): domain Bacteria; phylum Patescibacteriota; class Minisyncoccia; order Phycocordibacterales; family UBA9973; genus UBA9973. The sequence goes on from JBAYFP010000003.1 coordinate 77,595, forward strand.
TCTGCCGCAAACATGTATGCCAAAGCAATAGCCAGATCAAAAAACGGCCCCTCTTTCTTCAAATCAGCTGGCGAAAGTGAAACTATTATTTTTTGATTCTTCGCTTTAGGAGATTTGTAGCCAGAATTTTTAATAGCTGAGCTTACTCTGTCTTTTGATTCATTTACAGCACTATCTGGAAGCCCTACGACGTTAAAAGTATGCAATCCACGCGACAAATCGACCTCAATCGTTACGATTTGTCCAGAAAGGAGGTTTACTTGTGCCGAATAAACTCGTGCAAAGCTCATGATTCTTAAAATTAGTAAAAAGAAAAGTTTTAAGGAGTTTCGAGCGCGACGGCGCGAGAATTTCAGGATTTTTTAAGCTTCAAAAAATCCGTACCGACAAAACTTTTCTTTTTAGTAATTTAGTTACAAAAACAATTTTAATTATTCAAATGCTTCTTACATGTCTTGGCTGCAGGATTGACTTCCATACGAGCCATCTCAATATCCTTCTTGCACACTTCACATTTACCGAATGATTCTCTATTCAAACCCTTCAACGCACTCAAGATATTATTCAATCTTGATTCCAATGTCTTTATCATAATACTTCTCGCTTCAAAATCTTCAAATCTATCAGCCATATCGTTTTGATCGGATTCTCTAGAATCTCTTTCTTCCGGAACCGCCTCCCACTCATTCGTTTCTGGATTTAATTTTCCAATATCACGAACTTCCTCAAGAAGCATATCTCTTTCTTTTTCTAATTTTTCTTTAATTTTCTTCTTATCCAACATGAAGAGTATACTAGCACTTTAATTAAAAAAGGCAAATTAATTATTCAAGTTTTCAATAAATTTTTTCGTCTCATCTGTTGATGTGAAAATTGGCTTAGATATTTCCCAAATTATTTTAAATTGCGATGAAAGCATTTCTACAAATTCTCTACTTTCAATGATAAAACCAAAACGCTCCTTTTTTGATGAGATAAAAGCAACTTTGTTTTCATATATCCAATATCCCATAGAAAAATCAATTTCTTTAGGTGCAATCCGTGTTTCTCTCAAAAAATCTTCGCCGACTCCCATATATGGATGCGTTGCAATATTAACTTTTTGATTCTCTGGCCAAATTGCTTTAGTATATATATTTCTTTTTATTCGTTCTTTATTTAAGTGTATAAAAAAATCTTCAGAAAGAATTTCAATCATTGCCTTAATTGGCCAATACGCCTGAGTTTCAATATTACGATAAAGAAGCATATCATTCAGAACATATCGCATCCCATCTTCACCGTCAAAAAATTGGAATTTAGGACTAATAGTTATCTTGTTTGTTTGAATAGTGGTAAATAATTTTTGAATATCAATTTTAGTTTTAGTTAGGTCTTCGATTTTTTGATCTAGAAAAAAATTTATCTTCTCTTTCGAAACAACCGAGAATGTTTTTATTCCATTTTTCTGTGACTCGATAACTAAACCTTGCTTTTGCAGATTTGTAAGAAAACCATAAAGTGACGGGCGAGAAATGCCAATTTTCTTTGCTAATACACCTACAGTCTGTTCACCATTTTCAAGTATATAAATAAAAGACTTTATTTCTTCATCTTTTAATCCTAACTTCTGTAATGTCTTGTCTATCATAAGGAAAGTATAGCAAAATACTTATATGTTGTCAAATTTGTACAACACTATTTACACTTATTGACATTTATCGTATACTATGTTCATAAATATAAATATTTCTTTGTCAAATTAATAAGCAAAGTCCTAGGAGGGACTATAAAATGAAAAAACTTCTTGTATTATCAGTCACATTTTTGTTAGTGTTTTTTGTCGAAATAACGTCCGCACAGAACACTACAAAACAAGACACCACAAATTCCTCATCAATGTTTCAGGGAGGATTATGGGCTGGAGCCAGTAAAACAGCAACATTCATCGGTTTTATGGGACCAAAAATTTCAATGACTGTCGCAGTTTCTAAAAAATCAGAAATCGAAATTGGACTCAATGGAGTTCCTGGTCTTTTAGTAAAACCAGAAATAAAACTAGGGTTGTCCGCTGGAACAACCTTTACCTTCAAAAATAAGAACTGGAAAATAAAACCAATCGTCGGGGTTATGTTTATAAAAACTGACAGTTGGCAAACGATGCTCGGAGTGGGTTTTATGTTCTAATCAAATTACTAAAGCCCCAATAGAAAAGCCACAAACTTTCTGTTGGGGCTTTTCTATTTCTTTGTATCTGAAAACTGCTTCGCTCCGAGCCATGCAAGTTCAAAAACTTTCTTTTGAGCGTCTGCAATTTCTTTACTTTCAAGAATAACAGCAAACTTTTCTTTCCAAGAGACAATTATTATCTTGTTGTTATAAATATTCGTTTCAGTAGTAAAATAAAACTTATCTTTAGGAACTATTAGAGATTCTCTTAATTCTTCTTCGTCTTTAGAAATAACTTTTAAAGTATCAGGATCATCTGGGACAATTACCCTTACTTTAATATTTTTACCCACTCTCCTTTTAAAGTAATCCCTTAAATACTCTTCTCCAACAGCTGTAAAAGCGTCCGTGCCCACTGCATAACCTATGATTTCTACCTTTGCATTTAAAGTATCTTCAAAAGCCTCCTTTACTCTCTCAATTCCTTCATAAAATCTCACTTTTGGTTTTTCTTTTACATTATAAACAGATAAAAGCTCAGGCAACAAAATATGTGCTTGTTTTAACTTCTCTTGACTCTGCTTTATCTTGTTTTCTAAGAAAGAAATTACCTTGTCTGGACTTTCAGCTACAAATTTTTGAATTTTCGTCTCGCCAATAAGATTTACCAAACCACCACTAGCTAAAGACTCTAAAATGTCATACCCAGTAGTACGATTTATACCTGCTTTTCTTGATATTTCTGTCGTGGTAGAAGGACCAAGCTCAAGAAGAGCTAAATAGACACTTGCTTCTTTATTGCTAAAACCTAAATCAATTAATTGTTCTTTTTTTATCATAACAACCCTATTATATACCCATATTTAATTTGTGTCAATTATTTTCCACAAATATGTGGATAACTATGATTTCTAAACCATCCTTATAATATAATTATAAATTAAGGATTTAAGTAATATTTAGAGGAAAAATAACAAACTAATTTTAAAGCAAATTTATTTATTTGTGGAAAAAACTTGACAATCTCTTTACAATTTGCTATGCTATTAGTAAATGAAAATTATCATTAACAAAGAATAAAAATATGTTTAAATGTATTGAATGTGGAGTATCAGGGAAAAAGTTAGATTTTAATTATTTATCTAAAATTAAAGAACAAGCTATAAAACTTGGGTTGGTGGGAACTGCCTTTATAAAAGATGATGGTGGTATTAAAATCATAGCAGAAGGAAAAGACGAAAACTTAAAAAAGTTTGCAAATAAATTAAAACTAAATAACCTCTTTCATGGAGTAGAAAATTTCTATATATTACAAAAAGAATCAAATATAAAATATACTGAATTTTCTATTAACTAAATAACTATATGAAAACTATAAAATGCCAAAGTTGTGAAAGTGAATTTACTATAGCGAAAGAAGACTTGAATTTTTATGAAAAAATAAAAATTCCCCTACCGACATGGTGTCCAGAATGTAGAAACAAGAGAAGGATGTCTTGGAGAAATGAAAGAACCTTATACAAAAGAGTTTGTGATGCTACTCAAAAAAACATAATAAGCATGTTCTCTCCCTATGAAAAACTAATTGTATACGAAAGAGACAATTGGTGGAAAGAAAATTTTAACGTCTTAGAAAATGGCCAAGATATAGACTTCAATAAATCACTTTTTATACAATTTAAAGAATTGTTTAGTAAAGTCCCCCTCCCTAGTTTATTAAACGAAAATATAACTAATTCTTCTTTTTGTAACTGTGTGCATAACACTAAAAATGGGTACCTTCTGTTTGCATCGATGGAAACAGAAAATGTATTCTACTCTACTCGAGTTATCGGAGCAAAAGATTCTGTAGATGTTTTTGGTGGCTTCAACCAAGAAATGTGTTATGAAAACATAATGTGCGACAAATCACAAAGATTATTCTTTAGTGAGAGAAGTGCAGAATGTTTCGACTCGATGTTTCTATGCGATTGTAGAAATCTAAGCAATTGTCTGGGTTGTGTAAATTTGAGAAACGTCAGTTATAACATCTTTAACAAACAATATTCAAAAGAGGCATATAAAAAAATATTAAATGATCTAAAATTAAATACCCATTCTGGTTTGCATAAGTTTAAAAAAGAATTCGATATTTTCAAAAAAACTTTACCAAAAAAATATGCTAACATCCTTCGTTGTTATTCAGTAACTGGTGATAATATAACAAATTCAAAAAATTGCAGATACTGTTTCGATGCCTATAAAGATCTAGAAAATTGTGCATTCGCAGTCCACTCAATTGGACTAAAAGATAGCCAGGATGGTTATGGTGTTGGTGATAATGCAGAACAACTTTATGAGGCAATAGACTCTGGTGTAAACGCCTCAAATCTTTTTTCAACAATCTGTGTTCACGATTCTCACGATCTAGCTTATTGTTATAACTGTCACAATTCTTCTTATCTATTTTTTTGTTCTGGTCTACGTAACAAACAATACTGTATCCTAAATAAACAATATACTAAAGAACAATACGAAGAATTAGTACCCAAGATAATACAGTGTATGAATAACATGCCTTACATAGACAGCAAAGGAAGAATATACAAATATGGTGAATTCTTCCCACCTGAATTAAGTCCATTCTGCTACAACGAAACCATAGCACAAGAATACTTTCCATTAACGAAAGAAAAAGCTTTAGAGGAAGGATACAAATGGAAAGAAAAGGAAGAAAGAAATTATCAAATAGACATCAAAACAGGAGATATACCAAATGATATAAAAGAGGTAAATGACTCAATAATAAATAAAGTCATCGAATGTGAACACAAAGGTATTTGTAATGAACAATGTACAGAGGCATTCAAAATAATAAAGGATGAGCTTTTTTTCTACAAAAGAATGAAACTACCACTTCCCAGACTATGCCCTAACTGTAGACACAGCAATAGACTAAAACAACGTAACCCTCTTAAACTCTGGCATCGCAAGTGCATGAAGGAAGGATGCAAAAATGAGTTCGAAACCTCCTATTCTCCTAATAGACAAGAAATAATATACTGTGAAAAATGTTACCAACAAGATGTTTACTAAATTTATTATCTAGTTTCTATTTCTTTATCTGGCTAGATGCCAAGCGGAGGATCACTTCCCCTGTTGCAGCCTCGAAATTTGTGATAATGATAGATGAATCATCAATAAATACATACATCAAGACAATCTTGCCGTCATTGTCTCTTAAAATCCGTGCATTTTTGTTTTTTACAATACCATCTTCAAAACTTTTTGTAAGTAAATAATTTGTTTCAGGTGTTATGCCTACCCCAAAGAATCCATGAAGATCGAGAAACATTTTTGTCTCCCAACTACGCATCACTGGGAATATTTCAGGGAAAGAACGTACTTTAAGAAGCATAAATAACTCACCTATGTTCGGAGAAATAGAACTAACTCCACTCTTAAACGTGCCAAGTAAAAAATTGTCACTAATCAAACTAAGTTGATCATTATTTAGATTACCTTTCAAAAGCGCATTAAGCCTCTTAAATCCTATAACCTTATTAGCTTCTGTTAGATATATACCTTCTACCCCCCCTATTTTTACTTTTGTATTATTAGCTTCATCAAAAACAATAGCTGATATTTTATCTTTATTCTGTCCATCGATCGCCTTAAAATCAGTCCTGTCGGTAAAAATAATTGAAGATGCTTGTGGCGCGATGGATACAGTATTTATATTATTATTTATAAAAACAAAAAACGCCAAAACAACAACAGCTAAAAAAATGAGAGCAATGCTAATAAGCATAAACAATCTATTTCTTTTTGATCCAGGAGACAAATTTTTCTTTTCAGCTTCGTGTTGTTCTTCTTCGTGAATTATCTTTTTAATTAATCCACCCTTGTCACTTTCAATAGCCTTCACCATGTCATCGGTGTAAGTTTCTATGTTTTTATTTCTTAATTTATTGTCGTTCTCCATTTAAATTAATTCACCTCTCCCCTCAATCCCCTCTCCTTAGTAAGGAGAGGGGGCAAGGGGGTGAGGTCAGTAAACTTCCCTATTATAACACTGTTCACAGTATATTATTTCTTTTCGGTCAGGTGCATATGGAGTTTCAAACTCATTGGTGCAATTCTCTTTCATACACTTGCGATGCCAAAGTTTCATTGGGTTTTTTAATTTTAGTCTATTGTAATGCCTACAAAATGGACACAAACGAGGAAGTGGAATATTCATCTTTTTATAAAATTGAAGCTCTGAAACAGTCAATTTGAAAGCCGTAGCACATTGATCATTACATTTTCCTTTATGTTCACATTCTATAATTTCTTTTACAAAAGAATCTGGGACATCTTTTATCTTATCTGGAATATCATTATTTAAAACAGTAATTGTATAATTTTTTTCTTCTCCATCTCGCCAAGAAAAATCTTGCTCAATTGCATCTTTTTTACTTTTTGGAAAATAATCTTGAACAATGGCTTCGTTATAATAAAATGGAGATATTTTCGATGGGAAAAATTCGCCATATTCTTTTTTCTCTTTCATTGCTTCAATAATTTTTACAACTATTTTTTCATATTCAGACTTTTCATATTGCTTATTTAAAATGCAATAAGATTTGTTACGAAGTCCTACACAACCAAAAATATTATTACAATCAAAACAATTCTCTGAATATTGGACATTAAATCCTCCCCAAATAAAAGCCGAAAAAAGTATATTCTGTCCTGATGCACTCATTACTTCATAAAATAATTCAGCATTGTTCCATGCAATAAATGCATCATATCCATCTTTAGAACCATCATGCGCTCTGTAACAAAATTTACAGTTTTCAATATTATTTCTGACATTAAAACATTGCTTGCAATTACGACTTTCTAAGATATCATCACCAGTTACATTTATTGATTTTGTAATTACTGCATATTTTCTTGGGATTTTAAGTTTTAGTTCTTCAAATTTTGTTTTTGCTTTTTTAAAATTTTCCCAACCACCATCCCAATATTTATTAATCTCTTTTTTATATTCTTCTTTTGAGTATTGCTCATTAAAAATACAATATGATTTACTACGAAGTCCTACACAGCCGAAACAGTTGTTACAGTTCTTGCAGTCGTAAAGTAAAATAGAATCAAAGCAAGATTCACAATTTTGACCCCAAAAAAGACTATTAGATTTTACGGAATCAATAAGCTCATAACAAAATTCGCAATCACATGATTGATGTAAATCTAAACAATTTTTTACTCTGAGAACCGCACCAAAAAAGTAAGAACTATCTTCTGCTGTATCAGACCCAGCGCAAAAATAACAGTTTTTGAGATTTAATGTGTGATTAGAATAATCACTATTTACATTATTTTTTTGTATTAAACTAGGATGTGGAATTTCCCTGAATAAAGCATCAAATTGTTCAAAAAAACCCTTCGAAAAATCATATGATTTACCATAATCAAGTGGATCACAAGCATCACTTTTCCAATATTCTTGATCATAAACCTTATAAACAGTATTCGGAGCATACATTGAAATAATAGATTTCCCCGTAGCATCACACTTTCTGTGATACCAAGTATGCTCATTTCTCCACATCATTCTCCTTATGCTTCGGCACTCAGGACACCACGTCGGTGGAGGGACTTTTATTTTTTCATAAAATTTAAAATCCTCTGGCTCTACTATGAAGTCTTGTTTACAATTCTGACAGATTTTAGTTTCATTTTTGTATTCCATATTTTATTTACACATATACGCTATAGCTGATATGTGATCAATACACCTCTTGTTGATAACACCTTTCACAATACACTATCTCCGGTCTATTTGGGTCATAACTCGTTTCAAATTCATTACTACAACCCTCCTTCATGCATTTTCTATGCCAGAGTTTCATCGGATTTTTTAAAGTAAGTCTCCTTCTGTATCTTTCATCTTGATGAATTCGAGGAATAGGAATATTCATATGACGATAAAATTGAAGCTCAAACGGTGTTATTTTAAAAGCCTTTTTTGTAATAATACATTCTATCACTTCATTTAAAATTGAATCATCCACGTCTTTTATATCGTCTGGGAGTTCTTCAGCTTTTTTTGTTATAACATATTTGTTTTCTATTTTTTCTTTATAGTTATATCCTCTATTTATTATTTCTTCCTTTGTAAGTGGAAAATGATCAAAAATAACTGTTTCGTTATAGCCAAATGGGGAAAATTCTGTTGGAAAAAATTCCCCATATTTGTAGACTTTACCTTTAGAATCAATATATGGAATTTCAACCATGTGTCTTTTAATTTTTTCTACTAAGATCTTATATTCTTCCTTTGAATATTGCTTGTTTAAAATACAATATTGTTTTGATTTTAATGCAATACAACCAAAAAGATTACTACTAGACTGACAAAGATCACAATACTCAAGTTCATTAATCGCGGGGGCACCAGTGATGATAAATTTCAATTTTTGGCTATTTTCTGACCCCCCTGTAGCATGTTCATATCCTAATTCTGCTTGGTAATGACAGATATCCATGGAATTTTTCGCATTAGTCATTCTATATCCGTATTTTATATTTTCTGTATTTACACCATTAAAAGCAAACTGGCTATTTTTACAATCCCGAAGATCATCTCCTATTGAAGATATACTATTCATTATTTGTGCATATTTCTTTGGAAATTTGAGAGAAAAATTACAAAATTCATCAAAAGTTTTTTGAATAAACTTATAACTCCCCATATTAAAATCTTTTATCTTTTTAAAATACTCTTCTTTTGAAAATTGTTTATTCCAAATGCAGTAATTTTTATTTCTCAAATTTATACAACCAAAACAATTCTGACAATTCATGCAATCAAAAACAAAGTTACAATCGATGCAATTATAGGACCAATAAATATACTGACAATTGTAACTTTTATTATTCCATAACCCTTCATATATAAATTCACTGTTTCTTACATTGTATGAATCTATAATATTTTTAGAATTATGTATATTGCTACAATAATAAACATCCTCAGAAGTATTTAAAATGGAATATGATAAATAAACATTTTTTGTATCCTTTGCATAATTAGTATATTTAGAGTCTAAACACTTCCCCAACTGCCAAACTGATTGCCTAGGAATTTTAGAAAATAATTCTTTAAACTGAGTAAAAAAGGGGTTATTAAAATCATAATCCTGTGCATATTTTGATGGGTCCCAAGCGTCACTACGCCAACATTCTGGACAATAAACAGGAAAAATAACATCCGCATCATACATTGAAACAATATTTTTCTTACATAAATCGCACGTTCTTTTATACAAAGAACGCTCGTTTCTCCAAATGAGACGTCGTGCGAGTCTACAATCTGGGCAAAAAGTCGGTGGAGGGACCTTTATCTTCTCATAAAATTTAAAATCTTCTGGCTCTATTACAAAGTCTCTTTTGCAATTTTGACAATTTTTAGTTTCACTCCCCATAGTCTTTTTTAAATTACAAAAATAAAAATTTTAAGAGTCGTGTTGGTCCCCTGCCCTTATGTCCCCGAGGGCGAAGGCTCAAAAATTTTTGATTTTTATAATTTATGTTACTTCTTTGGTGAAAAGAAATTCGGATCTGCTTCTTTTATGGACAAACTAATTTTACCTCTTTCCGGATCCAATTTTATAACTTTCACTGGTACTATCGTACCTTCTTTTATTATATCGCTAACTCTCTCTACACGAAATGGTGCCATCTCGGAGATATGAACCATACCATCAGTAAAAGGATTAAGCCTGACAAACACTCCAAAATCAGCAAGCTTCACGACTTCACCTTTTAGAACTTCTCCAATCTTAAATTCATGAGTCATTTCTTCTATTATTTTCTTCGCTATCTCAGCTGATCCACCCTTGCCTGTCAAATATACAGTTCCATCATCTTCGATAGTTATTTCTGCACCTGACCTTTCCTTTATATCTTTAATAGTTTTTCCACCTCCACCGATAACCATACCTATCTTGTCCGGATTAATTTTCATAATTAATATTTTTGGTGCATTTGGAGAAATTTCTGCTCGAGGTTTTGGAATTTCTTTTTCAATTCTATCTAAAATAGTAAGTCGAGCTTTTTTAGACTGCCTCATAGCTTCACCTAGTATTTTTATTGGAACTCCTTCCACCTTCACATCAAGCTGAATAGCTGTGACACCCTCTCTTGTTCCTGCAACCTTAAAATCCATATCTCCATGATGGTCCTCAGGGCCTTGAATATCAGTCAAAATTTTATACTTATCATCATTTTCATGCATGAGACCCATAGCGATACCTGCAACAGGCGCTTTGATAGGAACTCCTCCATCCATAAGAGCAAGAATAGAGGCACAGATAGAAGCTTGAGAAGTAGAACCATTAGAAGCCATTGATTCGGAAACTACGCGCATAGTGTAAGGAAAATCTGCCACACTCGGCAATACCATTGCGAGTGCTTTTTCAGCCAAAGCTCCATGTCCGACTTCCCTACGATTCGTATTGCCTACACGCCCAACTTCTCCACTAGAATATGGAGGGAAATTGTAATGATGCATGAATCTTTTTTCGTTTTTTGATTGCATTCCATCCACTAAAAGTTTTTCCTCAGGACCAGCAAGAGTAAGCACAGAAAGCACGTGTGTCCCTCCACGATAAAATATCCCACTACCATGTAAAATCGGTGAGAGTCCGCCAGCTTGAGCATAAAGATCTCTCAATTCATCCATAGCTCTACCATCAGCACGTTTATTTTCCTCTATAGCCTTTTTGTGAAGCATATCGTTCTCTGTGTCATCAAAAAGATTGTCTTCTAAAGCAAAATCATCTCTATCAGGAAAACTTTCTTCAACTAATTTGTTCCAAATACTATGTAATTCATCTATTTTCTTTTTCCCAGTACCGGCAAATAAGGCTTCTTCCATTTTTGGCAAAATATTTTCATTAAATAATTTTACTGATGCATCAGATATTTTTTCTTTTTCTATTATTCTCTTAGGTATACCTATTTCAGACACAATTTTCTTCTGGAAATTTTCTAACTTAGTTATTTCTTCACTAGCAACTTTAAACGCTTCTTCGAGTTCCTCTTCTTTCGTTTGATGAGCAGATGCCTCAATCATGTTTATATTGCCACCCTTTCCACAAATAGTCAGATCGTATTTATACTGGGTATCATCTTGCCTTAAACTCTGAGCGGGGTTTACCCGCACACTAAAATTAGTGTGCGGGTTTATCTTTAAATCTTCATCTGCATACTCACCAATACGCACAGCACCTATCGGTCCTGCCCAAGGAATATTAGACACAGCTAATGCTAGAGAAGCAGCATTAATAGCTAAAATAGTAGAATCTTCTTCTCCCATTGAGATGACTGTCGTGATTACTTGCACTGCATGACGGATTGATTGATCAAAAAGCGGGCGAAGAGTCCTGTCGATGACTCTACTGGCAAGTACCGCATCTTCTGAAGGCTTGCCTTCTCTGTGCATAAATCTAGATCCTAAAATTTTCCCTGCTGCATAAAATTTTTCTAAATAATCAACCGTCAAATTAAAAAACCCAAGGCCTTCTTGCTTGTCGTGTGACATGCAGGCTGTCGCTAAGACGATAGTCTCACCATATTTTAAAATGACTGACCCATGCGCTTGTTCTGCTAAATCTGAAAAAATAGCAGTTAATGTTTTACCACCAATCTCTACACTAAATTCTTTCTTTTGCATAATATACTAAACTTAACACATTACCTCATTCCTATCAAATATTTCTTTGGATTCAAAGAAAGATCAATAAAATCATCGACAGCTTCTCGAAGCTTGCCAGATGTTGATTTACCAAAAGCGATAGCTTCTACTTGTGTCCCTATGTTTTGAATATATTCAACCATAGGCACATAGTCTCCGTCACCGGCGACAAGTACGACAGCGTCTAATTTTGGTGCAAATTTAATAGCGTCTACTGCAAGCCCAACATCCCAATCCCCCTTTTTGAAACCACCGTAAACCTGTAAATCTTTCGTCTTTGTTTCAATGCCCAATTTTTCTAATGCCTCAAAGAAATTCTTCTCTTCTCCATTTTCAGAAGTAATGACATAAGCCACTGCACGCACGAGCTTCCTACCAGCCACTGCTTCTTTCAAAACTGCACCGAAATTCACTCGCGCCTTGTATAAATTGCGAGCCGAATGATATAGATTTTGAGTATCAATAAAAACCCCAACTCTTTGTTCTTTATTTTTTATTACAGTCATACATTTATTATAGCACAAGTAAAACCCCTCCTGACCTCCCCTTATCAAGGGAGGAAAAAGAGAATCCCCCTGACAAGGGGGACTTAGGGGGTTAGACGAGATTCATCTTCTTCATGAGTGCATTGTAACGAGTTTTATCTTTGCGCTCCAAATATTTCAAATGATTGCGTCTATCAGCAACCATCTTGATAAGTCCACGACGAGAATTGTTATCTTTTTTATGTTTCTTTAAATGTTTAGCCAATTCTTCTATTTGAGTAGATAAAACAGCTACCTGAACTTCTGAAGAGCCTGTATCTTTATCATGAATTTGATTTTTCTTTATAACTGCTTGCTTTTTCTTTGTAGTTAACATGCGATTTATCTTAGCATAAAGTCGCTAAAATTGCAAGGTTCCCTATGATCTTTAAAATTTAGATCAAAAAAAAATGATCATCTTTCAAGTAAAACAAAATAATGATTTTCCCCTAACTTAGATCCTTTATTCAGTTGAATCGTATCCTTTGCAAGTCTAGCACTTAATTGGCTTATATAAGGTATGTTGAACGAACCATCATGATTGCGAAATCCTGATCCTACAAAAAAATAACAATTCTCAGAAGGAGCATTCGTTATTTCTTTTGGAATCTCTTCTTGATTCTCTAATAGATATTTTTCTAATTCAAAACCCGGGATAAGATACTCTTTCCCATATTCTTTCGAAATAGCCCTTATACTTTCAGACATAGATTTACCAACAAATTTATCCATTTTGATGATCCTTATCTTAGGCCTTTTTCCTTTATAATCAATTCCAGCTGTCTCTGGATTTATAGTATATTCACCAAATCCTTTAGGATCTAGTTCTTTTTCCCAGCCTATTTCTGAAGGTGGAACAATATTTATTCTCACCCTCTCTTGAGTATTATAATGCGATGGAAAAAGCATGTCCACAAAAGGTTTTAATTCTTCATGAATCTCTTCACGACTCTTACCACCCTTAATTTCATAAGGATTAGATAAATTATCCATTAGATGTTTTATATCTCCCATAATACTTATATTATACTACCCAGATTATAATTTGTAAAGCAAACCTATAAATAAAAATGCCCATCCAGATTTCTCTAGATGGGACATTCGATTAACCTCATATTACTATTCTTCTATCATTTAACTATAAGCTAGTTACGAATACTACGCAGAACGGAATTGGTTGATTTTTTGATTGGCAGAGGGACTCTCATGTTTCACGACAGATATGGTCAAATATTTTCGAAGTGTCGGGAAATACAAAGTGATAACTCCACCATCCCAAAGATAGACATACCCCTTTGGACTGAAATCCCAGACGGGTTTACCATCAATAGATGTGGTAACAAACAGCTCTTCAATATCATTCGGATCTCCAATCGCATTATTCCTTTCTATTGTGGCATTAATCACACGAAAGAGTGTTCGTGCCTCATATATATACGGCGCATCTGGGATACTTATTTCCTCGGACAGAATATCGAACAGCTTCTGTTCATCTTGTAGCCGACTCAACGTCAAGGCCAGCCCATCCTTCTCTTGTCGAAGGAGGGCAACCGTATTTTCGAGTCTTTGAACGACAGAGGCTTCTACCACCTCTGTATACAACTTAATCTCACCCTTCCGGAAAATCAGAAGGATGCAACCCACAATGATGATCAGGAACAAAAAAGGAATAATCCCAAACTCACTTATAAAGCCTGCCAAAAAAATAACGGGCGTACATATCAACAGCGTCCCATACGCTAGATATCCTTGCCATGGAAATGGCAATGTTGGCTTTTCGAAGGGAATACCTAAGAATCCCACAAGGGAACTCCGGGCATCGCTTACATGACTTGGATCTAAAGTTTTAAAACATATATATATTATAAAACCCAAGAGGATAATTCCCCAAATCCTACGCCACACAAGATCTTTTTTGGGATTATTTACAGTGCTGTAAGCATACAGCTTCTCTCTTTCGCTTTGCATAACGAAACTCCTTTCAAGAAGTTTATTGTTTTGTTTTTAGCGTAAGTCCAAATTGACATCCGTTCTCAACCTCAGTGTTGATACTAAGACTTTTTACGCTTTTTGTTTCATGGGGTACTTTTATTCCCCCACCTATATAAAGCCCAAACAGTTTCAAGCTACATATAGGTGAGGAAATACTACCCTTATTTAATTTTCAAGTAACTTAACTATACCTTATATTATACACCATCCACTACCCATTTGTCAAGGGGTCAAATACTATGTCGCACAACCCGCCAAAGGTCGGGCAAGTATTATATGCTATCATTATAATAATAAACTTTTATGGCAGAAAATATTCAACAACTTAAAAGAGAATTCTTAGAATACTTGGAAATCGAAAAGGGTTCAAGTTTGAAAACTATCGAGAATTACGAGAGGTATTTGGTAAAATTCCTAGAATTTTCAAAAATAAAGAAAGCAGACGAAATTACAGATTCACTAGTCAGGGAATTTAGGCTTTTTTTAAACCGTCAGTCTGCAGGTAACAATAGAGCGACAGGCCAAACTCTCAAGAAAAAGACTCAAAATTATTATTTAATAGCCTTGCGTTCTTTTCTTAAGTATTTGGCAAGGCACCAAATAAAAAGCCTGCCTGCTGAATGTATAGAACTAGCAAAAGTAGATGAACGTTCTTTAGATCTTATCTCTTCACAAGAGTTAAATCGTTTACTTGACGCACCCAAAGGAAACGACCTTAAATCTCTCCGTGATCGTGCAATTTTATATTTACTTTTCTCGACCGGCCTCCGAGTCTCCGAATTATGTTCTCTTACCAGAGATATGGATTTTTCTTCAGGAGAGTTTCCAATACGCGGAAAAGGAAGCAAAGTACGTGTCGTTTTTATTTCCGACGAAGCCCAAAAAGCTGTTAAAGAATATCTCAAACAAAGAAAAGATATGGATGATTCATTATTTGTAAAAGTGGGAGATGAAAAAGCAGCAAAAGAAAATAAAGGGCTAGCTCGCAGATCGATAGAAAGAATTGTGAAACATTATGCAATCAAAGCTGGGATTTCCAAAAAGGTGACACCACATATCATAAGACATTGTTTCGCAACAGATTTATTACAAAATGGTGCTGATATTCGAAGTGTGCAAATGATGCTCGGCCATTCTAATATTTCTACCACCCAAATCTACACACATATCACAGACAAGCAATTATTAGATATTCATAAAAAATACCATTCAAGAAAATAAAAAGCATGCCCCGTACGAAGCTTTGCTCTCGTTCGGGGTTTCACAGCAGAACCAGCCCGAACGACCGTTCGGTCGGGCGGGAATAATATGAAAATAATCTCGTGGAACACAAATGGATTAAGGGCGACAGCGAAACAGGGACATTTTGATCCACTATTTAAAACATACAAACCAGACATTCTATGCTTACAGGAAACAAAGGCACACCCTGAACAACTAGCGAAGGAAACACGAGAGGTGGCTGGATATCACTCATACTTTTCTCATTCTAAATTAAAAAAAGGCTATAGTGGCGTAGCGATTTATACAAAAGAAAAACCAAAAGAAATTCTTTACGGAATGGGAATTAAGAGATTTGACGACGAAGGGAGATTGTTAATCACTAAATTTAAAAAAAATAATCTAACTGTCGTTACAGGATATTTCCCAAATGGTGGGAGTGGACCGGATAGATTAAAATATAAATTAGAATTTTATGACGCATTTTTAAAATTCATTTTGAAACTCAGAAAAAATGGGGAACATGTTATTTTTTGTGGGGATGTAAATACAGCGCATGAAGCAATCGATCTCTCAAATCCAAAAGCAAATGAAGAAAATACTGGATTTTTGCCTATAGAACGTGCTTGGATTTCTAAGGTAATTAAAAATAACTTTGTAGACGTTTTTCGTAAATTTTATCCAAACAAAATTGGAGCTTATACTTATTGGGATCAAAAAACTCGTGCCCGTGATCGTAATGTCGGTTGGCGTTTAGATTATTTTTTTGCAAGTTCTGAAATAATTTCAAAGATAAAGAACGCAGGAATGATGAACGACTATTACGGCTCTGATCATTGCCCTATTTATCTAGAGATTAACTAACTCTGGTTTCACATTTTTACCAAACCATTTTTGAGATAATTTTTTTACATTTGGAGTTATGTCTGTGACAAGAATCTTGGTTTTACTTTTTTGGGAGAGTTTCCCAGTAATTTCAGCATGCTTCACAAAATATTCTTTTAATTTTTTAGGAACAATTTCATCCTGAGAAATTAATCTGACTTTATTACCAAGAACTTTTTTAATTTCTTTTTTGATTTGATTCTTTAGAATCGGATAATGAGTACATCCAAGCACAAGCGCATCTATTTTTTTACTTTTAAAGGGTTTCAAATATTTTTGAATAAATTGTCCTGCTAAAACTGTTTCACCTTCCTCTATCAAAGGCACGAGCATCGGCGCAGAATTTTGAAAAACTTTCGAAAAATAAAAAGAACCCGTGCTTTTTTCGACATACGCAATATTAGATTCGTGAACCACATTCAGGTTGGAGTGCGGGCCGTGAAAAAGCACCGGGTTTTTTCTATTTTTATATAAATTAACTTTTTTGATTTCATCTGGAAAAGTATTGGAAGTCACTGTACCGAGTGTTCCCAATATCCCGACTCTTTTATACTTCGCAGCTTCCTCGGCTGTAGGAATCAAAACTCCCAATATTTTTCTTGGAGACTCCCCCATCAATTTACGTGTAGCATTATAATCAACTAAATATTCTTGTTGAATTCTTCTCAATGCCCTAGCTGAGGATGTATTGCAAGCGATGACAACTATTGCACAATTTTCTTTCTTAAATAAATAATCCATCGCTTCTTTTGTAAACTCAAAAACAGCTTCATGGGAGCGATTACCATAAGGCACTCTTTTCGTATCACCTAAATAGACATAATCATATTGAGGCATCATTTTTTTTATCGCTTTCGCAATGATGAGCCCACCCAATCCAGAATCAAAAATCCCAATTTTCATCCCATTAAAAAATTTAAACTAATAAAACTCTTGCGACATTACTTATCCTGTTGATTTTCTAACGGGACAAGTATTTTCTCATTCTAGCATATCTAAAAAATAGTGTTATTATTTAGATATGCAAAAGATACATTCGACAAGCTCAGTACAAGTTTGCAAAACATGTGAAAAAGAATTTGAGATAAGAGATGCAGATCTTATTTTTTACGAGCAAATGAAGACTGTCCCTCCGCTTGATTGTCCAGACTGTCGTATGGCAAGAAGATTGGTCTTTCGCAATGAAAGAACACTTTATAAAAGACAGTGCGACCTCTGTGGGGAAAATATTATAACTGTCTATTCACCTAAGTCAGACTTCAAAGTCTATTGTCATGATTGCTGGTGGAGTGATAAATGGGACCCAAAAAGTTTTGCTCAAGATTATGATTTAAATAAAAGTTTTTTTGAGCAATATAAAGAATTACAAAAGAAAGTCCCAAGGCAAAGTATGGCAGCAGTAAATAATGTAAGGAGTGACTATACAAATGGTTCAGCAGAAAATAAAGATTGTTACCTCATTTTTGCGGCAGATTACAATGAGGATTGTTTATATGGAAGACTATTACAAAGAGACAAAATGTGTGTAGATTGTGCATTTTTACATGAATCAGAACTATGTTACGAATGTCTAGACTCTAGGAATTGTTTTAAATGTATGTTTTGTGAGCAGTGTCAGTCTTCTAGCGATCTACTTTTTTGTTACAACATGCGAGATTCAAGCAATTGTATTTTTTGTACAAACGGCAGACATTTATCAAATGCAATTTTAAATATTAAATATAGTAAAGAAGAATTTGAGAAGAAAAAAACTGAAATATTTTCTAGCTATAAGAATATAAAAAAAGCTAAAAAAGAATTTACTGATTTAAAAAGTAAAACTATAGTTAAATACGCATCACAAACCAAATGCAATGAAGTCACTGGCGATTATCTACACAATTGCCATCAAGGAGTATTTCTCTATGATACCTATGACGCAAGAAATTGTTCCTACATGACTGATACAGAAAGCCCCACAGACAGTCAAGACTGTAATAATTACTATTACAAACCTCAATTTGGATATAATATGATGGGAGTGTTGGAAGGTAGTAGACTAAAAAATGGTGCATTTGTTTTTTATTGTAGCGATGTTGAATATTGTGAAAATTGCCATCACCTTATAAATGGAATAGGTTGTAGTGCTATCCGCAAAGGTGAATATATGATATTAAACAAACAATATTCTAAGGAAGAGTATTCCAAGTTAAAAGAAAAAATAGAAAAGCAACTAAAAGCAGAAGGATCTTATGGGCAATTTTTCCCCGCGAACCTCGCTCCTTTTGCCTATAACGAAACACTTGCACACGATTTTTTCCCTTTAACAAAAGAAGAAGCTCTTAAAAGAGGTTTCAACTGGCAAGAACAAACTACAGGCACATATGGAAAAGAAACTATCAAAGAAAAAGAAATACCAGAAACGATACAAGAAGTTTCTGAAGACATTTTAAAAGAAATCTTAGTGTGTGAAAATTGTAAAAAGAATTTTATAATAACAAAATCTGAATTCGATTTTTATAAAAGGATGAGCATCCCTCTACCTCACAAAGATTTCGAATGCAGACATAAAGAAAGAATGCTGAAACGCAATCCTCGCAAACTCTGGCATAGAAAATGTATGAAAGAGGGTTGCTCCAACGAATTTGAAACTTCTTATGCCCCAGATAGACCAGAAATAGTGTATTGTGAAAAATGTTACCAACAGGAAGTCTATTAACACCCAGACGTTGGACGTCTGTAAATTTTTACAGACGTCCAACGTCTGGGTTAACTTGACTTTTTCAGTAGAATAGTATATACTACCAATATATTATCATAATTTAATATATCAATTTTTTATGCTTAAATGTATAGAGGGGACTATCTCAGGTGTAAATCTAAATTATGAGTATCTCGTGTGGATAAGACGTCATGCAATAAAATATGGATTAAAAGGTCTCACCTTTTTTAAGAATGATGGTAGTATAAAAATAATCGCAGAAGGAGAAGAGAGAAACCTCCTTATTTTTATTAAAAAATTGAAGCGTGGACGTCATTTTTTTTCTATTTTCTTTTCAGTAGAGAATTTTTCTATAGTCTGGCACGAACCCAGAAATGAATTTGTAGATTTTTCTATAAGTGAGAGTAAGGAATAGAAACAAGTTTTCTATTTTTTTATTTTTGAACGTTTTATTTCTGACAAAAGATCATTATCCACCCAACCAAATTTATTCCAACGACTATAAACTGCATAAGAAACATAAAATGTTTTTCCGCCCTTCTTCACTTCAACGATAGGTGCATTTTCTTCTTTGGTTAAATAAGAAATAATTTTTTTCTCACCAATACCAGATTCTCTATTAGCATCTTTTACAAATTCACTAAAAATGCTTTCCGGACACCCTCCATCTAGGCGTGTACGAGCAACGACACGCTTTACAATATCAAATATGGAATGATGCATCTTCCCTTTCTCGTTTTTATTTTCTGCTGATATTATTTGAATCTCGAACTGTTTAGCATTTCTAGATATATATTCAGAAAATGGTAAGATACCAGTAATTTTAACAGTCTTAAAATTACCCATAGAAGCAGTATTAGGCTTGTCTTCTAATAATTCAAAACTATTTTCAGAAATAGATTCTGATAATATTTTTTTCATTTCATCAATTTGTTCGAGAGATAAACAGGATTGATTCTCAATATTCAAAAAATCCACCTTCATAGTTTTGGTAAGCCATTCACATATAGTCGGCAATAATTTCGTTATTTGTTCTGAATTTCCGTTTTGTATTGCATCACTTGTATAATTAAATTATGAAAGCAAAAAAAGATTTTTGAGATTTTCTAAAAGTGAACGAAACGAAATTGCGATATTAATTAGGAAGAAATACAG
>JBAYFP010000004.1:0-90864 GCA_041667145.1 Minisyncoccota bacterium
CACTGTATTTCTTCCTAATTAATATCGCAATTTCGTTTCGTTCACTTTTAGAAAATCTCAAAAATCTTTTTTTGCTTTCATAATTTAATTATACAAGTGATGCAATACAAAACGGAAATTCAGCATTGAAAATAAAATATATCTTTTTTTGGAAGGTAGGTGAAATATGGCTAGTTTATTTGATAGTTTTTTTAATAAACAGACTTTTTGTTTTATTCTCGAATCGACCCAGAAAATATTTCATGTCCATTCTGGTTTGCGTGAATTTTTCCCAACCAAAGAACAAGGTGGGAAAATTGATGAAATCGGACCTAACATTATGAAATGGTTTGGTAATGTTTGCGTCTTAGGACGTTTATCAGAAACCAAATTATTCATGTATCAATTCTTGAAGAACTTGATTAGCCATCGAGAGGTTCTTCAAACCAGTGAAAAATTTCAAATATATGAAGAATTCGATCTTTTCGACGCTTTTGAACTAGGATCGAAGTTGATTAATGATAATAAAATTAAATTGTTGCCAGGCACATGTGTTGTTATTTATCTCAAGGAGGAACATTTTGGTAAGAAATGTGGACTCTTTGTGTTTTGCGACGATGAAGGCAAAATTATAGTCGATACACGAGAGATTAACCACGATGCGTTGTTAACTTTCGGAAGTAGTGCTCTTTTTATTAGATAAATTTTTTAAGTTAGGCCATTAGATACAGATATTTTGTTTCTAATGGCCTTTCAACGTTTTTATGGCCGATAATGTTTTAGATTTTTTAAATGTTATAATTTACACAATGGCTAAAGATGAAAAAACGTTAGTTTTGTTAGATTCTCATGCGATAATACATCGCGCTTATCATGCCCTGCCTGAGTTTTTGTCGTCTAAGGGAGAGCCCACAGGGGCTCTTTATGGCCTTTCTAGTATGCTGATGAAGATTATCACTGATTTAAAGCCAGATTATATTGTGGCTTGTTATGATTTACCTCAGAAAACTTTTAGACATGAAGCATATGAAGGATATAAAGCAGGGAGGGTAAAAACGGAAGACGCATTGATTTTACAATTAAAAAATTCTAGGCAAATCTTTGAAGCATTTAATATTCCTATTTACGATGCGCCAGGGTTTGAAGCAGATGATGTGTTGGGCACGATAGTCGAAAAATTGAAAAAAGAAAAAAATATAAAAATAATTATTGCATCTGGAGATATGGATACAATGCAATTGGTAGATGATAAGAAAGTACAAGTATATACTTTAAAAAAAGGAATTAATGACACAATTTTATATGATGAAGAAAAGGTTTTTGAAAGATTTGGATTTAAACCGAAGCTTTTGCCAGATTATAAAGGGCTACGAGGTGATCCGTCGGACAACATTATTGGTATAAAAGGTATTGGTGAGAAAACGGCTACGAATTTGATTGTAAATTTTGGAACAATAGAGGAAATTTATAAAAAGATAAAGAAAGATGAAGATGTTTTTATAAAAAGTGGTATTTCTCCGAGAGTTTTAGAGCTTATAAAAAATAACGAAGAAGAGGCCTTGTTTTCAAAAACTTTGGCAAAGATTAGAACTGATGCGCCAGTAGATTTTAAACTCCCTAAAAAAACTTTTTGGGAAAATACAGATTTGAAAAAAATTGAAGATGTTTTTTCTGAATTTGAATTTAGAAGTTTATTTGCACGGTTAAAAAGTTTTTTTGGAGGAAAAACTTCCCCAAATGGTCATGCTCTCCATCGCTCGCACTCTATCTTGGAAGGGCAAGTTGTTTCTGATAGTAGCGAATACTCTTCCGAGCATGACCATTTGGGGAAAAAGAATCAGCTCGCAAATTCTCTGAACCAGCATTTTCCCGACAAAACTTTACTGGCTCCGATCTCCCAGATAGAATTACAAGAAACATTAATTACTCTTTGGCTTTTGAATTCAGAAATTACGAATCCAAACTTAGAAGACATTTTACATTTTGCGAGAACTGACTCTTTTGAAAAAGCGCGAGAATATATTTTTAAGCAATTAGAGGAAAAAAACTCGCGCCAAGGCGGAGCAAGCTTAAAAAAAGTATTTGAAGAGATCGAGAAACCCATTATGCATATAGTGAAAGACATGCAAGATTTTGGAATTCTCATAGATAAAAAATATTTTGAAAATTTATCGAAAGAATATCACACAGAATTAGATAAATTGACTGCGAAAATATACAAAATGGCCGGGACAGAATTTAATATAAACTCTCCCAAGCAAATGGGTGAGGTACTTTTTGGTAAAATGGGGATGAAATCAAGTAAAAAGAAAAGTGCTAGTGGTTCTTTTTCTACTAAAGTTTCAATCTTAGAAGAGTTGGAAGAAGATAACCCGATAATAAAAGAGATACTCTCTTATAGAGAACTACAAAAGTTGCTCTCTACCTATATTGATGTGATTCCTAAAATGGTAGGAGAAGATAGACGCTTACATGCCAAATTTTTGCAAAATGGCACTACGACAGGAAGATTTTCTTCTCAAGACCCAAATTTACAAAATTTACCGACGAAAACTGAATTGGGTAAGAAGATAAGAAATGGCTTTATCGCAGAAAAAGGCCATAAGCTTTTGGCTTTTGATTATAGTCAGATAGAGCTCCGTGTGGCAGCAATGCTTTCTCAAGATAAAAAAATGGCAGAGATTTTTAAAGAAGGTAAAGATGTCCATTCAGGAGTTGCATCGTTTGTTTTTGGTGTAGCGATAGATAAAATAGACAGTGAAATGCGTCGTAAGGCGAAGGTGATAAATTTTGGCATTATTTATGGTATGGGAGTTTCTTCTTTAAGAAAAAGTTTGGGAGGTACGCGCGAGGAAGCTCAAAAATTTTATGATAATTATTTTAATCAGTTTTCCGGTGTACGAGATTATTTAGAGAAAGTGAAGATTTTTGCTATGAAGAATTCATATACAGAAACATTATTTGGTAGACGTAGATACTTTCCAAACATAAACTCTAGAATTCCTTTTTTAAAAAATATGGCTGAACGTACTGCTACTAATGCGCCTATTCAAGGTACAGCTACAGCTGATATAATAAAACTGGCTATAAGATATGCTGAGGAAGATCTAAAAAAAGAAAATTTATTAAATAAAGTGCATCTCGTGCTTCAAATACACGATGAATTGGTTTATGAAGTAGAAGAGAAAATACTTAAAGAAGCAGAAGAAATAATAAAAAATGCTATGCAAACATTACTTGAAAGGTCTTATTTGCATTATAAAACTGATATCCCTTTAGTGGTACATTCTGGTTTTGGAGACAATTTTGGGGAGGTTAAATAACTTGTTTTTGTGGTATAATATTATTATGGGAGTATGGGATACAACAGAACAATCGGGGAGTAAAAATCTTCATAAAAATAAAGTACATAAAATCTTAGCGCATTCTTATCTTTTCTTTTTTATTTCTTTTTTATTTAGTCTTTTTTTAGATTTTATATTTCCAGTTAAAATCTTTGATAATTCTGCTATTTCATCGATAGGGGCGATACTTTTAGTTTTAGGTACGCTTTTAATACTCTGGGCACAGAAAACTTCACATAACTTGAATAAGGATAATCTAACTAAGAATTCTTTTTCCCATGGTCCTTATCGTTTTACCCGTAGTCCGACCCATTATGGACTCTTTCTTCTTATATTGGGTTTTGGGTTTGTGACTAATGCTTTTTTTATAATTGTCTTTTCAGTTTTTTCTTTTTTTATAACCAAATTTATATTTATTAGAAAAGAAGAAAAGATTCTAGCAGAAAAATATGGCGCTCCGTATCTAGAATACAAAAAATCAGTCTCATTTTAATATGATCTATCTTTTCTGTGGTGAGGATGCTAAAAATAAACACATAGCATATGAAAAATTTTTGAAATCTGTATTCTCAGATGTAGAGGTGTTTTTTATTGGGAAAAATGATTTTGATAAAGTTCAGGTAGAAAGTCTTTATTCTGGCTCAGGACTTTTTTTTGAGAAATGTGTAGTTGTATTTACTAATATTTTCGAAAAAGAAGAAACACTAGATTTTATTTTAGAAAAATTAGATCTGATGAATCAATCTCCCAACATTTTTATTTTCCTAGAAGGAAAATTAAATAAACCAATACTAGATGAGTTTAAAAAAGCTAGAGCAGAGATAAATGTTTTTGAACTGCCTAAAGAAAAAAAAGAAAAATATGATAATTTTCTTTTAGCCAGTGCTTTCGGGCAGAGGGATAAACTACATTTGTGGATTTATTATAGACAAGCTATGGATGTGGGAGTGGGAATGGAGGAGCTCGTAGGTGTACTTTTTTGGAAAGCCAAAGATATGTTATTAAAGAAAGATTTTAAAAAGTTTTCTGAAATAGAACTTCAAAATTTTGCAGGCAAAATTTCATATCTTCTACCTGAGGCTCGTAAAAATGGCTTAGATGCTGAAACTGTATTTGAACAGTTTTTACTTGAAGCTTTCTAGGTTTAATATTTTATACTTTATTTTACTCCGCCCATAACTTCTGGACCATACTTTTCTAGATACTCTATTCTTTTATTGAGAGATTTCAGTGCCTCTTTGTCTTTATTTGAAGAAGAAGTTTCCAATTCTTTTCTTTTTATATAAAATGATTCAATCACTCCTTCACTCAATGTTTCTACAGGACTTATATTACCCAAAAATTCCATACCTTCTCCATCCCATCTTCTCCATCCACCTGTCGGTATTTTTTCCCATCCATCAAGAGTGGGATTAATATATTCTCTTTTCTCTTTTTTTTTACCTATTTTTTGTTCTGGTATTTTCTCTAATGTTTTTTTGAAATGGTTTTTAAATTCAAATGACATATATTATTTAGTTTTTTATATTAAATAAAAACATCGACATTTTAATAATAACATAAAAATTGTCCGCCCGCTCGGGATCGAACCGAGGACCTTATCCTTAAAAGGGATCTGCTCTACCAGCTGAGCTACGGGCGGAAATATGCTTATTACATAAAGAACAAAATTTTGTGAATAATTTATTGGATCCGCTACATCTAAGCTACGGGCGGAAATGGGTTAACATATGTGATAATATAGCAAATATGGTAGAAAATCAAGGAAATATCTTTAAATTACATAATCCATTCGAACCAGCGGGAGATCAACCGAAGGCTATTTTGGAGCTTTTGGAAGGACTTAAAAAAGGTATTAAAAAACAAACATTGATTGGAGCTACAGGTACAGGTAAAACTTTTACTATAGCCAACGTTATAGCAAGATATAATAAACCAACACTTGTGATAGCACATAATAAAACTCTCGCTGCTCAACTTGCTTCTGAGTTTAGAGAATTTTTTCCCGAAGCTGCTGTGCATTATTTTGTTTCATATTACGACTATTATCAGCCAGAAGCTTATATGCCCGCATCAGATACTTATATTGAAAAAGATGCCCAGATAAATAAAGAAATAGATCGTCTCCGTCATGCGACGACGCAAGCTTTGCTTACAAGGCGTGATGTGATAATAGTCGCGTCAGTGTCGTGTATTTATGGACTTGGATCTCCTGAAGAATATGAAAAAGTTAATCTAAAATTAGAAGTAGGCATGAAAATGGAGAGGATGACTTTAATGAAAAAATTGATTGGGATTCATTTTGAACGGACCAATGCTGATCTAAGTCCTGGGCAGTTTCGTTCTATCGGTCCCCGTGTAGAATTTATGCCTGTATCTGAAACTATAATGTATCAAGTAGAGTTTGAAGGAAAAGTAATTTCCAAAATTACAAAGATAGACCCTATATCTTCACATATAATTAAAAAAGAAAAAAATATTTTTATTTTCCCAGCGAAACATTTTATTACTGAAGATGTAAAGAAGAAAAAAGCGTTAGTGGAAATTAAAAAAGAGTTAATGAAGCAATTAAAAAAGTTTGAAAAAGAGGGGAAACTTTTAGAAGCAGAGCGTATCAAAAGAAGAACAAATTATGATTTGGCTATGATGAAGGAGGTTGGTTATTGTAATGGTATAGAAAATTATTCTAGACATTTGTCTGATAAAAAAGAAGGCGAACCCCCAGAGACTTTGCTATCTTATTTTCCTCACTCAAAAAATCAGGAATACCCTTTCCGTCGTTCGCACTCTATCTTGGAAGGGCAAGTTGTTTCTGGTAGTAGCGAATACTCCTTCAAGGGTATTCCTGACTTTTTGACTATTATAGATGAATCACATGTGACATTGCCTCAACTCCAAGGTATGTATGCAGGTGATGCTTCACGCAAAAACACCCTTGTAGAATACGGTTTTCGTCTACCTTCTGCTAAAGATAATAGACCTTTAAAATACGAGGAATTTAGTGAAAGAATAGGGCCTGTTATTTATACTACTGCGACACCTAGCGGGCAAGAGCGAAGTCAAAGTGGACAAATGGTGGAGCAGATTATTCGCCCGACTGGCCTTGTGGATCCAGAGATTCTAGTTCGACCAGTGAATGTCGGATTTAATTCTCCTCTTGAGGAGTACCCTTTAGGGGGAGGTGGAAGAATTTTATCCACCCCGTCTCGCAAACGAGCCACCCCTCAAGAGGGGAATAATTTTCCTGGCCAAATTCAGGATTTTATAGAAGAATCAGAAAAAACAATTAAGAAAGGTTTTCGTGTACTTGCGACGACATTAACAAAAAAAATGGCGGAAGATCTTTCTTTGTATTTGAAGGATAAAAAAATCAAAGCAGAATATTTACATAGTGACATAAAAACAATAGATAGAATAAAAATTCTTACACAATTTAGGAAAGGAGAGTTTGATGTTTTAGTAGGGGTAAATTTACTTCGAGAGGGACTTGATTTACCGGAGGTGGCCTTGATTGGAATACTCGATGCCGATAAAGAAGGATTTTTACGATCAGATACAGCATTAATTCAAACTATCGGTCGTGCAGCTCGTAATGCTGAAGGTAGGGTTATTCTTTATGCAGATATTATCACAGGTTCGATGAAGAGAGCGATAGAGGAGACTACTCGTCGTAGAAATATTCAGCTCGCGTATAACAAGAAACATGGGGTTACTCCAAAAACGATAATGAAAAAAATTAAAGATATTACGCAAGAGATGGAAAGCGAACACGGAAAAGCAGTGAATGCTGAACTGTTACTTGATATTAAGTTATTTAAAAAAGTATTTGCAAAAGATAAAAGTAATAAAGGTAGAAATGAATCAGACTCAATTAAAAATACAATGCTTTCAGATGAGGAAAGAAATAATTTAGTTTATGAAAAGATGATTAAAATCAAAGAAAAGGAAATGAATAAAGCGGTAAAAGAATTGGATTTTGAAACAGCTGCTATCTTGCGTGATGAAATAATTGTTTTAAGAGAAAAATTAAATAAATAAAAAAATGAAAAGAAATTCTTATTATATAAAACCAGGTAACTTAAATAATTTTGAGCTAGTGGAAGAAAATATCGAAGAACCTAGTTCTTTTGAGGTACAAATTGAAGTAAAATGTATAGGTTTAAATTTTGCTGATGTATTTTCTATTCTTGGTTTATATAATGCTGCTCCAAAAAATTCTTTTATACCGGGATTAGAATATTCAGGTGTGGTTACAAAAATTGGGAGTGATGTGAAAGCATTTAAAATAGGAGATAAGATAATGGGTGTTGCCTTTTTTGGTGCATATACAACTGTAATTAATTCAGACTATAGATATATGGTCAAATTACCAGACAGTTGGTCTTTCCAAGAAGGGGCTTCTTATTTGGTACAAGTACTTACCGCATATTACGGTTTAATATATTTAGGTCATTTACAAAAAAAAGAAAACGTATTAATTCATAGTGCTGGAGGAGGCGTAGGTATCATGGCTAACCGTATCGCTAAAAAATTTGATTGTATAACTATAGGTACAGTAGGTAATAAAGATAAGACAGAGTTTTGTCTTAAACAAGGTTATGATTATGTAATTGTAAGAAGTAAAAATTTCAAGACCGATTTGATTAATGTGTTAAATGGTAAAAATTTGAATGTAATTATGGAATGTATTGGAGGTAAAATATTTAAAGACAGTTTTGATGTTCTTGCTCCACAAGGTAGGATGATAGTTTATGGTTTTGCAGAATACATGTCGAAAGGAAATAGATTAAATTATCTTAAAGCTTTATTTAAATATTTTTTTCGTCCCAAGATTGATATCCAAAAATTAAATAATAAAACAATTTCTGGTTTTAATCTTATTTATCTTTTTAAAAAAGTAGAATTAATGCATAAATTATTAGAAGAATTAAAAAATTTAGGTTTGGAACAGAAACCCTATATTAGTTCACAGTATGATTTTTTACATTTGAAAGAGGCTATTAAAAAATTACAAAGTGGTGATACTTTTGGGAAAATTGTGATTAATATTTAAATTATTTTTTTGTTTATTTCTTATTTTTGTGTTATCTTATACATAGTTTAATATTGATACACACCCCCTAAGAACGATGGCGGGTGTGTTGTGTGTTCTATATATGAAATTAGATAAAAATGTAGACAAAATAACGATTAAGGGGGCTAGGACCCATAATTTAAAGAATATAAATGTTGAAATGCCACGCAATAGTATGGTAGCTATTACCGGTGTTTCTGGGTCAGGGAAATCTTCCCTTGCCTTTGATACCATTTTTGCTGAAGGGCAAAGAAGATATGTAGAATCTTTGTCTTCATATGCAAGACAGTTTTTAAATCAAATGCCGAAGCCTGATGTAGATGAAATAACAGGTCTTTCTCCAGCTATTTCTATTGATCAAAAGTCTCGTTCTAATAATCCACGTTCGACTGTAGCAACGATCACTGAAATATACGATTACCTCAGAGTGATGTATGCGCGTATTGGGCATCCACATTGTCCAACTTGCGGAGAGGAGATCAAAAAACTTTCTAATGAAGAAATTTTGAATTTTGTTTTAGAGAAAATAAAGGAACTTGAAAAAAGCAAAAAAAATAAAAAATCTGTAATGGGTGTAGAGTGGGATGAAACAAAAATAAGTATTTTCTCTCCGATTGTTAGAGGACGTAAAGGTGAATATTATCAACTTCTTTATGATTTGCTTGGTAAGGGGTTTTCAGAAATTCGTTTGGATGGAGTAATGAAAAAATTGAGAGAGCAGATAGTTTTGTCGAAGAATAAAGCGCACAATATCGATATTTTGGTTGATAGTTTTGCAGTACATGAATTTACTAACAATAAAGAGGGGGCCAGAATGAGATTGCCTGAAGCGTTAGAAAGGGCACTTCTAGAATCTGATGGATTGGTGACGATTTCTTTTGATGTTCCAGCTCAGCATGGTGTTTTTTCTCGGGTCCTCGAGGCAAAGCCCCAGACCAGCTCGAAAAAGCATCATGCTGAGCCTGCACTTTTGGAAGAATTTATAATGTCTTCAAAGTTTGCTTGCAAAAATGATGGTTTTTCTTTTCCAGAAATCGAACCACGTCTTTTTTCTTTCAATTCTCCTTATGGAGCTTGCGAAGTTTGTCATGGATTAGGTTCGAAATATTTCATGGGTGATGAACCATGTGACGCTTGTCATGGTGCACGTTTACGACCTGAAGCGTTGAATGTTTTTATATTTTCCAATTCGCCCCTGCCAAGGGGAGAAAAGAAGAGGGGTCTAAATATTTTAGATATTAGCTCACTTTCTATTGCTGAAGCATCAGAATTTTTTAAAACATTAAAACTTTCTGAACAAGAAAAAGAAATATCTCTTCCTGTTGTTCGTGAGATAGAGGCGCGACTTCAATTTATGTTGGATGTCGGGTTAGACTATTTACAACTTTCTCGAAAGGCAAATACGCTCTCGGGAGGGGAGGCGCAACGTATTCGTCTAGCCTCTCAACTTGGTTCTAGGCTTGTCGGTGCTCTATATGTGTTGGATGAGCCTACTATTGGTCTTCATCAGCGTGACAATGATCGCTTGATTAAAACCTTAGAAAACCTACGTGATTTGGGTAATACTATCTTAATAGTTGAACATGACGAGGATACTATTTATGCGTCTGATTATATAGTGGATATAGGTCCAAAGGCTGGAGTACATGGTGGTAATGTTATTGTCTCAGGATGGCTCGAAGAATTATTAACTGCAAAAAAGAATACAAATAATTCTAGGACACTTGCTTATCTTCGTGAAGAATTAAAAATAGAAATTCCAGAAAAACGTCGTACATCAAAAGGAGTACTACGAATAATTGGTGGAAAAGTTTTTAATATAAAAAATTTAAATGTTGACATACCTCTTGGGGTGATGACATCCATCACGGGTGTTTCTGGTTCTGGGAAAAGTTCTTTGATGTATGAAATTTTATATAAAAATTTGCAAACACGATATGAACGTAAATATCGTACAGCTAAAGTTTTCAATTGTGCTTCATTTTCTGGTACTGAATATTTGTCACGAGCTATCCTCATTGATCAATCTCCCATAGGAAGAACGCCACGCTCTAACATAGCCACGTATACTGGGACGTTTACTCATATTCGTGATTTATTTGCAACGACTGAAGAAGCTCGACTTCGTGGATGGAAAGCAAACCGTTTTTCTTTCAATGTGAAAGGCGGACGTTGTGAAGCTTGTGAAGGTAATGGCCAAATAGCTGTAGAGATGCATTTTTTACCAACAGTTTATGTCACTTGTGATGTTTGTAATGGTAAACGTTTTGATAAAGAAACACTTACAGTAAAATATAAGAAGAAAAATATTTATGAAGTGCTTCGTATGACCGTAGAGGAAGGTTTAGTTTTTTTTAAAGATATTCCAGCTATTTCTGACAGGTTGCACACGCTTATGGGGGTAGGGCTAGGATACTTAGAACTTGGTCAATCTGCGACAACTCTTTCAGGAGGTGAGGCACAACGTGTAAAGATTTCTAGTGAACTCTACCGTCCACATTTAGAAAAAACTATCTATCTTCTCGACGAGCCTACTGTAGGCTTACATTATGATGATGTAGTAAAGCTTCTCGAAGTATTAAATAAGCTTGTTTCAAAAGGAAATACTGTAGTTTTGATTGAACATAACCTTGATATTATCAAAAATTGCGATTATGTTATAGATGTCGGTCCTGAGGGAGGGGTAAATGGGGGAAATTTAGTAGCTAAAGGTACTCCTGAGGAAATAGCTAATAATCCTAAGAGTTATACTGGGAAATATCTTAAAAGAGCCTTACGAACCAAGTAGGTGATTCTGTTGAATCAAATAATTTTATGGATGTTAAATACTTTAAAAAACTTAAAATTCCAGACAAATCTGGTGTTTATATTTTTAAAAAAAAGAATGAGATTTTGTATGTTGGTAAAGCGACGTCATTGAAAGATAGAGTAAAAAGTTATTTTGGGAAAGACTTAATAGAGTCCAGGGGGCCAATTTTAGTGGATTTGATTTTTAAAGCAGATAAAATAGACTGGCAGGAAACTGATAGTGTTTTAGAAGCTCTTATTTTAGAGGCAGTTTTAATAAAAAAGTATCAGCCGAAATACAATACAAAAGAAAAATCAGATAAAAGTTTCAATTATGTGTGTATTACTAAACCTGCCCGCAATGCTTTGCATAGCGATGCAGGCGGGGAAAAATTACCTAGAGTAATTATAAAAAGAGGGAAGGAAATACTTCAGGGACAGAATAATTTTCGAAACTGCGCCCTCGGAGACAAAAGGACAGGGGACCCACATGTTTCTAAAAATCATTCTGTTCCTTTCGCTAATACATTTGGCCCGTATCCAAATGGTGGCCAGTTGCGGGAAGCACTGAAAATAGTTCGTAGGATTTTTCCATTTTTGGACGAAAAAAGTAAAAATTATTTGGAATTTTATAGACAAATAAATTTAGTGCCAGATTTAAATGATCAAAAAATGTATTTACAAAATATAAAAAATATAAAATTATTTTTTTCTGGTAAAAAACAACAGATTTTTAGAAATTTAAGAAAAGAAATGAAAGAATATGCAAAAAAAAGAGAATTTGAAAAAGCTGGCGAAATAAAAAGACAACTTTTTGCTCTCAAACATATAAATGATGTGGCGTTGATAAAAAATAGTGGAAATTCGATTTTGAAGCAAAATGTTCTCGAGCGAACCCTTGGTAGGAGCGACGGCGACGGACAGAGGAAATTTTCAACAGAAAATTTTCGTGGTGAATCCGAGAATAGTTTGCGAAGGGATCGAATTGAAGCTTATGATATTGCGCACATGTCTGGCGAAAACATGGTTGGGGTTATGGTAGTTTTAGAAAACGGAGAAATAGAGAAAAATGAGTATAGGAAGTTTAAAATAAAAACACAAACAGATGCAAATGACACAGGAGCTTTAAAAGAGGTGTTAGAAAGACGTTTTGCTCATCCTGAATGGCGATACCCGAAGCTTATAGTAGTAGATGGAGGGATAGCTCAGATTAATACAGCAAAGGCGATTTTGATGAAAATTGGCTTAAAAATAGGGGTTGTTTCTGTATTAAAAGATGAGCATCACAGACCAAAAAAAATCATGGGGAATAAAGAATTTGTCCAAAAATATGAGAGAGAAATCTTACTTGCGAACAGTGAAGCTCATAGGTTTGCTATCATTTATCATAAAAAAATGCGTTCGAAGAACTTTTTGAAATAATTTAAATAGGAGTATTATATAAGTATGAATTCTGAAACAAAGATACATTCGGCGAGCTCAGTACAAGTCTGTCAAAACCCCAGTACTAGAGCAAAGCTCAGTATGGGGCAGGCTGTAAAAAGATATGAGTAAAAATACTGAAAGTAAAATATGTCAGAATTGCAAGGTTGAATTTTTGATTGAGCCAGAAGATTTTAAATTTTATGAAAAAATGAAGGTTCCTGCGCCGACTTGGTGCCCGGAATGCAGAACGATAAGAAGAATGATGTATAGGAATGAGCGTTCTTTGTACAAACAAGATTGTGATCTTTGTAAAAAACCTACGATCTCCATGTATAATCCGGATTATAAATATATTGTTTATTGTACAGGTTGTTATACTTCGGATAATTGGGATCCTATGAATTTTGGAAAGGATTACGATTTTTCTCGTTCTTTTTTTGAACAACTTGGTGAGCTATTTAGAAGTGTCCCTCGAAGAGCATTGTACCAAGATTTTGCCGTGAATAGTGAATACACAAATCAAGCAGTTTATATGAAAAATTGTTATCTTTGTTTTGGAGGACATCATTATGAGGATAGTAGTTATTGTGCGAATGATTTCTTTTTGAAAAATTGTTTGGATGTTGATTTTTCACACAAAAGTGAATTTTGTTTTGAATCATTGCATTTAAAGGATTGTTTCAGAGTGAGATATGGATATTATTCCGAAAACTGTATGGATTCTTGGTTTATTTATGGTTGCCGTAACTGTTCTAATTGTGTTGGGTGTACGAATTTATTGAACGAAACACACTGTATTTTAAATGAGCAGTACACAAAAGAAGAATATGAAAAAAAATTAAAAGAAATGGATCTTTCTAAATCAGAAAATTTAGAAAAAATGGATAAGATATTTTGGGAGAATTCGTTAAACTTCCCAAGAAAGTATGCCAATATAAAAAATATTGTAAATTCCACAGGAGATGACTTAGAGCAAGTTAGAAATTGTAAACATTCTTTTTCTCTTACAGAAGATGAAAATATAAAATATTCCTTTTTTGTTCCAACTGGGGCAAAAGATTGTTTTGACTTAGACCATGTAGGGCTTGGTACGAGTGAGAGTTATGAACTTCATAGTGCATTTGGAGGTAATAGAGTTTCATTTTCTAATCGGGTTTATTATTCACATGACGTAGAATTTTCAGATGATGTCTATGATAGTGAAAATATTTTTGCTTGTGCAAGCTTGCGGAAAAAATCCCATTGTATTTTTAATAAACAATATTCTAAAGAAGAGTATGAAATATTGATAAAAAAAATAAAGGAACACATGGATACAATGCCATATGTTGATAAAAATGGAAGAATGTTTAAGTATGGCGAATTCTTTCCTATAGAGATCATACCTTTTAGTTATACAGATTCAGTAGTGCATGAATATTTTCCTTTGACAAAAGAAAAAATATTAGAAAAAGGGTATAAGTATACAGAACCTGAAACAAAAAACTATAAACCAACTATTTTACCCCATCAATTACCTTCAATAGAAAATGCAGATGAAAAAATTTTGCAAGAAATTATTCAATGTGACCATATGAGAAATTGTAATGATAGGTGTACTCTGGCTTTTAGAATAATTCAAAATGAGTTAAACATTTGTAAAATGTTAGGAATTCCATTGCCAAAATTGTGTCCGAATTGTCGTCATATGTCTAGAATGAATCTTTTGAATCCACCGAGATTATATTCTAGGAAATGTATGAAACCTGATTGTACCAATGAATTTGAAACTCCTTATTCTCCTGACAGACAAGAAATAGTATACTGTGAAAAATGCTACCAGCAAGAAGTATATTAGGGGTGCCTGTCCCGTAGTGAGCTTTGCTCTACTACTGGGATTATCAACGGGAGGTGTATTAAAAAATGAAAAAACAACAAAATATTTTAATAATTCATGATGTGAGAAGTGTGACAAATGTCGGGGCGATGTTTCGTACTGCTGATGCGGCTGGCATAAATAAAATTTATTTGACTGGATATACACCTACTCCACTTGATCGCTTTGGGAAAATTCGCAAGGATATGGCAAAGTCTGCCCTTGGAGCAGAAAATTTTGTGTCTTGGGAATATAAAAAAAATGCATTGTTATTTGTTGATAAACTAAAGAAAGAGGGGTATTTGATTATTGGTATTGAGCAAAGTAAAAAATCAATTGATTATAAAAAAGTGAAAACAAATAATAAAAATGTTTTTATTATGGGTGCTGAAGTGACAGGAATACCCAAAAATATACTCAAGAAATGTGACATAATTGCCGAGATTCCAATGTTTGGGAAAAAAGAATCCCTTAATGTTTCAGTTGCCTGTGGAATTGCTCTTTTTGGAATTTTAAGAATATAAAAAATATGAGAAATAAAATTTTTGCCGGTACGGATTTTTTGAAGCTTAAAAAATCCTGAAATTCTCGCGCCAGTCGCGCTCGAAACCCCTTAAAAACTTTATTTTCTCACATTTTTTAGTGAAGCAGAAAAATATAAAATTTAGAAAGCCTTGCGCAGGAGCTTAGAAAATAAAGGAGGTATTCCGACTCTTATTTTCTTGAGCGACGAGCAGTTCGCTGGCGAAGCTTTGCCAGATAGATTGCTTTATAAATTTTGATATCTTTCTGCTTTACTTCTGATGCACGGAACAAAAGTGTGCACTTCGGCCATTTATCATTTTTCTTAAAATTATACCTTTGCAACCACTTTTTCTACATCTTTTTCCAGTACGTCTGTAGGCTTGATGGTAAAGTTGGAATTTACCTTTTTTACCAAATAGATTTATATAATCCGACATTGAATCACCACCTAATTTAATACTTTTATTTAAAATTTCTTGTATTGCCTTGAATATTTTTTTAAACTCTTCTTTTTTAATTTTTGCTACTTTTTTTCCTGGGTGTATTCCTACTTTCCAGAGTATTTCATCAGAATAAATATTGCCTATGCCGGCTATTATACTTTGATCCATTAAAACTGTCTTTATCTTCCCATTCGGTTTTTTGATTAATCTGGCTTCAAGATCTTTGGCAGTAAAATTCTTATCTAAAGGTTCTGGACCAAGATGAGCAAGATAACCGATTTTTGTACCTGCCCGGTAGGAAGTGCCCTTTCCTTTGGGGTGGAGTAGCGTTATCTTTCCAAATTTTCGTATATCAGAAAAAGCAAGAAAATTTCTGTTTGATAAACTGAAAAGAACATGAACGTATTTATCTTTATTGTTGTAGAGCAAATGCCCTGTCATTTTCATATGAATAAGGATAGTTTTGTCTCCAGACAAGTTTATTAAAATATTTTTTGCTTTTCTTTCTACAGATAGAATTTTTTTGTTTATTACCTCCTTTTTAAATACAGGAAAATACTTCGGATTTGCAACCGTATCTTGCTGACGTTTGTCTTTAGTTGCTAGATCTGTCCAAACATCTTTTATTGCAAGGTTTATGATTGTTTTTTTTAAGCCCCTAACTGTTGTTTCTACTTCTGGAAGTTCAGGCATAACTATTTATTACTGAGAATTTTCAAAGCCTCACGTATTTTTGTATTCGTATTTGCATCTGGAGAGCATTTTTTCAAAGCATCTCGTGCTTCGTTTTGAGAATAGCCTAGTGATTTTAATGCTTCGAGTACGTCGAGTTCTCCTTGTAGGGAAGTACCAGTTTTTTCTTCTCCCATTTTGTCTCTCAATTCTATGATTATTTTTTCTGCAGTTTTTTTACCAATGCCGGATATTTTTGTGAGATATGCAATGTCTCCTGTACCTATAGCTTTTTTTAATATTTCTATGGAAGCGATTCCTAAAATACCCAAAGCGCCTTTTGGTCCGATTCCAGAGACATTTATTAGCATTTCGAAAAATTCCAATTCCTGACGATCTAAAAAACCATAAAGGTCTAATATATCTTCACGTACATGCGTGTGTATCCAAAATGATGCGTCGGCATCATTTTGTCCCGAGTCTTTGCGAGGGGCAGAAAGTCTTGATAATGTGTCTAAAGATACATTTATCTTATAGCCAACACCACTAGTTTCAACTATGACAAATTTGTCAGTTTTTAGAATTATTTTACCTTTTATACTTCCGATCATATTTCTATTATATCATGGAGATAGGTGTTTGCATTTTATAGGGTTTTCTGTTAAATTACATTTATGCCTATAATAAAATCAGCTAAAAAAGCAATTCGTGGATCTCTTCGCAAGAAGGCTTTTAATGATCGTCAAAAACGAGCAATGAAAGATGTAATAAAGAAAATCGAGAAAACTGTGAAGACAGATAAGGCAGGAGCAGAAAAATTGTTAAGTTCGGCTTTTGCGATTATTGATAAAGGAGCTAAAAAAGGTGTTATTAAGAAAAATAATGCTGCTCGCAAGAAGTCTCGTTTATCAAGACTAATCACCAAGTAGGTGATTTTACTAAATCAAATAAAAAATCAAAAAAGCCCCATAAGGGGCTTTTTTGATTAGATAAAGTTAAATGTTACGCACGTTGTACGTTTGTAGCATTTAATCCCTTTGGGGATTCCTCTGTTTCAAAAGAAACAGCATCGCCTTCATGCAATTCGTCAAAGCTTACGCCGACGAGAGAATTACTATGAAAGAATAAATCTTTCTGTAGTCCTTCTGCAGTGATGAAACCGAAACCTTTATCAGTGAGTCTTTTTATTGTACCAGTCATTGATATTTTTATTAGATTGTTAAATTACAAAATAAGTTTGTTTAAGAAATCGACTCCTTTTACTTATTTAAGCTATTAACTCAAATAGGCAAATGACTTATTTGCTCTCTAAGTATAGTATATTGTAAGCAATTTGTCAATGTTTTTTAATTGAGCGTTCCTCCTAAGAATATAGTCAGTTCTTCACCTTTTATCTCTCGAAGAGTGTTTGATTTTAGATTACCTAATTTGATATTCATTATCCTTTCTCGTTTTAGATCAGCGACTTCTTGGAAAAGGGCAGAGCACATCCTTCTGATTTGGTGTTTTTTGCCTTCGGTCAATATTACCTTAAATGTGTGGTCGTTTACTATCGTTACTTTACATTTTTTGGTGAGGTATCCCTCTATGTTTACACCTGTTTCCATTTTTTGTTTGAAATTGGAACGTAATTTGTTTAGAGTCTTTACAACATATTCTTTCTCGTGAAAGTATTTTGGATCTAATAATTGGTCTGTGATCCGTCCATCATTAGTCAATATCATAAGTCCATGCGAAGCTTTATCAAGTCTCCCTAGAGGGAATAGATCTATCCTAGGGGAACTGGTTTCAATTCCTATTGGTTTATTGTACGCAAAATAAATATATTTTTTCTTTTCCGCTCCTTTTACTTCTACCACATCATCTTTTTCTACTTTACCTCCAAGCACTGCGAGCTTGCCATTAATAAATACTTTCTTTTTTTCTACTAGTTCATCAGCACCTCTTCTTGTTGAGATTTTTTTTGAAGCCAGATATTTATTTATACGCATTGGATACAAGTTATCCATTTAGCCGTGTTTTTTACTTGTTTCTTCAGGTGCAACAACCATTCGTTGAGATCCGTAATATGCTTTTCTTATTGCTAAAGCTAACAAGACGAGGAATAGAATAATTAAAAGCCAGCCCAATAAAGTATTGGGTAAAAAACCACTACCTGCTAGAAGTGCTAGTGCTCCTAGTGGGGTAGTATTGTTTTCTTCTGTTGTTGTAGGTTCACTCCAAACTTGTGCAGAGACATTGGCATTTACTGATTGTGGCTGACCTGAAGGATCAATATAACTCAATATTGCAGGGAAATTCAAATTTGTTCCGGCGGGGATGTTGTCGCGCACTCGTACTCGGACTGTCACTGTGCCTTGCCCATTTGCTTTCAATGTTCCTAAGTTAAAGATTAAATTATTACCAGAAATATTTGGGTTACTTGGTGTTGAGGATATGTAGTTTACTTCGTATGGGAGAATCATTTGTAGAGTAAGGTTGGTGATTGCTCCTGTACCAATATTTTGATAATTTACAGTGTAATTAATTTCATCTCCCGGACGTGGTCTAGTATTATCTATAGTAGGAACTATTGGTTGATTGCGGTCAACGGAAGAAGTGATAAGTACTAGAGATGTCGGAGCAGGTTTTGGATTGTTATTAGTAATTACTTGTGCGCGTACATTAACCATTACAGAATCGGTGGATGTTCCGAAACTATTACTACAAGTGATGGTGTATGTTTTGCTCCCACTCAACGATCCAGTGTAAAAACTAGCTGGGCCAATACTTTTTTCACCTGCCCATCCGATAGATCCACCACTTGCATAACAAGATGTTGCACTAATTGTGCCCCATCGTATTGAAGTTGATCCATTGTAAGCTAGATTTGTTTGGTCTGCATCAATGACTACTGTCGGTTGGTTGTTGATCACTATTGGTATTGGTTGTTGTTGAGTCACGACGTTCACTGTCACTGACTTTATGTCAGAATTACCATTGTAATTTGAACAAGAAATAGTGTAAGTCGTAGTATATGTTAAAGGGCCAGTGTTAAAAGTATTAGAATAAATGTTTCGTGACCCTGCCCAACCATTACTGCCACCGCTTGCATAACAAGATGTCGCATTGATCGGGTACCAACGAATTATAGTACTTCCATTATAAACGACATTTTGTTGATCGGCTGTGAGACTGACGCTTACTGTCGGTCGATAATTATTGTAATAATAGTCGCAAGGCAATGTCCCTCTGTAGTTTGTTGCATCGGGGTCCTGACAAGTTGAAACTCGGTGGTAATAACTACATGGTAACGTTTCTCTGTAGTTTGTTGCATTTGGGTCTTGGCAAGTTAAGATTCGTCTGTAGTAGTCGCAAGGCAATGTTCCTCTATAATTTGTTGCATTTGGGTCTTGGCAAGTTAAGACTGGTTGGTTTCCGACATAAACTGTTACTAGATCAGAATCTGACCCGACATTATTTGTACAAGTAATACTGTAAGTCGTAGTTGCATACAATGCTCCAGTGTAGAAATTACTTGATAAACTATTGTTTGTATTGAAGTTTGTTCCATAACAAGATGTTGCTCTTTCTGATTTCCAAGTGAGGTAAGTGGAACCACCATAAGAAAGGTTTGTATCAGTCGCTTTTAGTGTCACAGTTGGGGCTTGTGGTATTACAATAGATGAACATGTACTCCCATTCCATGAAGTTCCTGAAGCACAACTTGAAGTTGCTGTCGCTTGGTCGAGAAGAATAGAACTATTATAAAGATAAAAAGTTTGAGAACTATAAGGAATCGAAACCGATAAATTATATCCTGAATTTGCATTGGAAATATTTACGTTTCCTGATTTAGTGACAGCAGAAATACCTTGTGGATTTATTGTGTCCCATGTGAGATTTACATTACAACTATTATTTCCTGAAGGGATGATACATGAAGAAGGGTTGAGAGTAAGACTACCAGACATTTGTAATTGCTGTTGACGGACTGTTATGTCCACGAATTCTGTGGCGTTTCCCCCTGGCCCAGTACATGTGATTGAGTAAGTTTTATTTGAATATAAAGCTCCAGTTGATTCAGTTGTTGTGTTAGAAGAAGCTGTTTTTGGTCCATACCAAGAACCAGTTGCATTACATGATGTTGCATTAGTTGAAGACCAAGATAATGTAGAAACACCACCGTATGATACTGTCATTGGAGACGCAGTTAGTGTGACAGTAGGGCGAGGTGTGACTTGTCCATTTACAGTTACACTTGTAAAAGCTTTTGCTTCTCCTGCACTATTAGTACAAGTAATATTAAAAGTTTTTGTTGAATATAAAGCTCCTGTAGCTTGGCTACCAGAATTTGCTCTGCTTCCAGACCAACCATCTCCACTTGCGATACAAGTCGGATTATTGGTTGAAGACCAAAAAATAGTAGAAGAACCTCCGTAAGGGACTTGTGTAGGATTTGCATAAATAGTGACAGTAGGAGGATATGTGATTACAACACATGCTGGATTTGTATATGTTTGAGAAGAAGGACCTGAACAAGTTGCTCCTCCATTAGCAGGACTTGGGTTTGTACATGTACGAGTTTGAACTCCTGAGATTCCACAAGAAGTGTCTTTTGCACTCCAATCACTCCAGCCACCGTTTATGGGAGTTGGGGTTACGGGGCATGCGGGGGTGGTAAAAGTTTCAGTTGTAGCAGGTATATAAGTACCATCACTTTGCACAGCTAATCTATAATAGTAGTTGGTATTTTGGCTTAATCCTGATAAATTAGCACTTACTTCTTTATCATAATTAAATTGCTGATATCCAATTCTTGTTCCGTTACCATTTTGGACTGTTGTTCTATCATTTCCCCATTCAAACCAAGCATTCACAGTAGTGTTGTTTGGCCATACATTCCCATATATAGTTGCACTATTACAGGTGACGTCTGGAATTCTGGCGAAAGCGGTGTTGACACCACAAAAGAGCCCTATAAGAGTTAAAGCGATTAATATGTTTGATTTGATTTTAGTCATTTTATTAATATGTTATTTTTAAAGAGTTTATTAGACTCTCCAAAATGGTCGATATTGATTCTACAATCAAGTAATTATATCAATAACTTTGGAGAATCGTGGAAGCTTTATTCTAAAAAGATAAAGCTTCCACAAAACATTTTTGATCTTAAAACAATGCAACATTTAGCAAGTAGGTGATCAGTCCACTTGCTGCACCGCATCCTATTGCGGCCACTACATTAAATTTTTTCTCTTCGGTCACATTGACCTTATTCGGACCGAAGACAATAGTACCGTCTCCGCTTTGGAGACTTACTCCAGGGACAACGACAACATTTGTTGTTGTTGTCTGGAATAGATAACCACCGGCCACTGTACCAAGGCCAGCCCCAAGAATTGTGGTGAACGTTTTTGTGGTCGTCCACGACTTTTCTTCTGAGAATGTTGGTGGTGCGGGGGGTGAAGATTTCACCCCCTCGAAGAGCATCAACTTGAGCTCTGCGAGATTATAGGATGTGGGACGCCGGAGGAGTTCATCCATTCCCTCCTGAAGACTTTTTAACCTTGACAGCATATCTTCACATGCTGACTTATAGTTATTTTCGTCTTCGAAAGAGATTTCTTTCCCTTCAGGCCTCCAGTTAGCGGTAACGACATCGTTTCCGCAAACCGCTACCCACTTTGCAATATGAGTTTCTCGGTCACATATGACCAAGACCCCCGCCACTAAGTGGTTAGTGTACTCCCTCCCTCCCTCCCCTTTTATCGTGATCGTGGGGGAATCATGAGACAAAACGATTCCTATCTCGTTTTCCCAATCAGGGACCTTGGAAGGATCCTGAGGATTTCTGTTCAGCAGAAACTGAGCCGAACATGTTGTCGTCCCAAGAAGGACAACAACCATTAGAAACAATAATGAATTTTTCATATTCAGAGGCCCTCCTTTTGAGCCTTCTAAAACATTGTTGTAAATAACATGATTTAAAATCTTATTGTAGTATATCAGACTTGACAAGAAAAGTCAAGACATGTACTACATATCCATTACAGTTGACGTGTTAGCCGTAATATGTTTACATGACAAAAAAATACCTAAAAATTAGATGTTTTTACTTGAGGTCTTATCTGAATTGTTTTTGCAGTAATACTGCCGTCTGTGTTTGCAGTACCTGTAACTATGATTTGTGTGCCAGTTGCCAAATCATTTAGAGAACCAGTAATTGTTTTTGTAACTTCAGTACTAGTACCTAAAAGAATAATTTTTGAACCAACTTGAGTGTTTGTGGAATTTGGATCTATATTATTTATTTTGACTGTGACACTATTTGCATCTTTAGAAAGTATTTCTCCTGAAACAAAACCACTACCATTCATTCTGCCATTTCTGTTTCCCATACCAGGTTGTCCGGTTCTGTTTTGTCCGTTTTGGTTGAATCCATTTGATCCAAACAGTGGAATCTGACTTTTTCCATAAGTCATACCCCCATAAAATACTCCCATTAAAATTATAATTCCTACTATTGCATAAATAATTGTGTTTTTATTTTTCATCCCAGTACTAAAATTTTATTTACTATTAATAATATTGACCTTTTTTATCTCCCATCCTTTATTTTTAATATTTATGTAATTTAATTAAAAATTTAGTACGGGACAAGTATTTTTTTTCTAGAACCTAGAACCTAGAAACTAATTTACTCATATCTCAAAGCATCTATCGGATTAAGTTTTGATGCTCTTGTTGCCGGATAATATCCGAAAACGATACCAATGATTGCTGAGACACCAAAGGCAAGCAATATGGAACTGATAGAAACTTTTGTAGTGATCAGACCAGTTTTGGTTATGACGAAGGATATGAGCCAACCAAGAATTACCCCGATGACTCCACCGATGAATGTGAGCATTACCGCTTCTAATAAAAATTGACTGCTGATGTCTTTTCTTTTCGCACCGATTGCTTTTCTTAAACCTATTTCGCGTGTTCGCTCTGTCACTGTAGTAAGCATCATATTCATAATTCCTATCCCGCCGACGAGAAGAGAGATACCAGCTATCGCAGCGAGAAGTGTCGTGAAGGTACTTGTTATAGATGAAGCAGTGGCTAAAATATCTGCTTGATTAAGTGTAGAAAAATCAGCAAGTGCTGGGTCTCCTATATGATGTCTTGCGAGAAGGAGAGTAGTAACATCATTTTGTACTTGAGAAGTTGTATCTGAACTTTCAGCAGATACACTAATGGAGGTGACGTATTGATCTCCAGAAAGGTACTTTTGAGCCGTGGTTATAGGAATAAATATCATGTCGTCTGAATTACCAAAACCAGTTCCACCTTTTGTTTGAGTTACTCCTATGACTTTGAATTGCATATTTCTTATACGAATTATTTGCCCAAGTGCTTCTCCTCCGGTTCCCCATAAATCATCTCGTACAGCTGGGCCTACCACAGCGACTTTAGCTCCACTTTCAATATTTGAATCAGTTACGAATGATCCTTCGTCGATTTGTATATTGTGTATGTCGGGATAATTTGAAGTGACACCATCGACAGTAGTGTTGGTATTTGTTCCTTTTGCTGTCACTTGATAGCGCCCAGAAACTTCTGCTCCAGCAGCTTTTACAGAGGACACTTCTTTGGAGATAGCATTAGAATCTTCTATCGTTAAAGATTTTGCTGTTCCACGTCCTGTATTTACTTGTGTTCCTGCTCCACGTGGAGCCCCAGGACGGATGGTTATGAGGTTTGATCCGATAGATTGAATAGAATCAGTGATAGAACTTTGTGCTCCCGTGCCTATCGCTGTCATGGCTATCACAGAACTGATACCTATCACAATGCCGAGCATCGTAAGACCCGATCGAATTTTATTCGAAGAGAGAGCACTATATGTTTCTTCTAGTATATCTTTTATTTTCATGATTAATTTTTTTTAATATCACTTACGATCATTCCGTCTTTAATATGAATTATTCTATCTGCATGATCTGCGACATCTTGTTCGTGAGTGATCAGAATAATAGTACGTCCAAAATTGCGGTTAAGTTTTTGGAATGTGTCTAGAACTATCTCTCCAGTTTTTGAGTCGAGATTTCCTGTAGGTTCATCGGCAAGAATGAGCGTGGGATTATTTACGAGGGCGCGAGCTATAGCTACACGCTGGATTTGTCCACCCGAGAGTTGATTAGAGAGATGTCCAAAATGTGTTTCCTCTAACCCTGCATCAAGAAGTGCAGTTTTTGCCCGTTTATCTCGTTCTTCACCGTG
The DNA here is from genome assembly GCA_041667145.1 of Minisyncoccota bacterium. Taxonomy (GTDB): domain Bacteria; phylum Patescibacteriota; class Minisyncoccia; order Phycocordibacterales; family UBA9973; genus UBA9973. The sequence continues at coordinate 24,355 of JBAYFP010000004.1, forward strand.
GATTCCTTCATAAACAAGTGGTAAAGAAACATTACGTAATACTGTGGCACGAGGGAGAAGATTAAATGCTTGAAAGACAAAACCTATTTTATCTCTTCTTATATCTGCTAGCTCATCATCGGAGAGAGTAGAGACATCTTTACCATCCAAGAGATATGTTCCAGAGGTTGGGCTGTCGAGTGCACCCAAAATATGCATGAGAGTTGATTTACCTGAACCAGATGGCCCCATAATTGCGACATATTCTCCATCATTAATGGTAAAACTTGCACCTTTGAGGGCGGTGAAATCTTCTACGCTACTTTTATAAATTTTTGTGATGTCTTTTACTTCTATCATGAATTTTTATCTTTCAAAACCTCCTGCACCTCCTATGGCACGAGTGCCGCCACCTCCTAGTAGGGAAGAAGTTGATGCAGTGCTCGTCGTGGTACTGGTGATAGTACGAGAAACTATTTGATCGCCCTCCTTTAAACCAGAGACAATTTCTGTGTTTGTATCATCTGAAATTCCTGTTTCTACTATTACTTGAGAAGGCGCCACCTTTGAAGGTGTTCCAAGTGAACCTGTGGTTGGTGAGGCGAGTGGTGGTGTAAACATTTGAACATATTTTGTAACACCTTGATTTTTTATGGCGCTTGAAGGTACTATCAGTACGTCTGTTTTTGAATTGGTGATGATGGAAGCTGAGACACTCATCCCTGGTTTCACTTGGCTATTTTCAGTATCAAAAGCAATTTTTACATTATATGATACGACACCTTGGGAAACTGTACCTATGGTGTCGATTTGTGCTACGTAGCCAGTCAATGACAGATTGTCTATTGCATCGAATGTAATTGTCGCTTTTTGTCCGAGTTTTATTTTTGCGACATCTACTTCATTCATGGATAAGGTAGCTATTTGTTGATTCGTTATTATAGAACCAAGTGTACCTGAAGATGTATCTCCGACTTTAGCTATCACACTTGCTATAGTTCCATTGAATGGAGCGAAAACATAATAATCTTTTAATTTATCTTTAGCGTCTTGTAGAGCATTTTCTTTTTGCTTCACAGATAATTCTGAAGATTGTAAATCTAGATCAGTGTTAGTGAATGAATCTTTAGAGTTTTTTATGGTTGTTTCTGATGTTAGTAGATCATTATAATATCCAGTGGTTGTATTTTTGTATGTTAATAAAGTACTTTGATAAGAAGAGAGTGAAGAATTATTTTCAGTATCTTCTGTCATAAAAACTATGTAGGTTCGTAAATTTTTTATTGCATCATTTGTAAGACTAGTCATTGCATAAGTTTGATTGATTATTTTTTCTATATCTTCTTTAGGAGAGTCATGTGTGAGCGTAATATAATACCTTCTATTTTCATCGAATGAATTTTTTGCATCATAGTATGTATCCTCGGCTTTGTTTCTGTAATCTAATGCGGTTTTTCCATTCATTCGAGCGACATTATCTGAGAGTTCTTGATTATTAAGAATACTTTCAATACCAGTCATTACGTCTGATAAATCTAAGAATGTGTTTGAAACTGTATTAAAGCCATCCTCATAAGCTTTTGATAGATCAGTATTTAGACTATCATTTGAATTTTGGAGTTTAAATTTATCCAAAGAAATTTGTGCAGACTGTAAGTTTATTTCTGCATCACGAACAGCTTTTTGTGCATCTCCATTATCGATAGAGAAAAGTGTTTTTCCTTTATAAACAATATCTCCGGGTTTAACTCCAACGTAAGTGATGGTGCCTGATACATTTGCTTTTAAATCAATTTGATTAGAACTTTCCACTTGTCCGCTTGCAGAGACAGATGAGACGATGGTGCCTTTTTGTACTGTTGTTGTCACATATTGTGTTTCGCCAGTTGTGTTTGTAGCTTTTCCGTAGCCCCAATACCCTATATATAAGACCATTATCAAGACGATGATGCTTATTATTTTATGGGAAAAAATATAAAATTTTATTTTTTTAATGTATTCTTGCATAATTGTTTATTGATTCAATAGATTAGGTCCTCCTCTCATCATTAGTTGAGGTGAGGGCATTACTCTAATAAACTTTGCTTCTATTTGACCTTGATTATTTGGAGAACCTATGACTATTATGTAATCGTCTAAGGATAAGTCTGTGGATTTTATATTTGCCATCATTTCCTGTATTTGAGTGTTGTCGCTTAGGAGAATCACCTTTTCTGTGTTGTTCTTGTCTCGCACTATTATTGTTGGTAATGTTATTTTTATAATTTTACCTATAGCGCCATTAGCATTTGGAAAATTATCTTTTCCAAAACCAGACATAGGACCACTTGGTCTCATTCCAAAGTTTTTCTCATAATTTTCTCCCCAAGCACGACCGAAAGATGCTTTATGAAAACCGACAGAAACCCCAGCAGAAAATATTAGTATTACTATTATGATTGCTCCTATTAAATATATAAAACCTGTAGAAACTTTCGACTCAAAAACCTTTTTTATGTCTTCGTATATTTTTTTCATATGGTTTATGCTATGCCATAGGTATTACCCATGTTGCTATTATTAATAATTTGCTTTGCTATGTACTTGATTGACATGAGGATGATGAAGATAAGGGAGAGAGAAAGCACAATGCTCATTGTGGGCAATGATTCAATGATAGAGAGTGAAAGTTCTTGCCAATAAGAAGTGATAGAGCTTCCATTAGAGAATATTAAAGATAAGTATTCATAAAAACCTGATTGCGTAAGGTCATTAGATAATATCTGCCAAGCGGGGAAGAGCCCTATTAGTGAGGCGACCCCGATAGAAGAAAATGCCCATAATTTTATATAAGCTATACGTTTATTACGTAAAAGTATATTGTTCCAAACATTAAGAGATAAACCAGATTTCTCTTTATATCTGGCATTTTTAAAAGCTTTTGATAGTTCTTTTTCCATATACTATATATACGGACGGAGAACCTATTTTGGTGCATTTTTATGAATTCACCTTATGACTTCCCATTCTTTACTATATGAACCCCCTCTAAAGACTGCAGAAAGATAATTAAAAAACCATTCCATTAATAATTTAGGCCAACCTATTTTGTGTGCTCTTCGCCCTGTGTGATATATGGTTAGATCTTTAGCGAAATATGTTTTTCCTATTTTTGCTATCCTATTGAAAAATTCGTAATCTTCTCCTGCTACTAAGTTCTCATTATATCCTTTTGCTTTTTGGAAAATACCTCTTTTTATCATTTGAAATTCTCCTATAGCGGCCCCTTTTTTAAAATAATTATTCAAAATAAAGTTACAGAAGTTTAATATTGAGAAAATAATTTTGTCAGCAAAAGTTTCTTGATCCCTAAATACTCTTATAGGTACAGTGAGACCGACGAGATCTTTATTCGACTCAAATATTTGTAAAGTTTTTGGGAAAAAAGAATTTATATCTGGTATGTAAACATCTGCATCAATAAAAACCAAATATTCACCCTGAGCAATTGAGGCCCCCTTGTTTTTACCCTCACTGATTTTTTGGCGTTCTGTTTCTTTATGCTCCAAAACTTTTGCATATTTTTTTGCGATTAATACTGTATTATCTGTGCTTTGTCCGTCTGAAACTATTATTTCTTTTTCACCATGATATGAAGAAAGGCATTGAAGAATTTTTTTGATGACTTTTTCTTCATTTTTAGTTGGAACAATAAATGAGATCATTGTAATTCTTTTTCAATAAGAATATTTCGTGCATACTTTATAAAGTAATATATTAAGAGTCCTATCACAGTAAATGTACCTATTACGAAATATATTTTCAGTGTATTATCTATAGAGTTGTATAGTTGCCCAAAGAAATAGCCGATAGAGAGCAACACACTTACGAGAATAACTTCTCCTAAGAAATTCAACATAAGATATTTTTTCAATGAAGTATGAGTAGCCCCTGCTGCCATAAGGGTAGCAAGTGACATACCTAGTCCAATAGTTATTTTTGATATAAACAATATTTTTTCATGATGTTGGTTGAAAACCTTTTTAGCCCTTTCAAATATTTCAGGAGTTATTTTAAAGAATTTTCCATAATTTCTTAAAAATGGTTCAGCAAAAAAATAACCGATATAGTACCAAATGATATCTCCTAAAAGATCACCTGTGATGATTACAATAAAAGCAGGCACAAGGTCAAAAAATTTGTTGTGGATTAGAATACCGGCAGCCACCATGAGTATTGGCCCCTCAATAACAGTGCCCATAAAAAGCAACAAGTATTTATAGCTAGTTAAAAAAAATAAGAAATTTGGAATTAATAAATCGAGCGTCATGTTGTGTCCTTATTAAAAGTTATTTTAGTGGTTCGCTCATTATAACATCTTTCGTAGTTTGATGAGTGCACGACGATGTTGACTTTTCACTGTGTTTAGAGGCTTATTTATAATTTCTCCTATTTCATTAAAAGTCATGTCTTCTTGATAATGAAGTGTGAGTATTGTTTTATAAGCTATTGGTAGATTATCTAAAATTTTATTTAATAGGTTAGAATCTTGTAACTTTTGTAACATTTCGTCGGGAAGTAATTCTTCATCAGGAATGTTTTCAGAAAAAGAAATCATATCATCATCTGCTTCGAGATCAGAGAATAGTAGATTTTTTTTCTTTCTAGAAAAATCTATTGCAGTATTTTTTGCTATTGTAAAGATCCAAGTTTTAAAACTGGATTTAGAAGAATCAAATTTATTTAAATTCCTCCAAATTTTTATGAAAGTTTCTTGGACTATATCAGGTGCGTTGTTTTGGTCAGTCAAATGTGCAACAAAGTTATAAATAGGGGAAGTATATCGATCTATCAGGTCTCTGAACGCATATTCTTTGCCGTTTTGATATGAAGCTATTATTTCTTCATCACTTTTATCGTATGACATGTCATTAAATATAACACGAATATTTGTAACATTTTACTTTGGTGGTGCATTATACTTTATATAGTCGTGATTAATTGTTATATTAAATAAATGTTTTTAAATAAAGACGATATTGCTGTGTTATGGGACACCATCACACCTAAATTATATGGGTATCTTGTCCATGTGCTTCATGATAAAAATCTGGCTGAAGATGTTTTGCAGACCACTTGGCTTAAAGCCATAGAAGCACTACCTAATTTTAAAGAGCGGGCTGGTGCTAGTTTTTCTTCTTGGTTATTTGCGATTGCACGAAACGAGTGTAAACAACACTGGCGAAAAGTGGGCAGGGAGGTATCATTTGATCCGACTATTCATGATAAAGAAATATTTAATTCTAAAACAGAGGATTTAATTTTTGTGGATCAGATTATGAAGCATTTATCTTCAAAAGATCGAGAGCTAGTACGGTTACGTTATATAGCTGATTTGCCTTTAAATGAAATTGCCAAGATTTTAAAAGTTAGCCCTATAACGATAAGGGTTAGAATGCATCGTACATTGGCATTTATAAAAATTATTCTTAAAAATCAACAATAATTATGATTAAATATAAAAAAATTGACGATCTATTTGAATCTTGGGGGAGAGACAAGGTAGAAGTACCTCTCAATAATGATATCTTAAAAAAAGAAATTTTAGCAAAGATTCCTGACGATTTATCTCTTAATAAGAAAATTTCTTTTAAGCGCAATTCCTACATTTGGTTTCCTTTTGCTTTTTCTGCTATGGCTGTATTTGTTATATTGTTTAATACCTTTGATTATAAAAATAATACAAATGTACAGGATATTATTCAAACTGGGTATGGAACGGGAATTTCGCAAAATTCTGATATGTATAAATCGATAGGTGCACCTTCTGTGGATCTCTATCATAGAGAGGAGTTACCTATTACTGATAATAGAGAATTTTTAAAGGTTAATTATAATGCCACACTCCGTACTAGAAACGTAATTGATTTAAGAAATAGATTAGAGATTATTATTCGTGGTTTTGGTGGGCGTGTGGATTCTTCAAATAGTGGAGAAAAGAATGGATATATCAATTTTGTCATACCTAAAGATAGGCTAGATGCTTTTAAGATAGAAATAGAAGATTTAGTTGGTAAAAAATTTTACAATGAACAATTGAGTTCTCAAAATCTTTTGGGAGACAAACAAAGGATTGAAGAAAACCAAAAACAAGCTGAAAAAAATTTGGGTAATTTACAGGCTGAACGTGCACAAATTATAAGAGAACATAATCAAAACATCTCTTCTTATCAAAATGAAGTGGATATTATAAATGAAAATAAAAGTTATCAAACAAAAATCAACAATATTGATTTAAGTATCAAAAGTATGCAGGCTAGTCTTAAGAAGATTCAATCGCAAGATAAAAATTTTTTAGATAACGTTGCCACAGTAAATGGGTCAATTTCATTAAATTGGATTAGTCTATGGGAAATGGCAGATATTTATTTACCAGGGCCAATACTTGCGTGGGTTTTCTTTTTAGCAACAATTGTAAGTTTTATTTGGTATAGATTTACAAGAGTATCGTACGATATATTAGATTTCTCTTAAATTTGTGCCCTCGGCAGGGCAATCTTTCCTTACAGGAACAGTATACCTTTTGCATTTTTTTTTAAAAAATAGGCAAAAGCTTTTCGCTTCCTGCATAAAGCCAAGCAGTTGGCTTTACTCGTGCTGGTGCCCTCGGCAGGAATCGAACCTGCATCATAACTTCCGCAAAGTTACGTCCTATCCATTGAACGACGAAGGCATTATCGTTTTGCAATTTTAGATTAACAGTTTTTAGGTAAAAAATCCACTATTAATTTTGTCTAGAAACCCAAAGAGTCCATTATTTTTTCTGAGACATGTTCTTTCATTTCCTCTTCAGGTACGTTATTTAGAAGGAAAGCATTTCTTATTTCTTCTGCATTATATTGTTTTATAGGTATCGAAAGTATTGGTATCAATAATCTTTCTGAATTTATAAAGAGTGTAGGTTTTAGACTGTCTTTTTGTACCCAAAATGATTTTATATTTTCATAAGGATAAAGACGACTTCTGATTTTTAACCCCTTTTCATTTAATTCATAAAAAACCAGGTCTGGTTTTTTAATAGCGAAAGATGCTAGTAGAATCCCGCTGATAATTAGAAGTAATCCAAAAAAATAATTACTATAGATGAATGAAGCGATAGAACCAGCGACGACGACGACACCAAGTGCCCAGAACCAGTCATTGCCTCGTTCTTTTTCTTCGTATTCTAATTCAGACCATTCTAGTTTTTTATTCTGATCCATTAGTACAATTATACTAACCTTTGATATTTAAAGCAAAATAATATTTGTTGCGGATGGTTTGGTACGCTGTTGGAACTGCTTTATTGATAAATAAGGATATTTTAGAAAATTACTCCTGATATAAAAAAATACGCTGCTATTATTCCCACGATAAAAGCAATTATCGCAATATATCCTATTATTTCTGTGATCAACATTGGTGTTGGAGTTTTGCCATTGTACACACCCCATTTTATATCGTTAGCTATTTTGTATTTAGCTGCACCCAGTCTTAAAACATCTTTCATAATTAAGAAATTTCTTATTGAGGATAGTAACATCGAAATGACTAAAGATATGAATGTTATCTGGACATATAACTTAGAGCATTTAGTAATATTATTTTGTATTACATCACTGGATAAAAAAGTTATAAACAAAGTTATTGCAGCACCAGATAAAAGTGCCCAATGAAAAAAGAATTTTATTGATAATTCTCTAGAAAATTCTACATCTTTTTCTGCCTGCTTTTCGATTTTTTCAACAGCTTCGTTTGGATCCATAATTTTATTATATCAAATTTTCTTTTGGTATGTTCGTCTGGTTTGGGTGAAAAAGGATAAAGTTTCACAAACTCAACCATGAGTTGAACAAATGATTGATGATCCTTATTTAAACTCCATTTAAGGGCTCCCGACACAATCTCATCATTCATTAATGAAGTTGCAATTTTAATATTAGCTCCTAAGGGAGCTGAAATTGTACCTGCTGGCAGATTTGCTACGTCCACCGGTAGCAAATTTTCTAAATCTATTCCGTGCTCAAAATCATCTCGAATTTTTATTTTTTTGACTAAATCAATATTTTTACCTTTAAGGTTTGCTACACGAGAATCGTAAGTGGCTGTACTTTCTATCTGTCGAAATAATCTGCGTAAAAGTATTACATAAAAATCTACATCGTGAACAGGTGAAATTTTCTTCTCCCAAAGTTCTTTGTGGGGAGTATTTAAAATACGTTTACGTTGAAATTCTAAGCTATTTAGTTTTGACTCTACCTCATGTTGAAATAACATCTTATCTCTGTCGTACATATTTTTTGCGGGGTATCTCGTGTCAGGACCTTTTCATAACAAGCCCTGCAAGGTTATTTTTAATAATTTTATTTTACTTTAAGCCGTGACATAAATACTAATGGTTAAAATAGTAAATTACAAAAACTCCCAAGAAAATCATTATTCCTCCGAGGATAGTAGGGAGAGTGACCTTGTTATTAAATAAAAGGTAACTGAAGATGGCTATAAATATTGGATAAGAAATTTCAATAAGTCCAGCAAGAGTGGCGTTTTTTGAAACGATAGAAAGACCAATGCATGATTCTGCAATCATAAGAGCAACGATTCCTCCTATGACATACCATAAAAGATTTTTTGATGAATATATGGAGACAAGGTCGGATTTTAAAGAATTATTAAAATATGAGATTACTATTGAAATGATGGAAACAACTAAAAATGCTATTCCCAAAGAAGTGAATACTGATATTTTTTTATAAATTTGTTCACTTAGAACGTAACTTACTCCCCAGAATAATGATGCACTTAACGCAAATATTATCCACATGGTTTAATTATAGCTTAATTAGGTTAAATATGTTAAAAATATGACAGGTAACTGAAACTATGTTAAAAAACTTAAATAAAGAATTCAGAAAAATCTTCACGAAGTCAATGGAAAAAGGTCTTATTAAAATAAAAACATTAAACAAATAAATTTATGATAACTATAGAGGATTTTGAAAAAGTAGATATCAGAATAGGTAAAATTATCAGTGTTGAAGATTTTCCTGAGGCCAAGAAGCCGACATATAAGCTCCGGGTTGATTTTGGAGAGTTTGGAATTAAAAGTTCAAGCGCCAGAATTGTAGACTTGTATAAAAAAGATGAACTTATGGAAAAGTTGGTTGTTTGCGTTACAAATTTACCTCCAAGAAAAGTAGGCTCGTTTATGTCTGAGGTTTTAACTACTGGATTCTACCGTGAAGACGGTTCGGTGGTTTTAGCTATTCCCGAAAAAGAAATACAACTTGGGGCTAAATTAGGGTAAAAATTAACTTGCAATACGAGTACCTTGGTGAAAAACCATTTGCCACTTTCTATCAGTTAATTTCCAAATAGAACTACGCAATGACTCATATTTAGTAGCATTTTTGGGATCAAGTTTTGAAGCTTGATATGTCACCAAGACAATATCCGAAGACAATTCCTTTACTTTAAAATCTTTTACACTAATCTCCAAATCTACTTTTTCTTCAGCTAAAGATTTTAGTGTATCGTTTTTGTTGTATATATAGCCAGAACTGCCGAACTCAATAAAATCATCAGCAAGTAATTCTGAAACAGCTTTAGGTGAGTTTCTAACCTTTTTACGGTGAAGTTTTGTTTCTAGATCAAGAAAGAGTTCTAAGCTTACTTTTTGTGGTTCCATACTTAAAGTATATCAGATTTTGATTTTAGAAAAACTTTTATTTATCGCTAGCATGTCGTGCTAGCACGACTATGCGGTGCACTCGGGTATGGTACCCGTGGGTTCAACCCTTGTAAGGACATTTTAGCATCTTTTTGAGAGTAAGACCAAGGCTTGTGGGTCGCTACTTGCAAATGCCAACAAATGCCAATTTTTTGATATAATGCAAATATGAAGATGACAGTCGGCGAATTAATAGCAAAAGAAATGAAAGAAGGAAAAAGCTCTGTAACCCTCCCAAATGGGGTTCTTCCTCCTGGGGCTAAAGAAGCATTTGAATCGCTTGCTAATATGAAGAAAAACATAGAAGAACCACTTAAAAAACAGCTTGGTGCGATAAGGTCTATAACTGATATATATGGACCACAATTAGAACGAATGGCTGAAGCACATAAAATGGTTCTTGAAAATTACATTATTCCAGAAGAAAGAATTCAAAATGTTAGAATTATTAACTCTGAAAATATTGGGGCTGGATCAAATAGAAAAGAAAGCAATGTTATAGTTGCATCATACCTATTGCCTAAAAATGCTAATTGGGAAAGTCTAAGCGTTCAGTTTCTAGATGGGCATGTTGTTAATGTTTCTTATTCAGGAATGAAATCACAAAAGTTTGATTTTAAAGATATGGGCTTTATGAACATGAAAACAAATAAGCCAGATTTAAAATGGGAATTACTCCAAGCAATTGCAGAAAATAATGGAGCATTAACTAAGTCTAAATGGAACAGAAAATTTGGGCGAAACGTTAAATATGAACTGAATGAGAGATTAAAGAAATTTTTTGGTATGGATTCAAATCCTATTTCTCACTACACTAAAAAAGGAGGATATCGAGCCACTTTTTCTCTCACAGAAGTTAAATAGTCATTGGGTGTTAAATGACGATAAAGGGACTTTTTCTTGTTTAAGTAAAAGTCCCTTTATATTTGGGTTATTTTTAATATCTATTGAATAGAAATAAAAAGAAATTGTCATTTTGTCATTCAATGACGAATATGTTTTAGAAGAGCAGCTAAGAACCTCTTCCGAAGAACATATTATGAAAAAGCAAAAGTTAGTATGGTCAATTACTTCTCGCAAAGTAAGTGATCTAACAAAAAACGGATACAATCCGAGAAAACTAGGTGAGGGCGAAAAAAGAGACTTAGAAAAGTCTATCAAGGAATTTGGAACAGTAGTTCCTGTTATCCTTAATATTGGTTCCAGAGCCAATATACTTATCGGGGGTGAACAGCGCGTAAAAGTCTATGCCGATCTCGGGATAGAAAATGTTGAGTGTATGATACCTTCTCGAGAGTTAACACTTGAAGAAGAAAAAGAACTCAATCTGAGGCTAAACAAAAACACTGGATCATGGGATGAAGAACTTCTAAAAGAGTTCGACATGGATATGCTTCTTAATGTTGGTTTTGGAGACGAAGAATTACAAAATCTTTTTGATGACGTAGATCTTGTCGAAGATGATTTTGATATTGAAAAAGCTATTAAGGAAACTACTACACCAAAAGTTAAATTAGGAGAAATTTGGGAGATGGGAAAGCATCGCCTATTAGTCAGTGACTCCACCAATGAAGATCAAGTTAAAGAACTGATGAAAAATGATATGGCAGATATTATTTTTTGCGATCCTCCGTTCAATATTTCTTGGAACTATGGAGGAAAATATGGTGGAGAATACAAAGATAATAAAAGTGAGGAAGAATACTCTGAATTCATTAGTAAAAGCATTGAAACAGCTAAAAAGTTTGCCAAACCAAACTCTCATTTTTTCTATTGGTCAGATCCAAATAGTATAGGGCTAACACAATCTCTTTATGATAAATATCAAATAAAGAAAAGACGGGTGTGTCTTTGGATAAAATCAAATCAAAATTGCACACCACAGATTGCTTGGAATAGACTCTATGAGCCATGTATATATGGCACACTTGGTAATAAACCATATCTAAATAATAATTTTAGAAATGCTAATGAAATTCTTAATCAAGAAGTAACTACTGGTAATCAAGTCTTAGATGAACTACAAGATATGATAGACCTTTGGTTGGTTAAAAGAGACAATACTAGAAATTATTTACACCCTACTCAAAAACCTGTCACTTTAAACGAAAAACCATTCAAAAGATGTTCTGCCCCAGGACATATAATTTTCTCGGGATTCGCTGGAAGCGGATCCGATTTGATTGCATGTGAAGAATTAAATCGTGTATGGCGTGGAGTCGAAAAAGATTTGATCTTCGCAACTATCATCATAGATCGATGGGAAAAATTTACCAACCTTAAGGCAAAGAAAATCTATGAAAATAAATAAAGGAGAAATCTATAAGGTTGGAAATCATGTGATCGGTTGTGGTGATTCTACAGATCAAGTGTTTGTGTCTAAAGTAATTGGAAAAAATAAAATACGGGCTATTATTGCCGATCCCCCATACGGCGTTGCGTATGTAGAGAATAAAAAAGGTTTTACTAAGCTTGGAGTTAAAGATGAAAAAATAATTGCAGGCGATCATCTTCAAAGTGAAAATGAGTATGAAGATTTCACTAGAAAATATTTAGGTGCAGTTATTCCATATTTAGAAGAACATAATGCTTGTTATGTATTCAATGCTGATCCAATGTTTCCATCTCTGCGTATTGGTATGAAAAATGCAGGTTTTTATTACAGCCAAATGCTCATTTGGATTAAAAATCAACCTGTGATGAGCAGAAAAGATTATCTATCACAATATGAACTCATTGCATATGGATGGTTTGGTAAACATAAGACAGAAAGATCCAAAGCCAAAAATGTCATATATTATCCAAGACCAAACAAATCTAAACTTCACCCAACGCAAAAACCGATTGGGTTGCTTCGTAAAATTATTCCTGACAACACATCCATAGGAGATATTATTTACGATCCATTTTTAGGAAGTGGTTCTACTGCTATTAGTGCTGAACATTTAGGTCGAAAATGTATTGGTATAGAGATAGATGAGGAGTATGTATCTATTGTACTTCAAAGACTAGAAAAATTGACTGGAGAAAAACCAGTTAAGATATAAATGTATGAGCGAAGAAGACTTTATCAAGGATCCATACAAAAAACAAACATATGAGACGTATGCTCTTTGGAAGTCTCTCCCTTCATTTTTAAAAGGACAACCAAGAGTAGCTCTTGAAAAATTTGGAATCAGTGAAGAAATAATATTTGAACTTCTATCAATCAAGACTCAAGCTGAATTTTCAAAGGAATACAATATTGATGTTGGAACACTCACTGATTGGAATAAAAGATTAGAAAAGGATGGTTTAGTCAAAAATATCAATAGTTGGGCTAGAAAGTTAACTCCAAATGTTATCTTTGCTCTATACAAAAATATTACTAAACATGGCAGAGCTCATGAAGTAAGAGCTTGGTATGAATTAATTGAAAATAATTAATATGGAAAACATTAATTTAACTGAAATAAATACAATTCTCTCTGATACTCTTCGTAAGGTAGTAGGTAAAGAGATATCACTAAAGCAAGCAAGTATGATAGCGAAACTTGCCTATACACTTTCAAAGAATATTGTGAATGTGGAATTAAAAGACAGGGTTGAATTCCTTGAACAAGCACTTAAAGCAAGACGATAATATATGAAAAATCTAGCAAACATTTTAAGAAAATCTAACCTTTCTCCCAAAGAAAGAATTATTACTATCGTTCAAAACGAAGTATATAAAGAAAAGAACGGTAAAGGAACTCTCACTGATTCAGAAATTTATGCTTTATCACAAGGATGGAAACCAAGAGATTCTCGTGAGGTTAAAGAATACAATAGTTATTTAGATGCTTCTAAACTGGAAAGATCTATGAGATTAGATGCACGAATGTTTGCGTACCGATCAGAAAATTTCTTATTACGAAATAATATCTTGATTAATTACACAACATACTTAGATAATACTTTAGAAGATTTTAAGAAAAATGACACTGTAAATAAATACATATCACAAGAAGAAATAATAAATTTCATTTTAAAAAATACTTACCTAAGTTATGAAAAATTAATTCATATAATTACTTTTAATAATCTTCCCAAAAATATTAAAGATGACCTACTTCTTCTAGATGAATATGCATCTTACGATGGAAAGTATTTAGAGGATGAGGTTTTTCTTTATGAGATATTTAAGAAATCAAAAAAATTAAGTATACAGGATAAAAATATTCTTATTGATCATATATTTTCTCGTATGTATAATGACGGTTTTAGAAAAATCAAAAATGGCTCTGAAAAAGATGGTTTTATGATGTTACATTCTTTTGCTGAACTTACAATACAAAATATTTTTAAAAAATGGGCAGAATATGCTCATATTAATCTTGATGAGCAAAATATCAGTATCGAAAACTATTTACTTAATAAGTTTGAAGAATATGCAAAAAATAGAGATCAAACAATGGAGATGGTTATAAGGGATATATTATCCAAGTGGATAGATGATGGATTGTTTGTGTCTGAATATATGCCAATATTTTTTAGCAACAGAAAAGATACATGGAATGGAGATACAAAACTTACCCACAAAGAGATTTTTACAAAATGGTATACAGAATTACAAAAGACAAAAATTTATATTAATAAACTTATTTCAAATAATGATATAGAGGTTAAATTTATAGATAGAGAAATTTTTGGTGACACAAAAAAGATTAAAATAGTAACAGGAGAAAGTTTATATAAATGTAAAATAGATATTGATTTTGTGAAAGAATATAAAGATCAGATAACAATGCTATCACCAGTAGTGGGTTTATTTTTATTTATCAAAAAGCATAATAACCCATTAAGTAGCTATAAAACACTGAAATCTTTTTGCGAGATGGCACAAACTTTTTCTGACATATTTGATATTGATATGACAGATAAGTATACAGAGTCTTTGCGTTCTTTTGAACAAGAATTATCTATGGTCAATCAAACTTTTAGTAAGTTGCTTGATAAAGTAATTGGACTTTTGTATACAAATGACAACATTAAATATGTCTTAGAAATAGAAGAAGATAATTTGTCTTTTGATTTAAATAAAGAATCTCTTGAACCGACAGATGAAATGATTAATGATTACAAGGGTGAGCTTAAAAAGATGGGTTTCGGAACCGATATATAAGACAAATGGCAATAAAAAAGGGTGATCATACAATAATCACCCTTTTTTATTGCTAGGCATTTACTCGAACTTATTCTTTACTCCCATCTGCGTAAATGATGGTTGTAACTTCCCATTTATACTTTAAATTAACAAATTCAGTATCTTTTAATTTAACGTCTTCATCCATAAATTGATTATAGTCTATTCCTGATTCCCAAACTTTACTTTGGTGCGCAGGAATTGATTTATCATAACCTACACTTATAGCTTTTATTTTATTATCAAAAATATCATAAAAAGTTAAGACACCCTCTACTCCTTTAATATCTTTATCTGTTTCATTGGTTAGCTTTAGATTCATTTGAATTTGATCTTGATAAGTACCGTCAGTATAATTTGCTTCATAGAAGCTCTTTTTTGTTACTTCAAGACTAACTTTATTTACTTGAGTGATTGGAGCTTGAGTATCTGCTTTAACTACTCCACCTTGTTGCAAGCTTTTACTTAACTCTTCTTTTGCCTTAGCAACATCAGAAACATGTTTTGCTGTAGAAATTGAACCCATAATAATTGCTAATACAATTAATGCCACAATAGAAAGAACTACGCCATGTTTACTTGCTGAAGTTTCTATTTGTTTTATACCTGATGCTTCTGCTTTTTTCTCATATTTCTTTGTAACTAAATGCATAATTATTCCTCCCGCAATTCCTACCATGAAAGCGATGATAGTTATAAATGTTCCACCAATTGCAGTTCCTATTGCACCACCAGCCTGTTCAAATTCATTAGCTGATGAAGAGATAACTTTTGAACCAACAACAAAAGTTAAAACTAATGCGGACACTGGAAGCAAGAAGAAAGATATTTCTGTTAAACGAAAAAATCTTTCTAAAATATGATTCTTCTCTGTGAATTGATATACATTCCAGATCATTAGAATCCAAATAATTAAGAACCCTATACCCATGTAAGAGTTACCAGTCATCCACGCATAATTTTGCCAAAAAATTAAAGCTGGTAACAATGCTAACAAAATCTTAAGAGACAAATGCTTTTTGATATTGTTTTCCATATTTTCTATTTTGCGTTTTATTTATAAAACCCAGTGATAAGACGCAAAAAGCCCACCACATAGGTAGTGACCGAAGTCACTCATATCCGTTTCCAGATACGGCAGATCGTGCGACCCCATATGATGGGTTCTTTATGCACGATCTGACTAACTTTCACCATGCCTTTATTCCTAAAGGTTTAGGCTACTTAAACTATTAACTTGTAAAGAAATTATACCTTATTTTTTAAGGTCGCACCATATTAGCTCACATTTAAATATTTGTGTAGTCGAGTTATCAACAGCTTATTTAATGTGGAATATTTTGATTTTTAGATTATCAATAATTAGACTATCAGCGGATAATCCCTTAAAGAATTTAAATACTACGTTTGTTTTAAGTTCTTCAACTTTTGCTTCCTTGTCTTTGATACTATCAGGATCATTTTCTGTCCATTTCTCAACTATTTTTATTCTTTCCTGTTCAAGAGAAGAAAGATTCGTTATCGAAAGCATAAGACAATCTTCCGCCTTTTCTGCAAACTTTGTATTATCTTTATCTAAGGTTTTATCTTCTTCAATTTCAAATTCGTTTATTGAGAAAGAATCGTTTTCAAATATAAACATTGTGTCTGGGTAAGATTTATGTTCTTGGAATTTATATACAATGTAAAAAGGAATTCCATTTATTGATCCTTGGTAATAAGGACCATTATCTTCTCTTGAATTCGTTTCCTGCCAATGTGGTTTAAAATTTTCAGGATTTGTGTCTTGAATATTGAAATATCCATTAATCCACAGAACGATTGCACTGAGATTATTTTCAGCTGAAACAATTTGCCCGATTTTTTCCTTTTTTATAGGTATAATTTTACCAAACTTTTTATAAATTGATTCTAGGACTTTATTGTCTTCTGATCGAGCTAAATCTTCACCAAATTGATTACCATTAGTATAATGAACATTCGTTTCAGCAATAAATTGTTCTTTATGTAATAAAATATTATATCCGAAACCATCTATCTTTTTTTCAGTATCCTTAGTGAATTTTTGGACTCTGTATAGCACACGAGCTTTTTCATATGAATCAAAGTTTTCTTTTACAAATTCATTAAATTTGGTATCGTCCAATGATTGTTCAATTATTTTTTTTCTTACGTCAGTTTCATATTTTTCGGCAATTTGAGAAAAAATGTTGTAAAATTTAATCTTTACAGAGATAAATTGTTCATCTGTTATGTGTGTGATAGAAACAAAAGAATGTTGTGTCTTGTTAAGCAGTGGATCAAATTGCTGATTTCCTTCTTTAATATGTGATAACCCATCGTTATAGTTTCCATCTTTGATATTAATAGCAAGATTTGGATCATCTACAATAATTTTAAGAATTCTATCAACTAATAAATTTTTAATGTCATCATGAATTGTCACGGTGTAGACTTCTCCCTCAGGCATACCCCAACTATCCCAACCGAATGATCCTCTTTTTTCAGAAATTTCAATTGCTTTCAAATAAATAGAAAGATAATAGTTTAAATTATCTTCAACATTTCTATAATAATACACTGGGTCTTTTTGTAACGAAGATAAAAGTTTAGAAAAAGCTTCTTTGTAAAAATCTCCTCCACTATTATGTTTATATGCCCAAGCAGTAAAACCAAAAATTACAGCTTTCTTTATTAAAATTAATTCATCTAGCTGTGGAAACTCGTCGTGTTCGTAACTTTCACGAGAAAATGAATTATCTAAAAAAGCTAAGGCTTTTGAAAAAGCTTCTAGATTTTTTTTATCAAAAGCAATCTTTATTTGTCCATTCAAGCTAGAGAGAAAATTTATTGCGTAATCAATATAATTTTTATCTTTTTTGATCTTTGATTTAATAGAATATTTTGCAACTTCGTTAAGCCATCTAAAGTAGGCATCATGAAACTTAGTTTGCTCATCAGGACTAAGATCAAAAGATTCATAAAAAGCATGACCAAAATTTCTTAAGAAGATATTAAAAGTCTGAACTGATTTTTTATCTAGGGACTGGTATATATAACCCAAAGAGAAACCAACCACTTTCTTTATACAGTCGATATCTCCTTGTTTAAATGAATACTTTTGAAGAGGAAAAATAATATCATCATTTATAAACTGAATTATGTCCACATAAGAATCAGCTTTACAAGTAAAATGATCAACAAAACTAGAGAACTCTTTCAGTTTCAACTCAAGCCCCTTAGAATCCTCCATTTTTATTAAGGAAAACATTTCAGAATAATAAGACCTCATTTCTGCTTCAAGGTATGAAGACGGGTTTTCATATTCATCGCTAATGGAAACAAAGGATCGTAATTTTTCCTCGTCTATTTTTTGTCCTTCTTCTTTTTTAATTCCTAATATAACATCATCAAAATCAACAGGTGCTCCATTTGAAATACTGTAAGGTATATAGTAAGAATACTTTTTAGAAATTTTCTGACTAGTTTCTTTTGTTAAATAAATTTCTTCCGTAAATAAAACATTTATATCAATGTTTGTTATATAACCAGAACTCTGTGCCCGAATAAAATAATAAGAATCATTATTTTCATCAAGTAAAAATCTTTCCACATCCTTACCGTCCCTTTTTTCTTCTAGTAATTTCTGAAGTGCATCATTTTTAATTTTCAAATCCTCAAACTCTTTGAGTTTTTCTTTTATCACTTCTTCTTTGAATTTCTTTACAGCTCTTTCTCCTGAAAGTTCATTTTCATTAAATTTAAACACTTCTTTAAAAGCATCAAAAATACTCAACAATAAACTAGCTGATAATATAAAATTTACAAATTCATAAAATGGACTTGGAAAAGCTAAAAAGCTTAATGCAAAAAATCCTAAACACTGAGTTATAACCTTTTTTATATTTGTATTTTTAGTGAGGGTAATTTTCTCACTTTTATCCTGAAGCCCGTATATGTAAACCCCTAGAGAAATAACAATAGTAAAGATTACACCGTAAATTGCTATGAAGGTCTCATTTGCACAAATAAAACCAACTAAGCATGTTTGACTAATATTGGGAATTACTAAAAGATTTGACATTACACAGTAATTATACCATAAAACACGCTAAAATAAAGGCATTTGGGATATTTTAGTTACCAACACTATGGCAGTGGGACGCTCTGGACTCGTAGGACGGGTTGCGTCATTAATATAGGTATATGAAAATAGATAACCCAAATCAAGAGAAAGGTGTAGAGAAAATCAAGGTAGAACCAAAGAAGATAAGGTACTGTCTTTATGCAAGAAAATCAACAGAATCAGAAGAAAGACAGGTTCTTTCAATAGACAGCCAAATCAGCGAGATGCTCCAATTAGCCGATCGTGAGGGGCTTGAGGTGGTCACTATGAAGCGTGAATCGCATAGTGCTAAAGAGACTGGGCAACGACCTGTATTCAATGAAATAATTGAGGAAATCAAACAAGAGAAATTCAATGCAATACTCACATGGGCACCCGATCGTATTTCAAGAAATGCAGGTGACCTTGGAAAAATAGTAGATTTAATGGATTCAGGAAAATTACATATGATACGAACCTTCGGTCAAACATTTGGGAATAATCCAAATGAAAAATTCTTACTGATGATTCTTGGCTCACAAGCAAAACTAGAAAATGATAATCGAGGTATTAACGTGAAGCGAGGACTACGAACAAGAGTGGAGATGGGGTTATGGCCTGGGATGGCACCGCTTGGCTACTTAAACCAAAAGTTAATGGATCGGAAGTGTCAGATAGTGATTGATCCTGATAGAGCACCTATAATAAAGAAAATGTTTGAGAAAGTAGTATATGAACACTGGAGCGGTAGA
This sequence comes from Minisyncoccota bacterium, assembly GCA_041667145.1. Taxonomy (GTDB): domain Bacteria; phylum Patescibacteriota; class Minisyncoccia; order Phycocordibacterales; family UBA9973; genus UBA9973. The sequence continues at coordinate 44,103 of JBAYFP010000004.1, forward strand.
AAAGTATACAATTGGTTACGATTTGATTTAAATTTCTATACTCGAGGAAATAAACCCCTGACACTCTCAGGGGTTTATCGTATATTCAATATGCCAATCTATTATGGACCATTTGAATATCCTAGAAATTCTGATAATTGGTATCAAGGAAGTCATACGCCAATAATCACTCAGGAGTTATTTGAAAAAGCTCAAGCACAATTAAAGAGAGATAGAATCGTGAGAGAAAATAGAGAGTTTGCTTTTACTAAATTATTTACATGTGGAATGTGTAGTTCAGGAATATCTGCTCAAGAGAAATACAAGGAACTTAAAGATGGAACTACTGCTAAGTATGTTTACTACTCCTGTTCGAAGGCTAGAGATAGAAATTGTAAAAACAAATATATTAGAGAAGAAGAATTGATTGATGAATTATTTAAAGTTATTGATAAGGTAAGTATTAATGAATTAGGCATGCGAATTAAACTCGAAGAAGAAATTAAACGATTCAATCGACTTCAAAGGTTGGCGACAAAAGGTACGCCAAAGTATTCGATCAATGAAGACGATGTAAACACAAGAGAATATGCCAAGTATGTACTTCGAGAAGGCACACCCTTAGAAAAGAGAGAATTGCTTGGACATTTAAGGAGTAGGTTGGTGTTGAATGATAAAAAAATCACATTAGTAACTTAATACTATAATATTTCAAAAAATCATTGAAAATGGTAATATTTAATATATGAAAAAAGTGATTATATTAGGAGCTAGTGACGGTCTTGGCAAGGCAATTGCCAATTTATTTAATAGTGAAAAAATAGAAGTAATTAATATAAGTAGAACACCTTGTGATATATCAGGTGTTACAAATATTGCTTGTGATTTATCAATAGAAAAAGACATCGATAATGCTGTTAATACTATAAAAGAAAAGCATAGTGATTTTGATACAATAATAAATTGTGCTGCTATTGTAGCGATGGAAAAGATAAACGAGATTACATATCCTAAACTTGAAAAAGCATTTAAAATAAACACTATAGCACCATTATATTTTCTATCTTCTCTGTTTGATACTATTGTAAAAAATGAAGCAGATATATTAAACATTGGTACAACAGCAGACCTAAAGGCTGGTTTTGTTGATCAATTAGCATACACTTCAACTAAATATGGATTAAGGGGTGGTTCATATAACCTTGGATTAGAATTAGCAAAAACAAAAAGCAGAATGATATATGTTCACTGTGGTGGTATGAATACACAGATGCATGAAAAAGATTATGGAAAGAAAATAGAAGACCCAACTGAATGGATGGATACAAAAGATGTAGCTGGTATAGTTTTGTATTTATTAAAATTACCTAAACAAGTAGAGATAACAGAAATTACTATTAGTCGTAAGAAAAGAAGATTAATTTAAAAAAATAAAATTTTATGATTGAAAATAGTATTGTTTATCGAGACTTCAAAGGAAAATATGAATACCTCCCTATTTCAAAAGCGGAAGGTTCTTTAATTTGGGATAGAGATGGAAAAAGATATATAGATTTTTCATCAGCTTGGAACGTGACAAATCTAGGATGGAATAACCCAGAAATCAACGAAGCGATAATTGAACAAACGAAGAAAAATGTTCAGGGTCTTCTTTGGGGTTCAGATCCGATTCAAGAAGAATATGCCAAGGCTTTGACAGAAGCACTACCCGAAGGACTCGATGCTTGTATTAAAGAAACAAGTGGCACAGAGTCAATCGAGGTTGCAATTAAAGTTGCTCGTGTTTACACAGAAAGAAAAAGAATCATTGGTTTTAATTCCCATTATCACGGACAGTTATTTGCCTCACTTGCTATTGGGTATCCAAAAGATTCACATCAAAAACTTCAACCGTTAGTTCCAGAAATTGAACCTATCCCATTTCCACACAATAAAATAAGTGAAGAAGATTTCAATAAATTCCTGTCAGATTTTGAAGAATTACTCTCAAAAAAAGATATCGCTGCTGTTGTTACAGAACCAGGAATCATAACTGGTTGGGGTTCAACACTTATTGCGTATCCTAGGTTTCTAACAAAACTTCGAGAGATTACTTCAAAGTACGGAACATTACTTATTGTTGATGAAGTTGGAACAGGTTTTTCACGAACAGGAAAACTTTTTGGCATACAACATGAAAATGTAACACCAGATATGATTGTATTTGCAAAAGGAATATCAAATGGGGCTTCTGCTATTGGTGCAGTTGTGGGTAAATCTGAAATGTTCGAAAGGGCATTTTCAGAAGCAATGCTAATCTCTACCTTTGGTTGGACTCCAATAGCATGTGCCATTTCTTTAAAAGCTCTTCAAATTCATTTAAGAGATAAAACTTGGGAAATGGCAGAGAAGAAAGGAAATTATATACAAGAAAAATTAAAAGCTCATGTTGGAAATACTGTCGTTGAAGTACGAGGAATGGGATTAGAGATAGGATTACAATTCAAAGATGCAGAAACTTGTAAAAGAATTCAAAAGGCATGCTTTGCCGACGGACTTCATGTCGTTGTAGGGAGTGGAGATAATATGCAAATTATGCCACCACTTACAATTTCACAAGAATTACTAGATGAAGGTTTGAATATTTTAATTAAAAATTTGAAAAGTTAAATAATAAATTTATGAAAATCATAAAAAAATTAAACGAAACTTTTGTACGTGAAGATGCTCACGGTGGTAGTGGTGGACGTAAATTATTATTATCAGAAAATGAGATAAATAATGTGCAAGGTATGACATATGGGTTTTTGCCAGCAAATTCTAAATTTGCATGGCATATGCATGAAAAAATGAACGAGGTAATGATTGTTTTAAAAGGTCAAGGAAATGTCCGAGACGAAGATGGTATGTATACTTATTCAACAGGAGACGTATTTATATTTCCAAAAGATATTTTTCATGAAATTGAAAACGTATCTAGCGAAGAAAACGAATATATTTTTGTACGAGTTTATGAATAAAAAAAGAATTAGTATACAACAAGGACCGTTCTTGTTGTATACAATATAACTATGGGAGAAATAACAAAATTTTATAAAGAAGAAGAAATTGCGAAAAAAGTAATAGATTTTTGTTTGGGGAAATATCAACTAATATTTATTTCTGGTAACGGAGGATCTGGGAAAACAACTCTTAGTAAACAATTAGTAAAAGAGATTAATTCACGTGGACTAGAGGCTAATTGTATTGATATGGATGATTTTATGATTGACAGTAAAATACGTAAAAGCACTCAAAAGGAATGGATTGATGTAAAAAACAACAAAAGAGTTAGTTATCATACATGGGCATTTAAAGAATCATACCATTTAGACTCTTTGGAAACTTTAATTCATTTATTGATGAACGGAAAGGATTGTTCTTATAGACATAAAAGCGGAGAAGAGACAGAACTAAAATCAGAATTTCCTTTAACAATAATTGAAGGAGTAGGTACAGCTTTTCTTAAAAAAGAGGAAATGATGTATGGAATTTTTGCAATGTGTGATTTTAAAGTTGAAGTTGATAGACGAATAAAGAGAGCCCGTGATGGTGAAGATAATTTGTCACGTGAAGAAGTTGAAGAAAAAGCCACTGAAAGAAATGAACAATTTGAAGTAACAATCCTACCTGAGAAAAATAAATTTGATTTGGAATTGTGGAGTTTAGAAGACTACTCTTTTAGAGTGGAGCGAGACAATTTAAATATACTATAAATCATAGTAAAAATATGGAAAACTTAATTCAAAACATAGTTAAAAATGCCGAATCTTTAAAGAATAAATACACTGATCAAAAAAATATTCCAGTTAACTATGCCTGTATTTTTTGCCAATCTAAAGAAGAACAAACTAATTTTTTAGAAGAGGCACATAAACTAGGTATGGTAATACAAGAAACTCCAAGCGGTCCACTCTTTAAAATATCTTTAGAAACTGTTGCTGGTAAATTACAATTATTAAAAATTAGAAAACCAGATTCAACTCGACAAGAACGTGGAGATGCTGATTTTACGGTCGTTGATTATCCCTCCTTTAAAGAAAAGTATTTAAATAAAGCTGGATTTTCACTTATACAAAAAGAAAATTTTGAAATGATTGAACTGTACGAAAAAGACAATAACGTAAGAGTATATTTTTCATTTCCTCCTTTAGATAAACAGTTAAATTTGATATAATTAAAATATGAATAAAATAGTGGTCACCCAAGATTTGGGCTTGAATGACGAAGAAAGAGAAAAACTAAATAAACTTGGTGAAGTTAAATATTACGAAGATTTACCAAAAACACCAGAAGAATGGTTAGAAAGATGTAAAAATGCTGATGTTATTTGTTCTGGTAAATTTGGGTTAAAACTTAAATATCAAGAATTAGAAAATGCTTTTTTGTCCTTGCCTTTTGTTGCAACAGACTTTTTAAATAGAGATATATTAAAGGATAGAAATATAAAAGTTTCGAATTGTCCTGGGTGCAACAAAGAAGCTGTAAGTGAGTGGATAATTGCAATGGTTCTTGATTTGTTAAGAGATTTACCAAACTGGATAAATAGAAAAGAATCTGACAGTATCCCAAAAGAAACAAAGGGATTAGTTGGTAAAAATATTACAATTTTAGGTAAGGGTAATGTTGGGTCTAGGGTTGGTAAAATATGTGAAGCATTGGAAATGAATGTTAAATATTTTACAAAGAATGATAATCTAATTGAATCTATAAAAGATGCTGATGTGATAGTTGATACCTTAGGTTCAAATGAGACAACCAAAGGTTTACTAAATAAAGAATTCTTTAATTCTTTTAAAAAGGGTTCGTATTTTATAACTGTAACTAGCCCTAAAATATATGATATAGAAGCGATGATTGAAGCTTTAGATAAAAATATTTTAGCAGGTGTTGCTAGTGATTGTGCTTCAATACAAGTCGGTGATGTTAATGATCCTTTCTATATTAAACTAGCTAATCATCCAAAGGTTTTAGCTACTCCACATATAGCTTATAATACTGATGCAACTGATAGAAAAGCTAGCAAAATGATGATTGATAATATTGAAGCTTATTTGAAGGGGGTGCCTATAAATCTAGTTGAATAGTTTTATGATATCAAAAAAGAGCAACAAGGGTTGCTCTTTTTTATATAACTTGTAGCTTTGTGGGTCACGCTTAGTACATAACTAAATGGGTCATCAAAACTAACAGGTTGTCAATGCGGAGGCGGTGAGATTCGAACTCACGGTGCCTTTCGACACTCCGGTTTTCAGGACCGGTGCACTAAACCGCTATGCGACGCCTCCCATCTACGCTTCATAACATTACTTTATTTAAAGTGTTTTTTCAAGTTTTATTTTTTAGGTAAAATTCCTTGCAGGGATTTTTGGATATCACTTATTTTCTTTTTAGCGATAAAAAAGATGTAGAAAATTTCAAGAATCCCAAAGGTATTCACTATCATAAGAATGACAAACCACCACTTTTCATTTCTTTTTGATGCAGTCCAAAGTGAATAAGCTTTCCAAGGAAGAACCCAGAAAATAGTTATTAGTAATATTATTAAATTCTCGTTTGTTAATTGGTACATCATATAAAAATAATATCAGAAAAATCTATTTTATGCTAGTATTCCTCGTATGAGTATTAGAAGATTTCTAGGAATTGATTATGGAACAAAAAGAATAGGTGTGGCTATTTCAGACGAAGAAAGAGTTTTGGCTTTTCCAAGGGAAATCGTATTGAATGATCTAAACACCTTAGATAAATTAGGGGAAATTATAAAAGAAGAGAATATTGGAGAAATCGTGGTAGGGGAGTCAGTAGACTTTTCGGGGAAATTGAATGTTTTGTCTGCAAGGATTGATGTTTTTATTTTAGAACTCAAAGATAAGTTTAATCTACCTATTCATAAGCAGAAAGAATTCTTAACTTCAGTGGAAGCTCGTAAGGCAGGGGATAGTAAAAAAAGTTTGAATCAATCACAAGCTCATAGTAAAATAAAACAGATTAAAAGTGGGAGGATAGATGCATCAGCCGCCGCTTTGATATTGCAGAGATATTTAGATCGAAGATCCCGACAAATAGAGGGATAAAATAAATAATGTAAAAAAATAAGATGATAAATATAGAAGATTTTAAAAAAGTTGATATTGTAGTTGGAGAAATATTGTCAGCAGAAAAAGTTCCTGATACAGATAAATTATTAAAATTATCTGTTGATTTAGCTGAAGAGAAACCAAGACAAATAGTTTCTGGTATTTCTTTGTATTTTCCAGATTGTAGTGTTTTGGTTGGTAAAAAATGTATGTTTATCGCTAATCTCGAAACGAGAGTGATTCGTGGCATAGAAAGCCAAGGGATGATATTGGCTGTTTCTACTTCAGATGATAAATTTTCTTTACTCGAGCCAAATGGTGAAATTCCTGTTGGCACGCGAGCAAGATAAAGAGTATAATATTGTATATGTTTAGAGATTTATTTAATAGATTTTTTCCTACACCCAAATTTCTCGTGTTGCCTTCTTTCGGTTTAGATATCTCAGATGAATCTATAAAATATATAGAATTAATAAAAACAAAAAATGGAATTAAGGTGAATCGTTATGGAGAGAAAAAAATTCCAATGGGTGTTATCGAATCAGGTAAGATCAAAGATACCAAACGTATGGGCGGTATTTTGACATCTTTGAGAAATGAAGAAGGGTTGAAATCTGTTCGTGTCTCTTTACCAGAAGAACAAGTCTATCTTTTTAATTTAAAATTAGAAAAATTAGGTTTGGAAAGTATTAGGGAGGGGATAGAGCTTTCTCTTGAAGAATATATTCCAGTTCCTGCTGAAGATGCCATATTTGATTACGAAATTTTGAGTGAGAATGAACAGACTTTTAAATTACAGGTTGCTGCTATCCCTAAAAATGTTATTGAAGAGTATTTATCGGTTTTTAAAAATTCTCTCATATCTGCAAAATCTTTTGAGCTTGAAGCACAAGCTGTAGCTAGGTGTGTCATTAAAAAAGGAGATTTGGAAACATATATGTTGGTAGATTTTGGGAAAAAACGCACGGGGATATTCATAGTTTCTGGGGGGATCGTAGTATTTACTTCTACTTTAGATATGGGGGGGTTTATGCTTACTAGCATGATAGAGAAAAATTTCAAAATAAGTTTTGAGGAAGCAGAGAAAAGAAAAAAAGAATTTGGTTTGAAACGTGACCCCGCTAATGCAGAAGTGTTTTCTGTGCTTTTAAATGGTGTCTCTATTTTACGTGATGAAATAGCAAAACATTTTTTATATTGGCATACACACAAAGATGAAGAGGGGAAAGATAGGCCGATAATAAAAAAAGTGATTCTTTCTGGTGGAGATTCTAATCTTATAGGACTTTCTGAATATTTTTCTGTAAGTATGAAAACTCCAGTGGAGATAGCTAATGTTTGGGTCAATATATTACAAGCAGGAGAATACATCCCAGACATAGATTTAGATGAATCGTTAACATTTGCAACAGCCCTAGGACTTGCCTTGGGGGATTTTGAACATGATTAATTTAATTCCAAATGAAGAAAAGAAGGAAATGTCTAGAGATTTTTATCTCAGGCTTATAACCGTATCATTTAGTATGATCGGGATATCTTTTTTTATTGCTTCTATTTTAATTTTACCATCTTATTTTCTTTCTTCAGTGGAGGAGAACGCTATCAATGCAAAATTAGAATTACAGAAAAATGAACCGATTCCTGTTCCTGACCAAGGCACTCTAATTACGATTAATGATTTAAAGGGTAAATTAGGTTTAATTGAAAATATACAAAAAAGTAAGATTATTTTTTCTCAAAGGATAATTAATGAAATAATATTAAAGAAAATTCCTAGTATTAAGATTACAAACATTTCCTATCAAAACAATTTACCAACAAACGAGAAAATAAATATCAGCGGCAGAGCTCCAAATCGTGAAGTTTTACTATCATTTCGTCGCGCACTCGAGAATAATATAGCTTTTTCAAAAGTCGATTTACCAATTTCCAATTTTGTTAAGGGCTCTGATATTAGGTTTAGTTTAAGTTTGATTCCATCATAATTATATGCAATTCCTTAATCAAAAAAAATCTTTTATCTTTTCTGTAATATTTTTTGTCTGTTCTGTTTTGGGATTTTTTTTCTTGTATGGAATTATAAATGATAAGAAAGAATCGACATTATTAGCACAAGAAACGTGGCAGATAGAATCTTCAAAGAGGAATGATGTGAGGTCTCTTATTAATTCAGTAAAAACAACCGCCGGAGAGAGGGCGCTACTCGATACATATTTTATTAGGAGTTCTAACGTTGTGCCATTTTTAGATACTATCGAAAGATTGGCAAAGGAGGTGAATGTCGGTGCTGAGGTAACATCTGTAGATATTGCTAAAGATAATTCTTCACTTTTAGTTGGTATGAAAGCTACGGGGGGTTTCCAAATGATTTATAAATTTATAAATCTTTTAGAAAATTCTCAATATATTCTTGAATTTATTTCAGTTGATATTCAAAATTCAAGTACTACTGTTGGTAAAACCTCACAATGGACAGCTGATTTTAAGATAAAACTTTTGAGTTTTAATAATTAATAAATTTATGAATTTTAATTTAAAGTTTTTAAAAAAGAAAAAAAAGTTTAGAAAGGGGGGTTCGGGGATAAAACCAGACCTTTATTGGAGATATATTCTTTGCATGACATTTGCGTTAGTTTTGATTTTTTGTATTTTTGGTTTTTATTTTTTTATGGAGATAAATAAAGAGTCAGTCTCTTTATTCCCTGGTGTCAGTGGAAAGGAAACAATAAAAAAAGAAAGGATTGATAAAGTATTAGAATATTTTAAAGAACGTGAAAAAAAGTCTGTTGAAATAATAAATTCTCCAGCACTCATTATTGACCCATCGTTGTAAAAATGCTAATTTAAATAGGTATTTAATGCGCGGTTAGCTCAGTTGGTAGAGCGCTTCATTTACACTGAAGATGTCGGGGGTTCGAGCCCTCCACCGCGCACACCCACGCTTATGGCGGGGCAAGTAGCCCTCGTAGTTCAATGGATAGAACAAGGCTCTTCTAAGGCCTTGATGTAGGTTCGATTCCTACCGAGGGCACACACAATGAAAATTGAGGTTTTATATGAAGATAAAGATATTTTAGCTATAGATAAGCCGTCTGGTATTTTGGTACACCCCGTACCAGAACAAGTTCGGTACGGGGCAGGTCCAGATAAAGAAACTGTTATAGACATATTTAAGAAAAAATATCCCAAACTAGAAATCGTGCATAGATTGGATAAAGAAACTTCCGGTGTTTTACTTTTGGCAAAAAATAAAAAAGCACATGAGTTTTTAAAAGATCAATTCAAGAACAGAGAAATAAAAAAAACTTATAATGCTGTCGTTTCAGGGAATGTAAAAAATGATCATGCCACAATAAATAAACCGATAGGCAGAAGTCCAAAAGATTTTCGTAGACGTCTCGCTGGGCGTGGAGTGAGGGGGGAACTTCGTGAAGCTATCACTGAGTACAGAGTTTTGAAAAGGTTTGAAACGCAAGCGGAGCATCATAAGATTTTTTATGTGCGAGGGTCCCAACCCGTACTCGGGGAAGGGCGCAGTGCTAAAAAATCTTATGATGCTCCGCTGAAGTTTACCTACCTAGAAATTCATCCTAAAACTGGTAGGACACATCAGATCCGTGTTCATATGAAATTTATAAATCACCCAGTAGCTTGTGATTCTTTGTATAATCCAGATGGTCCATGTTTAGAAGGGTTCAAAAGACTAGCTCTTCACGCGAAATCCATAGAGTTCAAAGATCTCAAAGGTAAAATAATAAAAGTGGAATCACTGTTACCGAAAGAATTCAAGAAAATTTTGTTACTAAAAGATAAATAAAAAAAGGAATATTTCTATCCCTTTTTCATAACTTCATAATAAATTGGCTTAAACTTCCCAAAAGGGAAGCTTTCCTTCGCCCTTTCTTTCCATTTTTTTACCTGTGAACGGGCTTCTTTTTTATCTTTACATTTCTTGATGTAAAGTGTCCCATTCACGTTTAAAATAACTAGAATCATAACTACTCCTTTATATTTATAAATTCAAAAGAAATAATAATGCGTGTCTTTTTTGAATTTACACCCCGTAATAGCAAAAGTCAAAATAATGTATAATATATGAGTAGTGGATACAGAAACTAAAAATTGCCAAAATTGCAAGAAAGACTTTACAATAGAGCCGGAAGATTTTAAATTTTATGAAAAAATAAACGTGCCAGCACCTACATGGTGTCCAGAATGTCGTGCTATGCGGCGTTTTTCTTTTATGAATGTTTGGAGTCTTTATAAAAGAATTTGTGCTAAATGTGGAGGTGATACTTTATCAGTTTATTCTTTAGATAAGCCTAATATTGTGTATTGTAACCCTTGTTGGTGGGGTGATTCTTGGGATGGCAGGGAATACGGAATGGATTATGATCCCACTAGATCTTTTTTTGATCAACTATATGAGTTGTTTTTAAAAACACCATGGCAAGCTCTTGATAATGAATATGTTAGTAATAAAAATAGTAAATATGTGAATGGTGTTGCCTATCAAAAAGATTGTTATATGAATTTTTGGGCAGATTTTTGTGAAAATGTTTTTTATTCATCTTATGAAAATCATTTGAAGGATTCTGTTGATTGTTTGAGAATGATCGATTCAGAACTTTGCTATGAGTCCATAGGGTGCAACAAATGTTATCGCGCATTCTTTTCAGAAGAATGTGATTCTTGCACGGATGTTTGGTTTTCACGTGCTTGTTCTGGATTAGTGAATTGTTTCGGCTGTATAAATTTAAGAAATAAAAGTTATTGCATCTGGAATGAACAATATACCCGTGAAGATTATTTTAAAAAATTAAAAGAGTTTTCTATTGATTCTAGAAAGATGTTAGATCAGTTAAGAAAAACTGCTTTTGAATTTTGGATGAAATATCCGAATAGATTTTACATTGGTAATAGTCTAAATGTAAATGTTTCTGGGAACTACATATATGAATCAAAAAATACCCACGATTCATATCTTGTTTTATCTGTAGAGGATTCTCGTTTTGTTCAATTTGTCAGTGTGGCTTCCACTAAAGGTTGTTATGATTATACTGGTTGGGGAAACGGAGTAGAAAAAATTTATGAGTCTTCGGTTGTAGGAGAAGGAGCTAATAACATTAGGTTTTCTCATCAATGCTGGCCCGATGTCTTAGATATAGAATATTCTATTTATGCTAACGCTTGCAAGAATGTGTTTGGTTGTGTCAATCTCAAAAAGAAAAAATATTGTATCTTAAATAAAGAATATACAAAAGAGGAATACGAAAAACTTAAGAACAAAATCATAGAAGATATGAAAAAGAATCCATATATAGATGAAAAAGGGAGGGTTTGGGCTTATGGAGAATTTTTGCCATTGAAATTTGCACCTTTCGCTTACAATGAGACGATTGCAGGTAATTTTTTTCCAATGACAGAGGAGGAGGCTTTGAATAAAGGTTTTAAATGGCAGGAGAGTAAAGAAAATGAGTATAAAATTACAAAAAAAACAGAAAGTTTACCCGATACTATATTAGAAACAGAAGATTCAATTTTGAATGATGTTTTTGCTTGCTCGTCGTGTGATAGGGCTTATCGTTTTACTTTGGGTGAATTAAATTTAATGAAAAAACTCTCTTTACCTCTTCCTCGAGAATGTTTTAATTGTAGACAAAGTTTTCGTTTGACTCGTGTGAACTTACCTAAATTATATGAAAGAGATTGTCAAAAATGCGGGAATAAGATAAAAACTTCTTATGCTCCTGACAGACCTGAGATTGTTTATTGTGTTAAATGTTACCAGCAAGAATTCGCTTAATTTGCCTTTGAAGCTCGTTTATGTTAGATTAAAATAACTATGGCAGGAAATAAAGTAGATAAAACAAAACTCAGTCCAGTAAATATTGAGGAAAGAAAAAAGCTAGATTTTAGTGCTGGAGACACTGTCCGTGTCTGGTCTAAGGTTCTAGATGAAAAAGGTAAAATACGTTTACAGGCTTTTGAAGGTATCGTACTTGCCCGTAAGCATGGGACAGAGATAGGTGCTACCTTTACTGTTCGCAGAGTCGCTTCTGGTGTTGGCGTAGAAAGAATTTTCCCATTATATTCTCCAGCGATTGATAAAATAGAAGTCACCAAACAATCTCGTGCTCGCAAATCAAAACTTTACTATGTTCGTGCAAAAGCTGTCAAAGATGTTCGCCGAAAATTACGCTCAGTAGTTTCTCAAGAGGATGAAGTAGTTACAGAAGAAGCAGCTAAATAAAAACCTAAAAATAAAAACCTCAGGAAGCTGAGGTTTTTATTTTATTTAATTATGCTAAAATCAAAAAATGCCCAGGTGGAGAAACTGGTAGACTTACTACCTTGAGGTGGTAGCGCCGAAAGGCATGGGGGTTCGAGTCCCCCCCTGGGCACATCGTTTAATTTGTTTTTATTTATACCCTTATTTTGTTTGACTTAAATATTGTGACGTGGTATATATGATCCATAATCCACATAGTTAGTTCATCAATAATTAAGGACATTTATGTCAAAAGATACAGGTACTCTGATTCTTGAAGGGTCAGAGAAGTTGACACCTGCACAGAGAGCTGAGATTCTCTCTGTTGTTAGCGAAGAATTAAGAGCGTTTCTTGAGGATTGCGATAGTCGTAGGGAAACCGCCTCTGAATATATTGGTAGCGGTAAATTTTCTGAATCTCGTGAGAAAGGGTCTCAGAGTGATGAGGGTTTAATTCTTCTTCATAGATCCTCTGAGAGAGTTTCTGTATTATCAAGAATAAAAAAACGGTTGGAGCAGGAAGATCCGACCTATGGGTTGTGTTCGTATACAGATAAATCTAAAAATGTATGTGGCAAACCCATAGACCCAAATGTTCTTAAAATAATTCCTGAAGCTTCAAGATGCCCAGAGTGTATCTTGAAGTCGGAGGAAAAATAGAAAAAAATCGTTGTAAAAAAGTTTTGTAACCCCGTTCTAGGATCTAGGACGGGGTTATCTTATTTTTAGTGTGATATAATTTGAATATGAAAATCGCAATTTTGGGAGGAGGAATATATGGTTCTGCTATGGCATCTTATTTATCTGGTATAGGGCATAATGTTTCTGTCGATACTATAGATGGGGGTGATATGATATTTGTCTGTGCTTCTTCCAATATGGTTTTGCCTTCACTTTTAAAATTTGAAAAAGAGATTACTGATCAAAAAATAATAATTTGTTCAAAAGGTTTTGCAGGTGACGGAAGGCTTATCTCGGAAGCTTTAAAAGAAAAATTTATAAATGAAGTATTCTTTTTATATGGCCCTACTTTAGCAGAAGAATTGGGTAAAGGATCTCCTTCGTGTATGGTCTTGGCAGGAGGTGAGGGTAAAGAAGAAATAAAGAAACAAATTGAATCAGAGAATTTACGGATAGATCTCTCAGACGATGTGGTAGGAGTAGAGATAAGTGCGGCATTGAAAAATGTCATGACCATACTTATAGGTATAGTAGAAGGTGCAGGATATGGGCAAAATACTAAAGCGTATGTTTTTACAAAGACAATTCAGGAGACGAAAGATATAGGTCTTGCTTTAGGAGGCAAGATTGAGACATTTTTGGGTTTGTCGTGCATCGGTGATTTTTCTCTTCCATCTCGTAATAGATTTTTAGGTATTGAACTAGGTAAAGGATATAAATTAGAGGAAATCGTGAGAGAGACGAATTATACTCCAGCAGGAGTCTATGCTCTTAAGGATGCTAAAAAAATGGTTGAAAAGTTGGGTATAGATGCACCACTTATAAGAGTGCTTTATAAAATAGTTTTTGAAAATTATTCTATTAAAGAGGCAATAAAAGAGATCGATTAAAATGTTGACAGGTTTAACAAAAGAAGAGGCTCAAAATAGGTTAAAGAGAGATGGTAATAACACTATAGTATCTAAAAAGCCTGAGTCTGCTTTTTTTATTTTTTTAAATGAATTCAAAAGCCCGCTTGTCCTCCTTTTGATGGGTGCTTCCTTTATTTCTCTCATGACTGGCTCTTATACCAGTGCTATTTTGATCATTATAATTATTTTAATTAGTTCTGCTATTAATTTTTTTGTTTCATACAAATCACAAAAGGCTACGAAAGCACTTTTAAGAAAAGTTGCCTTACAGACTGTCGTAGTTCGCGATGGAAAAGAGGAAAAAATATTGGCTTCAGATATCGTGGTGGGAGATATTGTTGTGATAGAAGCAGGTAATGTCATTCCGGCTGATGGAATAGTACGTGAAGGACGGGATCTCTTCGTGAATGAATCTTCTCTGACTGGGGAGTCTTTACCTGTTGAGAAAAATGTTGACGATGCAGTGTATTTGGGTAGTAGCGCTGTGACAGGTCATGTATATGTGGAGATAACAGCTATCGGTAAAAATACAAAATTCTTTAAAATTGTTTCTTTATTGGAAGAGAGGGAGAGGACAGGTGAATTTGAGAGAGGTATTAAGGATTTTAGTTTTCTTATTGCGAAAGTGGTGATACTCATGGTTATTTTTATTTTTTTTACAAATGCTTTTTTGAAACATGACATTCTGCAATCACTTATCTTCGCTTTAGCCATTGCTGTCGGAGTCACTCCCGAATTATTACCGATGATTATCGCCTTAAATGTTTCTAAAGCTTCTATAAAGATGGAGAAACATGGTGTTATCGTTAAAAAATTATCAGCTGTCGAGAATTTTGGCAGCATGGATATACTTTGCACAGATAAGACAGGGACATTGACGGAGGATAAAATTACTTTGGTAAAATATTTAGATCTAGAGGGAAAAGATTCTGAAGAAGTTTTGAAATATGCTTTTGTAAACAGTATTTTTCATACCGGAACAAAAAATCCTCTTGATGCTGCTATCGCCAAGTATCGAGATTTTGACATTTCTTCATATGAGAAAATTGATGAAAAACCTTTTGATTTCGAACGTAAGCGTGACAGTATAATCGTCAGGTATAATAATGAGATTATTCTTATTGCCAAAGGTGCCCCAGAGCAGATTTTCCCAGTAACCGATTTGTCTTCTATTCAAATTAAACAAGCAGAAAAATTGTTTGATTCTCTATCAGAAGATGGATATAGAGTCATAGCTATTGCTACTAAGAATTTAAATTCTTCACAAAAATATACTATTACTGATGAATCGAGTCTCACTTTTCATGGTTTTATTGCTTTCATTGATCCACCTAAAAAAGGTGTAAAAGAAGTATTAGATGAGCTTGAATCCCTTGGAGTAAATATAAAAGTGATCACAGGGGATCATGTTCTTGTCGCAGAAAAAATTGTTAAAGAGATTGGTTTACCAATCCTCGGAGTACTAAATGGAGAAGAAATTGAAAAATTATCTGATGAAGAACTTGCTAGTGCATCAGAGGGGACTAACATATTTGCGAGAGTAAATCCTGTGCAGAAAAATCGTATAATAAAAGCACTTCAATCTCGTAAACATGTCGTCGGGTATATGGGTGACGGAATAAATGATGCACCGTCACTGCGTACAGCAGATGTGGGTATATCTGTAGATAACGCCGTTGATGTAGCAAAAGAATCTGCTGATATAATTTTATTGTCGAAAAGTTTTCGTGAATTGATAGATGGAGTTATCGAAGGGCGTCGTACTTTTGCTAATACAAATAAATATATTTCGATGGCTATCAGTTCGAATTTTGGCAATATGTTTTCAATGACTGGGGCATCTATTCTTTTACCATTTTTGCCAATGTTGCCGGTTCAAGTATTGTTGAATAATCTGCTTTATGAAAGTTCACAATTCTCTCTTACTTTTGATAGAGTAGAGAAGTCTATCTTATCTCGTCCTAACCCGTGGAATATAAAATATATAAAAAAATTCATGTATTTTTTTGGAGGTATCAGTTCTATTTTTGATTTTTTGACATTTTTTGTATTGTACAAAGTTTTGATGTTATCAGGCTCTTCTTTCCAGACAGGTTGGTTTATCGAATCTTTTGCCACGCAGACACTCGTTATATTTTTGATTCGTTCTCGTAAATTTATATTTAAATCCATTTCCCCTCATCCTGCTGTCATCTGGGCTACTATTTCAGCAGTCGTTATAGCATGGGTTGTAGCATTGACTTCACTTGGTCAATTATTTGGCTTTACCCCACTTTCAACTTTAGCTGTTTTATCAATAGTTGGAATAGTAATTACGTATTTGATTATAGTTGAAATAGGTAAGAAGATTTTCTATAAAGTTTTTAAATTTTAGTAATTTTAGGTATACCCTGTAGTAGATTTTTGTCAAAAAATTCACTACGGGGTATACTGTCTATATGTTATATACAAGAAAAGGGGATGGTGGAACAACTAAAACCTTCGGATGTGATCAACGTATCTCTAAAAGCTCGATCATAGCTGAAGCCCTTGGCTCTCTTGATGAGATAAATTCTTTTCTTGGTCTTTGTAAAGTTAAAGTCGCTGAAAAAGGCCAGACCTTAAATCTGGGGAAAGGTCTGGCCTTGGTGGATTTAATTCATGGTATTCAAAAAAATCTATTTATTGTCCAAGCGGAGCTCGCAGGGGCGTCTATGTCTATAGATGAAGAAAAAATAGAAGAAGTAGAGACTTTTATAGATACTATTGAAAAAGAACTTCCACCAATAAAAACTTTTTTCATTTCTGGTGGTACAGAACTTGCCGCTACTTTTGATATAGCACGTACCATCTCTCGTAGGGCAGAAAGGAGAGTCGTGGGTGTGACGGAAGAAGGGAAAACCCCAGTAAATAAAAATACTCTTGCGTATCTAAATCGTCTCTCGAGTCTTCTTTATGCCTTTGCTAGATTGGCAAATTATAAGGCTGGAATAAAAGAAGAGGGCCCAGACTATAAATAAAAGTGGCATTTATCCATATTTTTTGATATAAATAGCACTGTATGGTGCCTATGGTGTAACGGTTAGCACTAGGGTTTGTGGAACCCTCAGTTCGAGTTCAAATCTCGATAGGCACCCATTTTATGGAAATTGAATACGAAGCGACATTTTTAAATATAGATAAAAATGAAATTAGAAAACGCTTAAAGAATACGGGTGCGATATTATTACGACCTGAATATTTGCAAAAAAGAATCCCTTTTAATTTACCAAAGGAAACACACTCGAAGGATAAATTTGTGAGAGTCCGTGATGAAGGTGATAAAATCACTATGAGTTTTAAAATGTTTGATGGTGATAAGATCGAGAATCAGAAAGAAATATGTCTTACCGTAAATGATTTTAATGACGCTGTAGACCTTTTGACACAGATTGGATGCGAACCAAAATCATATCAAGAAAGTAAAAGAGAACTTTGGAAATTAGATAACGTAGAAATTATGATAGATGAATGGCCTTTCTTAGAGCCGTTTATAGAAATAGAAGGGAAGAGTGAAAAAGATGTAAAAAAAGTTTCAGAAAAATTAGGATTTGATTATTCTAAAGCATTATTTTGTCCAACTGGGAAAATTTACCAAATGAAATACAATATTCCAGAAAACAAAATAAATACAATACCAAAAATAGTTTTTGACATGAAAAATCCATTTTTATAGTATTTTACTATTCAATTTACAACTGAACTGATATAATAAAAGCATGATTAATCAACAATTAATTAGTTTTATTAGGCAACAATTACAATTAGGTACAACTAAAGAAAAAATATCAAGTGAGCTTCTGGCTAATGGCTGGAGCTCACAAGATGTAGAAGAAGGATTTAAGGCTGTCGATATTCCTGTCCCGACTCCAAATACAAACCCGACACCAGTTTCTAATAGTTCTTCTTTTAATAATAATTTATTTTCCGCTAGTTCTACAAAATTAGTGAATCATTCTGGTAATAAAATATTTTTAGTGGCACTAATAATATTTTTATTATTAACTGGTGGGGCATCTGCCTATTATTTTAAGGATACTTTGTTGAATTTACCTGTTATTAAGGATCTAGTTGGAAATAATGATGTAATCAAGGATGTTATGACGCCAGAAGTTACTCAAGTACCAACAGAGCCGATAAATTGCCCCAATGATGACTTGAGTTGTTTTATAGATGCAGCTAAAAATTGTTCTAGGGCTACAGTTGTGTGGAATGCATCGATGACTATGGCCGGTAAACAAAATGCTAGATTGAAACTTGATTTAAATGGGTTTGATTCCTCTGGGAAATGTGCCTTTTCTAATCTCATTGAGGATGTAAGTATAAACTTTACTCCAGAAATGAAATTAGAGGCAAAAAATTCAGGTATGACAGACGCAGCAATAGAACAAACAATAAAAACTACTAATGAATTGATTAAACCTATCATTGGAACTGTTATTAAATGTTCCTTTTCAACAAGTGAACTTATTCAAAAACTTACAAATTGGTCAGTGGGTACTCTCAATTCAGATGATCTTACTTCAAATGATTGTACGACAAATAATAGTATGGTTAAACTTTATACAAAGCCTTCAACGACACTTCCTGTAAAAATCACAGCGCCACTAGATATTTCAACTTGGAAAACGTATAAAAATACTGAGTATGGATTCCAATTTAAATATCAACCTTCAGATCCTGCGCCTACAGTCAGGATTATCGATCCACTAGAAAAGGGTCAAGATAAGGTTGTTTCTATTAGTATAGGAAGTTATACATTATCAATTACAGGAATTTATGATTCAGTATTGAAACGTAATATGACGATGGATGAATTACTAAAGAGTTTTTATATGAGTTCTTCTACCAAAGAAGATGTCATTATTAATGATATTAAGGCTGTGAGAACCTCAAAAGATTATAATTCTACTTCGTTTCACTCAGTCGAAGTCTATATTCCTCGTTCTTCTACGCAATTTATTATTATTTCCTATGGTTGGATTTTAAATAATGATAATTCTGTAAATAAAAATAAAGATATATATGAATCCATGGTAGCTAGTTTCAAATTTATTAAATGATATTTGCAGTGGCTTTAATAATATAACAATTCAAGAGGAATAATCATTGTTTGGCATAGTATCTAAATACCTTGATAAAAAGGGGTTTATTATATAGACTTCTTATTATGCTTTCGAAAAATATTAAAGAAACTGAAAAAATAGCTAAAATATTTCTGAATAAAATATTAAAGTCTAAAAAAAGTAACGATAGAGCTTTAGTTGTTGGGCTTTCTGGTGATTTAGGTGCGGGGAAGACTGCTTTTACAAAATCTGTAGCTAAGCATCTTGGTATAAAAGAGAAGATCTTTAGTCCTACTTACGTAATTTTCAAAAAATATCTTCTCCCCCTGCGAAGGGGGAGTGCCCAAAGGGCGAAGGGGTCTAATTTTAAATTCTTTTTTCATATGGATGCTTATCGTTTGGAAAATGAAAAAGAATTATTAAATTTAGGGTGGGAAGAAATAATCAATAACAAAGAGCATTTGATTTTTATTGAATGGCCTGAAAATATAGCAGAAGCTATGCCTCTTCACTCTAAGTATGTTTATATTTCTGATAAAAAAAGTGGACACAAAGATTTTAAATTTAAGTAATTTTTAAAATGGAAGAAAATTTATGGAAAGATAAAAATTTAATAAAAGTACTTCGGGAAGATGGGGTAGTTATTATGCCTACGGACACTATTTATGGAATGGTTGGGAAGGCTCAAAGTAGAAATGCGGTGGAACGTATTTATAAAATACGTCAAAGAAGTCCGGATAAACCGTGCATTATTCTCATTGGGGATATTGAAGAGCTTCAAAAATTTTCAGTAGTTTTGTCAGAAAAGCAAAAAGAAGAAATAAAGAAATATTGGTTTACCCTGAGCGAAGTCGAAGGACCTAGAGCGACTAGTATTGTCTTAGATTGTATTGATGATGATTTTGAATATCTGCATAGGGGAACTAAAACTTTAGCATTTCGAATGCCTTTTCAAAAGTTATTACGTGAGTTGCTTTTGAAAGTTGGTCCACTTATTGCTCCTTCTGCAAATCCGGAAGCAAGGCTTCCAGCTTTGAATATTGATGAGGCGAAAGAATATTTTGGGAATTTAGTGGATTTATATATAGATGGAGGGACTGTTTTAAACAAACATTCAAAACTCATTAAATTGAATGAAGATGGTTCTATCTCTGTGCTTAGAGAATAGAATTGTGTCATAATATGGAGATATTATGAAGAAAAGCATTTTAGAAAAGATTTTTAGTGCGCCGGCTGAAGTACTGGAAAAAGGTATTGAACTTGAACGTGATATTAAGAATGATATAGAAAATGAGCGTCCGGTAAAAGAAGCTAGAGAATATTGGAAAACATTGGGCCCTGGGCTCACGACTGGTGCAGCTGATGATGATCCTTCAGGTATCGCCACGTATTCTCAGATGGGTGCGTCACGTGGTTTTAATCTGATCTGGCTTTCACTTTTTTCTTTTCCTTTAATGGCGACTGTTCAGGAAATGTGCGCACGTATTGGGCTCACGACTGGTGTTGGTCTTGCTACTAATATCAAGAGACATTTTTCTAAGAAAGTTTTATATTTCTGTACAATACTTTTACTCTTTGCAAATGTATTTAATATCGGGGCAGACTTGGGTGCGATGGCAAAAGGAACTCAGCTTATTTTCCCTAATGTTGGGTTCACTTTTTTAGTTTTTGGATTTGCAATACTTTCTCTCTTGCTTCAGATTTTTATTTCATACAAAGAATATTCAAAATATTTAAAATATTTGGCTTTAGTTCTTTTTGCGTATGTATTTTCTGCTTTTTCGGTTTCAATAAATTGGGGAGATGTGTTTAATCACTTGGTCGTACCGACTGTTTCTTTCTCAAAGGATGAAATAATTTTAATCTGTGCAGCATTCGGAACGACTATCTCGCCTTATTTATTCTTCTGGCAAACCTCACAAGAGGTGGAAGAGCAAATATTAAAAGGGGAGAAAACAGAAGAGATGCGACGTACTTTGAATACGAAAGAAGATATTCATAAAATGAGGATAGATGTCTGGTCTGGAATGTTTTTTTCAAATTTAATAATGTTTTTTATTATTGCGACTTGTGCCGCGACTTTATTTGGAAGTGGTGTTGTAAATATAGGCACAGCAGCGGATGCAGCGCTCGCTCTCAAACCTTTCGCAGGTGATTTTTCATTTACTTTATTTGCTATTGGTATTTTAGGTGTGGGGCTCTTGGCTATTCCAATTCTCGCAGGTTCAGCATCTTATGCATTATCTGAAGCATTCAATTGGAAGACAGGACTTTACAGGAAATTGAAACAGGCGACTTCTTTTTATGGAGTGATTATAGTAGCAATGATTTTAGGGATTATTTTGAATTTTGTTGGTCTTGATCCCATAAAAACCCTTATTTATGCTGCTGTTTTTAATGGTATAATTTCACCAGTCATTTTGTTTTTTATTGTTCGTATAAGCGCTGATGAAAAGATAATGGGAACTTTTAAAAACAGGAAATTTACAAATGTTGTGGGTTGGTTTACTGTAGCGTTATTGTTTGTGGTCAGTATTGGCACTATTATTTTCCTTTTTAATTGAACTTTATGAAGATTATTGAAAATTATGATTTAACAAAATTAAATACTTTTGGAATATCAGCTAAGGCGAATCTTTTTGTTGAACTGGAGGATGAATCTGACCTGGAAGAGCTTTTGAAGTCTCCAGAGTTTAAGAATAATGAAAAACTATTTTTAGGTGGAGGAAGTAATGTTTTATTTATTAAAGATTTTAAAGGAATTGTTGTTTTAAACAAGTTAAAAGGTATTGAAATATCAAAAGAAGATTCTGAAAATGTGTTAGTGAGAGCAATGGGAGGAGAAATGTGGCATGATTTGGTGATGTTTATTGTCGAAAAAGGATATTGGGGTATTGAAAATTTATCTTTGATACCTGGCACTGTCGGGGCTGCTCCAATACAGAATATAGGGGCATATGGTGTGGAGCTTAAAGATATTTTGGAAAATGTGGAGGTATATGAGATAGAGACTGGTGAAAAACGTGTTTTTAAAAAAGATGAATGTGAATTTGGTTATCGAGAGAGTATATTTAAAAATAAAGTAAGAGGAAAATATTTTATTTCGGCCGTAACTTTGAGATTAAATAAAGAAAAGATAGAAAATACAAGTTATAAAATGTTGCAAGAATATTTAGATAAAAATGAGATTAAAATTAATAATCCCAAAGATGTGAGCGACGCTGTGGTGGCTATCAGAAAAAGTAAATTACCTGATCCGAAAGTTTTTGGGAATGCAGGAAGTTTTTTCAAGAATGTTTATATCGAGAAAGAAAAATTTGAAAACTTATTGAAACTTCATGATGATATGCCATTTTTCAAGGAAGGAGATGGGATGATAAAGATTCCTGCTGGTTGGCTCATTGAAAAATGTGGCCCACGCCAGGGCGGGGCAAGTTGGAAGGGTTATAGGATTGGGAATGTCGGGGTACATGAAAAACAGGCCTTAGTTCTTGTGAATTATGGAGGAGCCACAGGAGAAGAAGTAATGAATTTGTCTAAGCAAATAATAGATTCTGTAAGTTCCAAATTCGGCTTAGTTTTAGAAAGAGAAGTGAATTTGATCTCGTAGTGAGTTTTGGTAATACACAAAGCGTATTTTAAAAATTTTATACAAAATACACTTATGAGATTGATTTAGTAGTGGTATAGTATACAATTAATTTATTAAAAGCTTAATTTTTTTAATATAAATATATGAAAGAAACATTTTACAACGATGATGGTCACGGAGGTGATTTCAATAAAAAAGAAGTTGTTGACACTTTTAATTTTAATGAAGATATAGTTACAGAACCCAAAGAAGGTGATTTGGCATTATGTGCAAAGACAGGTGAAAGAAACTCAAAAAATGAGTACGAATGGGCACTTTTACCTATGCAATCTCAATTTGAGAAAGAGCACAGAGTTGTATTATTTTTTGGGAAAGAAGAATCGGATGATTTTATAAAAAAAGCTGTTCGTTTTTTAGTAAAGAATTATCCTAAGATGGAACCTGGCGTTTTCAAAATTGATATGGATGCTTACAAGTATTTTAAAGAAGAATCAGAATTTTCGGATGTACTTTTTGTTAAAGTTACTCCAGAGAATTTTCATGAAAGAAATGTAATCACTGGTTTTGAGGATTTAAATTTTGGTAAAGAAAATATTTAAATGAGAGCTAGGGTAGAACTTTGAAAAAGTTTCATTACGGGGTATAATTAAAATATTATAAAATAAATTTCTTAAATTATGTCAAAAGAAAAAATAAAAATGGTTGTTTGGTTTTTGATAGTCATCATAGTAGTCGGTGGTTTAGTTCTCATTACTATTAACAATAAAGGAGCAGAATCTGTTACTGATACATCATCAGGCACAGGACAAGAAAATATGCAAAATACACAACAAGTGGAAGGAGTTAAAATTACAATTGTCAAAGAAGGGACGGGAGCTCAGGCTAAATCAGGTGATACTGTTGCTATGAATTACACAGGAAAGCTCGTAGATGGCACTGTTTTTGATTCAAATGTTGATCCTAAATTTAATCATGTACAACCTTTTGTTTTTTCATTGGGAGCAGGACAAGTCATTAAAGGTTGGGATGTAGGAGTAGCGGGGATGAAAGTCGGAGAGAAGAGGATCTTAGAAATTAATCCAGATTATGGTTATGGTGCGACTGGCGCTGGAGGAGTCATACCACCAAATGCGACCTTGGTTTTTGACGTCGAATTATTAGGAATTAAAGAATAATTTATATGCAATTATCTCAAGAACAAAAAATAAAATTATATCGTGTTATTAAGATTGCTCTTATCGCTTTTATTGTCGCATTTGCTGTAAATATTATATTTGAGCTTACTTCCGATCATAATAGATACGGTAATAATCCAGAGAATACTATAAGTTTTTCTGGACACGGAGAGGTCACGGCTGTGCCTGACATTGCTAGCGTCTATTTTACTATTAATAAAGATGCTAAGACAGTCAAAGAAGCGCAAGCGCTTGTCGCAGGGATCGAAAAGAAATCTTTAGATTTCTTGAAAACTAATAATGTCTTAGATAAAGATATTCAAGCTTCAAATGCTTCTTTTAGTCCAAAGTATGAATACAGATACGATACGAAAATATCAATGCCTTATCCAGGAAATAGTGTGATCGTGGGTTATACTGCTTCGGAAAGCATAACGGTAAAAGTTAGAAATACTGATGATGTAGGGAAGATCATACAAGGGCTTGGTACATTAGGTGTCACCGATCTTAGTGGCCCAAATTTTTCTATAGATAACGAAGATGGATTAAAAGCAGAGGCTAGAAAGAAAGCGATCGATGATGCAAAAGCAAAAGCAGAAGTTTTAGCGAGAGATTTAGGTGTTCATTTAGGCAAGATTACTTCTTTCAATGAATCTGGTAATTATCCTACCCCTATGTATGCAAAAGGAATGATGGATAGTGTTTCTAGTGCTCCAGCCAGAGCTCAAGTACCAAAAGGGGAGAATACGATAAGCTCAGATGTCACTATTACTTATGAGATAAAGTAAATTTATGGCAGAAGATTTAAATTTAGAAGGAAATAAAGAAATAGAAGAGGCTTTAAAAAAGCTTGAAATGGAAAATGCTGTCGAAGCTATAGAACGAGTCGCTCCAATTGTGAAAAATGCTGACGCCCCTACTATGGTGCGATGGGTGATGAAGCTCTTTGGTGGATTAATAAAGACTCAAAAACAAGCGGAATACGTATTAGTAGTATTTGCGATAGTGATCTTTGGTATTTCTTTGTATTTATTTTTTAGTTAATGTTATGAAAAATAAAATTATAAATAGAGGATTTACTCTGATAGAGCTTCTTGTCGTTGTGGCTATTATTAGTCTGCTTTCAAGTATTGTGATGAGTTCATTAAATTCTGCGAGGAGTAAGGCTAGAGATGCGACAAGGAAGAATGATTTAAGACAGCTTTCTATTGCAAATGAGTTACGTTTTAGTTCTGGTAATGATTATGCAAGTGCGAGTGGTTGGATTGAACCTAACTCAAATGGTACCCCAGATTCTATCGTTGGTGAGTTGACTCCAGGGTATATAGCAGAAATTCCAGGTTATCCATTAGCGACAAGGCGCTTTATGTATTTTAGAAAGACTACATCAACGTCTTGGCCTGCTCTCAATGACTGTTTGACTTTTTATGGGTATACAGGAAATGCATCCAAGTATGGTTTTTACATAAATCTTGAAAACCCTCCTTCTAGCCAAGATCCTAATAACGTTGCTAATGGAGATGCATTTGATCTGTGTGTAGGATCTAAATATGGAATGAATTATAAGATTGGGAATTAGTTGACTATTTTAGGTAAAAAGAGTACTATTAAAAGAGCCCTTGAAAGGGGGCTTTTTTAAAAGGTTTAGATTTTATATAAAAATATGTCGAAAATTACTGAATATTTAAAGGAAACAAAGGCAGAGTTAAAGCATGTGATCTGGCCAAATAGACAGCAAACTATTTATTATACTTTGATAGTAGTCGCATTGTCTGTCATCATTGCATACCTTTTAGGTATTTTTGATTTTATATTCTTACAAGGATTACAGAAATTAATTTCTTTTTAAATTATGTCAAAACAAGAAACGGAAGGATCAAGAAATTGGTATGCTATTCATACTTATGCCGGATATGAAAATGTCGTTCTTCGTAACTTGAAGCAACGCATTGATTCATTGGGGATGAATGACAAGATTTTTAATGTTATTGTTCCGATAGAAAAAAAGATAAAAATAAAAGGTGGCAAGCGAGTAGAGGTGGAAGAGAAGATATATCCTGGTTATGTGCTTGTCGATATGATCGTCACAGATGATTCTTGGTATGTTGTTCGTAATACTCCACGTGTCACAGGGTTTGTCGGTGCTGGAGTAAATCCTGTTCCTCTCAAGAAAGAAGAAGTTGATTATTTATTCAAGAAAATGGATACGGGAACTGTCAGACACAACATTGATCTTGCTATTGATGAGATGGTTCGTATTGTAGACGGCCCATTTAAGGACCTTGAAGGTAAAGTAAACGCTGTCGATCAAGAACGTGGAAAAGTAAAAGTTTTAGTTTCAATATTTGGTCGCGAGACACCAGTCGAACTCGATTTCTTGCAAGTTAAGAAGACTTAAGGTAATCTAAAATAATATGGCAAAAAAGATAACAAAAAAAATTAAATTACAAATCCAAGCTGCGAAAGCAACCCCAGCGCCTCCATTAGGGCCCGCATTGGGACAAGCT
Source organism: Minisyncoccota bacterium (assembly GCA_041667145.1). Lineage (GTDB taxonomy): Bacteria > Patescibacteriota > Minisyncoccia > Phycocordibacterales > UBA9973 > UBA9973. The sequence continues at coordinate 70,401 of JBAYFP010000004.1, forward strand.
GGTATAAATATTGGAGATTTCGTTACCAAGTTTAATGCTGCGACTGCTAAAATGGCTGGGGATAAAGTATCTGTAAATATCACAGTTTATGAAGACAGAAGCTATGATTTCGTTGTGAAAACTCCTCCAGCTACAGGGCTTATCTTAAAAGCAGCTGGCGTGGAAAAAGGTTCAGGGAAAAATGCCACTAGTAAAGTCGGCAAGATTACCAAAGCTCAAGCTTGGGAAATAGCGGAAAAGAAAATGAAAGATTTGAATGCGAAAGACAAAGAAGGGGCAATCAATATCATCGCTGGCTCCGCTCGAAGTATGGGGATAGAGGTCAAAGATTAAATAAACATTTTATTAAAAAAGCCAATGGAGAAATCTGTTGGCTTTTTTAATTTTTGGGAGTATGATTATGGGATGAAAAAAGTTACTAAAGTTGAAAAACACAAAAGACCTTCTTGGGATGAATACTTTTTAAATATGGTAGAAATGATCGGTACTCGTGGGACTTGTGATAGAGGATACGCTGGGGCTGTAATCGTGAAAGATAAGAGAATTTTAGCTACAGGGTACGTCGGTGCTCCGGCGGGGCTACCTAGTTGTGATGATATTGGCCATGAGATGCATACTGTGATAAATGAAGATGGCACGGAGTCTAGGCACTGTATTAGAACTTCACATGCAGAGCAAAATGCTATAAATAATGCGGCAAGAGTAGGTGTCGCTATAGAAGGAAGTACTATGTACTGTAAGATGATTCCTTGTTATAAATGCGCACAGAGTATTATCAATTCAGGGATAGTTAGAGTGGTGGCTTTAAAAGACTATCATGGTGCGAAAAGAACAAAAGAGATTTTTAAACAGGCAAAAATCAAATTTACTATACTCGGAGCAATGGAGATTTATAAGGATATGTAAATAATATGACTAAAATAATTTTAGCAGTAGTTGGTTTGTTTGGTTCAGGAAAAACAGAAGCAATTGAATATTTAATAAAAAAAACGGGTTGGCCGAAGGTTTATTTTGGTGATGTAACTTTTGATGAGATGAAAAGAATTGGGTTGGAGATAAATGAGGCCAATGAACGTAAGACGAGAGAAAGATTGCGTGCAGAGTTTGGGCAACTTCTTTATGCACATAGAATGATAGAAAAAATTAAAGGCTTACAGAATTCGGAGAATGTTTTAGTAGAAAGTTTATATAGTTGGGAAGAATATTTAGAATTTAAAAAAGAATTCGGAGACTCTTTCAAGGTTCTTGCGATATATGCCTCTCCAGAGGAACGTATTAGTAGAATAAAAAATAGATCGATTCGTCCGCTTAATAGGGAAGATGCAATTTCTCGTGATTATTCACAAATAGAAAACTTACATCAAGCAGGTCCGATAGCACGCGCAGATTTCACTATTTTAAATGAAAGTTCGAAAGAGAATTTATATAAACAAATTGATGAGATAATTAAGAAGATTTCTTAATATATTCAACAAATTCTAGGTCATATTTATTTAATTCATCTTTTGGGTATTTTTTGCTATTTGTTTTCTGCCAAATATTTGTATCAATTGTCGGGAAAAATATATCAGCGTCGGGGAATTCTGCATCGACATGAGTAATATATAGCTTATCAGCTTTGTTTATAAACAATTTATATATTTGTCCTCCGCCAATAACAAAATTTTCTGTATTTTTATCTAAAATATTATCAAGCTCTTCTGCAGAATAAATTATTTCTATTCCCTCTGATTTGAAATTTTTATCTAGTGTAAGAATTATGTTTCTACGTTTTGGGAGTGGGCGGCCGATAGATTCGAAAGTTTTTTGACCCATTATGACAGTGTGTCCGGACGTTGTTTCTCTGAAATGTTTCATATCTCTCGGTAAATTCCAAAGAAGTTCATTCTTCTTTCCTATTTCATTATTTTTACCGATTGCAGATATAAGTGAGATCATCCCAGTACTAAAATTTTAACTAATAATCTTTTATCTTTATATCCCGTAATCAAAAATTTAGTACGGGACAGGTATTTAAATGGCTATTTCAAAAGGAATCCGATCGTAACTCTGGTAATTAATTAATTTTGTATCATCAGATTTCCAATCAAAGATGGATTTCCAATTATTTGTTTCTATTTTTGGCAAGGAATATTTTTCAGGATCACGAGAAAGTTGTTCTTTTGCACCGTCTACATGATTTTCAAAAATATGAACATCAGCTAAAAATCCTACAAGTTTGCCTTCTTTAAAACCGGTTTCTTTGGCAATCAAATGAAGCAATAATGCGTAGCTTGCTATGTTGAAAGGAAGTCCAAGCATTGTGTCTACAGAACGTTGATTCCACATTAAGTTTAATTTATCTCCAATTGTTGTTACTTGAAAAGAATAATGGCAAGGAGGAAGTGCCATTTCGTTAAATTGTAATGGATTCCAAGCACTTACTATCATTCTTCTGTCACGTGGATTTGTTTTTAGTGTTTCTATGACTTTTTTAAGTTGATCTATCCCTTTCCCTGTATGATCTGAATCATAATTTTCATATGGTGCATTGAAGTGACGCCATTGAAAACCATATATTGGTCCTAAATCTCTTTCCTCGAGCATTTTCTTTTTAGAAGCTTCATCATGTCCATAGGGAGCTTTTTGAGGTTTTGCCCACTCATCCCAAATATGATTATTTTTGTCTTGTAGCCATTTCTTGTCTGTTATCCCGTTTATAAAAAATTCTAGTTCAGTAGCAATAAGACGTAGTGGTGTTTTTTTAGTTGTGAGTAATGGGAAACCTTTAGACATATCATGTTCAAAAATAGTTCCAGCTATTGTGTAGGCTGGAATACCCTGACGTGTGGAAACTTTTTCACCATTTTCTAAAACATTTTTTACGATATCCAAATAAGCCTTCATAATTTTATTATAGCAACAAATGAGGAATATAAACAAATCATTGATCCCGTTAGAGGTATAGGTGCTACGAGCCCTCACGACCTCTAACGGGATTGACAAAATATATTAGAAATGCTACACTTTATACATCATTCTCATCTCTTGCATTTCTTTTGCATATTGGGGGTGACCCATCCCGCTAGAGGCGGGCAAATATGTATAAAAATAACAACTCATCAAAACCGAAAAAATTCGGGCATTCTAAATTTGGCTCAAAATCAAAACCCGCCCATAAATTTACTAGTGGTAAATTTAAAAGAAATAATAGTCGCTCTAAAAAGAGAGGTTTTTCGGAACGTATAGATTTCTCTCGTTTTGTCAAAAAAGGACAACATATAGAGGAAAAGCCTTATGTTTCTAAACATGCTTTTATTGATTTTCCTTTTAACGAACAAGTTCAGAAAAATATCGCTCGAAAAGGTTTTACTGACCCAAGACCAATTCAAGATCAAGCTATACCTTCAGTACTCGCCGGCAAGGATGTTTTTGGTATGGCAAATACAGGGACAGGGAAGACAGCAGCTTTCATTCTTCCTTTAATAGAAAAAATTTATAAAACAAAAGGGCAAAATAAGAGAGAAACTGTTTTGATTATGGCGCCAACAAGAGAACTTGCTTTGCAGATAGATTCTGATTTTCGTGAATTGGCATTTGGCTTGGGGATGTTTTCTGTCGCTTGTGTGGGAGGACTTCCGATAATGAAACAGATAGGAGAAATAAAAAGGGGAGTATCTTTTGTTATAGGTACGCCTGGGAGGATGCGTGACCTTATTGATAGGAAAGTGTTAGATTTATCTACATGTCACTCTGTTGTTCTAGATGAAGCAGATAGAATGCTCGACATGGGCTTTCGTGATGATATGGTTTTCATTCTTGCGAAAGTTCCTAAAGAAGGACGTCAGACTCTTTTCTTTTCAGCTACACTTTCTCCTGAAGTTAAAAAATTAACCGCAGAGTTTTTAAATAACCCGGTTTTTATTTCTGTTATTTCTGGAGAAACAGCAAAAAATATTGACCAAGATATTATTCGTACTAGAACAAAAGAAGAAAAATTAGAAAAACTTCACGAAGTTCTTAAAAAAGAAGGTTCAAATAAAGTTTTAATTTTTCGTGAAATGAAACATAGTGTAGATACTCTTACGAAGGATCTTTCTCGCTTAGGATTTAAAGTGGGTTGTATCCACGGTGATAAAAGAAGCCGTGAGCGTATTCGTACTCTAGATTTGTTTAAAAAAGATCATATTAATATTTTGATTGCTACAGATGTTGCTGCCCGTGGACTCGATATTCCAGACGTTACACATGTCATCAATTACGATGTTCCTCAAACTTATGATACTTATGTCCATCGCATCGGTCGTACTGGCCGATCAGGGAAAAAGGGGATAGCGCTTACGTTTGTGTAAAATAAAAAAGCTAAAAAATGTTTTTAAGGGGTTTGGCGAGCGACGGCGAGCCAATTTCAGGATTTTTTAAGCTTCAAAAAATCCGTACCGGCAAAAATATTATTTTAGTTTTTTTATTTCACCAACCCAGCTTTCTTGAGAGTTTTGTAGATGCCGTTTTTTTTGATTGTGCGCATGCCACGAGCGGAAACTTCTATGTTTACAGATTTGTTGAGCTCAGGCACAAAAACTTTCTTTTTTTGAAGATTTGGATATTTTCGGACTCTGCCGGTAGGGTTGAATTTAGTGGCACGAGTTCTATTTGAATACCCGCCACCGACGATTGAGCCCTTCTTTGATATTGAACATATTTTCACCATGATTTTTTCATGCTATCATAGAAAGGCTGGGTTCGCAACTTTTAATATATATGGATCCGGTAGTAGAAAATGGCATTGCCATAATTTGCGCGGGTGAAATAAATATTAATAATATATATTAATAAAGAAGTTATTACTTAATTAAAATTGAAATGGCTAACAAATAATGCCATTTCTCACTAACCGGATGGATTCTATTTTTTATATAGCAATACTCATCATGTCTGTCGTCATCCATGAAGTTTCTCATGGTTTTGTTGCTTTGCGTTTTGATGATAGGACGGCTCTTTATGCGGGGAGACTTACTTTGAATCCTTTAAAACATTTAGATATGTTTGGTTCTATAATTTTGCCTGCTTTTCTTGTTTTGACAAATTCTCCATTTTTGTTTGGTTGGGCAAAACAAGTACCTTATAATCCGAATAATTTATCAAATAGAAAATGGGGGACTATAGCTGTCGCTTCAGCTGGGGTCTTGGCCAATCTTTTCATAGCTTTATTTTTTGGAATTATTTTACGTTTTTCTGTAAATAGTGCAGTACCGACTAATTTTATTTCTATTATTTCTTCAATCGTATTAGTTAATCTAGGTTTGGCGATATTTAATTTAATGCCTATTCCTCCCCTTGATGGTTCTAAAATATTATTTTCACTTTTACCAAATTCCCTTTATTCAGTTGTTTCTTTTCTTGAGGAATATTCACTTGTTTTGATTCTTATTTTTATTGTCTTTTTTGCTGATAGTTTATATCCAATATTGATTTATTTGTTTCAGCTTATTACTGGGCTTGCAATATAAAATTCTCCTCTTGAGGAGTACCCGCTTTAGCGGGGGAGGTGGACTACCTTTTTCCACCCCGGCGCAAGCGCCACCCCTCAAGAGGGGAATAAGTTTGCAATTTTGTCAGACTTATATTATATTGTTTCTGTAGTCCTATGGGGCTATTTTGTTTACCTATGCCAACAATCAACCAATTAATAAAAAGAAATAGAGTTAAAACTCATGCTAAGTCGAAGACTGTTGCTTTAGCACGAGGATTTAACGTTTTGAAAAATAGACCAGTCTTTTTCCCTGCACCTTTTAAAAGAGGTGTTTGCACGAAAGTTTCGACGACTACTCCAAAGAAACCAAACTCCGCTCTTCGAAAGATAGCCAGAGTACGTTTGACTAACGGTATGGAAGTCACAGCTTATATTCCAGGTGAAGGACATAACCTACAAGAACACTCAGTGGTGATGCTTCGTGGAGGACGTGTGAAAGACTTGATCGGAGTAAGATATCACATCGTACGTGGAGTATTGGATACACAAGGAGTCGAAAAGAGGAGACAAGGGAGATCTCTCTATGGTAATAAGAGACCAAAAGAAGCTAAGAAATAAAAATTATGAGACGAAAAGTAAACAATAGAAATATAGTTGGTCCAGACTTTGTATATAATTCTCCAAAATTAGAGAAATTTATAAATTACGTTATGTGGTCTGGCAAAAAAGAAACTTCCAGAAAAATAATGTACAAGGCTTTTGATATAATTAAAGAGAAAACAGGCAACCCAAATCCGCTTGAGATTTTTGATTTGGCAATGAAAAATGCTGGACCGCTTACAGAAGTTCGTTCTAAACGTATTGGAGGTGCAAACTATCAAGTGCCAAGAGAAGTGAGACCTGAAAGAAGGCTTGCTCTCGCTATGCGTTGGATTCGTGATGCTGCTCGAAAGACTAAAGGAAAACCTATGCATATCAAGCTTGCCGATGAATTGATCGCTGCTTCGAAGAACGAAGGTGCCGCTATTAAAAAGAAAGAAGATACTCATAAAATGGCTGAAGCCAATAAAGCTTTTGCTCATTTTGCTTGGTAATTAAACTATATGGAACGAGACTATCCACTAGAAAAAGTTAGAAATATTGGGATTATTGCGCATATTGATGCTGGAAAAACGACCACGACAGAACGTGTGCTTTTTTATACTGGAGTATCACATAAAATAGGAGAAGTGCATGATGGTGAGACGACTACAGATTGGATGGAGCAAGAAAGAGAAAGAGGAATCACAATCACCTCTGCTGCTGTCACTTGTTTTTGGAATCCTACTTACGCTGGCACAGATAAAAGTAAAAAATGTCGTTTTAATATTATCGATACACCTGGCCACATTGATTTCACAGTAGAAGTGAAGCGTTCTCTTCGTGTTCTTGATGGTGCTGTCGTTGTATTTGATGGAGTGGCTGGAGTAGAACCTCAATCAGAAACAAATTGGCGCTATGCTGATGAAGCGAAAGTTCCTCGTATTTGTTTTGTTAATAAACTCGATCGTACAGGAGCATCTTTTGAACATTCATATGCTACGATTTTAGATCGTCTCACAAAAAAAGCTGTTCGCATGCAGATCCCTATTGGTCTTGAAGAAAAACATGAAGGAGTCGTAGATTTACTCACAATGAAAGCTTTTTATTTCGAAGGAGAAATGGGAAATAAAGTCATTAAGAAAGAAATTCCTGAAAATTTAAAAGCTGAAGCAGAAAAATATCATAGTGAACTTATAGAAAAGATTGTAGAACAAGATGATGCAGTCATGAATGATTATTTGGAAGGGAAAATTCCAGATATTGAAACCCTAAAAAAACTTTTAAGAAAAGGAGTTATCACTAATGAAATTTTTCCAGTATATGCAGGATCAGCTTTGAAAAATAAAGGAGTTCAGCTCGTACTCGATGGAGTCGTAGATTATCTTCCTTCACCACTCGATATCCCTCCTATCACAGGGACAGATCCAGACAAGAATGATGAGCCTATCGTCAGGCATGCTTCAGATGAAGAACCTTTTTCTGCTCTTGCTTTTAAAGTAGCTACTGATCCATTTGTGGGTCAACTTATTTTCTTTAGAGTTTATTCTGGGACACTTACTGCAGGATCTTATATCTATAATCCACGAACTAGAAATAAAGAACGTATCGGTAGAATATTACGTATGCATGCCAACGACAGAGAAGAAATGAAAAAAGTTTTTGCTGGAGAAATAGCTGCAGCGGTAGGGCTCAAAGACACTATCACCTCAGACACTATCTGTGATGAAGAACATCCTATTGAACTCGATAGAATAATTTTCCCTGAACCTGTCATTCAATTACGCATAGAACCAAAGACAAAAGCTGACCAAGAAAAAATGGGTATGGCGCTCAATCGTCTTGCTCAAGAAGATCCTACATTTAAAGTTTCTACAGATCAGGAAACAGGAGAGACTATCATCGCAGGAATGGGTGAGCTTCACCTTGAAATTATTGTTGATCGTATGAAAAGAGAGTTTACTGTCGAAGCAAATGTCGGCAAACCTCAAGTAGCTTATAGAGAGACCATTACAGGTAATGCAGACGCAGAGGGTAAATATATTAAACAATCTGGTGGGCGTGGAAACTATGGTCACGTTAAGATTAAAGTTAAACCAATGGTTGCTTTGACCAAAGAGGAAGTGGAAGACTTACCAAAAAATACAAAGAGAGCAAATGGATTTGAATTTATCAATACGATTAAAGGAGGTGTCATCCCTCAAGAATATATTGCTCCTTGTGAGAAAGGATTTAGAGAAGGACTCGATAGAGGAGTGCTCGCAGGATTTAAAATGGTCAATGTTTCTGTTGAACTTTGGGATGGAAGTTATCACGAAGTGGACTCAAATGAAATGGCTTTCAAAATTGCCGCTTCTATGGCTATTCAAGATGCATGCAAGAGTGCAAGGCCTGTCATTCTAGAACCAATGATGAAAGTCGAAGTTGTCACTCCAGAGAAATTCATGGGGGATGTCACAGGTAATCTTTCTTCAAAACGCGGAATCATTGAAGGAATGGAAGACAGAGGAATGAATAAAGTTTTACGCGCTGTTGTTCCTCTTTCTGAAATGTTCGGATACATGACGGGACTTCGTTCTATGACCGAAGGTCGCGCTTCTTTCACTATGGAATTCTTACGTTACGATATTGTGCCAAACAATGTAGCTGAAACTATCATCGCTGCGAGGAAATAAAAAATAAATTAAATTAATTAAAAAATCCTGAGATCAACTCAGGGTTTTTTGATGGTTGACAAGAATTTGTATAAGGTGTATTACTTACTTAGATAATAAAAGCAGTACGAATGATACAAATGAGTTAAAAATAAATAAATAATCACCTTCTTAAGGAGAATGGTTATGAATTCTTCAGTAGTATCAATACTAGTAGTCGATGACGAGCTATCCTTTTGTGAAGTTTTAAAAATTGGACTTCAAGATGAAGGGTATCGGTGTAATATCTCGGATGGAGGGGCTAAAGCAATCAAACTATTAAGAGAAGAAAAGTTCGATTTGGTTGTCCTCGACATCAGGTTTGTATCTGAGAGCATAGATGGATTTGATGTCTTGAAGTTCATCAAAAAAGAATATCCGAAAACAAAGGTAATTATGATGACGGCTTTCAGTAGCGAAGAAGGCATCTGGAATGAAATCAATGCCAAGAAGTTTGGAGCAGAAGATTTTATTCGAAAACCATTTGCTCTCGAAATGTTGCTCCGCGATATAAAGCAGGTGTTAGAAAATCCGCCAACGATTCCCAAAAGGGAGGAAGTTTCTGTATCCACCAATTCGGCTACTGTCGTCGGCGAACCCGGCCCAATCGCACTTATCGATGCTGAGCATCCTCTTTGACGCAAGACGTTCATGTTGTGTGTGACCCCCAAAGTCTTTTATTGACTGAGGGGGTTTGCTTTTTATATATGATATATCATAATGGTTGTATGAATTTTGATGAATTGGGCAATTCCCATAGAGAAATTGAAATCAGTGAAAATAGGGTAGACGAAAAGGGAAAAATAATTGAAGATTTAACATCTTTTTCAGTACAAAATGATAATCCTTTATATTTTGAGGATTTTGGCCTAGATGATGATTCAGTATTAATTAAAAACACTAAAATTAAAAAAGAAGTCTTGGAAGGTTTAGAGAAAAAGGTATGTCTAGATGTAGAAAATGCTTTTTTGCATTTTAAGTCTTTTCTGAGGGGTCCAATTTTTACTGATAGTTTCCATCAAAATCATGTTTTACGACGTGAATGGGAAAAAAAGATTCATGAAATTGACCCGAAGGTGTATGAATATTACCAATCGAATCGTCTTAACACAAATAGATATTGTGTCGTCGAAAGTTGGTTGTCAATTCTAGAGAAAGATATCATTAATCCTGATATAAAAAACAAGTTATCTGAATTAAAAAGAAATATCCCAATAGAACTTAAAGGAGGAAATAAAAATGGAGGCCCAAAGTATTCTGAGTTAAAGGATTCAAAAAAAGTAAAAGCTATAAAAGAAATTTCAGAGATAGTTAAACAAGCAATACTTTTGTTAGAGGACAATAGTGATTGATTTTATCGATTTTTTCTAGTTGACATTATTCTTTAATTTGCTACTATACTAGCAACTGCACTTTCTGCAGTTTTTCTATTGCATTTTTATTATTAGTAGTTAATTAAGTTAGTAATAAGACCTTAGTGACTGGTTCTCGTACACTGAGTTCTCATTATTAAAAAAATATTATGGCAGAAGAATTTAAAAGAGACAGACCGCACGTAAATGTCGGTACTATCGGTCACGTTGACCATGGTAAGACCACTTTGACTGCGGCTATACTTCATGTGCTTAATCTAGCTGGTAAAACGGTTAGACTTCGTGGTGTTGATCAGATCGACAATGCTCCTGAAGAAAAGGCTCGTGGAATCACTATTAACATTTCTCACAACGAGTATGCTACTGACGCTCGTCATTACGCACACATCGATGCCCCAGGACACGCTGACTACATTAAAAACATGATTACTGGTGCCGCTCAAATGGACGGTGCTATTTTAGTGGTTGCAGCTACAGACGGTGCCATGCCTCAAACTCGTGAGCATGTGCTTCTTGCAAAGCAAGTTGGTGTGCCAAAAATTATCGTTTTCTTAAACAAATGCGATATGGTTGATGATAAAGAAATGATCGACCTAGTCGAAGAAGAAATTCGTGAACTTCTTACCAAACAAGGTTTTGATGGCGTTGGTGCTCCAGTTATTCGTGGATCAGCTCTAAAAGGTCTTGAAGCTAAATCTCTTGATGATGAATGGGCAAAGAAAATTCTTGAATTGACCGATGCACTCGATACTTATATTCCTGTTCCAATAAGAGATGTCTCTAAACCTTTCCTTATGCCAGTTGAAGATATCTTTTCTATTGAAGGCCGTGGTACTGTCGTTACAGGAAAGATCGAGAGAGGTGTTATAAAGCTCGATGAAGAAGTAGAAATCATCGGAATCAAACCTACTCAAAAATCAACTGTCACAGGTATCGAAATGTTCAATAAAAACCTTAAAGAAGGTATGGCTGGAGACAACGCTGGGATATTGCTTCGTGGTCTTAAGAAAGAAGATATTACCCGTGGACAAGTTCTTGCAAAACCAGGAACAGTTACTCCACATGACAACTTTACTTGCGAAATATACGTTTTGAAGAAAGAGGAAGGTGGACGTCATACTCCATTCTTTAAAGGATACAAACCTCAATTTTATATTCGTACGACAGATGTTACAGGAGATGTCACTCTAGCTGAAGGAGTAGAAATGGTTATGCCAGGAGATACAGTTAAAATTACTGTTAAATTAGTTACACCAGTAGCACTTGAAGAATCACAAAGATTTGCTATTCGTGAAGGAGGTAAGACAGTTGGAGCAGGAGTAGTCACAAAGATCTTAGGCTAAGATCTGAGTTAAAATTGCATGGCAACTAAAGAATTAAAAACAAAAAAACATAAAATCTTGACTCCCGAAGATGGTGAAAAGAAAGTTAAGAAAACTACTTCCAAGAAAGATAAAAAATCTGCTCATGGTGGAGAAGAGGGTAAGGTGATACTTCGTATTCGAGTTCGTGCTTACGAGAGCAAGATCTTGGATGCGTCTGTAAAGCAAATCATAGACACTGCTATGCGTTATGATGCAAATATTGTAGGACCAATACCGTTGCCGACAGAAATCAAAAAATACACAGTTAATCGTGCTTCTTTTATTTACAAAAATACACGAGAACAATTTGAGATAAGAGTGCACAAAAGATTAATTGATATTATCAATCCAAACGCAAAGACAGTCGAAGCTCTTACGAATTTATCCCTTCCTTCGGGAGTTGATATTGATGTAAAGATGTTGTAAAAATTATGAAATTTATATTGGGGAAAAAAGAAAATATGACTGAATACTTTTCAGAAAATGGAGAAGTTTTTCCAGTAACCATTATAAATGCAGGACCTGTGACTGTCACTAAGGTTTTCGAAAAATCCAAAGATGGCTATGATTCTGTCCAAGTAGGTTTCGGTACTCAAAAAGAGAGTAGAGTTTCCAAAGGAAGCAGGGGTGCAATGAAAGGAGCTTTTTACAAAGAACTTAAAGAATTTAGATTGAAACCAACTGACACAAATACTGCCAAGGAGGGTGATGTCATTGACGTTTCGACTTTTTCTGTAGGAGACAAGCTTCAAGTTTCAAGTATTTCAAAAGGTAAAGGTTTCCAAGGTGTTGTGAAGCGTCACGGATTCCATGGAGGACCTCGTTCACACGGACAGAAACATTCTGAAAGAGAGCCAGGTTCTATCGGTGGAGGTCTACGTACACACGTTCCAAAAGGAATGAGAATGGCCGGCCGAATGGGTAGCGATCGCATTACTCAAAAGAATTTGAAGGTTATTTTTATTGATAAAGAAAATAATGTAATGCTTATAAAAGGAGCAATAGCTGGTAAACGCGGAAGTTTAGTAGAAATAATAAGCAGATAATTATGGAAGCAAAAACACAAGCAAAAATTTATAATCAGAAAGGAACAGAAGCAGGGACAATAACATTACCGGCAAAAGTTTTTGCTGCCAAGTGGCGTGCAGACTTGGTGCATCAAGTCGTAGAAGGTATGCGTTCCAACAAACGCGCAGGAACGGCAGATACGAAAGATCGTGGAGAAGTTCGTGGAGGAGGAAGAAAGCCTTGGAAGCAAAAAGGAACAGGGCGTGCTCGTCATGGATCTACACGTTCACCTATCTGGGTTGGGGGAGGAGTCACACATGGTCCACTTTCAGCAAAGAATTACAAAAGAAAGATTTCCAAGAAAATGCGTGCGCAAGCTTTGTTCTCAGTTCTTTCTAAGAAAATGAAAGACGAAGAAATACTTTTTGTTGATTCACTCTCACTATCTCTCACAAAAACAAAAAAAGCAGTGGAAATCATGAAGAATCTTTCAAAAGCTTCTGGTTTCAAACCACTTGCAGGTTCTAAAAAGCCTAGAGTGTTAGTCGCTTTATATGGAAGGAATGAAAAAACGGAAAAAAGTTTCAGAAACTTACCACAACTTGAGATCGTTTTTGTTAAAAATCTAAATCCTTTAGATGTCTTGAGTTATCAATATCTTTTAATAGAAAATCCTGAGGAGAGTGTGAAATTTTTAGAATTAAGAGGATAATATGAAAAATATAATTTTAAAAACAATAAAAAATCCTAGAGTGACCGAAAAGGCAAGTAACGCTTTTGAAAAAAATGTTTACGTTTTTAATGTCGCAGATTCTGCAAATAAAAAAGAAATTAAAAAAGCGATTTTTTCACTTTACAAAGTTAATCCTGTAAAAGTAAATGTGCTTCCTGTTCCTTACAAAAATACTTTTTCAAAAGGAAAAAGCGGAGTGAAAGGAGGAGGGAAGAAAGCTGTTGTCTATCTTAAGGAGGGAGATAAGATTGAAATCGTATAAATTTTAATAAAAAGTAATGAAAACATATAAACCTACAACCAAATCAAGAAGACAGATGACGAATATCAATTACCGTGAGTTTTTGACTGAAACAAAGCCGACTAAATCTCTCACCTATGGTTTTCGACGTTCTGTCGGTAGAAATAGCGCCGGCCGTATCACCATGCGACATAAAGGTAGTGGGCATAAACGTTTATATCGTGATGTAGACTTTTTATATAACAAAAAAGATATTCCTGCTAAAATAAAATCTATTGAATACGATCCAAACCGTAGTGCATTTATCGGTCTTGCAGTTTATAAAGATGGAGAAAAAAGATATGTAGTGATTCCAAAATCAGTAAAGCCGGGTATGTCATTTGTTGTCTCTGAAAAGGCAGAATTAACAGCAGGCAATAGATTGCCTTTAAGAAATATCCCAGTTGGAACATTTGTTTATAATATTGAAATCAAGCCAAGAGGTGGAGCAAAGATCGGCCGCTCAGCCGGGATTTTTGCACAGGTGGTAGCCAATGCCGACGGTTATACAAATTTAAAAATGCCTTCATCTGAAGTCAGAAAGATAGATGAAAATTGTTGGGCCTGTGTCGGTACTGTTTCCAATGAAGAACACCATTTAGAGAATTTTGGTAAAGCAGGACGAAGTCGCTGGAAGGGAATAAGACCAACGGTTCGAGGTACAGCCATGAATCCAGTAGACCATCCATACGGAGGTGGAGAAGGTAGACAAGGCCGTGGAACGAAACGTCCAAAGACTATGTGGGGTAAAGTGACGGGTGGAAGAAAGACACGTACTCCTAAAAAATATTCAAATCTATTTATCGTTTCTCGTCGTAAAACTGGCAAATCCAAAAAAGGCCAAGCATAAAACTAAAAAACGGACGCCTGGCGTCCGTTTTTTATATTTGACAAAGCATGTCAGGGGAGGGTAGACTTAAATAAATCAATAATTAATTTTTAATAAATATTTTATGAACGAAAAATTTGTAGATATTAATGATCATACTGGATCTAAAGAAACCTTTAAACACGCTGTTAGTCTAACAACAAAAGATCAAGGGGTGAGTTATAGAGAATTAAGCAACTTTTTAATTGAGAAAATGGGCGGTAGTCATCCACGTAAGGAAGAATTAATAAATATAATGTATGGACCCTTAGAACTAAATGATAAACCAACTTCTATACTTATTAATGATTCGGATCACGAATTGACTAACGAAGACATAGAAACGATTCTTGGAGAAGTTACTAGAATTTTTAAAGAGAATGGTGCTGTCCGTTTCTTTGACCATACATTTAGTGGTACTTCAGACGGTAGTTTTATACGATCAAAATTTAATTTATTGGATAAGCTTAAACACTGTTATGGCTACGATTCAATTATACCTAGAGTATTACAAGGAACAATTCCAGAAAACTACAACATAGTCGACGCTTATGACTTTGATGATGCTCTGGAGAGTCTTAGTAATCAATGTAAGAATGATGATTATAATAATGAAGACTTAATCAAAGTTATTTTTGATAAAGACGAAAAAAATCCCGTCATCTTTATTCGTGGCTTCTTGAGTGTTTAATACGAAATAACATTTCAACACATAAAAAATTTCACCTGTTTTTAAATACCCTAAAAACTTACTAAACCTTTTTCTTTAGCGAGGTATGGTCTTTGTTCCACAAAAAGAACCTAGTAAGGACAGTTCTTACTAGAGTATTGTTTTAGCTTGCTTTTCATTTGTGTATTTTGTACTATATGTGGATGGAATATAAAAATACTCTACAAAAAGGGACAGTTAGATATATAATTCTTAAAGAAGGCTCTGAATGGATTGGAGTAGCTTTGGATTTTAATATTGTTGAAGTTGGAAACGATCCAAGAGAAGTATTGTTTTCACTAGAAGAAGCTATTAGAGGCTATTTGGTCTCTGCTAGAAAAATAAAAGCTCGTCCAGGAATTTTAAATCAAAGATCAGAAAAAGAATATGAAGATCTTTGGAAAATTTTGAAAAATAATAAACCGATACCTTCTCCTTATACAATTCATAGTTTTGGGCAACGTTCATTAACCACAGCATAAAAACTATGCTAAGAGGTTTACATAATTGGACTTTCATAGAAGTTACAAAATTTCTAAAGGATAGGCATTTTATTTTGAATCACATTGAAGGAAGCCATTATCTTTATATCGGTTCGCACAAAAAGATTTTTAGGCAAGTTTGTGTACCTTTTCATGGCTCGAAATCAATACATCCTAAAACAATGAAAAGTGTTATTTCTCAGTCTGGTATATCCAAAGAAGACTGGCTAAATTGGTAAAATAAGCTTTAGAAATTTGAATTTGACTTTATTTTGTATTTTGATATGATGAAACCAAGCTCGTTAGGAGCTTTTTGTTTAGTAAAACCATGACAAGATCAATCAACAAAGGCTTAAATATCGACGAAAGACTATTGAAAAAAATAGCTGGCAAAAACCCGCTCCAAACTCCAATGGTGAAGACTTGGAAGCGTGCTTGTCAGATCTCACCTGAGATGGTGGGTTTCGTTTTCGGTGTATATAATGGCAAGGTTCATGTGGAAGTATTGGTGACTGAAGACATGGTGGGGCATAGATTAGGAGAATTTTCACCAACTAAGAAATTCGTAAAACACGGAGGAAAGATGCAGAAAGAACTTGAACAAAAGAAAAAGGAAGCTGAAATAACACAAGCAAAGTCTGCGACAGTAGCCGCAACTGATGCGAAGGGTGCTAAGAAATAGGATATGAATCCGGTAGTAGAAAATGGCATTAAGAGCAAATCAAATAAAATTAAAATCATGACAAAAAATATTATTATAAAAATTAACAAACAAAATGACTTGCTCTTTTTGAGCAATGCCATTTCTCACTAACCGGATGAAAGCATATTTAAAAAATTACAGACAAGCCCCAAGAAAAGTTCGTTTAGTTGCAGGACTTATTAAAGGCAAAAAGGTAGAAGAAGCTATTCCAATGCTCGATTTTTTAGCTAAACGTGCAGGTTTTCCTATTAAGAAACTTTTACTTTCAGCTGTTGCGAATGCTTCACAAATGGGTGTAGCGAAAGAAAATTTATTTATAAAAGAATTGAGAGTAGATAAAGGTATTGTAATGAAAAGGATGATGCCGGCAGCTATGGGTACAGGACACAGGATAAACAAGCGTACGAGCCACATTACTTTAGTATTAGGAGAAAGAGAAAATAAAATAAAAGCAAAAGACGCAAAGAAAAAAGAAATAAAAAAAGAAATAGTTAAACCTGTAAAGGCTGTTAAAACTGCTGCTAAAAAAATTAGTAAGAAAATTAAAGAATAATTATGTCAAAAATAGTTCACCCATATGCGCATAGGTTAATAATATTAAGAGACTGGAAATCTCATTGGTTTGCTGATCCTAAAAAATATTGTGATTATTTAAAGGGTGATGTTTTGATACGTGAGTATTTAATGAAAAAGTTACGCGGTATGTATGTTTCTTCTATCGAGATAGAAAGAAATCAAAAGACCACTCGTTTCGTCATCAGAACTTCTCGCCCCGGTCTTATTATCGGAAGAAATGGAGAAGGCGTCACAAAACTAAAAGAAGACATTTTGAAAAAGATGGCTAAGTTGAAACTCACTAAATCAGAAGATTTTAAACTTGAAATTATTGAAGTTCCAAATCCAGAAGCTGATGCTGCTATCGTTGCCTATATGATAGCCGAAGGATTAGAAAAAAGGTTGCCGTATCGTAGAGTTATAAAACAGATTGTTGAAAAGGTTATGACCACTCACGGAGTAGAAGGAGTGCGTGTAGTTTTGGGAGGTCGTTTAGGAGGAGCTGAAATTGCTCGAACGGAAGAGTTGAAACGCGGAAGTATCCCTCTTCAAACTTTCCGTGCGGACATTGATTTCAAGCGTGAACGTGCGACATTGTCGTATGGTGTTATAGGTATAAAAGTTTGGATTTATCGAGGCAAGATCTTTGCTGATAAAAAACCTGCTCATTTTGGAGAGAAAAAAGTTAGTAAATAATAAAAATATATGTTAGTACCCAAAAAAGTAAAATTTAGAAAATGGCAGACACAGAGGAGTAATCCAAAAGCAAATTCACCTGATACACGTGGGACGAAGCTTTCCTTCGGGTCTTTTGGGCTTAAAGCTTTAACTCAAGCACGCGTCAAATCAAATCAACTTGAATCTGCTAGAAAAGTTATATCTCGTACTTTGACCAAATCTGGTAAATATTGGGTTCGTATTTTCCCTGATAGACCTTTCACAGCTAAAGCAGCAGAGATGGGAATGGGAAAGGGAAAGGGGGACCCACAAGGATATTGTTTTGATGTTTATCCTGGACGTATTATATTTGAAGTAGATGGAGTAGAAGAGGCTATCGCTCATGAAGCACTCCGAAAGGCTGGTACAAAGCTTCCTGTTAAAACCAGAGTCGTTTCAAGAGCTCATAACCAATAATTTAATTATATGGCAACAAAAGAAAAAGAAAATTTTAAAGGAATGAAGATGGAAGAGCTTAAGAAAAAGCTTATTGATTTGGAAGAAAGTATCAGAGTTCTAAGATTTAAAGCGCAAGGTTCAAAGTCAAAAAATGTTAAAGAGCATATGACTTTAAAGAAACAAGTAGCCAGAGTGTTAACAGAGATAAATAAGAATAATCCCAGTAGTAGAGCAAAGCTCACTACGGGACAGGTAAAAGTATAATAATATGAAAACAAAGATAAAAAAAGAAATAAAAGAAAATAGAAGCACTGTGTTAAATGGTGTTGTTGTTTCTGATAAGATGGATAAAACTGTTGTCGTTTCTATCTCACGATTTGTTAAACATCCTAAATATGGTAAATACTATAAAATAAATAAGAAATACAAGGCGCACGATGAAGGTAATGAATATAAGATTGGTGATAAAGTAGAAATAGTTGAGACGAGGCCAATTTCAAAAGATAAAAAGTTTAAAGTAGTAAAAAAATTATAATTTTATGATTCAAAACGAAACATTAGTAAAAATAACAGATAATGCAGGAGGCACCGTAGGTAAGGTGTTTAAGATTTTGGGTAGCTCAAAAAAGAGATACGCCACTCTTGGAGATCTTGTTATTATTTCTGTGAAGATCGCAAGTCCTAGAAAAGATGTAAAGAAAAAAGATGTACATCAGGCTGTCGTTGTTCGTACCCGAAATGCTTTTAGAAGAAAAGACGGATCTTATATTCGTTTTGATGACAATGCTGTAGTCTTATTAGAAAAAGGGAAGCTTGATCCGAGAGCTGGACGTGTCTTTGGGCCAATTCCAAGAGAACTTGCTGAAAAAGGTTTCCAGAAGATAATTTCTCTTGCACCAGAGGTTATTTAATTAAAATAAATTTTATGAAATTAAAAAAAGGAGACCATGTAATAGTTATAGCAGGTAAAGATAAAGGCAAAAAAGGCAAGATTGTCACTGTTTTAGTTGAGAAAAATAAAGTTGTGGTAGAAGGTGTAAATATGATGAAGAAACATCAACGCCCTAGAAAATCTGGAGAAAAGGGTAGTGTGATAGACAAAGCTATGCCAATGCATGTTTCCAATGTTCAAATTCTTGATCCGAAAACTGGTCTTAGAACTCGTCTTGGGAAAAAGAATGTTAGTGGTAAAATGGTCAGAATCACTAAAAAGAGCGGACAAGAAATTTAATTTAGATATATGAAACATTTAACTGTAAAAGAAAAAGAAAAAGAGAGTTTTGAAAAGATGAAAAGTGCTTTTCATTATAAAAATAGTATGGCTTCTCCTAAGATGAAGAAGGTAGTATTAAATGTCGGCACTGGCACAGCTATTAAGAAAGATAAAAATAAAAATGAAGCGATCTTGGGCCGTTTAGCAAAAATCACTGGTCAAAAAGGAGCATTAAGAGGTGCTAAACAATCCATCGCATCTTTCAAAGTAAGGCAAGGTGACCCTATCGGAGTTGTCGTCACTATGCGTGGTAAAAGAATGTTTGCTTTCTTAGAGAAGCTTATAAACGTTGCTCTTCCTCGTACGAAAGACTTTCGTGGTATTAATCCTGGAGCAGTGGACAACATTGGTAACTTAACGATCGGCATCAAAGAACATACTATTTTCCCAGAGACAGCAGATGAAGATATCAAAGACGTTTTTGGACTTTCTATTACTCTCGTTTCTACAGCTAAAGATAAAAAAGAAGGAAAAGCCTTCTTTGAACATCTCGGCGTGCCTTTCAAAAAGGAGGAAGATAAAAAGAAGAAATAAAAGTTTTTATTATTAATTTAATAAATTTTTATGAAAATGGAAAAATTATCCAATAGAAAGGGAACTGGCAAGAAAGAATCAGGCTTAGAAACAGGCACTAATGAAAATGAATTATTAGTTGAAGAAGAATTACGTAAATTGGCGATTGAACGAGAAAAGATTATAAAAAAAATTGCTGAAGTCAATATTAAAAAAAGAAAACTTAAAGAAAAAGTTGGTGAAAGAAAAGGAATAGTGGGCCCTATAGATCCGCAAAAAATTAATGTTGATAATGTTTATCAACTTGATATGGGCAAGCATCCTGATTTGGAGAAAGAGTGGGAAACATTGTTGGAGGAATATAATAAATTAAACGGACCAGGAGGAGAATATGAAAAGGTGATGGATTTGATTAATAATTGTGATAAAAGAGGCTTACCAATAGACAGGTTTTATAATATACGTGATAGAGTTTTAGGGGAAATAAAAAAGAAAAAGTAAAAAATATAAATATTATTAAAAACGCCCTTAAATCGGGGTGTTTTTGTTTTTATATGAAAGTGTTGCACTTCAATGTTGAATGTACCTCTAGAAAAGTTGACAGATTAAACAGAATATGCTATCATATATACGAGTGTTCAAACCGACATTCCACCCCTCATTGCATCACCACCATCTAGGTGGTTTTTTCATTTTTAAATAACTTCTTCTCTTGCATTACTTCATTGGGTGTTTCCCACTTAAGCTTTTTTCTAGGAGTATC
>JBAYFP010000005.1:0-44485 GCA_041667145.1 Minisyncoccota bacterium
GACTGCAGCCACCCGTAGGTGTATGGTCCGTGTCTCAGTACCATCGGTGGGGGTCAGGCTCTCACCTCCCCTAGACGTCATAGCCTTGGTAGTCCATTACACTACCAACTAGCTGATATCGCACAGGCCTTTCCCAAAGCGAAAAATCTTTACTCTTGCGAGACCATCGTGTATTAGTCCGTCTTTCAACGAATTATTCACGACTTTGGGGGAAGTTCCTATGTATTACTACCTCGTTCGCCACTAACCTCAAACGACCTTTGACTTGATATAATCGCATCTCAGGAAAAATGAGGTCCGTTCGACTTGCATGCCTTATCCACGCCGCCAGCGTTCATCCTGAGCTAGGATCAAACTCTAACTAAAAGTTATTAGAACGAAACAAAACAAAAAACAGCACTCAGCCATATTTTTGTTGCTCGTTAGAGTTTAACCATTGCTCTAAAAATTATTTATACTTACTCAAAAAAACAAAACAAACTTGCACTGCCCCGCAGTGGCGGGGCTTGTACTTTTTCTTCACTTGTCAAAGATTAAAACAAAAGCGTCCTATCAAGTTGGTAGAGGCGCTAAAAGCAAGTATATATCAAGCAAAATTGGAAGTCAACCCCGCCAAAGAAGCGGGATAAAGCACAAAAAATGCCTATATTTTAGGCATTTTTTGTGCTATTTTATTTCTTTACCTTTTTTGGTTTCTTTTTCTCTTTTCTATGCCCATCTCCTTTTGCCATAAATTTATTTATTTATTAACCTAATAATACTTAAGTATAACACCCCGTAGTGAGTTTTGGTAATGCACGAAGTGCGTAAATTTTTTAAAAAATTTACCTTACCAAAATCTACTACCGGGTAACACAAAAATATAGTAGAATAACATATATGGCAAATAAATTAATCTATTTTGTGAGACACGGAGAGACAGAAAGTAATGCTAAAGGTATAAGGCAAGGAGCAGAAGGATCCCTTACCGAAAAAGGTAGATCTCAAGCCTTTGCTACAGCAATAAGATTCCCAAAAAAGAAAGGACGTCCTCAAGTCATCATCGCAAGTCCATTTCAAAGGACAAAAGAAACAGCAGAAATTATTGCAAGAGAATTAAAAATGCCAGTAGAATATTCTGACCTTTTAAAAGAGAGGAGAAATCCATCTGAAATAATCGGCCACTCAGGAAAAGAAAAATTAGTGGAAGATATTATAAATCGTATCGATAAAAGTTATCATCCAGATGATTACCGATATTCTGATGAAGAAAATTTTGTGGATCTAAAAGAAAGGGCGAAAAAATTGTTAGCTTACATTACTGAAAGACGCGAAAAAAGAATCGTCATGGTTACTCACGGCATTTTTCTAAAGATGATAATGTCTTATATGCTTTACGGGGATAAACTTACTGCATCTGAATACAACAACCTAAGTTATTTTAACCCTGTAGACAATGCTAGTATGGCAATAGTTTCTTATATCCCCCATTGGTTTACAAAAAACGAATGGAAGCTATTGGTCTGGAATGATTTAGCCTAATTTTTTAAAGCTGAAAAAGTGTTCACTCCCATTATTCCGTCTGCTGTAAGTTGATGATCGGTTTGAAATGCTTTGAGAGTTACTAAAGTAGAATAACCAAAGTAAGTCGTTTCTTCACCTTTTGTTATCCCATCGATTTTATAACCTTTCTCAAGAAGCATTTGTTGAAGACATTTAACTTCAGGATTATTCATACCCTTACTTAGATTCATAACAAATGACGAACAACTTGAAGTTTGTGAATTTCCTTTATTCTCATTTGTTGCACTATTAAAGGCATCTAACGCGTTTGAGTTCTGAGGGATACTTACTGTCGGTGTAGTTATACTAAAATAATCACTAATTATAGCTTGCTGAACACCATCTGGTAATTGAGCATATATACGATAATCTGATCCTGCTACAAGTGTAGCTGGGATAGTCCAAGAATGCGTGAATGCATAATCTTCAACTTCACCTGTTGTGTCAGGATAACCTTCAATAATGTTTTGCACTGAGACGTTTCCTTTGTAAAGACGCACAGCGACTCTTCTGTTTGCTCCTATCTTAATATTTATAGGCAAAATTGAGCGTGTCATAAAAGTTTGTCCTTTTGAAGGAGATACAACAGATATAGTCTGACCAACGATTGGAGGGATGGGGGTTGGAGAAGTAATAGTAAATGGTAAATTGTTACTCTGTCCACTAGATGTCTGTACTGCTACATAATAAGTCCCAGGATTTTTTGAAGGAATAGTAAATTTCATTGAATTATCTGAAGAAATCGCAGATGATATCAAATATCCTCCACTACCAGGCTGGTCAAACCATCCTACACCCTTACTACCAATAAAACCTGAGCCACTTACAGTCACTACTGTCCCTACAGGACCAGATTTAGGAGAAAGAACGGTGATCGAAGGGACAACAACCTTTTTAGCACATGCACCATTTACTGAATATCCACTTGAACATTGATAAACCAAATTTTTTACAAGATTATTTTCACAATACCCTTCTGCAACTCCGGTACAACTTGCACCAGAACAAACACTCCCATTAATACCCACCGATTTGTCTGTATAGGAAGTACCAATACCATTAACTCTGTCATCTGTTATACCTACAATATCAAGATTTATCCCTCCATCAGAATCAGTACAACTTGCTGTTGGAACAACACTATTTCCAACATTCACAGTTAAACTTGAAGTATCGGTTCCACTATTGTCTCCAAGACATGGAGCAACATTACACCTAATCATATTTTCACTCTTTACAGTAAAGGTAGGCGTAAATACTCCCGCTACACCATATGTATGATTAAATGTCGCTACTTGTTGCATACTTTGAGTGGGTAAACCAGTTGTTGTCCTAAGATTTTCATCCCCCCAAACTACAGAATATGAAAGATTCCCTAAAGGAGCAGATGCATTCACCTTCCATGTTCCCATTTGTCCAATATTTAATGTCTGAGGTCCCTCTATTTTAGAGATAGTGGGTTGGTTAGAAGGAGTAGTTGCAGAAGTGATAGTGAAATAATTATCAGAGGAATCATAAAGCACAACACTAGAATCAGCTGCTTTTCTAGCAACTTTAATTTTAAATTGACCACCTCTGTTAATATCAGAATTATTAGTTGGTATTGCCCAAGAATATCTACCTATAGAAGCTGGTGATTCTTCAGTTATTAACTCTGCCACATCAGTCGCATCTTTTCCTGCTAACCAAATATATACTTTATCTACTCCAATAGAAGTCCATGTAATGTTATAAGTTTTTCCTACCTGCAATGTCTCCCCTCCATTTGGTGAAAGAACTGTGATCGAAGGAGTAGTTGGAGTCTGAGTAGTAATACTAAAATAGCCACTCAATTTAGATGAACCAGATGCTAACATGTTATCTGGCAATTGAGCATGAATACGATAATCTGTTCCAATCAATAAAGAAGAAGGGATAGCCCAAGAATATGAAAATATACCATCTGTACTGTTTGAATAACCCTCAGTAATAGTTTGTGCAACTTGATTCCCTTTATAAAGACGTAAAATCACTCTCTTGTTCAATTCTCCTGTTGCAACTCTTATAGCAACAACTGAAGCTGGTCCATAAGATTCTCCTGCTTTGGGAGATAAAATGGAGAAAGTATCAATTGGAGTCGTTCCATCACAAAAAGTTAAATCATGAATAACCTTTCTTGTTTTAGGACCAACAGATCCATCAGCAGTAAGACCATTTGCTGCCTGAAATTTTTTGACAGCATCTCGCGTAGCTTTACTAAAATACCCAGTTGGATCAGTACTTAAATATCCGTTAGTTTGCAAAAAATCTTGAAGTGCTGAAACATCTTGAACATCATTACTTTTTTTATTTCTATTAGCATAAGAAAGACTATGCGTTATATCTACACAGTCAGACCCCGTAGTAATTAGATCAGGATCTACTGGATCAGCAAAAGAAAACGAGGGAACTAGAATAAAACCAAATAAAAACAAGCCTAAAATATATTTCTTCATATTTTTAAATAATCTTCATTAAGTTTTTAATAAACCCATTATACCCCCCCCCTATAGGAATAGCAAAATAGTTATACACAACTTATTTTTCAACTATATTATATCTATCTAAAATAGCTTCAAACATGAGTGGAGCCACTATCGTAGCGTCAGATTCTATAACAAACATTGGAGTGTGTTTTGTGAGTTTATCCCAAGTTATCTTTTCATTTGGAGTAGCACCTGAATATGAACCATAAGAGGTTGTACTATCAGAAATCTGGCAGAAATATCCCCAAGGTCGAACCTCTTTTTTCAAATCATATTTTATAGAAGGCACTACACAAATAGGAAAATCTCCAGAGATTCCTCCTCCAATTTGGAAAAATCCTAACCCAGGACCTGCTTTTGAGAGCTCTGTATATCTGTCATAAAGATACATCATGTATTCCACACCAGTCTTCATGACAGTCGGACTCACTTCTCCCGCTTTACAATATCCAGCAAAAATATTTCCTAAGGTAGAATCCTCCCAGCCTGGCACAACAATCGGCAAATTTTTCTTCGCAGCTTCAAGGAGCCAACAATGCTCTGGATTTCCTTCGTATTTACCTTTCAATTCATCTGATAATAAAATCTGGTAAAAATATTCATGAGGAAAATATCTCTCCCCTTTCGCTTGTGCATCTTTCCATCTTTTTAAAATAATTGGTTCTACTACACGAAAAGCTTCTTCTTCTGGTATAGATGTATCCGTCACTCTTCTTTCCCCCCTATTTAAAATAGCCTCGTCATCTTCTTTTGTAAAATATCTATAATCTGGATAATCTTTATAGCTATTGTGTGCTACTAATCTAAAGACAGACTCTTCAAGATTTGCTCCTGTGCAAGAAACAGCATGTATTTTCCCTTCTTTGATCATGGGAGCGAGAGTGATACCCATCTGAGCGGAAGACATAGCTCCACCCATAGCAAGCAACATTTTACCACCGTCATCTAAGTGTTTTTTGAAAGCAAGAGTAGCATCTTTAAAAGCACGAGCATTAAAATTATGGAATAAATTTTGAAACAAAGCTAACATTGTAATTTCTTTTTTCATATTGATATTATAAACTCACAAAAAAAATATGCAAACAAAAAAACATACTTGTTGCCTTTTTGCCCAAATTATGAGATACTAGCTCTATGCAATTAGTAGCTACAATACTTCCATATGCACAAATAGTGCTTTCAGTAGTTTTAGTGACAGCGATATTGCTCCAGCAATCAGGAGCAGGGGTAGGAGGTGCGCTCGGAGGAAGTGATGGGGATTCTTTTCATCACACTCGCAGAGGTTTCGAAAGATTTCTTTTTTATTTATCTATTGTTTGTGGGATTCTTTTTACTTTATCTGCTTTTCTCACCATCATAATAAAAGCAAAAATCTAAAAGAACAACACTCTCATTAAATTTTTCTTATGCAAAAATTTTACATTCGTATACTTAATTTATTGCCGTCAAAAAACGAAATAAAGAAAGCTATCTCTCATTTTTCAAAAAAAGAATATATGGTTTTTTTTAGCCTTGTTGTTATTTTTCTTATAAGCACACTAGCAATTCTTCAAAGTATTAATACATCTTTTATGACCTCTGTAGCCTTAAAAGGAGGGTCTATTTCTGAAGGTATAGTCGGTACTCCACGTTTTATAAATCCTATCATAGCAACTTCCCAAGCTGATCAAGATATGGTAGCCCTTATCTATTCTGGGTTAATGAGAAAAAATACAGATGGCACCATTATTCCAGATCTAGCAGAAAAATATGAGATGTCAAAAGATGGATTAATATACACTTTTACTTTAAAAGACAAAATCTATTTCCATGACAACAAACCTATAACCACCGATGATATAGTGTTTACTATAGAAAAAATAAAAGATCCAACGATGAAAAGTCCTAAAAAAGGAGGCTGGGATGGAGTCAGTGTAGAAAAAATTGATGATAAAACAATTAAATTTATATTAAAACAACCCTATGCATCTTTTCTAGAAAATACAACATTAGGAATAATGCCTGCATATCTATGGAATACTTCCCCTATCGAACTCAATGATTCAAATACAAACCCAATCGGTTCAGGACCATATAAAATAGCAAAAATAAGCAAACAATCTACAGGTCTAATAGATTATTATGATCTAGCTCCATTTAAAAAATTTAATCTCGGTGAACCATATATAACAAAAATGACATTACATTTTTATCAAAATGAAAACGCTTTAATATCAGCGTTAGAAAAAGGAGAAATAGATCAAATAAGTTCGATTACTCCAGCAAATGCCCAAATATTAAAAGAAAAAAATTATCGAATAGAATCTCTGACACTCCCTCGAGTATTTGGACTCTTTTTTAATCAAAATCAAAATCAAATTTTTACAGACAAAAACGTCATAAAAGCTATCGATTTAGCCGTTGACAAAGACAGTATTGTGCGTGATGTTTTGCTCGGATATGGTGTAGTCATCAATGACCCGATACCACCCAACATGATAAATTACCAAAAACTAAATCAAGAAAACAATACATCTCAAGAAGAAAAAATTAAAAAAGCACAAGACATACTAACAAAAGATGGTTGGAAAAAAGGCATAGACGGATTTCTAGAAAAAACTACTGTTGGTAAAAATAAGAAAAAAACTACCACATACATAGAATTTTCTATTTCAACAAGTAATGCAGGAGAACTTGCCAAAACTGCTGAACTTATAAGAAAAAATCTAGAAAATATAGGAATGAAGGTCACTGTAAAAACTTTCGAGATAGGCAACCTAAACCAAAGTGTCATACGCCCACGTCAATATGACGCTTTACTCTTTGGGCAAATTATCAATAACGAATCAGATCTATTTGCATTTTGGCATTCATCACAACGTAAAGACCCCGGGCTCAATGTTGCGATGTATACCAATGCAAAAGTAGACAAAATATTAGAAGATGCCTCCATCACAATCGATGAAAAATCAAGGATCAAAAAATATGCCCTGTTTGAGGATGAAATTAAAAAAGATATGCCTGCCATCTTTTTATATAGTCCTGATTTTATATATGTTGTCTCAAAAGACCTAAAAGGGTTTACTATGGATCATATCACCAATTCAGGAGACAGATTTCTAAATTCATATATGTGGTATACTAAAACAGATAATGTTTGGAAAATATTTTCCAAATAAAAACTATTTTTATTAATAAAATAAATAAAAAATAATGAGAAAAACTAGACTGCCTTTTAGCGCTTTAAGTATCGATGAGAAAAAACCTACCAAAATAGACGTCCCACGTCTTAATACAAGGGCTCCAGACGTTGGACGTCTGGGAACCAGACGTCCAACGTCTGGAGAAAATAAGAAAAAAAATACAAAAAACTCTACTTATCAATATTCCAAGAAAAACTATGGCCAATCCAGAAACAACAATCGTGGCTTTGGAAACAAAAATGGATACAAAAATATAATTGAAAATAAAATCCCACCACCCGGAGAAGGAGTAATCCGTATCATTCCACTCGGAGGAGTAGAAGAAATAGGGAAAAATATGACAGCGATAGAAATAGATAATGACATAGTCATTGTAGATGCAGGTATGCATTTTTCGAACGAAGACACTCCAGGAGTAGATTATGTCATTCCCAACACGACGTATCTTGAAGAACATAAAGATAAAATACGAGGCTTATTTATAACTCATGGACACTTAGATCATATAGGAGGAGTACCAATAGTTCTTTCACGTATAGGTAATCCTCCTGTATACTCTCGTCAGCTTTCTATACTTATGATGAGAAAACGACAAGCCGAATTCCCTCAACTACCTGCCATGAAAGAAAATATCGTTGAAAAAGATGGATCAGTCACTTGTGGAAAAATTAAAGTGAGATTTTTTGGTGTCACTCATACCATACCTGATTCATTAGGAGTAATCATAGAAACAAAAAACGGATTGATAGTGACCCCAGGAGACTACAAGTTAGATCAAGTAGACGGAGTAGTATCCAAAGAGGAAGAAAAAGAATATTCGATTTTTGACAAGGCAAAAGTGTTGCTCTTGATGACTGACTCCACAAACATAGAAAACGAAGGATTTTCCTTACCTGAAATAAAAGTACATCAGGGACTCGAAAATTTAATAAAAAGAATAAATGGAAGAATAATAATCGCTGCTTTCGCTTCTCATATCACTCGCCTCACTCATATAGTCAAAGTCGCTGAATCTTTAGGAAAAAAAA
Source organism: Minisyncoccota bacterium (assembly GCA_041667145.1). GTDB lineage: Bacteria > Patescibacteriota > Minisyncoccia > Phycocordibacterales > UBA9973 > UBA9973. The sequence continues at coordinate 8,257 of JBAYFP010000005.1, forward strand.
TCGCTATCGATGGACGTTCAATGAAAACAAACATTGATGTCGCCATAGAAGCCGGATATTTTAAACCAAAAAAAGATACAATCATACCTATTGAAGAAGCAAACAATTATCCACCAAATAAAGTAGTCATACTCATGACCGGCTCACAAGGAGAAGAATTTGCAGCCCTCTCAAGAGCCGCTAATAAATCTCATACAAAATTTTCAATCAAAAAAGGAGATACTATCATTCTCTCTTCTTCTATCGTACCTGGAAACGAAATAAAAGTTCAACGTATAAAAGACAATCTATCACGTCAAGGAGTAAAAATAATAAGCTATCGTACTACTGGAGAAGATTTCGTTCATGCTACAGGACATGGAAACAAGGAAGATATAAGATGGCTCCATATAAAAACTCATCCTAAATTCTTTATTCCAATTCACGGCAACCATTACATGTTAGAACTCCACAAAGAACTCGCCCTCGAAATCGGTATGTCAGAAGAAAATATTATTATTCCAGACAACGGATCTATTATAGAAATTTCTGCTGATGGACAAAAAATGACATTACGAAAAGAAAAAGCCCCCTCAGCCCCTATGATGGTAGATGGACTCGCAATAAGTGATGTACAAGACGTCGTCATAAGAGATCGTGTCATGCTTGCCCAAGACGGAATGTTTGTCATTATAGCTCTCGTCGATCAGAAAACTGGAAAATTAAAAAAATCTCCTGACTTAATATCACGCGGATTTGTTTATCTAAAAGAAAACCAAGAACTTCTACGTCAGGTAAGAATCATCATAAAAAAAGGAGTAGAAGATGGAAATGTGAGAATGCCTATAGATCTCGATCAGATAAAAGCTAACCTTGGTGAGACAGTTTCAAAATTCCTATATCAAAAAACAGCAAAAAGACCATTAGTCATTCCTGTAGTTTTAAGTATCTAAAATAACGATAATGTTAAAAATGAAGCACAATAGAAAAATAATCTACTTAGCTGGTTTTTTATTTTCTATTCCTGTAGCTCTCACATCCTACATAAACTCAAGTTTTTTAGAAGCTTATATCAGTGAATATTATGTGGGTATTATTTATATAATAGCCTCTATTTTAACTATCTGGGGACTATTAAAAATGCCTAAAATTTTGACTAAATTAGGCAACCGTTTAACTATCTTGTTTTTTTGTCTATTAATTTTTCTATCCTTTATATTACTTGCCCTAGGAAATAGTATCTACCTCGTGATCCCTGCTTTCATCCTTTACTTTATATCAATCAATTTTGTCATCGCTTCATTAGATATTTTTATTGAAGATTTTTCAAAAAACTCAAGAATTGGAACCTTGAGAGGATTTTATCTTATGATAATAAGTCTTGCTTGGATTGTGGCCCAATTAATTTCCGGATCAATAATTAATAAAAGTTCTTTCACCGGTATCTATCTTTTTGGAGCGGGATTTATGATTTTAGTATCACTTATTTTTATTTTATTCCTTCATGACTTTAAAGACCCAGAATATAAAAGGGTTCCTATTTTAAAAACTATCAAATCTTTTATAAAAAATAAAAATATTTCTAAAATATATTTGAGCCACCTAATTTTACAATTCTTTTATGCATGGATGATAATTTATACACCAATATATCTACATGAATACATGGGTTTTGGTTGGGACAAAATAGGAATTATCTTTTCAATAATGCTTATTCCTTTTGTATTGTTAGACTTTCCATTGGGCAAGCTTTCAGATAAAATTGGTGAAAAAAAAATGCTTATCATCGGATTTTTAATTCTTTCGTTGTCTGTATTAACCATTCCATTAATCACAAAACCCATACTTTGGATATGGGCCTCTGCCCTATTTATTACACGTATTGGAGCAGCTATGATAGAAACTATGAATGAAAGTTATTTTTTTAAGGAAATAACTGAAAAGAATGCTGATGAAATCAGTTTCTTCCGTAACGCTCCTTCTATCTCCTATGTTATTGCCCCACTTATTGCTATACCTGTTCTACTACTTGTTCCCTCTTTTGAATATCTTTTCTTTGTTTTAGGCGCGATACTACTCATCGGATTTTTCATCACTTTGAGACTTCAAGACGTGAGATAAAAACAATAAAAATTAATTATCTTTAGCAGCTTCGAGAGTCACTTGAACAGTTTTTTCTGTCCCTTTATGAAGAATTTTTAAAGTAATAACATCGCCAATATTTTTCTGCCTAATAACTGAGGCTAGAGTAGTTTTATCATCTAATTTCACACGATCAATTTCAAGAATAATATCATTTTCTACTATCCCTGCTTTATCTGCAGGACTTCCAGGTATCACAGCAAGTTCACTAGCGTTCTGCCCTGCTTTGACGAGTACCCCATAATCAACAGTCAAATTATTCTTATCTTTCATATCAGAAGTTATTGGAACATACCTTACACCCAAATACGGCCGTACAATCTTCCCAGTACTTTTTACAGATTCAATAGCACCCTTTACACTATTTATAGGAAGTGCAAAACCAACACTCTGAGATCCTTGTGCCATTGCCACATTCACACCTACTACCCGTCCAGATAAATCAAGTAGAGGCCCACCAGAGTTTCCAGGGTTAATAGCAGCGTCTGTCTGGATAACATGATCTAGCACTTCAGTATTACCCGAGGCATCTCCTGCTGTCACAGAACGAGCAAGTCCAGAAATGACACCAACAGAAACAGTATTTCTATATTCACCGAGAGCATTACCAATAGCAATGACACTCTGTCCCACTTGTAAAGAATCAGAATTACCTAATGAAAGATAAGGAAAACCAGTTCCTGTGACTCTTATAAGAGCAATATCAAGCACTGGGTCACGAGCCACAACAGTAGCAGTATGTTTCTTACCATCATTCGTAAAAACGGTATACTCGACGTCTTTTTGATCAACCACATGTTTATTTGTAACGATTAAACCATCACTTGATACAAAAAATCCTGAGCCACCACCAATGTCTTTTTTCTCTGTACCATTTTGTCGATACTGAGGAATATTAAAGAAAAAATTAGGAAATAAACCACCAAATGGATCTTGTTGCTGATTTGGATCAGTATAAAGTTCGTATTTAGGAACATTTTTACTAATAATAATGGAAACAACAGCTGGATTGGTTTTCTTTACTGCGTCTACAACAAATGATTCTTGTGAAAAAATAGATTGTTTTTCAATAATTTTCCCAGCGGTAGAATTTCCATTATTTCCCAAAGCATTATTAGGATCTTGAATTTCTTGTAAGTATTCTTTAGCAAAATAATCAAAAACATTCGCACGATAATGCCAGATTATTCCCAGCCCAATAGCTAAAATAATTACTAAAGAAATAAAACTGACAAGCAATATATAAATAAAGTTTTTATTCAAAAATATTCTTTTTATGTTTTTTATTATATCTAACTGTTGCATATTATTTTTTAATAATTACTAATAATATAAAATTATATCCTGTAGTGAAATTTTTGCAAAATTCTACTACGGGATTATATTTATCTATTTTTATTTAGCAAGTGATTTTTGTAAATTTTTTCTTTATAAGGTTTTAAGCGTATTATTTTTATCAAAATACCCTTATTTTTTAAATCCTTTCTAAGATTCTTGACATAAGCTTTTTGGTCATATCCCAACGCGATAATATGAGGAGCCTCTTTTAATATATGAGACAAATATTTCTTTTTCCCAGCCAATACTACTTTATCCACCAAACTACATTTTTCTACTAATCTCCTTCTTTCTTCATCTCTTAATCTTGGCTTCTCTCCTTTTATTCTAAATACATTTTCATCTCTTGCTATTGAAACAATTAAAAATGAATTCTTCATGAAGCTTTTGGCCTGTTTAAAAAAATTAAGATGCCCTTTATGTAATCCATCAAATGTCCCAAAAACCATTACTCTCATTTTTTTAGCTCTCATAATCTTATTATATCAGTTTCTTGTTATCCACAACAAAAATTGACAGACAAATATAAAAGCATAAAATAAAAGAGTTCATTTAAAAAATCAAAAAAATGCTTGGGGAAACTGGTGACCTGCTCGAAATGCTGCACATGCTGCAGGCGGGGATTCCAGTACAGTGCCGCTACGGTAAGTCCCAGACACCGATAGGTGTAGGGAACAAGTCCGATTACCAATCATTTTATTAGTCCCGAGCAGGATATACCTTCTTATTTTTGAAGGCCCCAAATTCTGCTCACATAGCAGGATTTTTTTGTGCTCAATTTATTATGAATAAAAAAGAAAAAATAAAAATAGGAGTAATTATAATTTTCTCAATTCTTTTAGGGACATTTTCATTAAAATTTTTTCAAACACGAAACTCCATACTCCCTCCTTTTCCCTCTCCTTATGTAGGAAAAGATAAAATAGGCATAAAAGAAATTGATACAGTTTTTACTGATGATATCCTCGGGCAAATAACTGTCTATGACTTTATGAACAAACTTCAAAAAGAAGGAAAAATAAATTTCAAAGATAAAGAATACACTGGCATGGGAAAATTCATAGAAGAAATAAACGGAATAAAAAACAGTGATAAATATTGGATTTATTATGTGAATGGTAAAAAAGCAGAAATAGGGATCTCAAATTATAAAATTAACTATGGAGATATAGTCTCATGGAAATATGAATCCCAGTACTAGAGCAAAGCTCAGTACGGGACAAAAAAAATTATGAAAAACATAAAAAAAATTTTATACTTGTCATTTATTTTAATATCCCTTCCATTTCACATTTTTGCTGAAGATATAACACCAGAAGTAATACCACCAACATCTATAAATATTCATCTGACTATAAGTACTAACACGAGCTCAATATACGATAAAAATATAGATGTCGAAGCTTGTAATAGCGATAATGCAAGTACAACAGAATTAAAAGTCACAGCCTATTGTGCGATCTTGCAGTCAGGAATTCAAAATGACTGGAATTGGAGCTGGCCTCCAGGTGCCTTTTTAAATTCTCTTAATGATATATCCGGCTACACGAGTAAAGACAAAGACGATAAAGATGTCTATCATTATTGGAGCTGGTCATTGAATTCTACTGAAGGTACAGTCGGATTAAACCAATATGAATTAAAACCTAATGACTTAATTTCTTTAAAATTCATTGACCCTATCGAACCAGACCCGGTCATACCCCCTCCTCTCCCAGAACCAGAGCCAACACCTGAACCAACACCTGAACCAATAGTGATTCATAGAGGAGGTGGTAGACCAACATTTTCTGCCCCTACTCCCCCTCCGGAAAAAATAAAATTCGATCTCAAAAAAGCTACTGATTTCATATTTTCACAACAAAAAGAAGATGGATCTTTCGGTGAAAATTTATACACTGATTGGGCATCTTTAGCTATTGCATCAGATATTTCATACCCTGAACAGAAAATAAAATTAACTAAATACCTTTCAGAAAATAATTTACCAGACAGTTCTCTAATTACTGATTACGAAAGACATTCAATGTCACTAATGGCACTGGGTATTAATCCATATAATGTAAACAATGAAAATTACATTAAAAAAATATTAGATAGTTATGATGGAAAACAATTTGGTAATGTTGAAGAAGATAATGATGACATCTTTGCTTTAATCGTTCTCCAAAATGCTGGATATACAAAAGAAGACAATATAATAAAAGATACTGTCACTTATATAATATCCAAACAAAAAGAAAATGGGTCTTGGAATGATAACGTAGATATGACAGGTGCTGTCATACAGACTTTAGCTTTTTTTAATAATGAAAAAGATCCCCTCCCAACCTCCCCCTTAGCAGGGGGAGGAGAAATCTCAAATGCTTTAATAAAAGCAAAAGAATTCTTAAAACAAAATCAAAAAGATGATGGAGGATTTGGTAATGTCTCTTCTACTGCTTGGGCGATAGGAGGCATCACCGCGTTATCAGAAAAGCCTGAAGATTGGACTAAAAATAACAATACACCACTTGATTATTTAGGGGCAAAACAAGATACTGATGGAGGAATAAAAAATACTGATTTACAAAGTAAAATCTGGGAAACTAGTTATGTCATCGCGGCACTCTCTCAAAAAACCTGGAATCAAATAATGCAAAAATTCGAAAAACCAGAAGAAATTCTTCCTTCTACATCCAATTCAATTTCCCCTTCACCAGGTGAAGGGGAAAAACCAATCATTACAAAAAATACTATCAAAAAACCCTCAAAAACAACAAAAACACAAACTCTGCAGGATCTAGCATCACAAAATACTGCCACAGTGATTAACTCTTTAGAAGAAAACAATTTACAATCAACAAAAAAAAGCTGGTTTAGAAATTTACTAGATAAAATTTTTAGTTTTTTCTAATAAAAAAGTAAATCGTAAAGCTTTTCGCCTGCGGGCACTGGCTTCGTTTTGTCCGCCAGAAAAGATTTATGATTTACTTTTTTTATATTCAACAATCTTTCCAGCTTTTATCTCTACCTTATCTGCTTTTCTAAGATTTTTTAAAACATTTTTTGGTGCGATATCATAATGTTTTATTTTATCTAGCTCTTCATCTATCCCCCATAGGTCATCCTCCTCCCTTTCCCATCCTTTTTCAAAAACATTTAAATTTAATGGTTCAGAATATTTTCTTAATGTTTTTACACCATTATCTAAAAAATATTCATGGAAATACGACATCACAAGCTCACGGATGCTTTTATAAACTGGTTCACGATATCGCAATACTGCATGGTTAGTCTTTGATAACGCCCCCCAAAGACCATTTATTTTAAATGGCGCAATAACATGATCAAAATCATCTTTTGTCGCCAGTAAATGTAAAACAAGTGGAGGAAAACCATGCAAAGAAAGTATATACGCTCCTAAAATAGCTCCTTCTATACAATGGGCATTTTTGATTCTCAAAACCATAACTGGAGATTTTAGTGTCTCCCCTCCCTTTTCAAAATTAAACTCCAAATTATTCAAAAAATCCTGCACTTTTGCTGGTGTATTTAATTTTTTTAATAATTCTTTTTCTTTTTTTGTAAACACTAGCATTTATTAATTCTAACATAAAAAGGGTGCCTCATAGAGAGACACCACTTTTTTTAAAAAAAATAACAAATAAACAAATACATGTGCAACCTTGGATGCGCCGACGTCAGCCGGCGTTGTTATCCGTTAATTACCATGTATTGGAAGCCTGCACTTTGATCGTAGGTGACGACATCGTTGCTGGCAGAATTCGTGATGACGGTGTTGCGGCGGCGGCGATCGGTTTTGGCCATGGTATTATTGCGCGAGTAGCTGGTTCGATTTTTCATATATGTATCACCCTTTCGGAAAATAAATGTATTTGACACTGTGAGTAAAAACAACGACGGACGCTCAAAGAGAGCAATCCTTAAAAAAATCAATGAACGAAGTTGAATCCATCTACAATTATATTCCCAAACCTTCTAAGTATAAATAGCACCTGTGGATAACTCACATAAACGGCTACAGACGTTGGACGTCTGGGAATGTGGATAACTCCCAGACGTCCAACGTCTGTAAATATTAAATTAAATCCTATTTATGAAGTTTATTCCAAACAGCAGCGAAAATGTAACCAAAAATATAACCCACTATAAAGGTAAAAATTATCAACCCTATAGTGCGTACCAAATCAAAAGACATTACGAAAAATGGATTATTAAGAGAATGAAGATCATAAACAAAGTCCAACAGATATTGCGCTAAACCAAAAGCTATCAAAAGCCCCCATACTAAATGGAACAAGCCCATAATAGAACCAAAAACCAAACCGATTTTATTTTTATTCATAAATAATAATAAATATTAAAACTAATAACTCGACCTTTAAATACCCAAACCACCTAGAGTACTCGTATAATTACTTAAAAATGAAGGCATAACAAATATTAGACCAATAAGTGGCAATACGACAGCGATAACTGTAATCCAAATAATCATCAAAAAATATTTCCTTGTTTTTTCTACAGATTTATAAATAGCATCTATTTTTAATCCTTGTTCTTCTAACTTTTTATTTAATTCTGGATCCATCCCGTTAGAAATTTATATTAATTAATAATACCAAACTTTCATATCCCGTTTTCAATATTTACGTTATTTCTAACGGGATCCATATTTATATTGTATCACCCTGTAGTAGATTTTGGAAAGGCTTTAAGCGCTCAGATAAAATCTGAGCATTTTCAAAACTCACTACGGGGTATCACAGATCTACTACTAAAAGTTTAGTTGGGCTACGGTGCCCATTTACAATACGTACTTTCCTTTTTGGTGCTTTAAAATATTCAGAAAAAATCTCAATAATTTTATCATTCGCCAAATTCCGCTCCGCTTTTTCTTTAACAGAAACCTCAAAATGATCCTCATTTATTTTCTTAAAGATTTCTTTCTTGGCCGAGGGAGAAACTTTGACTCTTATATACATCCCGTTAGAAATTTATATTAATTAATAATACCAAATCTTCATATCCCGTTTTCAATATTTACGTTATTTCTAACGGGATACATAAATTACAAATCTATACTATTTCTTTTCCCATAAAAATACACAACCAGTACAAGTACGATGAGAACAAGAAAACTAGTCAAGGAAAGCATTGGAATAGAAATGTATCCACCAAACTCTGATACTAAATGTTTATAACAAGAGATACCTGAAGCATCACAAGGAACATTACTACTCTCACCAAAATAATAAACAAGATTCTGATAAATAGAAATAATAAATCCAACAAACAAAAGTGGCAAGGTGTATTTCATTATCTTTTTATTTTTTTCCCAAAGGGCGGCACCAAAAATAAATACCTGTGGGAATAGAAATACTCTTTGAAACCAACAAAGCTCGCATGGAGGAAAGTGTATTGTTTCAGAATAAACTAAAGAAAATAAAGTAGCAAAAAAAGAAATTAAAAAACCAATAACTAAAAAATGCTTTTCAATAAAATCTAAAAAAATGTTCTTCCTGTGTCCCCCAAAAAATACAAATAAAATCAACACAGAAAAAATCTGCAGGGCTATTGCCCCCAACCCTAATACAACATTAAGATAATGTAAGGTATCTATACTCATTTTATTTTATTGAGGCAATACGCAAGAGGTCTTAGTAGCTAATTGATCAAGGGGTACTTCACCATTTAACCTGCTTTCATCAGAAAATTCCCACGTCGGATAACCTTCTATTTTTTTATCTTTACAAATTTGTGTTTGACCTTGTCCGTCAGGAGTAGAACATTCTACATAGGGTAACAATTTTTCTGAAGTACCAAACAATTTTTTCTCAGCCTGACAATGTGTACACCAAAAAGCTCCATAAAAAACAGCTCCTTTGTCTTTTAAACATTGAGCAAAAGTATCATACTTACCAGGAACAGACGGTCCACTAGAAGAACGCAACAGAACGGCCCCTATCGTTCCTAAGACTAAAATTATTATCACCGAAATAAATATATTTTTATTATTCATAGGTTATGTATTCTAACATATTAAAAAATTTTTGGTAAAAAGATAATTAAACCAACTATTACTGCCGTAAATACAGCAAGGAGTACAGCCGCTGCAGCAACATCTTTCGTATCTCGAGCAAAAGGATGATATTCCGGAGAAGTTAAATCTATATCTATCTCTATAGCCGTATTAATAGCCTCTGTTATTACTACAAAACCTATAGAAAAGACCAAAGCAATCCATTCAAAGCTAGAAACATTAAAATAAAAACCAAAAAATATCACCACCAAGGCTACGGGTATGTGAATATATAAATTCCTAGTAGTTTTACCAAAAACATGTAAACCACGAAAAGCATTCATAAATCGCTCACTTTTTTTAACTTCTCGCCAAGCTTTTATTTCCTTTTGTGAATCCATTTTTATATAACTATATTCCTAATGTTTTTTTCTAAAAATATCAATGAAAAAGAAAGTATATTTAGTACTCTTTTCTAGAAGATTAAATAATATTGCAACTGTAAATAGAAAGATCGCTGTGTAGCTACTAAAGAATGAAACGACAATAGCGACGACTCCAGCCCCAACAGGAAACAAAATATGCATATTGGCATGTTCATTTTGTGTTTTTGTGACAGAAGCATTTTCTATGGTTTTAGAATGAATCACATATTGGCGCATTCTATACAATGAAAGACCAATCAAAATGATATTCATGGCAAAAAAGATAATAGCCGTTTCTGAATAACTATATTTACCAAGAAGATGAGAAGAAAATGGCACAAGCCCAACAAAGAAAAAGAAAATTGCATTTAAATTTGAAAATTGAGTGTCGATATTTTTCGCTAAAATTGATTCAATAAAATGATGTGAACGCCAATATGTAAAAAGAAGAGAGAAACTCAAGAGATAACTCAAAAATATCGGAGAAAGTTCTAGTAAAGATTTCCAAAGAGTTTGTTCGCTAACTACCCCAGCATATTCAGGAATACGTATCTCAAAAACCAAAATCGTCATGACTATGGCAAAGATACTGTCTGCTAATTGATCCAATCGTGCTTGCTTCATAATACTAATATTACCATATAGAGCTTAAATACCTCCACAAAATACCCCTTGACATTTAAACTTGAATATGCTATACTTCATTTAGTTTTTTAAACCTTTCCTTAACCTTTGTTTTGGAAAATTCACTGTTCCTTTCATAAATTTAAAAAGGTGATGACTATGAAATTAATAGGCATAATATTTGGTATTTTATTAATCTTATTGACAACAAATGCCAGTGCTCAGATTGATAGAAATATCCAATATATTTCATCAATCGAAATTCCTATTGAATCAATACCGTTTGTTGCAAAAGAAAAATTTACAAAAAACAACGATTCAATAAAAATTGGGAAAATCGGAGAAAGTTTCATGGAATGGTTCGGCAACAAAATCGAAACTCCCACCAGAATTAATCCGGTAATTCTTTATTACGGGAAACTGTCAAATTTTTTATGTGACAGTATTATAGTCATGTGGATTGGTGAAGAAAAAATAGAAACCAATTTGCAAGACATCTATTTTCTAATGAGTAAACAATCTCATGGGAATAAAGGGGTACTCATCACCAATGGAAAATCAAATGTCTTCCATGTAAGAGATAAAAAAAATATCATGCGCACTATTTATCTGTGCTGGTATACTGGATGGTATATCGACTCTTTCCCAACAGATAATGTATATTGGTATAAAGACACCAGAATTTTTTACAAAAAGTAAAATGAGAATATAAAAGAGAAAAAGCCGCATTTCCACCAAAGGAGATGCGGATTTTTAATTTTGACACAAATTATGACTTAATGTATTATTAAAATAATATGATAGAAAAAAATAAAAATTTACCCCCCCCTCAGGAAAACCCTACTCCTGAAGTAGAAATTAATACATATACAGAACAGGAAAATATAAAATATCCAAATCTATCTAAGATCAAAGAGGCTCTCTCAAAACAGAAACTGGAATTAGTTGGGGATAGAGAAATTTTAAGTGGTGGAATATTTGGACCCATCTTTCGTCTTAAAGTACGAGATTTCAATACTAACAAAGAAAAATTTATTATAGAACGAACATTTACAAAAAATAAAGGAATCAGTAAAAGATTCTCTGTTGTAAAAATTGACGACCCATATGTAAAAATTGACTCTGAGCCTCGATATAAAAATTCAGACAGCGACAAAACATTAAAAAAAACGGTCATCATCGATTATCTTTACAATGAAGAAACAGCTTTATGTAAACTACAGGGATTAAATGGTATCCCTAAATTATATGGTGTTGTTGATGAAGAAGATTAAGGTTCAATTTTAGAAGAATTTATCGATGGTTATGATTTTAGCTCATCACTTATTGAAGAAAATGTTTCTAATTCACCAGAAGAAACAACTAACATAATAGAAAAAATTAAAAAAGTATACACAGAAGCTGCAAAATTAGGATATATTCATTGTAATCCTACTGGAATGACAATCATGGTAGATAAAAAAACAAATCAGCCATACCTGACTGATTGGTATTTATATTTTAAGGATTCAATAAAATCTGATAGGTACCAGGCGGGATTAGAAAATATTGAAAATTTAAAAAATCTTGTACTTTCTCAAACAAATCATTAATTTATTGGTAGTGGACAACCACTTATTTCTGATAATTTTTCTAAGCTTTGTCCACCCGAGTATTTCACTCCTTTTTCATCTATCCACGTAGGATAACCTTCTATTCCCTTCGCTAAGCACTCATCAGCTTTTTCTGTACATTCTACATATGGCACATATTTAAAAGAATCTCCAAAAAGAGCCTTCTCTGCTTTACAATGAGAGCACCAAACAGCTCCATACATTGTCAGATTTTTTGATGCTAAACATTGAGCGAATACATCGTACTTGGTAGATGGAACAGTAGGGCCACTTCCCGATCTGATTAGTACAGTCGCAATCGTTCCTAGAATCAGAAGTACAATTACAGAAATGAAAATATTTTTGTTAGTCATATTATTTTAATTTTATTCTTTACAACAATCAACGAGCTTCGCCATGATATCATCAAAATTCATTGGCTTTTCTTTTTCCAAAGTACCTTTGACGTCTGCAGTGCTAATTATTTTTAATCTAAGTCCAAAAAATAAATTGTAAGCTTTATAGGCAAAACTAAACATTTGTTTCGCTTCATCTGTCTTGCCATCACCTTGCAACTTGGTGCCAACTTCCATGAGTCGCATCGTTGTACCTAGCAAATGCTTGGAAATACACCAACTCTCTGCTTCTGTCTTGTCTATCATACGAGCCAAAAGAACTTTGCGCATTTCTCGCACATCTCTTAACATCTCATAATATTCATCTTTACCCGTCTTTGCACCCGAAAAAAAGAAATGCTCTTCAAGACTTATCAAATTCATCACAGCAATACTCAAATCCTCCTCCGTAGACAAATCTACTCCCCTATTTTCTTTAAGTGAATTAATCTTCTTCTGTAATTCTTCAAAACTCATTAATTTTGGATCAATTGTCATAAATTCCTATTATTTTATAATAAAAACATCATAATACCGAATGCTATAAGTACAAGAAGTAGTATAACACGAGCTTTTTTCGTTTCCAACCTGCGCAATCTATCTATCTTTTCTGTCATTACTTTATTTGTAGCAAACAAAAGTATGAGAATGAGAGGTAAAACGAAAACAAAATTGTACATAATCAAATACCAGAAACCTTTCCAGAAATTCATGTAGTCGTGAAGTAAGGTCAAAACGAAAAGATAAGGGCCTCCAGTACATGGGAATTCAAACATAGCGACTAATCCTCCCAATAAAAAGAAAGCTGGGATAGAACCCATATTTATGACTTTCGCTAGAGTCGTATGCGTACTTTCTGGCATTTTTAATTTAATCGGGAAGCTCGGATAAAATTCATTTATCAAACCGATAATACTGTAAATCAATAATATAGATGCTCCGACTTTCGCCATGATGTTCGGGACATTAAAAAAACTAAGGGCCTGAAGTGCCCCAAGTCCTATCAATGTATAAACGATAGCAATAGCTAAAATATAAACACCTCCGGATATTAAAACAAACTTTCTATTTTTCCCAAGACTAAAAAGAAAGGTAATAGTTAAAAATAAAACAGAGATAGCGCAAGGATTGATGCTATCTATCAAAGCTGAAGCCATAATGACTGGCAAAAAAAATCCATGCGCACTTGTAGCCAAATAACTTGAAAACATCTTTTTATATTATCATATTTAACCCAAAAATTCTAGAGTGAATTTTACTGATACTGTATATAGACAGGTTGAGGGGAAAGTTTTAGTAGATCATTTGGAGTCATTAAGGTAGTGCCTGGAGTGAGGATGTCATTTTTATAAAACAACTTGAAGCCAGTAAATTGAACAGGTTCTTTATAGACAAATTGCCGATAGGTATTTATTTTTTTTGCTGCCCCTCCCCAACCATCCATATGCATCACTATCTGTACTTCAGGAAGCGGTTTTATTTCTTTGTAATTAGTAAGCATGTTTTGCGTATAGCGATGGACGATAAGGATTTTTGGTGGAAGATTATTTTCTTTTACAATTTTAGATAAATAATTTGCAGTAAAATTTATGTCTGTCGCATCATAAGTACCGACTACTTTCCCAGGACGAATACCATTTTTCATAGAAAACTCTGGATCGACACCTAAATGCACTTGTGGCATTTTAAGATATTTTTCTAACAGAGGAACTTCAGTCTGTAAATTACTTAAACCAACTTGAATATCTAAAAAAACAATAGCATTTATTTTTGCTGCAATAGCTAAGACTTTATCTATCTCAGAGTCGGGCATACGGGCCCTATATTTACCATCTTGTCCAGCACTGCCTTGTGCAACGACAGCTATGTAATGAAGTGCTGGAATGACAGGAGTAGAAGGGTCAGCAATATTCCATTTTTTCACTTCTGCGTCTAGCCTTTCTAACATTTCTTTCTCTTCATATTGCCCTAAAACTCCCATTCCTTTTGAATAAAGATTTCCATAATAAGCAATAATACGATTAAACGGTAATATGGCTCCTGCATTAGGATAAACTGTTTTCACCGGCCAGAGATGTGACACAACTGGCTGGGGATCCATAGGAACCTTAATGATCTTAGTCACTACCTTGCCATTCTTACCTGCCCCGTAGGAAGCTTGCTTTCCTTCGGGGTCTTTTTCAATAGTTTTAATACTTTGGTAAACAATCTTATCAGGTGGATTGTTGGCAATTTCTTCTAATTTTTTATCATAAGCTATAGTATCGAGTGGCGTAACAGGTTTTACTAGTTTTTCTAAAGATTTTGTAACTTCATTTATCTTACTCTCTCCCTCATTTAATATCCTACTACTTAAAAGTTCTGGAACTAAAAAAAATAAAATAATTAGAAAAAATAAAACAACAAAAAACCAAAAGTATGTACTTTTAGATGTACTTTTTATTTTAAGTAAAATTTTACTTTTCATTTAGAATTCTCAGACTTATTTATAATCTCATCTATAGTACTTCCCTTTTGATAAATTATCAAATCATCCTTTGAATCTTCCCACGCTCTTTGTATTTTATCTAAAATTCTCCAAGTCTCAAGTATCTCACCACTTGAGATAAATAAATCATGATTCCCTTCTATGGTAGCCCTGATAACTCTCTCATAAGCATCTGATTCATGTTCAATATTAAAAATCTTCTTATTGCCATCTTTATATTTGATTATTATTTGCGTCAACTTTTCTGAAAGAGCTTTCCCAGTAGATAAAACTATCGGCACTCCACGCCAAGCTTTATCGTTTGATACCATATTGATCGAGACAAATGTTTCTACCATACTGTTTGGATTACTTACCTCTTCGCGATAGCCCTCATATTGTCCTCTTTTTACACACTCATGTTTTCTGACATCACAAACGATCTCTAGATTCTTTAATGCTTCATAACGTTTAGTAGTTTCAAAAGATTGAGACAATACTATAGCTGCCATTTCTAGAAGATGACTTTGTACAAAATCTTTCAACGCTCCCGTCTGTTCATAAAAATGAACTCTCCCCTCTATGCCTATTTTTTCACTAGCAATTATTTCTATCTCAGAAACTTTGTCTTTTCCCCATTTTTCATTTATCACATTTTGTATTGATTGCTTTGCTAAATAATGATCCACTCTATAGATCTGATGTTCTGAAAAATATTGATCGACGTGGGATATCAAACTTTTCGCAGATTCCAAATCTTTGCCAAAAGGTTTTTCTAGCATTATTTTTACATTATCTTTACCAAAATTATCACTAATCATCTTTACGACATCCGTCACAGCCAGAGGTGGAATAGCTAAATGAAAAATTTTTCCTCCTTCGTTTGTAATTAAACTTTTTAAATTTCCATAATCTTTACGGGAGACAGGTACAACCGCACCTACGTAACCCGTATTTTGTATATTTTTAAGTGCAGGCAATAAATAACGCTTTGATAAATCGCCGGAAGCACCAAAAATTATGTAAGTTGGTTTATTTTTATCCATTATTTATTTTATGTCCACCAAATGCATTGCGCATAGCGGCTAAAAGTTTCGTAGCAAAATTAACTTTTCCCTTTTGTGATGCGAGCCTCACATCAAAAGCCGACTGAATCGAGGGCATTTCTATATTTAAACTTTTAGCCGCCTCGAGTGCCCAACGCGCTTCACCTGATTCGACGACTACTCCTTCTATGCCAGCTAATTCAGGATTTTCTTTTAAAGCGTTTTTAGAAAGATCATTCAACCATGAAGTGATAACACTATGATGTTGCCAAACTTCCCCTGCTTCTGCCAAATTAAGATTTTTATATGGACCTTCTTTAAGAAGCATATATCCCTCTGCAAGGCTCTCCATCATACCATACTCGATGGCATTGTGAACCATCTTCACATAGTGTCCCGCTCCACTTTCCCCGAAATAATAGTACGCGCCCTCTGGTTTTGATAATATTTGTAAAATCGTTTCAATAACTTTAAATGATTCTTCATCACCACCTACCATCATTGAAAAACCATTTTTGTAACCCCAAATGCCTCCACTTGTCCCGACATCTATTAAGGTCGAACCATTTTCCAAAACTTTTTCAGCTCTTTTTTTTGTTAAACGAAAATCAGAATTGCCTCCATCAATCAAAATACTTTTTTTCGGTATTATTTTTAACCATTCTTCTAATTCTTGATCGACTACATCTGAGGGTATCATCATCCAGATGACCACACGTTCTTCTCCAAACAATTTTACAACTTCTTCTTTTGTATAAGCTGGCGTCATACCTAAAGCTTTCATTTCATCTATAGAGCCCCTGCTTCTATTGAAAGCAATAACTGTATGCTTCCCCTCATGAAGCTTTCTCGTGACTTGTGTCCCCATTTTGCCCAATCCTGCAACTGCTATCATCATATATTTTTATAGTCTGTAAATATTGTTAATAATGGAACTTTTTTTAATATTTGCGCTGGCTGTTTTTTAATATCCATATCTTCTTCTATAAGTTTTTTTAATGTCTCCCATTTTTCTTGACCTCGTGCAAAAACTACTGCCTCGTCTAATTTCTCTATCGCTTTCGGTGTCATGGTGATACGAGAAAAAATAGGCGTGACATAACTACACGCCAAATCATTTGAATTTATTGCTACGCTATCTGGTAAAATACCCGCAGTATGCCCATCTGCTCCGACACCAAACAAACCAATCTTATATTCTGCACTATTAAATTCTTCATTCAAATTAAAGTTAAATTTTTGAGCCGTAGTATCTAAATCATCACCAATTAAAACAGGAATCATTCTAGCTTGCGGTAAACTAAATCCGCTTTTTATTAATTTGAAATAATTAGAATCTTTATGCCCCACTACACCATACCTTTCATCAGTCAAAGTGACAACAAGATTTTTATGAGGATTTTTCCTAATGACTTCTGAAATTTTCACACAAACAGGAATAGAAGAACCACCTGTTACAAAAAATAAAACTCGTTTATTCAAGTTTAGTTGTTTTAAAATAGAGGAAGCAACAAAATTAGCAACTTCCTCAACTTCTGTCGTTGTTTTTACAGTAAAACTCATAGACCCATTATAACAAATTTCAATAATATTAATTAACCTAAATCACACCTTCTGAAAATTAAGCCTCAATGCATTGATTATAACAATCACGTCAAGAATTTCTTGTGCAAGAGCTCCAAATACAGGAGTAATATATCCAAGTAAAGCAAAAACCATCAAAATCATACTCACCCCCATACCAAAGAAAATCCCTTGTTTAGCCAATCGCATAGCACTTTGAGCAATATGTAATGCATCATGCACTCTGTTTATATTATTCACCATGATCACTACATCTCCCGTCTCAGACGCAGCTGTAGCTCCATGAGAAGCCATAGCGATGCCGACACTAGCGACAGCTAAAGCAGGAGCGTCATTGATACCGTCACCCACCATAGCCATCGGTCCATATTGTTCTTGTATTTTTTTTAGCCATTCCACTTTTTGTTCTGGTAATAATTCTGCCTGAAATTCTGTGATACCGATACTCTTTGCAATATTTTCTGCTACAGCTTGTTTATCCCCCGTCAACATAATCATTTTTGACACATCATGATCCCTTATTGACTCAAACATAGTTTTAGTCTCTGGCCTTATGATATCTGCAAATATAATATAACCCAACAATTCTTTTTCAGTACTCAAATACACCGCTGTATTTCCTTCTTGTTGAAAAATTTTATGTCTATCTTCGATCTCTTTTTTTATTATTACACCCTGACTAGCAATGTATTTTAATTTCCCAAAAAAATATAATTGATCTTTCAATTTACCTTTTACTCCTTGTCCAAAAAATTCCTCAAAACTTTCTGGGTAATCTAACTCCAAAGATTTCTTTTGAGCATGCTGAATGAGAGACCTCGCAAAAACATGAGCCGATATCTGATCGACTGATACAGCCACACGCAAAACTTCGTCTTTAGATAATATAGACACTGAAACGATTCCTGCTACTTCTGGAGTTCCTAACGTTAGAGTTCCTGTTTTATCAAAAACTAGACCTTTCACTTCGCCAAGTTTTTCTAGAGCTGTACTATTTTTTATAACAATCCCCCGACTAGCGGCCTTACTAATACCAGAAATCATTGCTATCGGTGTAGCTAAAATCAAAGGACAAGGAGAAGCAACGACGAGTATTGCTAACACTCGAATAGGATCTTCAAATAAAATCCAAGCAGAAATGGCTACAACAAACGTAATGATGTTAAAAAATAAAGCATACCTATCTGCGAGTCGCACTACAGGAGCCTCTGCGTCTTGGGCTTCTTTGACTAATTTAACTATTATTTGATATTTACTATCTATGCTATTTTTGATAGCACGAACTTCTAGAACTCGTTCTTCATTTACAGAACCACTATAAACCATAGATCCAATTTTCTTTTCTACAGGCAAAGACTCTCCAGTAATAACAGCTTCATCTAAGTTTGATATGCCACTCGTCACTATCCCATCCACAGGTACGACTTCTCCAGGCTTAATAACTAAAATGTCACCAATCCTCACTTCTTCGACATCAATATCTTTTATTTTATTATTTTCTTGTTTTATATGAGCTATAGATGGCGCTTTATTTAAAAGTTGTGTTAATTCTTTTTTAGCTCTGGCTTGAGCATAAGCTTCTAGCGCCTCTCCTCCTGAGAGCATGAGTAAAATAACCACACCTGCTAAATATTGTTCAGCCCAAAAAGAAGCAAAGATAGCAACTATCGCTATGAGGTCAACTCCGATTTTCTTTTGAATTAAAGCTTTAATAAGTCTGAACAAAAAAGGTAGTGCACCTACCACTAAAGTGACAAACCAAACTTCGTTGTCTAAATTTTTATAATTAAAAAAATGTAATACTCCACCCAAAAGTAGCCCTGTAAAAATAAAGATTGGAACTAAAATATCATATTTGAAAAAACTGATTTTCTTTTTCATTGGTCTAATAAAAATACCAGAAAAAGACAAATAATACAACCTGCTATTCTTTATTATTCTTCAACCAAATTTGGCTATCATAGCCTATAAATACCCTGTTCTCTTTCGAAATCCCCAGCTTTTTTAAAAAATCAAATAATTCATTTTGAACTTTTTCTCCATCTTCATCTGACATCTTTTCTACTTCTATAAAAGATCCGAGTCCTTTTACTTCATCCACACAAATCTCGTAACCTTTATAATCCCCTTTCATCCTTTTTTTATGCACTTCAATAGTTTTTTCAAATCCTAATAACTCTATAATATCTTTTAATATATTTTCATCACTCACATCAATTTCTTTTTCTATACAATCAAGCTCGCCACTACGATTCTTTTTCACTGTAAAAATAACTCTCTTGCCTTGCTTTCTAATACGTAAAACAGGAGTATTGTGACTATGATCTTTAAGATTCAAACCTTTTTGATTGTAGATATAATCATCCTGAATAATCGGGGCTGATAAAACACAACCTATCTCTTTAAGTTTAGAAATTAAAACGCCAACATCTTTCACCCTCGCTTTTACCTCTATTTCGTGTTTCATATAGTTAAATGAAAGCCTCTTAACAATATTAAGAATTATATAATTGATGAGATTTTTTATCAAAAATATATTCATTTTCCTTTCATGTTTCATATGCAATCATATTCACATATGAAAGATATGTTAAAAATAGAAACACTTGCCCCGAATTTCAAACTTTTAGACCAAAATGGAGAAGAACATTCACTTTCAGAATATCGTGGTTTTCACGTTCTTGTTTATTTTTATCCAAAAGATGATACCCCAGGGTGCACGAAAGAGGCTTGCGTCATAAGAGATATGTATAATGATTTCAAAAGTAATGATGTGAAAGTTTTTGGTATTAGTTCTGACTCTGTAGAAAGTCACAAAAGATTTGAAGAGAAATACAAACTTCCCTTTACTTTGTTGTCTGACCCAGATAAAGAAGTTATAAAAAAATACAGAGCTGACGGAGCTATATCAACAAAAAGAATTTCTTATCTAATAGGTCCAGATGGCGTGATAGAAAAAGTCTACCCAAAAGTAGATCCAGCACATCATGGTATCGAAATCTTAAAAGACATTACTGAACTCAAAAATAAATAGTCTTAATTTATAAGAATTAACTCATTAAAACAATATCCCTCAACTCTTCCAAAGAATTAATTAAAAAATCTGGCTCTAGGGCCTCAAGCCTTTCTTTTGTACAAAAGCCCCATGTGACTGCTCCTGTTTTTATTCCAACTTTTTTCCCTACTTCTATCTCATGATTAGAGTCTCCAATAAAAATCGTTTCATCTAATTTAAAATTATTATCTTCAATTACTCTACGAGTCGTCTCTTCTTTATCATAAGCTCTAAAAATAACTTCATTAAAGACACCATCAAGACCAAAACTCTTCATCTCCTGTAAAAG
Organism: Minisyncoccota bacterium; assembly: GCA_041667145.1. GTDB lineage: Bacteria > Patescibacteriota > Minisyncoccia > Phycocordibacterales > UBA9973 > UBA9973. The sequence continues at coordinate 29,215 of JBAYFP010000005.1, forward strand.
AGTCTCAGGATTATCAGAACTTATAACCACTAAATTTTTACCTTGATTTTTAAATTCCTTTATTAAATCACTAATACCTTTATATTGTTTAACCTCAGGAATCTCTGAGATAGCCTTTCTATAAACATCAGCTTGTTGTTCAAATGTTATGTCAGGTAAGTACTTGTTGTAATAAAGCATAAATGGTTGACAATATTCTTCTCTTAATTCTTTTAAGGAAATCTCCTTTGCCCCAAAATGCTTAAAAATCTTGTTAGAAATAGTAAGATAATCTAATACACAATCCTTTATCACACCAGACCAATCGAAAATAATATTTTTTATCATAAATTACAAAAGCCAGTAATTAATCACACCCAACAAAACAACGACAGTGATCATCAATGTGGTAATAAATGCACCAATTTGATTTGCATTCTTCCATGATTTATATGAACTATACAACCAAAAAGGTTGCGCCACTAAATTACTAACAAGCCCCCATTCTGGTAACTTTAGTGCTGTAAGTAAAAAGCCTAATAGTGTAAAAGAAAAAACACAAACCTGAACTAAGCCATTAAAATTAAAATATTTTTCCATAAGTTTATTATAGCAAATTAAAACTTATTTGATAAAAAGCTATTTTTGTATTATTGTAAAGATAGCCATTGGGAGATCGTCTAATGGTAGGACACCTCCCTCTGGAGGAGGTTATCCTGGTTCGAGTCCAGGTCTCCCAGCCAACACTTTTAACTATGTTTTGATATAATATTATTATGAAAAAAGTTATTGGCATAGTAGGAGGAATCAGCAGTGGTAAGGACACCGCCGCAAAATATATTTCAGAAAAATTAAATATTCCTGCATTTGAGATGAGCCAACCTTTAAAAGACATTGCTAGGGAAAGAAACATTGAACTTACTCGTGAAAATCTTGTCGCGTTAGGCACACCGTTAGCACAGGAATTTGGTGCTGATTATTTTGCAAAAATTTTATTAGGTAAAATCGATTCAGCAGGTATTTTTGCTGGAATGCGTCAAATCGCACAAATTGAATATCTTAAAAATAATAGCAATTTCATCTTAATCTCAATAGAAGCTGACCCAAAAATTAGATTCCAGAGAACTTTAGCTCGAGCAAAACTAGGAGAAGCAACAAATCTTGAGGAGTTTATAAGAAACGAAATAAATGAAAATTCTGGTGAAAGAATACAACGTCTATTTGAAATTATGAAAATGGCTGATATTCATATAGAAAATAATGGGAGTCTAGAAAATTTCTATAATCAAATAGATAACATAATTCTTAAACTACTCTAATTTTTGGTACAATAAAATCATGATTAAACACATTTTGCTTTTTAAATTTAAACAAGGAGTATGTGAAGAAGAAAAAAATAAAGGCATAGAAATGCTTAGAGCTTTGGAAGAAAAAGTCCCTGAAATTAAGGAATGGGAGATAGGAGTGCAGAGAGAAAAATCAGATAGACTCTATGATTTTGCCCAAGTGTCTTCTTTTGAAAATATTGAAGATATGAAAAACTTTGGTAAAAACCCTGAGCATGAAAAAATTAAAGCATATCTAAAAGAAAGAGCAGATTGGATAAAAGTAGATTATGATTTATAATAATTAACCCTTATTTTCTGTCAAACAGGTTCCCACGTCGTACCAAACACCCAGCTCGTAAAAATTTGCTATAATATAAACATGAGAATGTTTAAAGATTACGTTGAATATTTGAAGCATAACTCGGAAGGTTATCAGTTCAAAAGAAAGCTTATGGTTTTGGATGGGTACCAATAAAATAGCAATGGGGTCTTAAAAATAATAATTTTCTATTATGAAAGAAAAAATAAACATAGGTTTAAACCAAGAAGATGAAAAATTACGAAAAGAAAAAGAAGAACAAGCACTAAATGATGATGCGTGGTTGGAGGAATATAATAGATTGAATCCAAAACCAACAACTTTAAGAGAAGCTGGACCAGAAATTGCACAATTTGAGAACATGGTTATTTCATTCGAATCAACTCATTCTCTTGAAGAATTGCACTCAATTGTGGATATTTCGCCAGATCTTTCAGAATTATTTCTCTTTACACCGATACTAGCGGATCCTCTACGCATAGAAAAAGATATACAGACATACGAACACCATAATCCATTATACATACCAATATATAAAGAAAAAATTGCTAGATTACAAGCTCTTGTTCTTAGTCGTGAAGAAAAAAGAATGTATGAAATAAGAATGGCTGCTCGAAGAGATCTTGATGCTATTATGTCAGTGTTTCAGTCCATAAAAAACAATACTAATGTCTCCCTAGAACAGCTAGAAGCATTAACTAAGAAATACAAACATTTATCAAATGCTGTAGGTATTGCAAGAAACAACAAAATAGATCATAATCTTTGATTTAATTTAATCAAAAAAACGGTTCCAGTATTGTACCCAGACACTTAGCCAACTTTTTAAAAAGATGATATACTAAAATTATGCAAAAAATAGCAACACGAATTTTTATTTATTCATCAATTGTTTTTGGAATTATTGGCATTTTGGTTGTCATAACTGGTTCTGGATCAGATGCGCCAGATTCAAATGTAAGTAAAATACTTATTAGGCTCTTATTCGCAACTGTCTTTATCATATTGCCTTCATTTGCATTGAGTGTCGCAAGTAAATACCTAAGCGACAAATCCTAATTTTAAAAATATATTCCAAAACCATATTAGATACCCAATAACTATCCTTGAATTTAATAAAAAATAGTTTATTATATAGAAAATATGGATAAGTATAAATTAATCTTATTAATAATTTTTATCCTTGCTTTTGCATGGTCTGGAATAAATCCACCAATCCCCTATTCATATTGGCTACTCGAAACTAGCCCAATACTTCTCGCAGTTTTCTTGTTTGCAATATTAGGACGTTATATTAAACTTTCAAATACTTCTTATACTCTAATCGTCATATATATGGTTTTTCCTCTCATAGCTTCACACTATGGAGTAACTGGTGTACCTTTCGGGGAGACAATTGGTCATTGGATGGGAATAACAAGAAACATGTACGACAGACTCACTCATTTTGCATTTGGATTTTTAGGATATTACCCCATATATGAATTCGTAATATCTATTAATAGAAAAGAAAGCAATTGGAATTATTATATTCCTTTTGAGACATTGCTTTCTTTTTCAGCCATTTATGAAATTTTTGAATGGCTTGTAGCAATAACTGTAAATCCTATCCTGGCTGCTTCGTTTTATGGCGCACAAGGAGATATCTTCGACACACCAGAAGATATGGCAAATGCTCTCGTAGGAGCTTTGATTGCTATGTTTATTGTTTTTATAGTCAGAAAATATAAAAATAAATCTATTCCTGAAACTTCTTTTTCTTAACTATTTTTTCTTATTAATACAAGCTTTTATAAAAGCTGTAAAAAGAGGATGAGGTGAAAGTGGACGAGCTAAAAACTCTGGATGAAATTGGGTACCCAAGAAAAATGGATGCTTGCTTTTTGGCAACTCAGCTATCTCCATCAAATGTCCGTCTGGAGAACGCCCTGAAAAGACAAGCCCTTTGGCTTCTAAATCTGCAACAAATGCAGGGTTCACTTCGTATCGATGACGATGTCTTTCTTTTATTTCCCCGCCTGCAACACGATGCGTAGCATTGCGGGCAGGCTTTTGACCATAATAAGCTTGACTTGCAATACTACCATCACGTAATACTGCTTTATATTCTCCAAGACGCATAGACCCTCCATAAGAATTATTTTTTAAAATTTCTTTTTGAGATTCCATCACATCTATCACAAGATTTTTAGAATTTGGATTTACTTCCCGAGTATTTGCATCTTTCAAACCCAAAACATTTCTAGCATATTCTATGACGATCATTTGCATGCCATAACAAAGACCAAAATATGGAATCTTATTCTCACGAGCAAATTTTACTGCGCTTAAATTCCCTTCTACCCCACGTGAACCAAAACCTCCAGGTATAATAATCCCATCATATTTTTTAAGCTCTTTTAATTTTGCAGGATTCTTTTCAAAATCTGCTGAATTGAGCCAAGTCATGACGGGCTTTCTATTTTGAATATAACTTGAATATTTAATTGCTTCGATAACTGAGAGATAGGAATCAGACAAAATAAAATCTCCCGTCTCAAAATATTTACCGATCATCGCTATCTTCACTATCTCCTTGCCATTGTGTGCATGTTTAGCAAATTTCTTCCAACTATTCCAAGCTTTCACATCTGACTTTTTAGAAGTAAGTCCCAACATCTCGCAAAGTTTTTCTGAAAGCTTTTCTCTTTCAAAATTAAGGGGAATATCATAAATACTGTCTACATCTGGAGCAGATATAACTCTATCGATCGGTATATTGCAAAAAAGTGAGATCTTCTCTTTTCTTTTATTATCCAGGCTCACATCCGCTCTCGCTATCAATATGTCTGGCTGTATACCTGAAGCATTCAATGTCCTCACTGCATGCTGAGTAGGCTTCGTCTTCATCTCACCTATCTTTTGAGGTGTCGGTAAAAATGAAACCATAACAAAAAAAACATCTTTGGGAGAAGAAAGCTTCATCATTCTGGCAGCTTCTAAAAAAAGCATATTTTGGTATTCCCCTATAGTTCCCCCTATCTCAATGACGACAACATCAGCATTAGCATTTTTACCTGCTTTTTCAATACGCCCGATAACTTCAAGTGGAATATGCGGAACGACTTCTACACACTTTCCTTTGTATTCTAAATTGCGTTCTTTCTCTATGACTGATTTATATACTCGGCCGGTAGTCATATAATTTACACGAGTCAAATTCAGATCAATAAATCTTTCATAATTACCCATGTCTTGATCCGTCTCATCACCATCAGCGAGCACAAAAACTTCCCCGTGTTCTGTAGGATTCATCGTCCCTGCATCTACATTAATATATGGATCTATCTTTATTGAAGTGACGTTTAATCCACGATTTTTTAAAATAAGCCCAAGTGAAGATGAAGTAACACCTTTTCCAACTCCAGAAATAACTCCTCCTATCACAAAAATATACTTCGTTTGTTTTGCCATTTTACTTATTCAAATATTTTCTGATTGCAATCAAGCTAGAAAACATACCTAAAAGGACACCTGATAATAAAATAATCACGGAAATTTGAAATAAATTTGAAATATAATAGTCATATAAGTTAAGTCCTAAGAAATTGGTCATATTACTTCCTAAGTATGCTGTGGTAGGCCAAAAAAGAATTAATGTTATTATCGTAGAAATAATTCCATAAATAGCACCCTCTATCATAAAAGGCCCCCTGACGCGCATCTTGCTTGCCCCTACTAAACGCATCACACCTATCTCTTCTTTAGAAATGAAAATGGCTAAACGAATAGTGTTAAAAGTTATTATTATAGAAATAATTATAAGAATCAATGTGATAATAAAACCTAATTTCTGTGCACCTGATATTATATTGTTTAATCTATCAATGACTATTTTATTTTGAAAATAGTTAACTTTATCTATTATAGAAGAAGAGCCTATGACGAGAGCATTATCTCCTTTCATAAAATTTGCGATACTTTCATACTGAGAAACTTCTTTTGCTTTTACATTAAGATATGCTCCTAGAGGATTATCTTTTATCTCGTCTAATGCCTGAATAGTCGGATAATCACTCTCATGACGAACCCTAAAAAGTTTCAACGCTTCATCAGCGCTAACATAAGAAACTTTTTGTACTTCTGGCAACTTTTCCAAGGAATCTTTTAAAGATAAAATCTTATTCTCTGGCGCACCAACAGTAAAATAAATAGTCACATCAACTTTATCCTTTATCTGATTTAAAGAAAAACTAAGTACTGCCTGTAATAATAAAATCGATGTAATAACTGAGAGAGTAATGGTGACGACAAGAACAGCAGCCCAAGAAATGGCTCCACTTCTCCAAAAATTAACGAACCCTGCTTTTGTAATCCTTTTAAAATCAGTCATTATATTAAAAACCAATTATACCCTGTAGTGAAACTTTTTCAAAGTTCTACTACGGGGTTATATAACATATTTGCCATCCTTGTCATCTCTAATAATTTTTCCTTTTTCCATTGTCACTACCCTCTTCCCGACTGAATCGACAACACCTCTATTGTGCGTAGTCAAAATAACTGTTGTCCCTAGATCATTTATTTTTTTTAAAATTTGAACTATTTCGTATGTATTTACAGCATCAAGATTCCCAGTCGGCTCATCTGCGATAATAAGCTCTGGCTGATTTATAATAGCACGAGCAATAGCAAGGCGCTGCTGCTCTCCACCTGACATCTGATGTGGAAAATGGTGCATTTTATTACTTAGGTCTACAAGCTCTAATACATGTGGAACATCACTTTCTATCTCTTCATTATTTTTACCGACAGCCTCCATGGCAAAAGCGATATTTTCATAAGCGGTTTTATTAGAAAGTAGTTTAAAATCTTGAAATACTACTCCTATCCTTCTCCTCAACCTTGTCAAATCTTTATTATTTGCCTTAACTACGTTTATGGATTCAAAAAAAACTGTCCCATTTGATGGAACTTCATCTGCCAAAATCATTTTAACAAGAGTAGTCTTTCCTGCACCAGAATGACCTACGATAGATACAAACTCACCTGTGGTGATGGTCAAGGTCACGTCATCTAACGCAACAGAATCTTTGTTATAAACTTTCGAAACATTATTAAAATAGATCACCTTTTTATCTTATCACAAATCCCTCTCTGTCTCAATAAAAATATCAATATCCCCTGCTAAAACTTCATCTACCTTCGAAGTCTCAACATTTGTACGATGATCTTTGACCATTTTATAAGGATGAAGCACATAAGAACGTATCTGACTCCCCCATTCTATTTCTGTACCTTTACTTGTTTTCATACTTTCTTCCACTGACTTCTTTTCCTCTTCGGCTTTCCTGAAAATCTTCGCTCGAAGAATAGACATTGCTCGTTCCCTATTTTGTTCTTGACTACGCTCACCTGAAGCATGTACAGCGATACCCGTCGGAATATGGACAAGCCTGACTGCCGTTTCTCTTTTGTTTACATTTTGTCCTCCAGGGCCACTAGAACGACTATACTCAATTTTTAAATCATTTTCAGGAATAATAAAATCTTTTTCTTCTAATTTTGAAAATTTAGGCAATACTTCTACTAAAGAAAAAGAAGTATGCCTTAACTTTTTTGCGTTAAAGGGTGAAATGCGAACCAGACGATGTACCCCACCTTCGTTTTTTAAAGTCCCGTAGGCACTTTTGCCTTCCATCTCAAAAGAAACATTTCTATATCCTCCATGATCATTTTTATGTTCATGAATAAAAGAAATTTTAAAATTCTTCCTATCGGCATATTTCATATACATCTCCAATAGCATTCGTGAAAAATCTTCTGCATCATCTCCTCCTGCACCAGAAATAATTGTGAAAATTGCATTGCCTTTATCATATTTTCCTAAACCCTCTTTTTTATCTTTAAGCTCTGTAATTTTTTTTAAAGTAGCCTGTGCTTTATTTTTATCATCCCAAAAACCTATCTGCTGTGTTTCAGTTTCTAGCTCTTCTATTTCTTTATCTAATTGGTCTTTATTATTTTCCATAATTTCCTAAATTCTTGTAAAATGTTCTTTTTCAAATGGTCTGGGCCTCTGGGTCGAGGACCTGAGAAAAAAAAATATTTTACAAGAATTTAACTCTCTAATTTCTAAGAATTTTCTTTTTGATATTTAATACTTTTTCTGGTTTAAAATATTTGTTTGGGAGAACAGAAAAATATTCATCAATATATGGAAACATTGTATCACAAGCTACAAAAGTAATAACAATTTCTCCATTTTTATTTTTATATCTATTTAAAGTCTTTTTTTCTTTCATTTCAGCAACCATTTTATCAATCATGGCAAGCTGCATCCCAGTCGAAGGTCCAACCAGTAAACCCAAACGAATAAGCTCTAAACTTTTCTCATAGGCAAGCTCCTGGCCTATCGACATTGTCTTATTTACTACATCCTTCCAGGGAAATCCCAGCTTAAAAATAGCGTCTTCCCCACGAGGACCCGGAATAGAAGAACCACGTTTGATAGACGCGCCTGCAATAAAAATATTTCTATTTTTTTTCTTTAAATAAGAACCAGTGCCATATATAGTACCAGCAGTCCCAATACTTGAACAAAAAATGCTTATATTACCATCTGTCTGTTCCCAAATTTCTTTACCAATAAAATTCTCAGACGCTACGGGGCTATCTAAGTTTATATATTGATTCATGTTAAGCCATCCTTTTTTCTTACCTAAAATTTTCGCCTCATAGACACCTCCTTCATCCGCAAAAACATCCGGACTGCGTGGCCCATCGGAGATCAATAATTCTGCACCGACTAATCTAAGGATTTTCTTCTTTTCTTCAGGTACATCTGGGGTGATAATCGCATGCATATTTCGTATACCAAAATGTCTCGATAAAATAGCTAAAGAAAAAACAGTATTACCTGAAGAATATTCTACTAAATGTTCTGTGGCGTTTATCACTTCTTTCGAAATACCAGAAAGCATACCCCAAGCAAAAAGAGATTTGATATTCGCTAGGGGTAAAAATTGAGAAAGCTTAATAAAAATTCTAACTTTATCTTTTTTAAAATGATTAACAGATGAAGGCAGTTCTACAAGAGGAGTCATAGAAAGAGAGTTTGGATTTAAAAAATCAAATACAGCATCCTCTCCCTCAAAAACTTTTTTATTATTTTTAACCATGAGCCACCCCCGAGGATCGAACTCGGGACCCCGTCTTTACGAAAGACGTGCTCTACCAACTGAGCTAGGGTGGCGCTCTTGAGCCGTCGAAGGGGATCGAACCCTTGGTCTCGTCATTACCAATGACGTGCTTTACCGCTAAGCTACGACGGCATGTTAGCAGTTTAGTTTATTTTGATTTATTTTGCAAAAGATAAAAATAGTATTTACAAATTTAGTTTGCTATAATTGTTATTAACAAAATGGCTTTTTTAACTGACTCAAAAATAAAAGAACTCAAAATAAAAGCAAATGACCCCAGTACTACAAAAAATTAATCCAATGCACAAATTTTTGAGTACGGGGCGAGAAATGGTTTATTAAAATAATATGACATATCTAACAGATAATAAAATTTTAGAGTTAAAAAAAACAGCGAATCTTATACGTCAAAGTATTATCGAAATGCTTGTCGAAGCAAAAAGCGGACACACAGCAGGAGCCCTTGGCATGGCTGATATTTTTACGCTTTTTTATTTTCATATTTTAAAACATAACCCTAAAGATCCACTTTGGGAGGATCGTGATAGATTGATTCTCTCAAACGGCCACATCTGCCCCGTACTTTATGCATCTATGGCACATAGCGGTTACTTCCCTATTGAAGAATTAAAAACACTTCGCAAATTAGGTTCCCGTCTCCAAGGACATCCACATCGAGAATATTTACCATTTGTTGAAAATTCTTCAGGACCATTGGGAGCAGGACTTTCTCAAGCAGTGGGTATGGCACTTGCTGATAAAATAAATGAAAAAAAAGATAGATATATTTATTGTTTTATGTCTGACGGAGAATTAAATGAAGGAAATTCTTGGGAAGCGATAATGCTAGCGGGTAAAAATAAATTAAAAAATTTAATTGCCATTGTTGATAGAAACAATATTCAGATAGATGGATACACAGAAAAAGTAATGCCACTCGAACCATTGGCAGATAAATGGCGAGCCTTCAATTGGCATGTGATAGAGACAGGTGGACACAATTTTAAAGAATTAAATGATGCTGTTCTAGAGGCACAAAAAATAAAAGATAAACCGATAGTCATCATCGCTCATACTACTCCTAGCAAAGGAATAAAAGAATGGGAAAATGATTATAAGTGGCACGGTATACCACCTAATAAAGAACAAGGTGAAATGGCATTAAAAGAACTAAGAGAATTAGGTTCTAGGTTCTAGTGACTAGCATGCTAGAAACTAAAAACTAACTTATATGTTAAATCCACAATTAAAACTTAATCCAAAAATATTCAACGAAGATGTCGAGCAAGCACCGATAAGAAAAGGCTTCGGACAAGGATTATTAAAAGCAGGAGAAATTGATGAAAATGTCGTTGCTCTTTGTGCTGATTTAACTGAATCAACTCAAATGCATTTATTTGCTGAGAAATTTCCAAAAAGATTTATAGAAATGGGAGTAGCTGAACAAAATCTAGTGACGGTCGCTTCTGGAATGAGTGCAATGGGTAAAATTCCTTTTTGTTCTTCTTACGCAATGTTTTCTCCAGGAAGAAATTGGGAACAAATAAGGACGACCATCGCATACAACGACAGAAAAGTGATAATCGTCGGAAATCATGCTGGAATCTCTGTTGGCCCCGATGGAGGAACACATCAAGCACTTGAAGATATCGCTTTAATGCGAGTAATACCAAATATGGATGTCATCTCTCCTTGTGATGCAATAGAAGCAAAAAAGGCAACGCTCTCCTTAGCTAAAACTAAAAAGCCAGCATATCTGCGCCTTGCTCGTGACAAAACACCTATCATAACCACAGAAGAAACTCCTTTTGAAATCGGCAAGGCACAAATATATTGGATGCCTGATGTAGGACTCGCACAAGTAGGTATCATCGTCACAGGAAGCCTCACTCATCGTGCAATACTTGCTGCAAAAAAATTAGAAGAAAAAGGGATAAAAACAAAAGTCATGAATTTATCTTCTATTATTCCTATTGATAAAGATGCGATAATTACTCTCGCTAAAGAAACAAAAGCAATAGTGACAGTTGAAGAACATCAGATAGCTGGAGGGCTCGGTGGAGCTGTCGCAGAAATTTTGGCACAAAATTATCCTACCCCAATAGAATTCATCGGAGTTCAAAATACTTTTGGACAATCAGGTACCCCTGATGAATTAATAAAACATTACAAAATGGATGTACCAGATATTATTCTGGCAGTGGAGAAAGTTTTAAAAAGAAAAATTTAATTAGTATCTTCTTTTACTTCCTTTTTTACCAAATCTATTAATGATAATATATGATTTTCTAAAACATCCATTATGTCCCTTGTCTGAGAGATATTATTAAAAATTTTTATTATTTCCCTCGAACTACGAGCATAATCTTCTGGTTCTGAGTTATTAATCTCAAAATTTTGTAATTCTTCTTTGAAGTTTTGTATTCAGCGCGAAACTTTTCTAATTCTCTCATTAATTTAATAAACCCTTTTTCTTGATCTTTTTCTATTTTTATATGTAACGAATATTTTTCTACCATATAATTAATTTATTTTATTAACCTTGTAACTCTCTGGTGCATTTTTTAAATATTCTTCAAGTTTTTTTCGATCGAGAAGCCCCTCTTGTGCACCAATTTTTTGTACCACAGACATTGCATTTACTGGCCCCCAAGAAAACGCCTCAAGAGGAGTTTTTCCTAATGCTAAAGCAGCGGTAAACGTAGAAGAAAAAGCATCTCCAGCGCCTGTACGTTCAAGCGGAGGATTGATATCTGGATAAATAGGGTTGTGCCATAACTCTCCATTCAAATATAAATAAGCACCATTTGGACCGTCACTTATAACAACTATCTTGGGACCTAAAGCTTCTATCCCTTTTGATAAAAATAAAACATCTTTATTTTCTACCCCTAAAATTCTTTCAGCTTCTTCTAAATTACAGAAAAAAACTTCCGTGCGTTTATAAATATCTTTTAAAGCCTCTACACCAAATTTCATCTGAAAAGTTCCAGGTTGAAAGGCAAGCTTTACTTCCTCATGTCTTTTTAGGTAGTTTGATATTTCAGTATGAAATGCTAAAGAATCTCCACCCAAAGAACTCAAATAAATCCAATCAGGTTTAGAAATTTCACTTGCCTCTTTAGTGTCTACCCATCCACGTTCATATTCTTGATGCTTCACTAAGATAGTACGATCAACATCATACCAGAGTACATAATGATAATTTGTGGTTTTATTTTTTTCTATTTTAACAAAAGTCGTATCAATTTTTTCTTTTTCTAAAACAGCTAAGCAGTCCTTACCATTTTGATCATCACCAATATTCGTCATAAGAGCGGTACTTAACCCAAGTCGAGCAGCAGCTACAGCAGCATTTGGACTATTGCCAACTGCTGGAATAACGTGTAAGGATTCATAAGGAACTTTATCTCCAAAACTTAAACAAAGCTCACAAACCTCCGTGTCCAACTTGCAATGTACATGCGCATCTTTAATTTTTATAAAAGCATCTATGACTATATCACCTATCGCAAGGAAATCTATTTTTTTCATGTTATAATCATAACATAATTATTAAATAATAAAAATAAATCATGTTAAAAAAGATAATCCTTGTTTTGGCAGGAATTTTTTTGTTTTTTGGAGGTAATTTAGCACAAGCGAATGTAGTTATTAATGAAGTAAAGCTGTATCCTACAGAAGAAAGATTCATAGAACTCTATAATACTGACAATAAGGAAGTCGATTTAACAAATTGGTATATACAAAGAAAAACATTGACCGGAAATAGCTTCGGATCTTTAGTATCAAAAACTTATTTAGAAAATAAAAAAATTAATGCTAATGGTTACTTTTTGATTTCTCGTAATTCGATGACAAATTCTGATGTTGTATTAAGTAGTTTAACCCTTACAGAATCGAATACAATTCAAATAAAAAATTCTAGTGGAGAAGTTGTTGGCACAATTTGTTGGGGAGAAATAAATGATTGTGGTACATCAATAGCATCTAATCCTGTAGAAGGCCAAAGCATACAAAGAGACCAAAATAATTTATTAATTCTTGGAAATCCTACACCAGGAACACAAAATTATGCTACTTCTGAGATTATTTCTGACGATACAGATTCTAATACAAATGACTCAGATAACTCTACAAATAATTCTGTAGTACAAACACAAAATGTTACTGAAATAAAACCAAAAATAACGGAAATTCCCAAAATTAAAACAAAAATCACAGCAAAAACTTTAGCTTTTAGAGGAATCCCAATTGAGTTAAAAGCAAATACTACAGTATCTTCTAACGAAATACTTTTATCTGGAAAATATTTCTGGAATTTTGGTGATGGAGATTCAAGAGAAATGAAAGCAAACGACACGACAAAATTAATGCACGCCTTTTCTTATGTAGGTGACTATACTATCGCTCTTGAATATTATGAAAATTATTTTTCTGAAAATCCTGATGCATCGGATAAAATATTTATAAAAGTGATACCAACCGATATTTCAATATCCAAAACCGGAGATGAAAAAGACTTTTTTATTGAAATTTCAAATAATACCAGCTATGATGCAGATCTTTCAAAGTGGATACTCGTAAGTGAAACAAAAAGTTTTATTTTACCTAAAAATACGATTATCCCACTAAAAAAGAAAATCATTTTATCTCCCAAAATCACTAATTTTTCGATTTTAGATAAAAATACTTTAAAATTAGCAAACCCATCAGGAGAAATAATATTTAATTACCTATATCCCATCACCGAACCAACTAAGGCTATACCAAAAAATACCACACCGGAGATTTCAAAAAAAATATCTACAACATCTCTAACGAAATCTGCAGAAATTATTCAAAACAAAGTAACACCAGAAAAAAACTCAGAAAAACAAATGCCCGCCCTAAACTTAAATGCAAATGCAATAGAAAGTGATACAGAAAAAGCAATTAATTTTAAATACGGGATGTTTGGATTATTTATCTTTCTTGCACTCAGTGGAGGTACAGCCTATTTTATTCGTAGTTATCATAGAAAACCAAAAATAAAAATAACCGGTGATGATTTTGAAATCATAGATGAATAAGGTAATATATTTGTATGTTCAAAAACTTTTTAGTTAAAAAAATGCTTCAAAAACAAGGAATACCTGAAGCTCAAATAGATATGTTTATAAAAATGATGGAGAAAAATCCAGAACTTTTTCAAACTATCGCCAAAGAAGTAGAAGAAAAAGTAAAAAGCGGCATGGATCAAATAGAGGCGGGTATGGTAGTGATGAAAAAACACGAAGAAGAACTCAAAAAACTCGTTTAAAAACATAGATTTTATTCAATTTTTTATATTTTTGTAAAATAAGTGATTCTCCACAAAATATCGCTTATTTTTCATTGCTTGCATTACATTTTTAACCTATAATATATAAGTGGTGGGTAGTGTACCTACTCGTCATAAAATGAATTTATTCATAAGAAAATCTTGTTCCCGAAAAAACATCAAATTTTTAACGTTGATGGTTTTATTCTTTTCTATTTTCTCTTTTAGTACAGTTTTTTCTGCTACGGGTGTGCCTTCTCTCCTACACCACCAAGGAAGACTATTAGACTCATCTGGAAATCTTTTAGGAGGATCCTCTGGCACAAATTATTGCTTCAAATTTTCTTTTTATGATAATGGAGCGGTAGGAGCTGGAACTAAATTATGGCCTTCAAGTTCTCCTTCTACAATGACAGTCAATGTCAAGAACGGAATTTTAAATACTGACATCGGAGACACGACGATAGGTGGGGACACTCTCAATTTTGATTTCAGTAGCACTGATGAAGTTTATCTAAACGTCGAAGTTGCAAATTCTTCTGGCGGATCTTGTGCCGGCGTTTCTTCTTTTGAAAATCTTAATCCTCGTCAAAGAATAGCTTCAGTTGGCTACGCTATCAATTCTAAAACTGTAGGTGGATTTACTCCTTCTCAAACTCCAGTTGCTAGTCAAATTCCTGTATTAGATTCTTTAGGAGCATTAAATATCACAGGAACAATGTCTTCTGGTGGGCTTGCTTTAACACTCGGTTCTGATGCTACTGGTGATATTTTTTATAGAAACAGTAGCGGTAATTTTTCTCGACTTGGTATCGGAGTTGATGGCAAGGCACTTATCGTCTCTGGCGGCCTTCCTTCGTGGCAATCTTTACCTGGAGGTGGTGATGCATTAGTAGGAAGCCCCTTATCTCAATTTGCTGCAACTACTTCTCTTCAACTTGCAGGAGTTATCTCAGATGAAACAGGAACAGGTGCTTTAGTATTTTCTGATTCACCAGTATTTACAACTCCAAATATTGGAAATGCTACCGGCAGTGTGACCGGTTCCGCAGGAAGTGTCACTGGACTTTCTGTCACTTCAGGAAAAAGTTTGACCGTCAACAATATTTTAACTTTGAGTGGAACTGATAACTCAACATTAAACATTGGTACCGGTGGAACA
>JBAYFP010000006.1:0-41610 GCA_041667145.1 Minisyncoccota bacterium
CACTGTATTTCTTCCTAATTAATATCGCAATTTCGTTTCGTTCACTTTTAGAAAATCTCAAAAATCTTTTTTTGCTTTCATAATTTAATTATACAAGTGATGCAATACAAAACGGAAATTCAGGATTTTATTTAAGAAAAATTAGGTAAAAAAGACTATAAGTTTTATAATAATGCCTATAAAAAGATAAATAAACATATTATGACACCAACACAAAGAACTGAAATATTTAAACTTAATACCGATGGAGGGGGAGATACCACAATAAAAAGAAAAACCAAAATTTTTGTACTTAATCCCCAAAACCCTGAAATAGAAGAAGGTGATTTAAAATCTGTAAAAGATGATGGAAATGAAGGCGAAGAAAAGGCGAGAAAAAACCTAGAAACAGTCCTAGAAGATGCTAAAAAAAGATACCCATATTTGAAGAAATAATCAGGAAAAAAGAATCAAAATAAGAGAAATTGAAAAAAGACTAAAAGAAATAAATATTCAATTAGAATTACTTAAATCTCAAGGACAAGAGATTGAAATTAAATCTCCAACAGAACATTTTACAGAATCCCTGGATTATTTCACTGATCTAGAGCAGAAAGAACAGAAAAGAGGAAGAGACCTAAATGAATTGTTTAAAAGATCAACATCAATCCATACTAGTACACCTAATAAAGCTGAAAACATGAAAACTACCCCACCACAAATATCTGACATTGGATCAATCCAATCTGATGATAGAACAAAACTAGGAAAGGGGGATGAACATGGACAAACAATAGAAGATAAGATAAAATTTTTTAAAGAGTCTAAGTAATTAAAAATTATTAATATTTAAATAAATATATGGGCAAAGATAATATAGAAAGCGGAAGAGGAGGATCAGAAGAAGAAAAATTAAAAAAAGAAAAAAGGAAATTAGAAGAAGAAGAAATGATACCGCTTGAAAAAGGTCCCAAAGATGCAGAAGCTGGTTTAAAAGAGACTAAAAGGGTTGTAGAAGAGGCGGTAAAAGCATTTAAGGAAATACCTCCTACAACTTCACCAGAAACAGGAGACATCGAATTTTTTGAAGAACGACTTGAAGAAAAGAAATCAGAGTTTTTTGATAAATACAAAAATTTAAGTGTAGAGGTCAAGGATTTTATATTAGATAATATAGAATATAACGAGGGTGGTACAACAGAAGATTATAGAAAAAATCGTACAGAAAATGGAATGAAAATTTATGAGATGTCTATTAAAAAATTAAAATCATTTTATGAAAATCCAATCAAATACTTCGAAAATATGTTAGAATATGTTAGAAGGAGAGGAATATACTAAAAAACTAGCGACGGGTAATGAAGAATTGTCACAGTATCTTGACGAGAGAATAAATATCATCAAAAAAATAATCAATGAATTGAGAATCCAGAGTATCAAAACTGAACAAGAAGAACAAAGCACCACAGATCAACAAAAAATTGCAAAACAAAATCCAGTAGATGAATTAGAAAACGAAGAAAAAAAGAAGGAAATAATAAAAAAAGCATTTGAACAGTTAAGATTAAATGCAGAAATTCGTAGAAGAATCAGGAAAGAATTATCCTCGTTAATAAAAGAAAGAGATCTATTATTAAAACAAGGAGAGACTACCAAATATCCTCAAGAAGATGAAGAAAAGGCAGAACCTGTTGCTGGTGAGAAAAATGAAAAAATGAAAAATACAGAGACAGTCGAAACAGCGTACGAAATGCAAGATAGATTAAATTTGCTTAAAGAAGAAAAAATCAATAAAGATTTTGAATACAAAGGTACTTTTTTCATATTAGACTGGTCAAAAAGAAAAACATTAAAAAAAGAATTAAAAGAATTAGAAACTAAAATAGATAAACTAAACACAGATTTAATAGAGAAAATTAAACAGGAAATAGAATCAGATAAAAAAGAAAAACAATTCCAATATTATATGGCTAGTAAAGTCACCAACAAACATATTCCTACGTTGGTAAATCAACAAACTAATCTCATTGATCTGAGATGGTCTGATAAAGATTATCTTGATAATAGCTATGGGAAGATGGATCGTTTAGTATGGACAACAGAAGATGAAGGGTATTATCATTTTACTATATCTGGATTTGTTATGATAATTAAAAATGTTAAAGAAATACAAGATGATGAGGGAATAAACTTCCAATCTGAAAAAGCGATCTATAGAATAGAAGGACCAGATGGTGAAATAATTAAAGATAATATACAAGGATATGATGAGGCTAACTCGATTTATGTGGAAGAAGTAAAAAGATATGAAAATAAAATGGCCGAAGATTTTAATAATTTAAATAATAAATAAACTTATGGAAACTCATGAAAAAACTGCGAGAATAAGTGAAAAAAATCAAAGGATTGAAGAACTTAGAAGAGAGTTCGGAAAAACTTTAGAAAAAGATAAAGAAATAATAGCACTATTAAAAAGTTTAGGTGCTGATACAACAGATTTAGAGAAAGAAGAAGAAATAGAAAAACCGATAGAAGAAGAAACAGAACCAGTTCAAGGTGTCAACAAAATAGAACAAAAATTAGAAAAGAAACTCGATGCCAATAAATTGATAGAAAAAAATAAATGAAGAAATTCTCAAAAGAGAAAGTAATGGCACTAGCCTTTCTCCAGAAGAAATAGCAGCTATAAAAAGAGAAATGTTTCTTCAAGCAAAAGACAACCTCCAGAAAAAAACAGCAGAATCTTATTCATGGACTAGAAAAAAGTGTTCAAAAGCTTATACAAAAACTCAGGAACTGTGGAAAAGTTTGGATGATACTTTTATTGGTAGAACAGAAAAGGTAGCAGTCAGTGCTGCACTCATTGGTGCAACAACATTATTTACTGGCTCAGGCTTAGGTTGGGTTTCTATGAGTAGTATTGGAACTAAATTAGGTCAGAGAATGCTACTAGCTACAGGCCTTAACATGGCTTTGACTTCGAATTTACCTGGAAAACTTTTTGGCAAATCAAAAAAGGAAAATAACGGTATCAGTGAGGAAAAAAACTGGCTGAGAAAACAATTAACTTTAGGGAATTTTGTATCAGTAGGAGGCATTGGAGCATCGTTTTTATTAAGTGGAGGGTTAATAGCTGCTATTACTGCAGGTGGTGTAGTCGGTAGAAAAATAACAAACTATATTTTTGATAAACAAATAAAGAAAAAAGAGGAAAGCATAAAAAATTTGTTTGATAATTATTTTGATATTAATTTGCTTGAGTCAAAATTAGGAGAGGTTGAACAAAACTACGACAAAGTAACTAAAAGCTTAAAAAGACTGAAATGGGGAAAAAGTCTCGTAAACGGGGCTTTGACTATTGGGGTTGGTCTAGAAACCATGGCAGTAATGCAACATCAACATGAAATAGGAGTTAAAACTTCAGAAGGACCAACAAGACATGAACCAGCACCGACGGAAACAAAACATGAACAAACGACAGGAGAAGTGAAACATGAATCATCAGCAACCCCAACTGGAGCGGCACGAGAAGAAAATTTTAAGTATCTTCAAGAATCAGCAAAACAACAAGCAGAACAAAATTGGAAAGCGCATGATGAAATGATTAAGGCACAACAACATCAAGCTGAGGCCGGCACACAACCACAACACGATGCTGAAGTTAAAACACAAGAAGAAATAAAACAACAAGTACAAGGAGGAGAAAAAAACCAACCAGCACCGGTAGAAACAAAACATGAACAAACGACAGGAGAACCCAAACATGAAAATATTACAAAACATCAACAAGAGGTTAGACACCAAGAAATATTAAAAGCCAAAATAGTAGAATCAATAAAAGAAAATGATCAGGTGGTACATAAAGGGGAGGGTGTAGAACATACTTTCATTAGACAAATTGAACACAATCCTGAATTGGCAAAAGAATTAGGGTTTAAAGGAGATGTAAATGATGCAAAAGCCCTACATGAATTTGCTGGAAAGGAAGCTCACATCATAGCTAAAGACAACGGGTACACTGATGCTAGTGCAAGAACAATACAAGCAGATACAAAAGCTTTTGAAATTAAAATGGAAAATGGACATGCAGTTGTCCTTGAAAAAAGTCCTGGAGGTTGGGAAGATAAAATAAATGATAATCTCATTAAAACGCAATTAACGCAACCAGAAGATTCATATATTCATGGTGTAGTTCCTAAGATGTACCAAGGACCTGAGAGTTTCGACACTCAAGGAGAATTTCACAATAATTATAATGTTGAAGAACAACCAAATCACGAAGCATATATAAATGTATTAAAACAACATACTACTCCCGACCAACACGGGACAGAACATGGTACTGAAACAAGCACACACCCTACAGAGACATCACAAGAACATAAAACAGAATATGAAGATACATCAAAACAACAACATCAAACTATAATAGAATCCTCAAATAACCCATACCATCTTTCAAATGAAGTATTAGAAAAAGTGAATCAGAATCTTAAAACTAATCTAGAAACTATCTATCCGAAAGATCCAAATGTACTTGAAAACATGCACTTGAGTGCAAAAGAGATAGCAGAGCAGGATCTAAGTACGGTAAATGATAATTTTAAACCCATAATTTCTTATATACAAGCACTTGAAAAATATACGGGTATCCACCCTATTGAAGCAACACCATTCAGAGCTGCCGAAACCGCAACCGAATATGTAACACGCTTGGAACAAATGGATGCAATAAAAGAGACAGTATTAAAAACTAGACTAGAAGATGGCATTACTCATGTATATAGAGTTGATCTATAATTATTATTAATCTCCACTTTTTAAGTGGAAAAACATAACTAACTAAAAATTATGAACACAAATATAAAAACAGCGCAAAGTGAAGTTCGAAAAAATATTATAACTTTGTTTGAAATAGAAAAATTACCAGAAGACAAACAAGAAGAAACAATCTCTCGTATTGGTAATATAATTTTTCAATCAGTTTTGATGAGAGTCTTACCTGTCTTAAAAGATGAAGAATTAAAAGAATATGAAAAATTAGTAGATAATAATGTTGAACCAGAAACCTTACTCGATTTTTTCTTTGAAAAGATACCTTCCTTTTTACAAATTATATCTGAAGAAACAGAAAATTTCAGAAAAGAATCAGCTGGAGTGTTGGAAAAAATAAAATAAACTATGTTATATTTGATAGATGGAGGATCATCTATCGGGACTTAATGATAAGCAAAGAGAAGCGGCAATTCATATGAATGGGCCGCTTCTTATCGTTGCAGGAGCAGGAGCAGGGAAGACAAAAACGATAACTCATAGAATAATAAACCTTATAAAAAATGGTGTAGCTCCAGAGAAAATTTTAGCCGTCACTTTTACTAATAAAGCAGCTAAAGAAATGCGTGAAAGAATTAGTTTTGCTATAAAAGAAAATTTCGTCGGGAATGCTTTTTCGGAGGTCCTCGAGGCAAAGCCCCAGACCATCCGAAAAAGTATTCCTGACTCCACACCATTTGTCAGTACATTTCATTCTTTGGGAGTCCATATAATAAAGGAAAATGCAAAAACCTTAGGATTAACAAGGCATTTTACAATATTAAGCGACTCAGATTCTACAAGCCTGGTAAAAGAAGCCATGAAAGAGCTTGGGTTAGATCCAAAACAATATGATCCAAAGAAAATAAGCAATATAATAGGCAGAGAAAAGGGGAAATTCGTAAGTCTTCCTACTTATGAAGAAAATGTGGGCAATCCCGCCTATGGCGGGACAAGTTATCTAAGTAAAATAGTGGCACAAGTGTGGAGTTTATATGAAAAGAAAAAAGCAAAAGAAAATGCATTAGATTTTGATGATTTACTTTTAAAAGCGACAAAATTATTAAAAGAAAACGAACAAATCAGAAAATTCTACCAAGAAAAATGGGAATATATACACATAGATGAGTATCAGGATACAAATGAAGTGCAATATTTGATGTCCCGTCTACTTTCTGAAAATAATAAAAATATTTGTGTTGTTGGAGATGCTGATCAAAATATTTATTCATGGCGTGGTGCAAATTTAAAAAATATTTTAAGTTTTGAAAAAGATTATCCAAATGCAAAGATAGTTTTGCTTGAGGAAAATTACAGATCCACACAAAATATATTAGAGGCAGCTAATGAAATAATAAAAAAGAATAAATATAGGCCAGACAAAAATTTATTCACAAAAAATAAAATAGGTGAAAAAATCGGTCTTTATGAAGCACTAGATGAAAACGACGAAGCAGATTTCGTCGCGACAAAAGTTTTGGAAATCTTAGACCAGGAAGACTCTTCCAATTTTTCGTCCCTGCGCCCTTCTCGGAGTACCGAGTGGGACCCTCGGGAAGCTCAAAATAGAAAGAGTCTTCCTGATGCAGGAGAAACTATAAAATTTTCGAGTGGTCTGGCCGGGGTTCGGGGCCCCGGGGAACCGAGGACCCGAGAAAATTTTGATAGTTTCTCCGGAATTGCAGTTTTGTATCGGGCAAATTTTCAATCACGGGCGTTAGAAGAAAAAATGCTTCAATATAATATTCCTTATCAAGTATTAGGTGTTAAATTTTTTGAAAGAAAAGAAATAAAAGATACCCTCGCATATCTTCGCGCAGCATTAAATAGAGAAAGCTTATCTGACATAAAAAGAATTATAAATTTCCCTGCGAGAGGAATAGGAAAAGTAACACTCATGAAAATTTTTGCTAAAGAAACAGAAAATTTACCTATAAAAACAAAAATTAAGATAGATAATTTCTATAAGACCCTAGAAGAAATAAAAAACAAAATCGAAAATACAAAAGCATCTGACGTCATAAAATTTGCAGTCAAAAAATCTGGTATCGAGGCAGAACTTCTCTCAGGTACAGATGAAGACATAGAACGGTTAGAAAACATAAAAGAATTGGCGACTTTAGCTCTAAAATATGATAATTTAAAGGACGGAATAGGAATCGAGAAACTTCTAGAAGATGCGTCCCTCGCTTCAGACCAAGACAGTCTCATAATAAATAATGAAAAAAAGTTAGAAACAAACGCCGTGAAACTTATGACCGTACACGCTTCAAAAGGATTAGAGTTTAAATATGTTTTCGTCACAGGACTCGAAGATGGACTCTTCCCACATGAAAGGAATGGGGAAACAAAAAATGCAGAAGATAGAGAAGAAGAGCGCAGACTTTTTTATGTCGCGCTCACTCGCGCAAAAGAAAAATTATTTTTGTCGTTTGCAAATTTCCGTACTATCTTCGGCTCACGTCAGATAAATGCACCATCGGAATTTATTGCTGACATTCCAGCTGATATAATAGAAAAGGAAGGAGAGAAGGGAGGTATAAAAACAATTTACATATGATTTGATATAATAAAAAACCAAAAACAAGATTTTTAGTTTTTTATAAAATTTCATGAAACATAAACCAAAAAAATCATTAGGGCAAAACTTTTTAATAAATCCAAAAGTTGCCGAGCGGATAGCTCTTGATGCTGACATCTCTAAAAAAGATGTCGTGCTTGAAATAGGTCCTGGAACAGGCTACCTCACAAAATATTTACTCATGAGAGCAAAAAAAGTTATCGCTATCGAAAAAGATAACAATCTAGCAAAAGACCTAGAAGAAAAATTCAAAAAAGAAGTAACAGAAAAAAAATTGATAATTATCGTAGAAGATGTTTTAAAAATAGACCCCCTCTTAATCTCCCCCTTAGCAGGGGGCGAAAAAATTAAAATAGTTGCAAATATCCCTTACAACATTACTGGCGCAATATTAAAAAAATTTCTCACAGAAAAAAATAAACCCTCATCGATGACTTTGATGGTTCAAAAGGAAGTTGCAGAAAGAATAATCGCGCGAGATGGAAAAGAAAGTCTTCTATCTATCTCTGTAAAGGTTTATGGAGAGCCAAAAATTCTTTTTAAGGTTAGCAGAGGTAATTTTTACCCTTCTCCAAACGTTGATTCAGCAATAATTATGATAAATAATATTTCTAGTAAGGCTTTTAATTCTCCTCTTGAGGAGTACCCGAAGGGGGAGGTGGATAAATTTTCCACCCCGTCTCGCAAGCGAACCACCCCTCAAGAGGGGAATCTAGATGAAGACCTATTTTGGGAGATCCTACGTGCTGGTTTTGCTCATAAAAGAAAGAAATTGTCTAGTAATCTAAAAATTTATGACCCCCTCTTACTCTCCCCCTTGGCAGGGGGAGAAAAAGCACCCATGACAAGGAGAGCTCTGGGGTTTATAGACCTAGGAAACAAAAGAGCAGAAGAGCTTCATCTTACAGATTGGATAAATCTCGCAAAAAAGATACAACCCCACCTAACCTCCCCTTATCATGGAAGGAAAATAACTTAAATCCCCTGACAAGGGGGACTAAGGGGGTTAAAAACTAGCTTCTGTTTTTTAATATTGATATACTATATAGATGAAAAAGGGCATCACTTTTGTTTTGCTAACTATTTTTCTGGTATTTGTTTGTACCAGTCTAGTTTTTGCTGACTTCAACTTTTCAAATTCAGGTGGCTTCACTCAAAGATTTTTTGGAGGAAGAATAATTTCAACAACAGCTATAGAAGTAGAAGGACTAGAATCATTTGGGTACACATGCCCTATGGCTGGAACATCTCTTTCTATTACACCTCTTGGTTCCCCATCAGGAACACCTACTAGCTACTTCATTCCATCCTATGTATCACCAAAAACCAGAACCACCCCCGCACCACACCAATTAATACTAGGTAGATATGGTGGAAGCCAAACCACAATAAGCTGTACTAGACCAGGTGACCCACCAGATACTAAACAAGTGAGCTTAAATACAATAGACCTTTTTGGAACATCAAGATATTAAAAAGCCATAAAATGCAAAAATATTTAAAATATTTACCAAGTAAAAAATTCACAATACTAACAAGCGTAATTATTGTATTAGCAGTGATTATTTTTGTAATCTTTTTTATGTCTTCTAGCGGAGAAAGTTTCTCTATCACTGGAAATAAAAATAACATTCCATTAAAAGTAGAAAATCAAACCGTCACAGAAATGATTCAGAACGATACCGATGGCGATGGAATCCCAGACTGGGAAGAAGCTCTTTGGGGTACGGACAAAAATAAAAAAATGACTTTTAATAACACGCCTGACGCGACTTATATAGAAAATAAAAAGAAAGAATTAAAAATCGAGCAAGGAATCAGTGCAGATGTGACAAAACTAACAGAGACAGAAAAATTCGCAAGAGAATTCTTTACGAGTTACAGTGCAATGAAATCTTCTGGTCAGGTAGATGCTGATACTATAAACAATTTCTCTAGCGCACTAGGGCAAAAAATAGTGAACCCAGAACTAATCGACCGTTATACGAGTACTGATATCAAAATAAATAACACTGATGATACTGCTACAAGAAAAGCATATTATCTAAGTATGCAAAAATTATTTAAAACTTACCAAAGTGCTGGAATAGGGGAAGAACTAAATATCATAAGCCAAGGACTCGCTACAAATTCTTCAACTGGAACGACAAGCACACCAGACCAATATAGCAAACTCCCTACGATAGCAAATGCTTATCAGAATTTTGCTAAAAAAATAATGGAGTTAAATGTCCCTTCTAGCCTTACAGACTATCACTTAAAAATAGCAAATAGTTCCAATAATACAGGAATAAGTGTATTAAATATGGGGAAAATGATAAATGACCCTATCATCGGACTTTCAGGACTTTCTCAATATCAAAAATATAGCGACGAGTTAGTAAAAACAGTAGCAGAATTAGAGACGGAGTTGTCCAAACAATGATACAATAAAACAGTAGAAAGTTTATAAAGTTCATAAAGTAGAAAGCAAAAGTGAAGAAAAAATATTTAAAAAATTCTATAATTTCTTTCATACTAATCATTAGCACAGTATTGATGCCTTTAAGTTTTATCCCGAGAAAAGTTGAGGCACAAAGCATAGGGGGGTATGCCAGTGGTCTCGCCCCAGCTATAGCATTACTACCACAATGTAAAGCAATAAGAGATAGCGCAATAAATGGTTTATTTAGTGGGATAGGTGGTTTGTTTAGTTCAGATAAAAACAACCCCATTGATAACTCAAAGGCAGACATGTCAGGGCTTAATATGGATGAACAAGAAAAAATAATTTCTGGAGACGAACAACAAATGTTCTTAGACAGAGAAGCTGCTACTGCAGCAAGTAAAGAATACAGCGTCCAAGTCACTGATCCAGAAGTAATAAAAAGACTTGAAGCACAAGGAAAAGAAATAACTAAAATAAATATTGCCACAGAATCTCTCAATGAAAATTCTACATGAATACAAAGTATAGGGAGATTAATTATAAAAATGCTTTTACAAAAATTGACCATGAGCACGGTCAACTGGATCAACAGTGGTTTTGATGGCAGTCCTACCTTTATTCAGGATCCTGGAAAGTTTTTTAATGATATAGCTGAAAATGAAATACTACAATTTGGTGTAGAAATAAACAACCCAGAATTATTTCCTTTCGGAAAAGCTTGGATGCAAAACACAGCTGCTGCTTTTAATAATAAATTTCAAGATAATGCACAATATTCTTTAAATAAAATAATTAAAGGAACTACTCCAGAATACTCAGCCACAACTTTCCAGCAAGATTTTAGCCAAGGTGGATGGAATGCTTGGACAGCTATGACACAATCTCCAGCCAACAACCCCCTCGGTTTTAAATTAATGGCAGATAATGAAATACAAAAAAGATTGGCAGGAACTACACAATCAACTGCTGAAGCTGTTCACGAGGCACTATCTCAAGCAAATGGATTCTTAGGTGATCAACGTTGTTCAGAACCAAAAGGTTTATCTAGGGAAGAACACACCGCGGGTCTTAAAGAAAGATCTATGAACCCTAACTCATCCTCATACACAAACCGAATCTGTACAGGCGGTTGGGAATATGTCACCCCTGGTAAAATGATAGCGGACAAAGCAACGGAAGTGATTGGTTATGAAAACAATGCTTACTTAAACGTCACAGACCTAAATGATGCTATCGCAGCAATCACTGATGCACTTTTAGGACAATTCTCTTCTAATATTATGGAAAAAGGGTTTGCAAACATCGGAGACCAAGGGTCAGATGGGGCATTGGTCGTTGATTCAACTGGAATTAACGAAACATACAGAAGTCGAACAGAACAAGACTTTATGCCATCTCAGCTTTCAAGTTCTTGGCTCTCTGTCAATCCAAATTTCAATATCCGTACAGACCTCACTCAAGCTCTAATAGATGAACAGAGAACTTATATTGATAAACTTAAAGAACAAAACAAAGAACTCGCCTCTACTACTGATGGTGGACCATACAAATTAGACCCGACTTCTGGAATATCTAATGCTTACGGACTCATTCCAGTTATTGACCAATTAGACTATTGTATCCCAGGTCCACATCCTGGTTGGGAAGAGGATTCTAGAAGAATATTAGCCGCAGCAACAGACAAAATACTTCCAGAAACAACAGAAAGTCTTAAAGACTTAGACTTGGAAGTAGTTGCAGACATAGCCTCAACCGTTCTCCCATTGGCTGGTGCTGCGGCAGGAGCAGCACTCGTAGCTAGCGCTGGAGGTTCTGTTATTTTAGGAGTATCACTAGGAACAGCAGCTGGCCCTATAGGTATGGCCATAGGAGCATTAGTCGGTACACTATTAAGCTTCTTCTTTTCTGGTGGTGATGATGGACAAAATGTCAGAGCATATTATTCAGTAATTATTCAAGGTTTTACTGGATATATCCCAGATTATGAAGATGATAATGACGCAAGAGCTTTAAATATATCAAGTAAAGGAGGGGCAGTTCAAGTTTTAAATTCCATTTTAGACAGATATTCTACAATCATGGATAAAATTTATTTCTCAGATCCTAACATCCTACCATCTGTCGCAAGTGAGGCGGCCACAAATTTCAAACAATTGACTGGCTATAAACAAATGATAAAAAATAATGAAGAAAAAATATCTCTAATGGAAACTACTGTAAAAATTTTAGGAGAAATAAAAAGTGCTGTTGACGCACTAAATGAAAACCAAGATGATACTAGTTATGAAGAAAATTTGAAAGCACAAATAAATACCTTCGGAAGATTATCTGCAAGCATGGTCAACGGAAGTGACATAGCTAGCGCCGACAACCTATTAAAACAAATCAAGGATAAAAAAGATTACATATATAAAAACCTTTTGAAAGGACCTTACAGTTGTGAAAAAGATCTAGAAAAACCACAAAATAAATTCCCAGCAGCAACGCCTTATTCTGCAAACAGTACATTTGATTGGAAAAATTTTGATGTAAGTTCAGTAAAAAGAATGATCTATCCATTCCCAATACTTTATGATTACAACGTCCTAACAAAAGGAACTACTATACCAGACCCATGGACAGACTGTACTGTGCCTAATACACCTGATAGTTGTAAAAATAAGATACCTGACTATGTAGAAGGGGCAGGAAATAACGGCCCAGACAGATTTGGTCCAGGATTTTTGAGTTTCATCTTCTTCACTGCAGGTGGTCCAGATAAACAAACTAAAGCAGAAAGAAGAGGCCCAGAGAGATTGAAGATAGAAGATTTAGTACCTCAAAATCCAGGAGATCCTGCAGAAAATAAATTCAGATCAATAGGTTTATGGCAAACTAGGGAAGGAAGTCCGATAATAGATGGAGATGCAAGAGGCGGTCCATTTGAAACTATAATCGGTATTTATTAAAAATGAAAAAATATATTTTTAAAATATTAATAATCGCCTTAATTCTCTTACCATCTGTTTCAAAATCGGCTTCATTTGGTTTCTATGTAGGCATCGACCCTATTCAAAGTTCAGACATCACTGAAAGTAGCGTCGTATTAAAAGGTAAGGCAAGTCGAGATTCAAACGAAACAACAAATCCATCAGTCGTGGTGTATTTTAAATATTCAATCGCAAGTATTGATAAAGTCCAATGCGGGAGTCTCGACGCTGTTGTAAGTAATGGATCTATTATACCAATATCATCAACACAAAAAACAAACATAGGGACACTATCACAGGGATTTTTAGGCCAAAAATCTTTCTCAAGACAAATAGGCAACTTACGTCCTGACACAGATTATTATTATTGCGCAATTGTAAAAAATAGTGCAATAGGGCTTAATATAAATGATAACACTAGCATAAGTGAAATAGGTACATTCCATACTCTCTCTCCAAAGCTTTTTGTAAATACTGAAGACGTAGGTAGTATTAATAAAACCACCGCTACATTACGGGGAACAGGGGGAGAAAGCCCAGAGGCAACACACGATATTACTGGATATTTTAAATATTCAAACACTGCTTTCACTTCTTGTAAAACTGATGGAACACCTACCGCGGAGATACCTTTAGGAAAAGCAAGTTCAAAAATTTTTTCTCAAAAATTAGACGATTTAGAACCTCAAAAAATATATTACTACTGTGCAATAACTAAAAATTCGATAGGAAATGTTGCTTACGGTGTAATAAAAAAATTCTTTACTGGAGAGACATTAAATACAACTCCTGGGACAACATCCAATTTATTTAATGTCGAGACAGTAGAACCTGTAACAAACATCACACAGACTAGTGCCATATTGCATGGAAAAAGTAGTTTAAATAATAATATTGTATATGCTTCAGGCTGTAGCCCAACATCTACGTATAGTGTAACAACTGGTCTTCTATGCAACAATTTAATATCTCCCATCACAGGATATTTTAGATATTCAAAGGCTTCGATCAATCCACCTATCTTTTGTAATGATATATATGGAACAAACATGATTGCAACAAAAGACATCCCTTTTGGAAAAGATGCAAATGGGAAAACTATAACTTCAAAAAATTTCAGTATCGAAATAGATCATCTAATTCCAAACACGAAATATTATTATTGCGCAATAGTTTCAAATAGAGAAAATATAACTTATGGCGGAAGCCAAATAGTTCAATCTTTTTACACCAGCCCTCTCGATACCACAGTGAGCACGACTGACGCGACACGCATCACATCTAATTCTGCAGTCATAAATGGAACGTACAGTTCTGTGAAAGATGTCAGAACGTATTTTATGGTCAAAAAATTTACACCTCCAGATGACAGCGGTTCTGGGGCAGCTTCTTTTAATTTCATAAAAGATTTTATTTTTAATAAATTAATAAATACTGCACTCGCAATCACTAACGATATCCCAACAAAATGGACAAAAATAGATAAAAGTGAGCAAATTCATAAAATCGGTAATTATAGCAACCTACACGGAAATATTAATTATTCTTTGACAGGGTTAGAACCAGAAACGATATATCAATATTATGCAGTGGCAGAAGATATAAAAATAACAAAAACAGGAAATATTACTAATATAAGTGTATTAAATAAAATTGACAGTGAACCTTTAAAAAGTTTTATAACAAAAGCCAATCCGACAGCCCAAAAAGAAACATTAGGAACTGGAGAGGATGCTTGTCCAAGTGGTTATACTGGAACACCTCCAAATTGTACTTACACAGAAAATACTTGTACAAACGGTGCGACGAATCCACCAGCTTGTTCTGTAAAAAATGGTAAATGTGTAAATGGTGCGACGAATCCACCAGCTTGTAATACAAATACTTCATGCCCATCTAATCAAATCTATAATCCAGCAAAAAGTATTTGTGAAGATAAAAAAACATGTCCAGCAATGCAAGTTTATGATTACTCCACAAGTATATGTGTCACTCCTCCGACAAACTGTGAGGTAAATTCTACAGATCCTAGATGTTTGCCTGGTCCTGGATGGACATGGACAGGAGATGGATGGAAAGGAGCCGGATGGAATGGAGGTATGTGGACTGGAGGAGGAGTATGGAATGGAGGTACGTGGAGCGGGGGTACGTGGACGGGAAGCCTAGGTACATGGAGCGGGGGTACGTGGAGAAATGGAGTATGGACGGGAGGAAATTGGAATGGAACATTAACTCTCGGACAAATATCTACTCCACCTGTAGATGCAGTAGTTCGTTTTCAAGAGGGTATCGAGACAGTATTTGCAAGACAGATAGTGGCAAATACAAACTTTGCAAAATTGTATGGCTATGAAGAAGGAACAGATTTACAAACTTTCGCTTGGAGTTTGTCAGACCAATTCGCAAGAGTCTTCGGATATGTGAATAGTAGTGGTAAAGAAATACGTGTCAGCTACCCTGACGTAGCAGCTTACCAGCTCCAACTCACAGGCAATAAATTAACTGTTTATGAATATTATTACAATAAGATAGTAGATATCAGAAATGTAACAACAGTTTTCAAGAATGCTTCAGGTTATGAGTATTATTTTAAGAAATAAAAAGAATAAAAAAGAAAAAGATGGTAAAATATAATGGGTGAAAAGAAAACGCTTTCTAGGTTTCAAAAAATGAATAAATCCGGCAAAAAAATAATAATAACATTACTTATGGTAGCTATTTTCATGGCACCTATTTCGGTAGGGGTAGATATCAATCCTAAAGGAGATTTGATAGTAAAAATAGAAAAAAGGGAAGCAAGAGCGGAGGATCTTACTGATTGTTTATTTAATGCAACTACATTTACTGCTAGTGCAACAAGCGATGCCGTTGTACTCGATTACAGGATAAAACTTTCTGAAGATTATAGAAGTCCTTCACAAATAACAGAATGCTATTCTTATATAAAAGGATATGAGACCCCTTATTCTAATAGTCTCGGCACTGAAGGAAGAAAGAAAGGGCTTTTTCTTTTTTATTACGAAACAGGAAAGAACAATTTGATTAATTTTAGTTTTGAAGACCTTGGTTTAAATTTTTCTACAAGAGACCCAGAAAATCCTAAAAGTGATGCACCTGCATATAAAGCCCCCCCAGACCGTTTTAATTTTAAACCAGACACCGAGTATACCGCAGGAATTGCAGTAGTAGAAAGTTGTTGGGGAACACCCTACCTTGATGGGGCTGGAGTGATAAAAAATGGTTATAGTCCAAGTGCATTGTGCATAGCAGAAGCTGACACTACTAACAATAGTATAATAAAAACAGCAACTTTTAGAACTCCAAAAGAGTTTTTAAATAAAGGAACCTCTTATGAAGAATATACTAAGTCTCAAGAGGCAGGGGGTTATAAAGAACTTGGTCTAGGCTGTACTGATCTTACAAATTTTAGTATCAGTGGCTGTATTGCACAAGTAGCCTATGGAATATGGTCACTATCTTCTCCAATTCTCACACTATCCGCAGAGGTCTTAGATTTCTTTATATTCTACGCGACTAATAGTTCTTCCTATAAGAATGCTTTCGTCGAACAAGGCTGGGCGTCTATGCGAGATATTGCAAATATATTTTTTATAATAGCTCTTCTTTATATAGCAATTAAAACAATACTAGGCTTGAATGTTTCAAACAACCAAAAACTAATCAGTGCGGTTATTTTAATTGCTCTAATTATAAACTTCAGTTTATTCACTACAAAATTAGTCATTGATAGTTCAAATATTCTAGCAAAAGTATTTTACAACAATATAGTTTCAGAAAACCAAAAAGGTCAACTCACAAAAGATAATATAAATGGACAGAAAACTATTTCAATTGGAATAGTTGATAAATTTAATCCTCAAACTCTCTTAGGGGATACCCAAAAATTCTATGGGAAAAATCCTTATACTTTTATTCTTTTAATTATCGTGCTTTCAGCAATTTCTCTTTACACTGCCTATATATTTCTCTCAGTGGCCATCTTGTTTGCCGCAAGAGTGGTATCTCTTTGGATCTCTATGATTCTTTCTCCTATAGCTTTCGCCTCTCATGCTGTACCTTTTGATATTCCAGGAATGGGCCACAAAGAATGGTGGAGTAATTTGTTTAAAAATGTATTACTTGCTCCTATATTTATATTCTTTTTATACATAATAATATTATTCGTTGGATTTTTAAAAGATATTGTTCATTATAGCGGAACATCAGATGTAATGGGAAGTATAATGAATACACTAATTCCCTTTTTGCTTGTAATCATGCTTCTCAAACAAGCTCAATCTCTTGCAATAGAATATTCCGGGGAAATGGGTAAAGCCATAATGAAAGGAGGCGCAGTAGTCGGAGGATTAGCCTTAGGAGCAGCAGCAAGTACTACAGCGTTTGCAGGAAGAACATTAATTGGTGGTGGGGTCGGGGGAGCGGCTAATACTGTGGCTGGATGGGCAGAAAAAGGAGTAACGAGTAAAAATGGTCTTATAAGGGGTGTTAGTCATCTCGGTAATGCATTGAGATTAAGAGATGTCAGTGATCTTGCAAGAAAAAGTAGTTTTGATGTACGAGGAGTAAAAGTTGCTGGCCAAAGTTTAGCATCAACCACTGGTATGAAAGTTGGTGATGCACATAAAGGAGGATGGGGAGATATGAAAAAGAAGCAAGAGGAAAAGAGACAAAAAAGAGCAGATGAATTGGAAAAGAGAGGAACTGGAAAAGAAAAAAATGCTGTAACGGATGCAGAAATAAAATTAAAAGAAGCTACTCTTCCAGTAAAATTAAAGTTAGAAGATGCAGATAGGGAAATAGATAAAGCAAGAAAAGATCTACAAGACGCTGCTCCATCAGAAAAAGACTTTTATGCAGATATTTTGCGAGAAAGAAAAAAGGCTAAAGAAAAGATAAGAGATGGGGCAAATGATGGCTTAGGTCTAAAAGTACTTGAAACAGCAGTACATGAAGCAAAACAAAAATTGGATATTAAGAGTGACGAAATCACAACTGCCTATGCAAAAACAATATCTGGTAGCTTAAGTAAAACCGTAAATTTCTTAACACACGCAGGTGCGTATAGTTTAGCTGGGGCAAATGCAGCTGCTAGAAAAATAAAATCTGGAACAAAATTGGATAGTGGAGAAAAACCACATTAAAATAAAAATTTATGACTGAAAAATTAAAACAATTAATCAAAGAGGAAATGGTAAATCTACAAAAAGAATCACAAGAAGTGATTAACGCTTTTGATTGGATTAAAATATCAGAAGAAATTGGTAAAAAATATCTTCTCGATGAAAATGAAATCAATGACCTTCAAGCAGAAACAAGTTTAATTTTGCTTGGTATAAATAATGTGGATGAATATGCACCAAATATTGAAAATAATGTCGGAACTAGTAAAAATGAAGCAGAAAAAATATCTAAGGAAGTAAATGAAAAAATATTTGAACCAATCTACGATATTTTAGCAAAAAATATTAAAGAAAAACTAAAAACTAAAGACCCAACCTGGAAACAAACGCTTGATTTCATACTTTCTGGTGGAAATTATTCTGTTTTTATAAAAAGAGAAGAAAATCAAAACACTCCTACTCCTGAAACTTCTAAAACAACAACATTAGATAATGGTTCAAAGATAACAGATATTAAAAATAAGTTTGTTATATAACCCCGTAGTAGAATTTAATTAAAATTTCACTACAGGGTATAATAAAGATTATGGATACAACAGTAGATTTGTTAAAAATAAAAATAGACAAAGCCAGAGGGAACTTATCGGAAGAAAGTCGACAGGCTATTGATGCTATTGATTGGAAAACTGCTATTTTGGGTATGCGAGCAGAGAAGGGATACAGTTTCACTCAATTGGAAGATCTAGAAATCGAAACAGAATTATTACTCTGTGGACTTATTAATCCAGAAGATTACCCAAAAGAATTAGAAAAGAGAATGGTCTTACCAAGAGCCAAAGTAGATGAATTGATAAATGAAATGAATGAAAAAGTTTTCTCAAAAATTCGCGAAGAATTAATAAAAATCACTGAAAAAAAGAAACCAATTGAAAATAATCAACCAATAATTTCTAATAATTTAGAAAAACAACCTTTGGAACTAGAAAGCAGAGAAGAATTATTAAAAAAGATAGAAAACCCAATACCTGCCCGCAATGCTGAAAGCTATGCTGACGCAGGCAGGAGAACCCCGTCAATTTTGACACAAAAACTTACCGGATCATTCCAAATGCCAACAGTTAAGACAGAACATTCTATCCCGAATGTCACAAAAATCGCAGATATTCCAACAAAATCAAAAACAGATCCATACAGAGAGTTGCCGGAATAATTAGCAGTTAACAAAACCAAATGCAATTCAAAGTACCACAATTTTTAGAAATAGAAGACAAAATTTTCGGCCCTTTCACTTTTAAAGAGTTTGTCTATTTAGTTGGTGGAGCTGGGATATGTTATATGCTATACAAGCTTCTAGGATTATTCCTAGGTGCTATACCCATCCTAGCAGTAGCAGGATTCTCCGCGGCCCTCACTTTCTATCATCCAAATGGTAAACCTTTCTTAAACATGGTTGAGGCTGGAATAAAATATGCAATGCAAGATAAACTTTATATCTGGAAAAGACATCAAATTAAAATAAAGGCTAGACAACAAGAAGAAATGAGAGCAACGGCAGAATTAAAAATGGAAACAATGAATCAGAATGGCGTAAAACTTAGCGGAAGTAAGCTTCGAGATTTGGCTTGGAGTTTGGATGTTTTAGATTTAAAAAAATAAATTATGACATTAAAAGCAAAAGCAACTCAAGAGTTCGTACCGATAAAGGAAGTCCGTAATGGTATTATCGTATTAAAAGACGGGGGGCTCCGAGCCATAGTACTTGCCAACTCTGTGAATTTATCTCTGAAATCAAGTGATGAACAACAAGCCACCATCCTTCAATTCCAAAACTTTCTAAATACTTTAGATTTTTCTGTGCAAATATCTATTCAATCAAGAAGATTGGATATTAGACCGTATCTGACACTTCTAGAAAACAGAATGAAGGTGCAAAATGAACCACTACTAAAATTACAAACAAAAGAATATATAGAATTTATTAGAAATTTTACCGAAACGGTAAGTATCATGACTAAAAACTTTTTCGTGGTAATTCCTTATACTCATGTGAATTTAGGACCAAAGACAGGGATACTTTCAAGGTTTTTTTCTAAAGGAAATTCCAAGGAAGAAGAAAATAAAAGCCAACTAGATTTTGAAGAAAAGAGATCCCAACTTGAAGAGAGAGTAGGTGTAATACAACAAGGACTTTCGCGTTGTGGAATAAAATCAGCTCAACTCGGTACAGAAGAAGTGGTGGAAGTATTTTATAAAGTTTTCAATCCAGGGGAATTGGAAGGGAAAATAGAGCTGGAACAGTCCAGCTAGTAGAAAGTTATAAAGTTCATAAAGTATAAAGTAAAATTATGGGAATCTTTGATAAATTATTAGGAAAAAAGAATACAGATGAAAAAATAAAAGGTGCGGATGCTTCTGTCCTATCTGTATTACCAGAAGAAATATATGAATCAGCTAAATTAGAACTTCAAGATATCGTTGCTCCATCAGCTCTCAAAATAGAATCAAAATCAATAAATCTAGGTGACAAAATAGCTCGCACTTTTTTTATAATATCTTACCCTAGATTTTTAAGTGATAATTGGTTTTCTCCCATAATCAACCTTGATAAAGTTTTTGATGTTTCTATATATGTTCACCCCGTAGACACATCCTTGGCTCTTCGACAATTCCAGAGAAAAGTCGCTGAAGTACAAAGTCAGATAAATGTACGAGAAAAAAAAGGAATGGTCCGTGATCCTATGCTCGATACTGCATATCAAGACCTAGAAGGACTTCGCGACAACTTGATCCAAGCACAACAAAAAATGTTTGATGTTAGTATTTACATCACAGTTTATGCCGACAATGAATTAGAACTTTACAAGGTAGAAAATGAAATAAAATCTATTTTGGAATCAAAATTAATTTATATCAAGCCAGCACTATTTCAACAAGAAGAGGGTTTTAAAAGCGTCATGCCACTTTGTAATGATTTATTAGGTATACATCAAAAATTAAATTCCGAACCACTTTCTAGTGTCTTCCCATTCGTCTCTTTCGATCTCACTTCCGACAAAGGAATACTCTATGGAGTAAACAGACATAATTCCAGTCTAGTAATATTCGACAGATTCTCATTAGAAAATTACAACTCTGTCACTTTTGCTAAATCTGGCTCTGGTAAAAGTTACGCGACAAAATTGGAAATATTGAGATCTTTAATGTTTGATACAGACGTCATTGTGATAGATCCTGAAAGAGAATACGAATATCTGGCTGAGGCCGTCGGTGGAAGATATTTTAATATTTCTCTTTCTTCAGACCACCATATCAATCCTTTCGACTTACCTATCCCTCGTGAAGACGAATCAGCTGAGGATGTTTTAAGATCAAACATTATTAACCTAGTTGGTCTCTTTAGATTAATGCTAGGAGGGCTCTCCCCAGAAGAAGATTCTATGGTTGATCGCGCTATTTCAGAAACTTATGCCATGAAAGATATTACTCCTGAGTCAGACTTCTCAAATATCGAACCCCCCCTTCTTTCAGATTTTGAAATGGTATTAGGAGGAATGGAGGGAAGTGATTCAGTAATGCAAAGATTGGTGAAATATACGAAAGGCTCTTGGTCTACCTTCTTAAACAGGGCTTCAAATGTAGACATCAACAAAAAATTCGTAGTATTCTCTGTACGAGACATGGAAGATGAATTAAAACCAGTCGCGATGTATATTGTCATGCACTATATATGGGTCACTATCCGTAAAAACTTAAAGAAACGTCTCCTCGTAGTCGATGAAGCCTGGTGGATGATGAAATCTGAAGATACAGCCTCATTCCTCTATTCTATTGCCAAAAGAGGGCGAAAATATTATCTAGGTCTATCCACTATCACTCAAGATGCAGCAGATTTTATGAAATCTCCTTATGGTATTCCAATTATCACCAACTCTTCTATTCAACTTCTTCTAAAACAATCCCCAACTACGATAGACGTCCTCCAAAAAACTTTTAACCTCACAGATGAAGAGAAATATTTACTTCTAGAATCTGGGGTAGGAGAGGGCATCTTCTTTGCAGGCTTAAAACATGTAGCTATAAAAGTTATTGCTTCTTATACAGAAGATCAAATCATTACTTCTGATCCATCTCAAATACTATCCATAAAAAAGGCAAAAGAAGACTTAGAAAGGTTAGAAGCAGAACAGAAAAAGTGATACAATAAATATAATGATAAATAGATATTCAATCATAGCTTTCATACTGATTTTCACCTTTTTCGGGTTTTTTACTAATGCTCAAGTACGTAATACTGATATTATTCTCAGTATCTCACCAGAATATCCTACCCCAAACCAAAATGTGACAGCCACCTTGGGTAGCCATACAGTCGACTTAGACAAAGCAAATATCACTTGGTCAGCTGGCAACCAACAAATGAACTCTGGGATTGGTAAGAAATCTTTTTCCTTCAAAATGGAAAACCTAGGGACACCTCTCACCCTATCTGCAACGATAGATACTATAGATGGACAAAGTCTATCAAAAACAATGACAATAACCGGAGCAGACGTAGACATCCTCTGGGAGGCATACGACGCTTACACCCCACCTTTTTATAAAGGAAAAGCTCTAGCTCCTAGCCAAGGAATGTTTAAAATTGTTGCAATACCAAATTTAATAAACCAGAGTGGAAAAGTAAATATCAATAACCTATCCTATGCCTGGATGAAAGACGGAAAAGTACAGTCTGATTCTTCAGGCTGGGGTAAAAATTCTTTTATTTTTCAAAATAGTTATTTAGATAAAAATAATGTAATAAAAGTGACAGCTTCTGACATCACTGGCGGAATAAATGCTTCAAGGAAGATAACCATACTAACTTCAAATCCTAAAATACTTTTTTATAAAAATGACCCTACTCTCGGCATAAGATGGGAGGAATCATTAAAAGATGGATTCACTATCGATACGAACGGAGAAACGATAGTCGCAGAACCATATTTCTTTTCTCCTAAAAACATAAATTCATCAAATCTTACTTTTGACTGGTCTTTGAATGGGGGAGGAATACAAACACCAGACCCAAAAAATGTTTTGTCTATCAAACCAGACAGCGGCCAAACGGGAAGTGCAATGATAAAAGTTGTTATCAATAACGTAAATACACTTTTCCAGAGCATGGAAAAACAAATCCAAGTTAGTTTTTAAGAAAAAATGAAATCAAATATATTTAAAAAAATAACAGCTTCAACGTACTTACTAATATTTTTATTTAGTTTTTTTATACCTTTTAATCAAAGTTTTGCACAATTATATATAGGAGTATCTGATTCATCTGATTATACAATAGAAACAAATTATGCTGTACGAATAAATGCCAAAACTATACCAAATCAACAAGTTCATTTTTATTCGTGGCCCAAAGTACAAGGTTTTGATGGTGTTGCCATATGCACAACGGATGCATCCGGTTTATGTTATGTTGAATTTCAATCTTCAACAGCAGGAGATTATATTATAAATGCTTCTATGACAAATGTCGTTGGTACTTATCAAGCCCCTCCGAAAACAATCACAGTTCAAAATACACAAAAACCAACTTTAACATCAACTCTAGCAACAGCTTCTTTAAATTCAACATCAGTTACCTTAAAAGCCACAGGACTTACACCTAATTCTGCTATAATTTTTAATGTCGGTAACGGTGATAGTCTAACATCTAGTTATTATAAACAACAAAACACTACAAGTGATAGTAATGGAAACGCTAGTTCATCATTTTCTGGTTTAAGTTCCGGAGGAAATTATGTTGGAATAGTAACAATATCTAATTCTTCACAAAGAAAAATTAATTTTACTACACCAAATTCCACAGACTCTAACACAAATACAACACCAATAATAGTTTTACCTAATGGTGGTTCTTCTACAACAGCAGTAAACACAGACACAACTTATACCCCACTCGCTCCATTGCCTAAAGGGGATGGCACAGGAGAAATGTTGACTACAATTGATACAGCTGGACAATGTCCTTTTGGAAATTATTTAAATATAATCATAAAATTAATTCTTGGCATAGCCGCAGTTCTTGCCATGGTGATGATAGTTATGGGAGGGATAGAATATATGACTTCTGAATTAATATCTGGAAAAGAAGCAGGGAAAGAAACTATTACACATGCAATATTAGGACTTTTACTAGCCTTAAGTGCATATTTAATTTTGAATACAATAAACCCACAATTACTAAAAGCCTGCTTGGTAGATCAATTACCTGACGCAACAATAGTAATAGATGATAGTATCCCACAGACGCCAATAAATGGAAAATATTCTAACGGTGCTATTTTGGGCACAAAATTGGATGATAGTATTGGGAAAATTCTTTCACCATGTGCAAAAGTTGGCGACACCGGATGTTTACCAGCTTATGTAAGGGTTGCTAATACAGAATGTATCACAATAGGACAAACAAATTGCACATCAACAAGAGGACTTGTCACAAATAACTTACAAACAATACAATGGGGATGCAAATGTACTCTAGCTGTTACAGGGGGAACAGAATTTTGGTTACATGGCGGTAAAACTGGAAAAACTAGTCACCATTCTAATAGTTCAACTGTAGACTTGCGCATAACATCTGAGCTAACTAATTACATAACAAACGGTCAATCGCTAGTTAATTGGAAAAGATATGAGAAAGATGGTATTTCATTTTTAAAAGAACCAAACCATTGGCACGCTGGTCCATAATAAAGACATGTCAAAAAGAAACGTTATTTTATTAATAATAATCCTCGGAATCATCATAATCGGTGCTTTTGGATTTTTATATTTATATCAACCTGCAAGTAAAACCACAGGCACAACTAGTGTAGTAAACTTTATAGCAAATTTCTTACCATTTGGCAAAAGTAGTTCGAGCACCCCAACAGACACTACATCACCAACCGACGTCTCAGGATATGTTCCATCGGAAGAAACAACACTGCCTAACGTAAGACTAAAAAAGGTTTCCACTTTCCCTGTAGCTGGTTTTGGGGTATTCATGAAAGAAAGATTTAAAGATGTGGCAGAAGTAACTCCTCCTGTAACAACAGAAACAAAGATCCCAACAACCAAACCTGTAGCTCCACCAACCGAATTCTATCCAGCTTTAAGATATGTAAATAGAATTGATGGAAATATTTTTCAAACTTTTGCAGATAAAATAGATGAGCGTAAATTCTCTTCAACAATAATACCAAAAGTGTATGAAGCATACTTTGGGAATAAAGGAGAATCCGTAGTAATGAGATACCTAAAAGAAGACAATAAAACGATAGAGACTTTCTCTGGAACTTTACAAAAAGAATATTTAGGTGCTGACCTAGCAGGTACAGGGGAGATAACTGGATCTTTTTTACCAGAAAATATTTCTGACATAAGTGTTTCTCCTGATACTTCAAAGGTATTTTACTTATTTAATATAATAGATAATGTTGTGGGAATAACATTTACATTACAATCCAGTACAAAAATTCAGGTTTTCGATTCACCATTCACAGAATGGTTATCTTATTGGCCCAATAATAGAATGATTACAGTGACAACAAAACCTTCTGCTAATGTTCCTGGATATATGTATACGATCAACCCAGAAAAAAAGGACTTTAATAAAGTCTTAGGAGCGATAAACGGGCTAACGACACTTACAAGCCCAGATGGCAAAACAATCCTTTACGGTGACAATAATCTATCGTTAAGTGTTTTAAACATAGAAACAGGGGTCACCAGTCTACTCGGCTTAAAGACATTACCAGAAAAATGTGTCTGGACTACTACAAGCGACACTGCCTACTGTGCAGTACCAAAATATTCAGACCAAATAGGATATCCAGACTCTTGGTATAGAGGTGAAGTTTCTTTTTCAGATGAGATTTGGAAGATAGACATCAAAAATGGAAATACTATAAAAATAGTAAACCCTATTGAAGAGATAGGTGGGGAAGAGGTAGATGCTATAAAACTCGCAGTAGATGAAAATCAAAATTATCTATTTTTTGTAAACAAAAAAGATTCTTATCTCTGGGAACTTAGACTTAAATAGTCCCCGTGTATTTGATGACAACTCTGCGAGAAAATCCTTCACCTTGTGATTCAGTTTTTAAATCAGTCGCATCAGCTAAAAATTCATGAACTATCCTTCGATCAAAAGCAGGCATCGGATCAACTTCAATATTTGATTTAAAATATCTAGCACGTTCTGCCATCATGTGCGCAACAGCATGAATACTTTCTACACGTTTTTTTTGAAAACCATTAATATCAACCAAAATCCCTAACCCTTCTTGTCTTTCTCCTAAACCAGGTGTAGGAGAAATTTTTGACTCAATAATCCTACGAACAATATGATTTAAGGCATTAAGTGCCTCTCCGCCACGTTCCCAGAAATAGTGTGGTTGACTTACCTCTACTGAAAACCAAGTAGTTTTATCTCCGTTTGAGTGCAAAGAAGTAGGTTTATCCTCATCAATAGAAATTTTACTTACAGATATAGTAGTTTTCTCAATGAGTTCTTTTATTAGGTTTTGAATCTCTTTTTTATCCATCCCAGTACTAAAATTTTAATTAATAATCTTTATCTTTATGCCCCGTAATCAAAAATTTAGTACGGGACATGTATAACTATTGCTTTATTGCCTCAAGTGCTAAATTCTTCTTCTTGTTTGCATAAAGTTGCTGACCTATGGCAAATATATTACTCGTAATCCAATATAATGCAACAGCTCCAGAAACACTGTAAGCAATAAAGGCAACTACAAAAGGAAAAACATACTTCATTTGTGTCTGCATACTTCGAGTCATATTATCTTGAAAAGAATTAGACGTTTTGTCTGAAACGACTGGCTTTGGCATAAGACTTGCCTGAAAATATTGAGAAACACCTGCAAGTATTGCTAAGATCCATATACCTTTCTGACTTATATCCAAAATACCCAAAAAGAGCATATTCATGCTCTGTGGAGCATGAATAAAAGGATAAAGTAAACTACCATCCAAGTTGATACCTTTCAAAAAGACAAAATATAAAGCAAAAATAATCGGTATCTGAATTAATACTAGAAGACATCCAGAAAATGGATTAGTTTTATGATGTTTATATAAATCAAAAGTCTGTTTTGCTTGTTCCTCCTTAGAAGCTCCACTATCTTTTATCTTTTTAAGCTCTGGAGCAAGTAAATTCATCTTGATCTGACTCTCAATAGAACGCTGAGAAAGGGGATATAACACTGTTTTAACAAAAAGAGTAAGTATAATGACAGCAATACCGATATCTCCTCCAGGGATAATAGAAACTAAAAACGCCAAAGCGTTTAATAAAGGTGCATATAAAACAGTATTCCAAATATTTGATAACATATTCTCTAATCTTATACGAAAACACCAAAAAATCCAAATATTTGATCAAAAATAAAACACAAAGAAATAAACTTTTTAAGGGGTTTCGAGGCTGTCGAGCCGAGAATTTCAGGATTTTTTAAGCTTCAAAAAATCCGTACCGGCAAAAAGTTTATTTCTTTGTGTTTTATTTTACTGTATCAATATGATTTTTTTGCCAAGGATGACAACGTAAGATACGTAGTAACCCTAAATAAGAGCCTTTCAAA
Organism: Minisyncoccota bacterium; assembly: GCA_041667145.1. Lineage (GTDB taxonomy): Bacteria > Patescibacteriota > Minisyncoccia > Phycocordibacterales > UBA9973 > UBA9973. The sequence goes on from JBAYFP010000006.1 coordinate 27,549, forward strand.
ATACCATATTTTTTTACAGCCTCTTTTGTGTATTCAGAGCAGGTGGGGTAAAAAACACAAGAATTATTTTTAAACAAACCAAAATAATCCAAAAACTTCTTAACCGGGTATGCTAATATCTTTTGATAAAAATTAATTAATCTTATTGAGTATGATTTTAATTTCATTTTCTAAATTTAGTATCGGATTATATGTTTTATTCTTTTTCCCTCCAAAAATCTCTTTACTTTTTTTCCCAAAAACAAACACACCAATAAAACCAATAGGGAAGGTCTCAAAATATTTCTTTAAGACAGCATAACCACGACGACGTAATAAATTCCTTACAACTGCGCTTTTAGACACGGTTTTAGGAGTAATAAAGCTTATTTTTCTTTGATTATCGTTAGTTTTAACAAATTTAAAGGTTAAATTGGACGAATTTACAAAACGACCAGACTTAAATATCTGCTCGATGGTCTTACGATCGTTTCTATTTTTCTTGGGAAACATAGTTTAAACAGAAAGTTTAGCTCGTCCCTTTCTTCTTCTTCTTAAAAGCACTCTCTGTCCAGTTTTAGTCTTAGATCTTACTAAAAACCCATGAGCTTTAGCTCTTTTTCTCTTTTTTGGTTGATATGTTTGCGACATGAGAAGAGTATATAACATTATCAACAGTTTATCAACATGGTTAATAAGCTTTTAAAAGTTGCGTTTTAAAATAGTATAGTATAATCATATCCAATGGATACAAAACAACTTTGGAAAAATTGTCTAATTGAAATAGAAGCTGGTGTTTCTAAGGCAAATTTTAGTACATGGTTCAAAAATACCTGTATTTTAAAGGAGGAAATAGGTATAGTTTATGTAGGTGTGCCAAATGAATTTGTACGAGATTGGCTTAAAAATAAATATCACAAGCTCATTACTAAAACTATTGCAGATGCATACGAAAATATGAGGGCAGTAGAATATATCATTACTAAAATAGAACAAACAAGCAAACAAGAGCCATTAAAGACGAGCCAAAATGAAGTTTCTATAAACAAAGAACTCCCCCTTAAAGATCTTTATATAAATCCAGATGATAATTTAAATCCTCGTTACCGTTTTGATTCTTTTATTGTCGGCTCTTTCAATGAGCTCGCTTATGCCGCTTCTCAGGCAATAATAGAAAATCCTGGCACTAAATATAATCCATTCTTTGTATATGGAGGGACAGGCCTCGGCAAAACTCACTTAATACAAGCAGTTGGAAATTCGATAAAAGATAAATATCCTAATAAAAAGGTATATTATTTAACATTAGAAAAATTTGCTACTGATTTTGTAAATTCGATACAAAACAATAAAGCTAATTCCTTTAAAGAAAAATACCGTAAATATGATCTCTTAATTATAGACGACATTCAATTTATTGGTAAAATGGAAAAAATTCAAGAAGAACTTTTTCATACTTTCAATACTTTTTATGAAAACAATAAGCAAATCATCTTCTCTTCTGATAAACATCCAAACTATATCCCAGAACTCGCAGATCGACTTAAGTCACGTTTTGCGGCTGGAATGATAGTAGATGTCTCAGAGCCAGAATATGAGTCACGTATAGCTATTTTGAAAGTAAAATTAAGAGAACTTAATATAGATTTAGATCAAGAAATAATAGAGTATATAGCAAGTGCTATACAAGGTAATATTCGTGAATTAGAAGGAAGCTTAAATACTATAATCTGCCAATATCACTTGAAAAATAAGTCCCTTTCTGTCTTTGAGGTTAAAAATTTACTTAAAAATAGTATTAAGCCGAAGAAAAATGTAGCTATAAAAGATGTCGTAAAAATAGTAGGTGATTATTACACTTTAGAAGAGTCAGCTATCTACGAAAAAACTAGAAGAAAAGAAATAGTGAAAGCAAGACAAGTGGTGATGTATCTACTCCGAGAAGATTTCAATGTCTCATATCCTTTAATAGGGCAGAAGCTTGGAGGAAAAGATCATACGACAGTCATTCATTCTTATTTGAAAATAAAAAATGATCTGAAAAATAATCCACAACTATTACAGGAGTTAGAACAAATACGAATTATGTTTAAATAGATGTTGATAAGAAGTTAAGAAAGTAATATTAATTAAAGAAAAAAGTGTTGATAAAAAATACAAACTCATACAAAAATTATTTAAAATAAAAAACCAGCAATTAATAGTGAAACTTATCCGAGCTTAAATAAAAAAGAAATATAAAAAATACCTTTATAAAATAACATCAAAATCATTTATCCACTTATCAACACAACTAATAGTATTAATAGATTAAATATATAATATATAAACATATGAAACTAGAATGTGGGATTGAAAAACTTAAAAATGGAATTCTACAAGTAGAAAAAATTACAGGAAAGAATTTAACATTACCCATTTTGAACTCAATACTATTAATTGCTAGTGGTAAATCTTTAAAACTTCGTGCTACAAACCTTAGTCTTGGTGTTGAGATAGAAATACCTGCAAAAATTGAAAAAGAAGGTATTATTGCTATCTCTGGTGGCACCCTTGCTGGGATATTTTCTAATGTATTTCAAAACGAGAACATTAATCTTGAAAGTGAAGATGGAAATTTATTAATTAAAACAAAAAAAAGTAGAATAAAATTAAAAGGTCAGGTTCATGATGATTTCCCTACAATACCATTAGTAGAAGGAAAGAGTTTTAATATAGAAGCTAAAAAGTTAATAGATGGTATTAAATCAGTTTACTATAGTTCTTCTGTTTCTGATATTAAACCTGAAATTTCAAGCGTTTTTATACATTCTAATGAGGACAATTTAGTGTTTGTTTCTACGGATTCTTTTAGATTAGCAGAGAAAAAAATAAAAATAAAAGGAATTGAAGAGATTTCAGGGATACTTATACCTTTTAAAAATGTACCAGAAATACTAAGGATTTTTGGAGAAATAAAAGATGATATAAAGGTCTGTTTTAGTAAAAATCAGATATCTTTTTCTTCTGATGGAATTTATTTGACGTCTAGAATCATAGATGGAGTGTTTCCAGACTATCGACAGATTATTCCTAAAGAGTTTAAAGTTGAAGCTATTGTATTGAAACAAGATTTATTAAATGCACTTAAGCTTTCAAATATATTTTCTGATAAGTTTAATCAGATAAATTTAAAAATTTCTGCAAAAGAAAAAGTTTTTGAGTTGTCATCTCAAAATAATGATGTCGGTGAGAATAAAACATTCTTGGATGCTGCCTTAAAAGGGGAGGATGTCACACTTGGTTTTAATTATAAATATTTTCTTGACTGTTTTCAGTCTATAAACACGGATAGTATCTCAATTAGGCTAAACCAATCTTCAAAACCTATAGTGATATCAGGGAGTTCTGATAATTCTTTCACATACCTCATTATGCCAATGAATAGGTAGACCTCACCCTAGCCCTCTCCTTAGAAAGGAGAGGGGAAAAATTATGATAGAAATAAAAGATTTATTGTTAAACTTTAATAGCATTCTTCTCTCTGAGGAGGTTAAAAAAAGTTCTATTGTAAATGTACTTTGTCAGACTGTGTGTGCACAGATAAAATCTGAAGATGTAAAAATAAAAAATGGCATAGTTTATTTAAATATAAAACCCATCTATAAAAACGAGATTTTTTTAAAAAAAGAAGAAATATTTTGTAAACTAAAAGAAACTTTAGGTAAAAAATGTCCTAGAAAAATTATTTAAATATTTTTCTATAATAAAAACTTATGAGGATGTTCTAAGGAATTTAGAGTTTGATGAATGATATAGGGGCGAACCTTCTGTAAAACAAATTTCATAGGGAGTAAAATCACTACAATTCCTTTAATCTATTAAAAGCAGTTAAAACTGTATTTATATCATTATCTGAATATTTATTCATTTTCATGTAATTTAAAATATTATTCACAAGTTGTTCATCAATATATTTAAAAAAAGCAGTATCTACGTAGTATTCATTATTATTATCATCAACGATGAAGTTAAATTCTGCTGGATCAAAGAATATAAATGGGGAAAATTTGTAGGCAACATTTGTTACGGAAGAAAAACTATGACCTTTTTTATTCTTTAGATTATATTTTTTTGAGAAAATATTTCGTATTACAGAAACCGACATCAGATCTTTTTTTAGTCTTTTTAGCAAATTCTGTTTTTCACCAGATGTCCCAATTATTTTTTCCCTTATTGTACTTGGTAGATGTGATAAGTCATCTTCCTTAGGAGCAAAAGAGGCATACATATGTGGAAAATTATATGGGAAAAGTGTTTGAAGTATTTTATGTGAATAGAAAATTTTTTTAGCTTCTTCTGGGGTCTTGAAGTAGCGTGAAATTGCTAATACTTTATCATCATCTCCTTCAACAACCCAACATTCCCCTCCAGATCCAAGTACTTTTTTATTATATTTATTTGCAACTTCTTCCCAATTTGGTCTCATCTGCATTTGTTGTTTTCTCGCCTCATTTATTTCTTGAGAAAAATTTGTTTTAGGTCCAAGTTCTGGCATATATAATAATTATAGTTTATTTTTTCGTTAAAGTATATTTTATGTTTCTGGCTCCGAACTTGCTTGCCCGTCTCTGGAGGGGGAGGATGTTCGAATGGAAATAATAGGGAAAAGAGATAGACTACAAAGTATTTAGATACTCCTCTATTTCTTTATAATTTCGAAAAGTTTTAACTCTGTCAGAATGTTTATAAACAAATTGCCTTAATTTTGAATCTTTTAAAAAAGTTCTTCGAATTATTTCATATAAAAATTTAAATTCTTCCCATTTTGTAAGTTCTTTATGTCTATCAGTTTTAGAGATTCTATATAAGTGATTGAACAAGCGACGGTAGAGTGGAATATCTAAAAATAGTATTATATTCGCTTGTTCAGAAATCATTGGTTGTACGGTATTAGAATACCACCCATCTGAGACCCAAGAGTCTTCTCGCTTAAGAAAATCTGTGACTTTTTCTTTAATATACGTTCTAGCTTTTTTTATACTTTCTACGTCATTTGATTTCAATTTAGCTCCTCCAGCTTCAAACCAAAATCTATCTAAGTGAAGATGTGGGATGTTAAGTCTTTCACTTATATTACGGGCAAGTGTACTTTTTCCACTACTTGAATGACCAACAATAGAAATACGCATAGTTTTTATTATATCATTTTTACTGGCTCTAGACTTGCTTGCCCGTCTCTGGAGGGGGAGGATGTTCGAAAAGAAATAAAAGAAAGGAAAATATTAAACTTATACTGATTTTGTTGCTACTTCTAGTATATATCCATCTGGATCTTTGAAATCAATGGTGTAAGCAGAGCGATTTTTATAAGTGTAATTCATAGGACCTCGAAGGATAAAAGAATTACTAGCCTTTAGAAAGTCAGCCACTCTTTCTACTATATCTCTAGATTCAGCTAGAAAACAGATATGTCTTGGTCCAATGTTTTTATTAAAATTAACAGATTGCTCAATGAAATATATTTTTGTATTTCCATCTGTAAAACTATTTGTGTCTACTTGTTGCCATCCAATTAACTTAAAAATAGATACGTAAAAAGCTAAAGATTTTTCTTTATTAGAAACCCAAAACTCTATATGTTTTATACTTGGCATAATATTTTAATTATATACTATTTTGCTCTAGGGGTAGGGGTCGAACTTAAAGTGAATGGTTATTTATTTTAAGTTATTGGCTCACTTTAAAAGTAGAAGTAGTTTCTCCACGATTATAAGCTGTGTCGTAAGAGATTATTTTTAACTCATTATTTTCTCTTAGACTGTCTAATTCTTCAGGAGTAAAAGAAAAGTAGAACGGTGCTTTTACTGTGTCCATAAAAGTATCGTTGATGAATATGTCTATTTTTTGGAGTGGAAAATAGCCCGTGCTTGTTATTTTCAATTGTATTCTTTGATTAGAAGGGTAAGTAGTTATGTTATTTGGTTCAACTATAGTAACTATTGGTTTATTAACGTCTGTATGTACATTATCTATTTGTGTTGGTTTTTCGGCCCAAGATGTTTTCGGATATCTTCCATTATTTTGTGCCCACCAGTTTTGTATAGGTATTTCCCAGTGACTGAATTGTGAATCGTCGCTCGGGTTTGATGGAGAAGGTCCTAGGATATTATTTCTATCTACCCAATAGAGAATAGTATGCACATTGGTAATAACTTTTTCTACAGTTGTTTCTTTTGGTGTAAATTCACTAGCTAATTTCCCAGAGATTTTATCTATAAAGAAATTTTCATTGCCTTGCCAATATCCACGCAACGCTGGTTTTACTGTTTTAGGGTCAACCTCTAAATTTGGTTTTTCTAATTTTTCAGTCGGTAAAATTTTTAATGCTTCATTCATAAAATTATTCCAAATCGGTCCGGCTACAGCTGAGCCACCTTTTTTCATGGGTTTATTGTCATTATTTCCTGCCCAGACACCGACAGCAATAGATGGAGTGTACCCGATAGTCCAAGCATCCTTGTTATTATTTGTAGTTCCTGTTTTTACAGCGACTTCTCTTCCAGGTATTACAAGGGGAGAAGATGATCCGAAGGTTGGAGTGCGGGCTACATTATCAGAAAGTATATTTGAAATAATTAAAGCTGTATTTTTAGGTAAAACTTCTTTAGGATTTGGATTATATTCCTCTAATACTTTTCCATTTATGTCTTCAACTCTCAAAATTCCAGTCGCTTGATTTCTTATTCCATTATTCGCAAATACCCCATATGCAGAGGTTATATCAAGGAGGGATACTTCACCACCTCCGATAACGAGAGTAAGTCCATAACGACTTATATCAGTTAAGGTACTGATACCCATGTCTTCAGCTGTCTTTAGTGAATCACTAAGCCCTGCTAGATAAAAAAGTTTTACAGCGACTATGTTTATAGATTGAGCGAGAGCATCACGAAGAGACATCGGTCCGCGGTATTTTCCATCATAATCTTCTGGTTTATAGCAATTTGCTTGACTATGGCCTGGCAATGCATTGCCATAAGCATCACAGGTGGTTTGAAATTCTGTAGGAAGATCAAACAGTACTGTATTTGGTGTAAATCCTTTGTTGAAGGCTGTAGCGTAAATAAAAGGCTTAAAAGAGGAGCCTGGCTGTCTCCATGCAGTTGCAATATTGTAATTACCATCTATTGTCTTATCAAAATAATCTCTAGAACCTACCATAGTTAATATTTGTCCAGTTTTAGGATCTATGGCTACAAGCCCAGCATTTTTACCATTCCAATCTTTTTCATTTTTTAATGCGCCTTCTTTTACTATGGCCTCTCCTTTTTCTTGAAGACTGTAGTCGAGTGTTGTAATGACTTTAAATCCACTTCCTTCTACTGATTCTGTTCCATATTTTTGTTCCAAATAATCTTTTATAAAGAATACAAAATGAGGTGCCTTAATACCTGAAGTCGCTTGTGGAATGAAAGTCACGATTTCTCCTTTTGCATCGTCATATTCTTTTTGAGAGATAAATTTTATTTCTAACATTCTAGAAAGTACTAAGTTTTTTCTAGTTTCTAATTTGTCCCTATTTTTTCCATAAGGCGAAAGTAAGGTCGGGGATTGTGGTATCGCAGCTAAGTATGCAGATTCTGCTAATGTTAGGTCTTGTGCACTTTTATTAAAATAAGTTTTCGAAGCTTCCTCTATTCCATACACATTTCCGCCATAAGGGTTTTCGTTTAGATAATATTCTAGTATTTTTTCTTTTGGCATAGAGTTATCTATTTTGATTGCCAAAACCCATTCTTTTATTTTTCTTACGTAACTTACTTTTTGTGTAAGCAATGTATTTTTTACTAATTGTTGAGTTATGGTCGAACCACCACCACCTATACCGATTTGAAATAAATTTGAAAGAGCTGCTCTTACGATAGATGTCAATCTTATTCCTCCGTGATTATAAAATTCACTATCTTCAATAGCGACAGTTGCGTTTTTTATATTAGCACTCATTTTTTCAAAAGGTACATCTGTCCTTTTTACATCTTGGTGTATATCATAGAGGAGTATTTCTCCCGTACGGTCGTATATTTTTGTTGAATTTACCACCTTTCTGTCTTCGAAAGAACGAAAATCTGGTATTTTTAGAGAAGAAACCCAGATAATCGAAAAACTTATCAACAAAACAAAGATACCCAAGACTGAAAATATTAAATTTTTTGAAATTCCTATTTTTTTATGTTCTTTACTCATTTTTATAATCATAGCAGATTATGTGTTATAATCCATATCATATTATGAAGATAATTACGGATGAAAAAAGAATAGATGAAGTCTTAGGTCGCGGAATAATTTCAGGAATATTGCCAAATAAAGAAGATTTTAAAAAGCTTCTTATGTCGGGTAAAAGGATAAGGATTTACATTGGTTTTGATGCTACAGCTGATACGTTACATTTAAGTCATGCTAAAAACATAATGCTTTTAGAAGATTTTCGTAAATTAGGTCATGAGGTGATTTTTCTTTTTGGTGACTTTACTGCTCGAATCGGTGATCCGTCTGATCAAATTGGAACAAGGACAATCCTTTCTAAAAAACAGGTTCAAGGTAATATAAAGAATTGGGAAAAACAGATTAAAAATCTGATTAATTTTAGAGATTTTAGTAATCCAGCGAAAATTAAATTTAATGGAAGCTGGCTATCTAAATTATCTTTGGAAGATGTTCTCAACCTAGCTTCAAAAATTACTGTTCAACAGATGGTAGAAAGAGACATGTTTCAGAAGAGAATAAAAGAAGGCAAACATATATTTTTACATGAATTTATGTATCCATTAATGCAAGGTTATGATAGTGTCGCTATGGAAGTTGATGCTGAAATGTGCGGGACAGACCAAACCTTTAATGCCCTTATGGGGAGGACACTTTTACGAAAAATGAAAGATAAAAATAAATTTGTTGTTACAGTGAATCTAATGGAAAATCCAAAAACTGGAGAACTGATGTCAAAAAGTCGAGGAACTGGAGTCTTTTTAAATGCAACCCCTATGGAGATGTTTGGTGCTATTATGGCTCAACCAGATGAAATGATTGAGGTGCTTTTGGTGAATTGCACGAGAATTACTAAAGATGAAATAAAGAAGATAATGAAAATAGACCCACTTGAAGCAAAGAAAAGAACAGCTTTTGAAATATTGAAGATTATATTTAGTGAAAAAGAGGCTCAAAAAGCAAAAGAGAATTTCATTAATACTTTTCAAAAAAAGGAAATTCCAGAAGAAATGACAGAACTAAAGACAGAAGGGAATAAGATGCTTATGGATATTTTAGTAGAAGGAAAGATTTTGGCTTCTAAAGGAGAATTTAGAAGGTTAGTGGAAGAAAATGCTATCACAGACTTAGATACTAATAAAAAAGTAACAGATGTGAATTTTATTCCTAAAAGTGGAATGAAATTTAAAATAGGTAAAAGAAGATTTATAGAAATAAAATAAAAAAACACCCGAGTTAAATCGGGTGTTTTTTATTAATGATCTTTATCTGGATCTTCTTCTTCGTAATCTGGATCAGTGAACTCTAGCGGTTCCTCTAATGGATCCATTAATTCTTCTCCATCTTCTCCATCCACTTTTAATAGATCATCTTCTTCATCGTAACTCATATGAAAGATTTTTTATTTTTTAAAAATGCAAATCGACCTAAATTAATATGATAAAAATTATTTTCTTTAGTTTTATCAAAAACATTCTATTTTAGCAAGATTAAAAATCCAAATATGTGGATAACTATCTAATATGTGCAGAAGCCGTTAAAGCTATGGCTATAGCATCTAATTCATCGTCTGACTCCTTGGCATTATTTATCTCAACAAGTATTTTTACCATTTTCATTACTTGTTCTTTATTCGCTTTTCCATACCCTGTTGTAGCTATTTTTATTTGAGGAGGGGAGGTCTCGAATATCTTGAGCTTTGCAAGCGATGCTTCATACATTACGACACCCCGAGCTTCTGCTACACGCATTACTGTTTTTTGATTAGTTGTCAGGAAGAGGGTTTCAATAGCTAAAATTTCTGGTTTATATTTTTTTATTATTTTTTTTACTTCTTTACCAATTAAAGATAGTCTTTTAGAAAATTCTAATTTAACAGAAGTTTTAAAACACTCCGAAAACAACACCTGCTCTTTTTTGGAGCCTTTTTGTTTTTCTAAAATAGCTATACCCAATCTTTCAAACCCTGGATCTACGCCTAAAATTATCATAAATTTTTATTCTGCATTAGTGTAGACGTCTTGCACATCATCTAGTTCTTCTAACTCATCTACGAGTTTGTCTAATAATTCTAAATCAGTATCAGGAATAGGAATAAACATGTTTGGTTTCCAGATTATTCCTTCTGGTGTTTTTTCTTTTACGAAAGACCAAGCGACAGATCCGATATTTCCGAGTTCAAAACCATTTTTAGTTAAGATATGTTTTATATCTTGGACGGTTCTATTTTTACTGTCAGTTAAAGTTTCAATAATTATGCCTACACCACCTGGTCCATATGTTTCATACATTATACTATCCATGTGGGCACCCGGTTCAGTGGCTTTTTTTACGGCTCTTTCTATTACATCCCCAGGCATGTTTACTTTTTTTGCTTTTTCAATTGCTGCTCGTAATCCGGGAGAATCTTTTCCCCCTGACAATTTTGCTTCTACAGAAATGAAACGTACCAACTTAGAAAAAATTTTGCTTTTTTTAGCATCAGTAATGTCTTTCTTGTGTTTAATTTGGCTCCATTTGTTGTGGCCTGACATAATTAATTTTACCCCTACCCGGCCTCCCCCTATGTAGGGGGAGGAGAAAGGAGGGGTATTATATTTTTAATTTTCCCTGCTTATTTTCTTTATATTCAAAATCTAGATGCCCGTATGCTTTTTTTGTAGCTACACGTCCACGCGCAGTACGTTCTAATAGCCCGAGTTGGATTAGATATGGCTCTATCACTTCTTCGACAGTGGCTTCTTCTTCAGCCATCGCAGCGCAGATTGTTTTTAGTCCTACTGGCCCACCATTGAATTTCTCAATTAATATTTCCAGAAATTTTCTATCAGAGGAATTTAGACCAATATCATCTATGGCTAGCATAGCAAGAGCCCTTTTTGTTATTTCCTTGCTAATAACTTTTTTGCCTGCCCCGTAGGAAGCTTGCTTTCCTTCGGGGTTTACTTGAGCAAAATCACGACAACGTTTTAGAAAATAATTTGCTGTGCGTGGAGTGAACCTACTTCTTTTAGCAATTTCTTTTAAAGCATCTTCGTCTAATTCTATTTTTAAAAGTTTACTAGATCTCTTTACAATTTCTGCTATTTCTTCATCAGAATAAAATTCTAATCTAAAGACTCCACCCGAGAAACGTGAACGAAGAGGGGAGGAGACGAGTGCTACACGGGTAGTCGCTGCTATTAATGTAAAAGGTGGTAAGTCTAATTGGATAGTTCGGGCAGAAGGGCCTTTACCAATGATTATATCTAAAACTCCAGACTCCATTGCAGGGTAGAGTATCTCTTCAACCATTTTATTTAATCGATGTATTTCATCTATAAAGAGAATATCTCCAGAAGCAAGGTTTGTAAGGATGGAAGCTAGATCCCCAACCTTTTCAATAGCAGGGCCGGAAGTTATTTTCATTTGTTTTCCTGTTTCTTTAGCAATGAGGTGCGCAAGGGTAGTTTTTCCCAATCCTGGAGGCCCATAAAATAAGATATGTTCTGGGATATGACCCCTCTCTTCTGCCGCTCGTAATAGTATTTTAACGTTGTCTTTTATGTGTTTTTGGCCGACATACTCATTCCAGCTACTTGGACGTAGGGTTTGGTCTAAAACTAATTCTTCCTTTTTTTCATCTTTTTTGCTTGACATTGATTTTATAGTATGCTATACTAGCAAAGTAGTACTTTTATTAACAGGGTATACACATAACTATCCACATTATAGCACTTGCTCGATTTGGAATATAGTATAATTATTTTATAGAGGTTTAGGCCTTTTTTGTTTTAAGAAGACACTAATCTCTAAGCAATCAGCCATCGGTTATACAAATTTGCATAGGACGTTTTAGCGCTTTCACTAGTTGCTGGGGCTATCCTCTAATGATTTGTTACTTTTAGGGCTTAGCTTTGAAAGGATTGTTTAGAGATTAGTGTTTTTTTATTTTTACTCCTCTAATAGATCAACTACGCTCTGTACTTCTTCAAAAGAAGTAATACCATTTAGAATTTTTACCACGCCATCTTGGCGCATAGAAAGTATACCTTGTGTTTTTGCCACTCTTTTTATTTCACGTTCGCTTGGATTTTGGGGCATTATCTTTTCAATATCCTCATCTGTTTTGATCGCTTCAAAAATACCTATTCTTCCTTTAAATCCTGTCATATTACATTTATCACAACCGACCGGTGAGAAAAATTTGATAGGTGCATCAGGATTGATATTATAATTTGATAAACTTTTACCTTCTTCTTTTATTCCATCCATAATTGTTTTCATAATAGACACTTCTTTTTCATTGGGGATTTTTTCTACTTTACAAGATGTGCAAAGTTTACGAACCAAACGCTGAGCAATAGATAAAGAAAGTGCGGATACCATTATTTTTGGATTTGCATTAAGGTCGATCAGACGAGGGATAACGCCTGCTGCATTGTTGGTATGAAGCGTAGAGAAAACCATATGTCCAGTTAGAGCAGATTCTATAGCAGTTTTTGCAGTTTCTGCATCTCGTATTTCACCGATCATTACAACATCTGGGTCTTGTCGTAGAGCTGAACGCAATCCTTCTAAAAATGTATAACCTTTTTCATCATTCACTTGAGTTTGGGTGATACCTTCCAAATGATATTCGATAGGGTCTTCGATAGTTATTATTTTTATTTCTGGCGAATAGATTCTTCTTAAGAATGCGTAAAGAGTCGTTGTTTTTCCGGAACCAGTCGGACCTGTAACTAAGATCAAGCCATTTGGTTTTGCTATTTCTTGTTCAATAACAGAAAAGAGAAATGGGTCTATCCCTATTTCTTCGAGTTTTACTTGAATAGACTTTGGATCAAGAATACGCATGACGATAGATTCACCATAAGCACCAGGGATAAGAGAAGTACGTATACTTATCTCTTCTTTTTCTTCCATGATACTAAAACGGCCATCTTGAGCGATTGTTGAAGTCAGTTTCATTCCAGAAAGGAGTTTTATTCTGGAATTAAGTAAATGGTAAATATTATTTTCAAAAAACATTAAATCATGTAGCACACCATCTAAGCGGAGTCGAAGTCTACTTTTATCTTGTTCTGGTTCTATATGTATATCAGAAGCTTTTATTGAAATTGCTCCTGCTAATATTATTTCAAGCATGTGGGATATTTTGTGTATGGATTTCCCTTCAGTCGCTTCTTTGATTAGTTTTTCTATATCTTTTATTGTTTTGATATCTTTAGCGATTTCTCTTAAAACTTCTCCAGAAATATCTAGCCCACCGATTTTAGAACTTTCTGCCATTGATATTTCTCTATACCTTCCCCAGATTTTTTCTAAAGAAGCCATTGAAACCATATAAAAAGTAGGAACTAAATTTTTTCTTTCCATTTCTTCTTTTAGTTTTGCCAAGAGATCATCTGAAGGGGAACGTACTGCTATAAAAATATTTTTACCAAAAAGTTTAAAAGGTCCAACTTTTAGATCTTGTGCATCTTTTTCTTCTATCATTCGAAGTGCTTCATTGTCTATCCCTAAACGAGAAAGATCAATATAAGGGAGTTTATATTTTGATTCTGCCAATGTCGCTACTAATTGCTCCTCTTCTTGTCGATGTATCTCATCTAATTGTTTATTTTGTTTTTCGTCATCAAAATCTGCCATATATCTTTTAATAATACAACATTTTGTTTATCATAACCCCCTTGACTTTTTACTTTTTTAAATGTATTATATCGGTATATAATTCATCCCGACATTCCACCCCTCATTGCATCACCACCATCTAGGTGGTTTTTTCATTTTTAAATAACTTCTTCTCTTGCATTACTTCATTGGGTGTTTCCCACTTAAGCTTTTTTCTAGGAGTATC
>JBAYFP010000007.1:0-40104 GCA_041667145.1 Minisyncoccota bacterium
ATGATACTCCTAGAAAAAAGCTTAAGTGGGAAACACCCAATGAAGTAATGCAAGAGAAGAAGTTATTTAAAAATGAAAAAACCACCTAGATGGTGGTGATGCAATGAGGGGTGGAATGTCGGTAATGTACTCTAGTAATAGTATAAAACATATTATATGATGCTGTCAAGTACGCTGGGTAATGTGTACACACATTACCACGACGTCTTGACTTTTAACTTAAAATATGACATACTTGGTAGGTATCTCAGAACTTTGAAAACTTAATAAGTGATTACTCTTTTCTACCTATTTGTGACTTTAGGAATAAGTCATAGATAGGTGGAAAAGAGAGAGAACTCTAATTTCACCTCTGATTTATTAAAACAGTCTTCAACCCATAAGGTAAACTGTTTTATACACTAAAATCGGTGGATTGGAAAAAAGAAAAAACACAAATGAAAGGAGACTTTATGTCTCTCAAACTAAAAAGGTTTCTATACCGGGAAAAGAAATTGCAAAACTTATATGAGAGCACTTTGTGGTTTCTTGGTATGATGTTACTGTTTTTTTTAGCGTTGTTGTTTTTAATTCTTTTCGCAAAAAAAATAGATTATTCATACTCACAGTTATTTGTCACACTGGTGTATTGCGGTGTCACAGTTTCGGTTATTTCCTTTGTCGGATTAATAATCATGAAATCGACACTGGTATACTATGCTGCTCATATAGTAGCAAAAGAATACGCCAAAACCCAATTCCGACCCACTACAAAGATACGGTTGAGAAACCATGAAATTTCCCAAAATCAAATTGATAGCTTTATGGGTTATGTTATTCGCGACTATCTAGATTCAAAAAAACAATCAAACGAATTAGAAAGTAGGATGGCTAACCTCGGTAAAACTCACATCCAAGAACACGATGTAAATACGGATGAAGATATAACCAGGCTCGATGACAAAATCATTGAGTTTGGGATCAATCAGTCTAAGCTTCAAAGAAAAATTGAACGTCTTCAAATGTGTTTAGCCATTCTTAATTATCGTATCTGGCTTAAACCAGACAAATCGTACCCCATCTGGCTTAAGATAGATCGTGTTAATTCTGAGGTAACATCAAGAATGATCAATCACTCACAAGTTCAGAAGTGAGGTGAGAACAAAAAAATCCGTAGCAACAAAAAAATAACTTAAATCCGCCTCTATTGGTGGGGAAAAATCCTCCACTCACCTGGCGGATTTTTCTTTTGACTTTTTTAGAACTTAGTGTGCGCCGGGTAGGAATTTCTCCTTCGACTAAATTTCTTCTGAGAGCATTAACCTTAGAGTTCGTTTTCCCTTTGAAGTTTTTAGATATTTTTCTCTTCGTAGGGCATCATTATTTTTCCTAAAAGCTTCATAATACAAGAGAGTAAATGGCGCATACGGTTTTGTTGCTAAATTTTTAAATTTATTATGACTTTCTATTCTTTTCTTCAGATTTTCACTATATCCGATGTAATTCCAATCAGGTTTCTTTTTACTTTGTATAAGGTAAACATAATACATAAATAAATCATATTACAAGTACATGTGCGGCACAACCAGAGATACCAAGCATCACGATTTGTGCCTGCACAGCACCGTGAAAAATAGCTTTTCAAAAAGCTTTTTTCTCTGGTGCTGTGCGCCGGGTAGGATTCGAACCTACGTAGCCCGAAGGCGACAGATTTACAGTCTGTTGTAATTGACCACTCTACCACCGACGCATTTATACAAAATACCATAAAATAGCTTTTTTTGCATCTTCAAAAAATGAAACTACTACGCCTTAACTGAAGAATTTGATTTTACACGAATAGAACTTTTTATTTTTGATTTTTTAGTTTCGATGAGAAGTTCATTATTCTTTACAGAAACAAAAACCGTATCCCCTTTCTTTGTATCATTGGAAATCATAAAATTTGCAATAGGGTTTAAAATCTTATTCTGAATCAAACGATTAAGTGGTCTTGCCCCATAGTGTGGGTTGTACCCCTCTTTTGCTAAGTACGAGAGAGCTTCATCAGAAATTTTAAAATCAATATCCTTAGCAAGGAGTCTTTCCTTCACTACTTTCATTCTCAAATCAACTATTTTTTTAATAGCTTCAGGAGATAAAATATCAAAAACAATAATCTCATCTAGGCGATTGATAAATTCAGGACGAAAATGATCTTTCATTGCCTCCATCACTTTTTCTTTCATACTACTATAATCTTCTTTATCTGATTTATTAGAAAATCCAATAGACTCCATTTTTTCTATAAATTGGGAGCCAATATTTGAAGTAAGAATAATTACAGTATTTTTAAAATTAACTACTCTTCCCTTCCCATCCGTCAATCTACCTTCATCGATAACTTGAAGTAACATATTAAACACTTCAGGATGAGCTTTTTCTATCTCATCAAAAAGTATTACTGAAAAAGGTCTATGCCTTACAGATTCAGTGAGTTGCCCTGCTTCATCATAGCCAACATATCCAGGAGGTGAACCGACAAGTTTTGAGATGGAATGCTTTTCCATGTATTCAGACATATCTACTCGAATAAGAGCACTATCATCATTGAATAGAAATTGTGCGAGAGTTTTTGTAAGCTCAGTCTTACCTACTCCCGTCGGGCCTAGGAATATAAATGAGCCATTAGGCCTGTTTGGGTCTCCTATGCCTGCACGTCCACGACGTATGACATCACACACACGCTTTATGGCCTCATCCTGACCTACTACTCTCTTTTTTAATTCTTCTTCCATTCTTTGTAACTTCGCACGATCCTCTTCAAGCATTTTAGTAAGAGGGATACCTGTCCAACGTGCAACAACTTCTGCAATATCTTCCGCAGTGACTTCTTCTTTCAAAATTCTCCTTAATTTCTGAAGTTTCTTTAAACGTAAAAGTTTTACTTCTAACTCTTTTTTCAAAACAGGAATTTTACCATAACGTATTTCTGCGGCCTTAGATAAATCTGATCTCATTTCCGCATCTTCAGCGAGTAAGCGCAATGAATCTAATTCTTTTTTTATGGCACGAATTTCAACTACTGTTTCTTTTTCATTTTGCCATTTGAGTTCGATTTCTTTTGTTTTTTCACGTAAATTTGCTATTTCTTTATCTATTTCCTTTATTCTATCTTTTGTAGTTTTGCTATCCTTGCTATCGTTTTCAATCTCCTTTTTAAGTGCTTCTTTTTCAATCTCTAGACGCATTATTCTTCTATGTGCATCCTCTAAAACAGGAGGTTTGTTTTCCAATGCTATTTTTAAAGAAGAAGAAGCTTCGTCTATAAGATCGACTGCTTTGTCTGGCAAGAATCTATTTGTCACATAACGAGTAGAAAGATTTACGGCTGAAATAATAGCATCGTCTGTAATTCTCACTCCATGGAAAAGTTCATATTTTTCTTTAAGACCACGAAGTATAGTAATAGTATCTTCTATGTTTGGTTCATCAATATAAACAGGTTGGAAACGACGAGCAAGAGCTGGATCTTTTTCAATATGCTTTTGATATTCTTTCAAAGTCGTTGCACCTATCGCTCGCAACTCTCCACGAGAAAGGGCAGGTTTTAACATATTGGAAGCATCCATAGTACCTTCCGATCCTCCAGCTCCAACGATAGTATGGATCTCGTCAATGAATAAGATAATCTTTCCATCAGCTCTTTCAATTTCTTTCATAATACCTTTTAATCTTTCTTCAAATTCTCCACGATATTTTGTACCGGCAATAAGTGAGCCTAAATCAAGAGAAACGAGCTCTTTATCTTTCAAAGATTCAGGAACATTATTTTTTGCAATACGCTCTGCAAGACCTTCTACAACTGCCGTTTTACCTGTACCTGCTTCGCCTATTAATATTGGATTATTCTTTGTCCTGCGAGAAAGAATTTGTACAATACGCATTATCTCATTATCACGCCCAATGACAGGATCTAATTTATCTTCTTTAGCCAATTTTGTAAGATTACGAGTGTATTTTAAAAGTAACCTAAATTTCTTTGGCTCAGTAATATCACTAACATTTTGGCTACGAAGTTCTTCTAAAACTTTCATCACAGGATCTTTTAAAATTCTGAATCTTGCCAGGATTTCTCGTGCTTCCCCTGCAACCTCAAGAATAGCAATAAAAAGATGCTCTGTTGAGACAAAATCATCCTTCATATATTCTGCTAGCTTTACAGAATGCTCTATCACCTGAGCTAGATCGGGATTAAGATAAATCTGATACGCAGGAGAAAGAGTATTATTCCCTTCTGGAGATTCAATTGATTCTAAAATAGAGTCAGTCAAAAATGCTGTATCTATTTCCAATTTTTCTAAAATAGAATTCACCATACTTTCATCTTGCAATAAAAGTGCAGCTACTAGATGCAAAGAAGAAACATGATTTTGACCACGTTCAATAGCAAGCTCATGAGCTTTTTTAATCGCATCTTTTGATTTAGTTGTAAATTTATTAAGTGGGGGCATATGATAAGTTATAAAATATAAAATTTATAAAATAAAATAAGAATACTAAAACTTTTCAATTTTTTATGGTGTTTTAGGTACTTCTATAGGAAGAGATACATCTACTTTCAAAGCTTCTGCAACCAAACCGATAGAAGCAAAAGATATAATATCACCAGAGAGAGCAACACCAAGCACTTCTCCATCTAAATCAAGCACCATAGAACCTCCATTTGATTTTGTGACGTTTAACTTTATATCTTTATCACCACTAAAAATAAATGAAGATATCGTATTACCTAAAACTAAAATCTTCTGTCCTATTTTTAATTTACTTAAATCTCCAAAATCTGGAACCGTAAAAGTGACCTTGTCTTTTTCATTTAGCGGCTTTCCTATCTTTAAAAGCGTAAATCCATTCTTGCTCAAAGAGATGAAATCTGCATTAAATTTTCCACTATCGTTTTTAACATATAAAACACCTTTTTCTGGAACAAGAGAACCATCAGCTACGATAACACCATCGGCAGAAATTACAAAACCATTCCCTGCTCCGACTTCAATAGTCTTACCATCTATATCTTGTATTTCTTTAGTTATTGAGAAAATAGCTGATTTATTTTTTGCAATTGCATCTACTACTAAATCTTCCTCTTTAATGATGACAGTCTGCACAGTCTTTTCTCCAGGAACTGGAACTATCTTTTCTACTGTCTGTCTTACAATGCGATTAATAGGAACAGTCACAGACGCTGGCGCCTGTTGCATCAATGTCACTGTCGTAATACCAGTCGCAATTGAAGTAATAAAAGAAAGCAATATTGCGAGCAATATGAGTTGAGATTTATTTAAATCTTTAATATCCATAGATCAATTATACCCTGTAGTGAAACTTTTGCAAAGTTCTACTACGGGGTATACCACTTTTTTAATTTTAGCAAAATTTGAGATAAAAATTTAATCGTGCAATCAATGTCAGCTTTAGTCGTGTCTCTTCCTAAAGAAAAACGAACTCCCCCTATTTCTGGATCTAATTCAGGATGTATCGCCTGTATGACGTACGAACCCCCTCTTTGAGAACTTTCACAAGCGCTCTTAGATGACGCCATTACTCCTTTTTCAGAAAGCTCGACAACAATCAGATCACTCGGAATTTCAGGAAAAGTAATATTTATATTATTCGGTAATCTTTCCTTTAAATCACCGTTTAAAATAGCATCCAGACGTTGGACGTCTGGGAATTTTTCCCAGACGTCCAACGTCTGGAGTTTCTTAATAAAGTAATCTCTCAATTTAATTAATCTTTTACTTTCTTTGTCTTTATTATTTTGTACAAATTTTAGTGCTTTAGAAAATTTGATAATTTCCTGTAAATCCTCTGTCCCTGGACGTAACCCCATTTCCTGATCTCCTCCACCAAATATAGCTGAAAGTCCTACTAACTTCTTTTTATAAAGAACACCAACTTTTCCTGCACCTTCTATTTTTGACCCCGAAAGCGAAAGTAAGTCTACTCCAAGCCTTTCAACATTTAGGTCTAAATAATTTGCTGCTTGCACAGCGTCTGTATGAAGCAAGGGAACCAAAAATTCACCAGAAAGCTTTTTTTCAGGTCCTCGGTTCCCTGGGTCCCCTACCCCAGCCAGACCATTCAAAAAAGCTTTCTGGTGAATTTTTTTGTAATACCTGATTTCTTTAGCAATCTCTTTTATAGGTTGTATCGTACCTATCTCATTGTTTGCATACATAACAGATACAAGTATCGTATTTTCTTTTATTTCTTTTTTTATTTTTTTAGAATCTACTATCCCATTTTTTTCAACTGGTACTATTGATATTTCAGCAAGTTTTCTTTTCTTAAGAATTTCAAATGTTTTTAATACTGAAGGATGTTCTATATTAGTAGTGATTATATGAGGAACAGCCTTCATTTTTTCATACCACGATAAAACAACACCCTGAATAGCGAGATTATTACTTTCTGTTCCCCCACTCGTAAAAATTATTTCAGAAGATCGAGCCCCTAAAATACTAGCTACCTCATTACGTGCACTTTGAAGATCATTTTTAGCTTTTACCCCAAGTACATGGATAGAACTAGGGTTAGAAACTACCCCAGCAGCATAATCTAAGTAAATCTTTCCATTTGATTTAAGCATTAAAATAGTATACCCAGTTAGTAGATTTTGGCAATGCTCGTTTCACGAGCCGCACTTTGTGCCTTGCCAAAACTCACTACTGGGTATATATTGAAAACGTATGAATATAAAGCTCGAAACAATTTTTTTTGTTTTTATAGGAATCAGTATCTTAATCAGTGCCTTTTGGACTATTAAGACAGAAAAACGATTAAAAAGATTTTTTTCCGGCAAAAAAGCAAAAGATCTAGAAGAAAGCATTGAAGTTTTGGAAGAAAATATTTCAAAATTAAAATCTGCAAAAGAAAAGATTGAAAAAGAAATCGTTGAAATAAATAAAAAACTAAAACAAAGTGTCAGAGGTCTAGAAACAATACGCTTCAATCCATTCCCTGATCAAGGAAGTAACCAGAGTTTTGCTGTTGGCATATTAAACGAAAAAGGTGATGGTGTCGTACTTTCGAGTTTATATTCTCGTGAAAGAATGAGTATATTCGCTAAACCAATCAAAGATGGTAAATCAGAATATGAACTCACTCTCGAAGAGAAAGAAGTGCTAAAAAAAGCTGAAGTGAAGTAGTTTTTAAAGTTCATAAAGTAAAATGGAAGAAAATAAAAATAACAAAATAGAACGACCACCTGTCGTGGTAATAATGGGTCATATAGACCATGGTAAATCAACGCTTCTTGATTATATAAGAAAAACAAATATAGTCGAAAAAGAAATAGGTGGAATAACTCAAAACATTTCTGCCTACGAAGTTATCCATACAGAAACTGATACAAAAAAAGAAAGAAAAATAACTTTTATTGATACACCCGGGCATGAATCTTTTTCAAAAATGCGTGAGCGAGGTGCACAAATTGCCGACATCGCTATTTTAATTGTTTCAGCTGAAGATGGAGTAAAGCCTCAGACTATTGAGGCTTGGAAAACAATAGTTGGAAACAAAATACCTTGTATCGTCGCAATCAATAAAGTAGACAAGCCAAATGCTAATATAGAAAAGACAAAAACAGAACTTGCAGAAAATGAAATTTATCTTGAAAATTATGGTGGCAAAATTCCATTTGTTGAAATTTCAGCAAAAATCGGAACAAGCGTAAATGAATTGTTGTCATTAATAAATCTTGTTGCGGAAATGGAAAATTTCACTGGAAACAAAAACGAAAATGCTTCTGGTCTCGTGCTCGAGGCCAATCTTGATTCTAGACGCGGAATAGAAGCGACCCTAGTTATAAAAAATGGAACTCTTTCAAAGGGAATGACAGTAGTAGTCGGAGATAGTGTATGCTCAACAAATATAATGGAGGATTTTAAAGGAAAAAGTATAAATGAAGTTACTTTTTCTTCCCCTGTTCGTCTCGTTGGCTTTTGTAAGATACCTCAAATAGGTGCTCCATTTAAATCATTCAAAAATAAAAGAGAAGCTGAAGAATACATAAGCTCAATAAAATCTGATCTTGAATCCTCAAAAAATAGAGATGCCGTGTTGTCAGAAAAAGAAAATGGTAAAAAAATAATTCCTATTATATTAAAGGCTGATATCTCTGGCTCAATAGAGGCAATAGAAAAAGAAATAAAAAAGATTCTGGTTGAAAATGCTGAATTCAAAATTGTCCAAAAAGGAGTCGGCCCTATCGGAGAGTCAGATATAAAAACAATTAGCGGAGGAGAAAATGTCATAGTCATCGGTTTTAACGTAAAAATAGACAAGAGCGCCATAGAGCTTGCAGAGAAAAGAGGAATAACTATTTCCTTCTTTGACATCATTTACAAAATGACAGAATGGCTAGAAGTTGAAATGGAAAAAAGAAGACCCAAAATTGAAACAATAGAGACAACAGGTAAAGCTAAAATACTCAAGGTTTTTAGTCGCACCAAAGAACGTCAAATAGTGGGAGGTAAAGTCATAAAAGGACGTATTATTTTAGATAAGGTGGTAAAAATCATGCGCAGAGAATTTGAGATAGGACGTGGGAAAATAGTAAACCTAGAAAAAAGTAAAGCTAAAGTGAAAGAAGTAGAAGAAGGTGCAGAATTTGGAATGATGATAGAATCAAAAATAGAAATAGTCGAAAGTGACATAATAGAATCTTTTAATGTCACTCAAAAATAACTATGCTTGAAAGAAACGAAAAGGTGGCAAATTATGTAAAAGAGCTAGCTGCTCAATTTTTAGAACGCGAAAATAATAACACCTCCCTTATCACAGTCACTTCTTGTAATGTCTCTCCAGATTTGAAACGTGGAACTATCTTCATATCTGTGTTACCGGATGAAAAAGAGCACGACGCATTAGAATTTGCTAAACGTAAAAGAGGAGAAATGCGTGAATATATTAAAAAAAACATGCAAATAAAAATTATTCCATTTATTGATATACAAATAGATCGTGGAGAAAAAAACAGACAAAAAATTGACGAATTGCTAAGAGTAAAGTAAATTATCTTGTGCCGAGGGGGAGACTTGAACTCCCATGAGATTACTCTCGCTTGCTCCTAAGGCAAGTGCGTCTGCCAATTTCGCCACCTCGGCAATATTTAATTTCTAATTCAAAATACATTTAATATTTTGAATTGTCCGCCCAGGAGGGATCGAACCTCCGACCTTATCCTTAAGAGGGATCTGCTCTACCAGCTGAGCTATGGGCGGATATGCTACTTTATTTTAAATTTACACAAATTGACTTATTTAATCTATCGACCTACCAAAACAGCTATGGGCGGATATTGTTTTCCTCTCTAAATTTAACACACTTTTTTTTATTTTGAAAGTTTTACAAAAAATGTTAGATTATACAAATGGCCTAGTAGCCAAGTGGCATGAGCAAAGCGAAGTTATAGTAAGTCAGAGATCTGTGCAGAAGAAAGCATCTTGATAAAAAATAAAATATAAATGATATTAAGGCCTGGTAGCCAAGTGGTAAGGCAGAGATCTGCAAAATCTCTATACGGCGGTTCAATTCCGCCCCAGGCCTCAATTATTTTTTAATTAGGTATACACATAATAATATGGTATATTATTAGTATACCATATTTAATTTTATGTTTAAAAAAAGAAGCTGGTCAGAAAAACAATTAAAAAATGCCGTAAAAAATTCAAAAAGCTACAGGAACGTAATAATAATCTTAGGATTGAGGCCAACTGGTGGGAATTATGATCAAGTAAAAAAATATATAAAGGAATATAATTTATCAACAAAACATTTTACTGGTAAATTATGGAGTAAGGGATTAAAAATCCCCTTTCGACCTTTTATAGATTTAAAAGATATTTTAGTAAAAAATAGTACCTATCAAAGTTTCAAGTTGAAAAAAAGACTTTTTTCGGTTAAACTAAAGAAACCAAAGTGTGAAGAATGCGGTTGGGCTCAAGTATCAATTGATGGTAGACTACCATTAGAGTTGGACCACATTAACGGAGATAGACATGATAATAGAATAGAAAATTTAAGAATCTTATGTCCAAATTGTCATAGTCTTCAAATCACACATAGAGGTAAAAATACAACAAGCCCGAGTGGCGTAATTGGTAGCCGCAGGAGACTTAAAATTTCCCGCCTATAATGGGCATGTGGGTTCGATTCCCACCTCGGGCACAAAGCTTGACTTTTGTATTGATAAGTGCTATACTTGTATATTATGAATAAAACAAACATTAAATTAATACCTATTTTTGCTATTTTATCCTTAACTTTTGGGCTTTTCTTTACAACTCCCGTTTATGCTGAAAGATTTACAGTAGGTACTGGGGTAGTTTTTACCCCATATAATTACCCGATCGCGGAATACTCCCCAACCCCAGCTAATACTAAACCAGTCGTCATACCTGGATGTGGAAACAGAACTACTGGATACAGTATAGACACAGGTGATTCTTGCATAAACAATTATGTAACTGCCCCTGCAAAAATAACCAAAAACACAAATACTTCTAATACTGTAAGCACTACAGAAACAACCAATACTGTAACTACAAATGATACAAGCAACACAAATGAAAGTTTTGGTAGCCTTACAGCAAATGCTTTAGTTGGATCAAATAGTTTTATGCCTTCTGGACTATTACAATGGATATTCTTCATTGCACTCATAGTGGCAATAATATACCTATGGAGATACGTGCATCGCTCTGAAGAAGTTTACATGTCTGAACCTCTAAAACACGCTTAACCCTGTAGTAGATTTTGGTAATGCGCAAAGCGCGTCCAGAATGGACTTTACCAAAACTCACTACCGGGTAATATATAAAGATATATCAGCATTAAAAAGTCAACCATATGGTTGACTTTTTAATTTATATGTGATATACTTTAAGGGTAAAAAGTACTTCGACAAACAGGTTAGAATAGTTTGTTTATTTGAGTAGCTAATTTTATTCGTCCTCTGGCGGGCCCTCTTCCCCTATGGCTTTTCAAATAAACAAACTATTATACTAACTTTATAAACATCGGCTCAAAGGAGGGCTAAATAAAATGTCTATACTTTATTTTATTCTTGAATTACTTGTACTGCTTGCAGTGATTGCAGGCTCTATCGTAAAAGTACCAACTGCCTATTATGGAGTTGAAACTTTTTTCGGTAAAAGAACTGGAAGAAAATTCAAGGAAGGGTTACATCTAAAAATCCCCTTCTTTGGAAAAGTACTATTTTACTCAATGTCTCTGAAAACTTACACTTTCGACGGGGAAGAATCCATAATTGTACTCTCATCCGATGGACTAGAAATAAGTATAGAAGGGGCTGCTCAAATAAGACCTTCTTTTAATAATCTATTAGGTTTTGTTGAAATACCGGAGAGTACCATTTTGGATGGTATGAAAGATGCAATGGAGGGAGGACTTGGCATTGTTGCAGGCCAAGAAGAAGGTACAGGTTTTATAGGTTACAGAAAAGAGATTGAATATATAATAAATTGTGTATTTTGTCTCGAACGGAGACCTGATTATTACCTAAATGGAACAGATATGTCATCTGATTCTTTCGATGATTATCTTCAAAGGCTAAGAGATGCCGAGGTTGATGAAAAAAAGATAGCAAAGTTGGAAAGTGGAAATTGGGAAATACCTCTAAAACCTGACGGTTCGTTGCATGTTTTAAATTTCTACAGAAAAAATATCAGAAGAATTGAGATCATGTTACAACTGGAAAATATGTTGGTACAAAATTCAAAAATTGAGAACCAATATTGTATCGAAATTGAATCCTTCAAAATGGCTAAGGTCTCATTCAGTAAGAAAACGACAGAAAGTTTAGAAAAAATGAAACAAGCAGAAAAAGATCTTGAAGCCTCTAAGTTAAGGCAAGAAATGAAAATGAGGATCTTTAATGAACTTATCGCTAATGGAGTACCACCTGGCCAAGCAAGTAATGACGCTGATGCTATGGTAGGGATTGCTCCAAAACAAACCGTTGCAGGAGGTGTCATGCCAATATTGAATATATAACAAAGTAATTAGTTGCGCTAAAGGACGCAACTCAAAAGGCGATTCACATTTGTGAATCGCCTTTTATCGTTCCTAAGGGGGTTGACTTTTTAGTTCATATGTGCTATACTTTAAAGGTAATAGGTACTTTGACAAAAAGGTTAGAATAGTTTGTTTATTTGAGTGGCTAATCTTTACCCGTCTTCTGGCAGGCCCTCTCCTCATGGCCCTTTAAATAAACAAACTATTAAATAAACTAATCTAAACAACAAGGCTCAAAGGAGGGCTAGACATCATGAATATATTAAATCTTTTGATTCTTCTTTTAATTCTATCCTTCATCCCCGGATTGGGATTTATCAGGAAACTCCCATTTAAAATTTTTAAATGGGCATGGAAAAGAATTCGAGAAAAAGGAAAGGAAAAAAAGAAAGAGAACAAAAAAAGGGAAGAAGAAAGAAAAAGAGAAAAAAGAGCGAAGGAAAGACATCAGGAACTTATGTCTGCGTTATCAAAGGATAAAGCTGCTGTTGATCAAAGTAACGAAGAAACAGATGACCGAGAAAATCTGCGCAAAGAACCGGATGATGATACTAATAATGATAATGAAGATGGTGAAAAAGATCAGAAACCCGCTAATAAACAACAAATGCTATCGCCAGTAAAAATTATCTTTTCTGTCATCGTGATAATAATCATTATAATCATTCTCCTAAAAATCTTTCTTGGAGATTCTGGGAGAGAAGAAAATACCTCGCCGCAGATACAACAGGAAGAAACACAGTCTCAATCTTCGACTCCGGCAGTGGTTGATGAAAATCCGACCACTAATCAACCTTCTCAATTCTCAGTCTCAGAAAAATTTCCAACCTCCGGTGAAGGGTACGTCACTGCTCAAAATGGGTTAAAGATGTATCTCGACCCAAGATTAACCCATACACGCCCGTCAGGACGTGTAAAGTATACCCTCTCTTCAGATCCATCAATTTGGATTATTGAAGATAAAGACGGCATAGATGTAAATAAAATGATGTCTATGCCACCCGGGAATTATATAGTCACATCATCTGAAGGATCAAAAGAAGTATACTTCAAATGGTGGCAGTAAACATCAATCTGTTGCGCTAAAGGACGCAACATAAAGGGCGATCTAATTAGATCGCCCTTTATTCGTTTCATTTATTTTTATAAATTTATTTACTATCAAACTGTACTTTCCCTTGTTCTGGATCTATCCCGGTTATATTAAAAGTATTCATAATGACATGCAATATCGTAAATACTCCCATCATTACCACTATTCCAATAACTCCCCAGATCATATGATTTCTGCCAGTTATCTTTGCTTCTTCATCATTTTGGTTGGAAATAAACTGAAAAACACCAAAAAGAAAATACACTACCGCCAAAGCAAATAAAAACACTATCAGTGGGTTTATAATAAGCTTATTGATACTTGAAATGACAGAATCGACACTAGCGTAAGCTATGTTTGTAAAGAATAAATCCATAATAGACTTTAATTGTTAAAAACTAAAAAGGAACAGTGGGAACAGAAATGTCTGCACCCCCATTTAAACCAAAGGTATTAGTAACAAGACCAACTAATCCCCACATAGCGACAATAACAACCAAACCGATAATACCAAAGATTATCTTATTTCTTCCCTTTTCTTTTGACTCTTCATCATCAGCAATAACAAAAGTAATGACTCCCCAAACAAAGTAAACTATCCCCAAAACTACGAGAATCGGAATTATAATATCCAAAATATTACCTGCGATACAAATAACTTTTTGGATTGTACCTGGTACTGCTGCATCACAGCCCCCTCTTGCATTTTGTGCTGAAGCCATAAGAGGTAAAAAACCCAAGACAGAACTAGATAATACAATTAATTTTTTCTTCATAAATTCTTCTAATAATACTAATAATTTTATCCGCCTCTGGCGGAAAAGCGACTTAATAATAATTAACCTAAAATATTTAGGTACTTATATTATATCATAAAGAAATAAGAACAATGCAAGAGCAATTACCTCAACTGTGGAATAACATTTTCAATACCAAAAGTATTACCAAGTATACTTACCAACCCCCAAATCCCAAACATCACTGTTAAACCAATGATTCCCCAAACCATAAATTCTCTCCCTTTTTCTTTTTTTGCTTCTTCATCGCTATTTATGACATATTGCACAACCCCCCAAACAAACATGACTGTAGCTAACGCAAAAATAAGAGGAATTACAGACCTATTTATAATACAATTTATATAAGTCAAAA
The DNA here is from genome assembly GCA_041667145.1 of Minisyncoccota bacterium. Lineage (GTDB taxonomy): Bacteria > Patescibacteriota > Minisyncoccia > Phycocordibacterales > UBA9973 > UBA9973. The sequence continues at coordinate 14,306 of JBAYFP010000007.1, forward strand.
GATCTTGAAATTTTGGATTAGCAATTAAAGTACATAACATAAAAAATGAATTAAATTCATAACGCTTGTACAGTATTTGTTATAAGCTGCGCGATAGCCCACGACCCTAGAAGTATCGCTGCACCTACCAATGTATAAAGTAAAGCTTTTTTTGCTTCTTCTATCTTTTCTGATTTACCTTGGGCTTGTACAAGAAGAAAACCGCAATAAACTATGGCAAGAACAATAACAGGCATACCTATTTTCACTGCGCCTTCCAAGAGAGTCTTAATTAATCCATTTAATGTATCCGTATTCTTAAGAGGATTAACAATTGTTGTTGTAGGCGGATCATAAGCAAAAGAAATAATTGGTAAAAACAGTGAAAAAATTGTTAAAATAATTTTATAAAAAATTTTCTTTAAATAATCCATAATCATATACATGATATTATAACCTTTATAATATTAAAATCCAAACCAATTTAAAGACTTATCATATCCTACTATTGACAATATTGTCTGAACAATAAGAAAAGCGGCTAAAACAACGATTAAACCAATAACTACATTGGTAAATATTTTCTTCGCCTTTTCTCTCTTAGAAGTTTCCCCTTCAGAAGTTATAAGCTCAACCCCTGCATAGGCAAACATTATAGCCGCGATTGATACAAAAATGGTAGTAATATATTGTATTACTGTATTAATCAGAGTCAGTATATCATAGAACCCACAAGGATTTTTAATCTGGTTTAAATAATTATAAGCTTTCACTCCTTCTACATCAGTATCACTAGGTCGTTTATCAGGAATAATTTTACCATTAGGAGCACTATCTCCAACTTCATATTTATCAGTTCCACATTTTACTAAACCCGTATTCGGTTCTGATATCGTAGGGGTTAAATTTGATATTGGAGGTTTAGGCACTATTGCATTCAAAGTAGTAAAATTTTGATTAGTTGTTAAAAGATCTCGAGTATTAGCATCTACTAAATGATATTGATATGTCGTATCCGGCTTAAGTCCATCTAAAGTATAACTGGCAATACCTAAATTAGGATCAAATTTAAATGTGCCAGTTTCATGTGCCATACTACTTATTAATCCGTTTTTTCCTTCTCCATATACAACCTTCAAATCAAGATCATGAAAATCAATATTATAAATATCAGCCTTAACGATTATAGAAGTAGGAGAAACATTATATATAGTAGAAACAACCTTTTTTATTGGGTCACTTGTAATGTTAGCTTTTCTTGTAGTAAAACTTCCTTCTTGAGAAGAATCCAACTTACCCGAAGTATCGGTCAATATAAAATAATACTTCGTTTCAGGAGTAAGATTTTTTAATATAAAAAAAGTATTACCAAATTCATCAATTTTAATAAAATCACTTACAAGATCATATTGATCTTCACCATATTCTACCTTAAGTTTAAGACTTTGTGGATTTTTGTTAAAAATAATAGTTCTAATACTTGCTGTTTTATCAGTGACATCTAATAGAAAAACACTAGTTACTATTTCTGTTGGAGCAAAAGGCAAAAAAATAGTACCTATCGTACGCCACATACTATCTACTGTTACTCCTATGGTGAATGGAAAAGCTCCAGCAAAAGTTGGCCCCGTGGTCATACTCAAGACATTGCCATAGAATTTTTTACTAGGATTGTCATTTAAAAAGCCTACTGCTCGAAAATAATACGTAGAAAAAAGCTTCAGCTCTGGGCTAGTATAAAAAACATTGTCTTCTTTAACATTTTTTTCTCTCACGATTTCTATAGTTCTCTCTGCATCAACGCTAAAATCAGAATTCCCTTTTTTAAATTCAAAATAAGTGGTAAAAGGTTTTTGTAAAAAATTACCCGAAAATGCTCCACTAAAAACAAAACTACTTGGACTTAACACTGAATATCCTGTCGTCTGAACGAGAATATCGTTTTGAGTACCAGCTTGAGCATAAACTTTCAAACTAGAAGAAAAAAATAATAAAAAAATTCCTAAAAAAATAAATAAACAAACTAAAACTGACTTTAAACTTATTTTTTTCATAAAATTTATCTAACTAATAATAACCCCAGTTTGGCACTAGCATCATTTATAGCCTCTGTTGTAGACATACTATTTGAAAGTACTTTTTCTATCATTCCTCGAAAGATATCATCACTATTTTGCGGTGACGGATCAAGCCAGCTTTTTGCAAAAAATGCAGACTTATAGAAAATAGGCATAAACGCATCTGTCGGTAACGTTTTAAGTAAATCCAAGCGTGCTGGAGCTATGCCAAGAGAAGAGGCAAGTTTTGAAGCAAAATCGCCACTTGAAATAAGACCTGCAGCTGTAAAAGCAGTAGTAAAATTCTTAGAAAAAGAAGAGATAGCTATACCCATAACATGCGCAGAGGTAAGCTTAAAATTACCATTCCTAACTTGTGGCATAGAAGTGACTAAAAAATTTTGATTTGGATTTTTATTAACTAAAGATTGAAGTTCACTTGCATAACCAAAATAAAACGCTAAATCTTCCTTACTGAAAGCATCACGAGAATTAGAAAAAGATTTATTCCAAGAATAAACTGCCTTTAAAGGATCAGCAAAGTCTGTATAAAATTTCAAAACTGAGCCTGAATTATCATCTCCTTTTAAAACAGAAATGAAAGATCCATTCTTCTCAGTCACAATAGGGTTCCCAGTCTGCATAAAAAGAGTAGTCAATATATTTTTCGCGTATAAAATATTAGAATATTGTCCCAAAGCAATAGTACTTTTTATAATAATTCCTCTATCATCTTTTTTAGTTAAAACTGGAACAAGACTAGCAAATTCGTCCCAATATGAAGGAGGGTAAGCTATGCCATTTGTATCAAGCATACTTCTGCTATAGTACATCATCATAGGATCAACAGTGATAGGAAAGGCTAAAACTCCTTTTGAATTCAAAAAGGTTTTACCTGCACCAACAAAAGTATTATTAAAAGTATTTAAAGGAAAACTCTGATATGGGATAGTATAAATTTTATTACTGTACTTATATACCAAATCATCAGAAATAAAAAACATATCTGGGCCCACCCCTCCAGCAAGTGCTTCAAGTAAATCATTATCAAAGGTATCAGAGGATTTCTCTATATATTTTACAGAAAAATTAGTATTAGTACGGTTAAAATCATCTAAAAGAGGAGCAACGATTTGTGCTTTTACTGTACCCCACATAGTCACTGTACCTTGCGCAGTAGTGCTATTGCCACCGCCTAGGGGTATGACACCAGAAAAAACAAGAACACCCAAAATAGCTGCAGCCATAAACACAACTAAAATTATAATTTGAAAATTCCCTTTCATTTTAATATCAACTCTTAATTAATATCATACCATAATGATGCTCTCCTACAGAAATATCACGCTCAAGAACAAAACCATTACTTTCAAACATTTCTCGTGCATTATTTTTAGGAATAATTTTACCAAAACTAGATCCTATCCCCATAGAACTATCAGACCAATCAATAAGAAGAAGTTTGCCTTCCGGTTTGAGTATTCTCTTTATCTCTTCAATAAATTTATCTCTATCTTCTATTTGAAAAAGTATATTAGAAGCAATCACAGCATCAACTATTTTATCTTTTATTCCTGTCCCTCCTATCTTTTCAACATTTCCAACAAGACACTCTATATTATCAATGTGAGCCTCTTTTGTTTTATTTCTAATAGTAGTCAAAAAATCTCTTTGTATCTCAATAGCATATACTTTCCCTCTTGAAACTATCTTAGCGACAGGAATAGTATAAAACCCAGAACCAGCCCCCAAGTCTGCTACGATCATATCGTCCCTTAAAGCAAACTGTTTTAAGTTTTTTACAGGATCGGTGAACATAGCTATATTATAGTATAAAAAATACTTACTGTATATTAAAAAGGTTATTAACAAAAGACATATTGTCAAAGCCCGCCTTTGACAGTTATAATATTAAAATATGAATAATAGAGATTTTAAAGAATTTGCTCCTGAAAATATTTATCATGTATATAATAGAGGAAATAATAAAGAAAAAATATTCTTTAATGATCAGGATTACAAAGCCTTCCTTCTCAGACTTGGGTTATCCTTGGGTTTTACTGAAAAAGAATTAAGAGAGGAAAAATTAATTACCATGCCATATTCTAGAATTAGAATCACTAATATAAATGAGGGCGATTTCAAATTACATGCATTTTGCTTAATGCCAAACCATTTTCATTTATTAATTGAACAAGCTAAAAATATTCCTATTTCGAAATTAGTTTTGAAATTGTGTACAAGTTATGCAAAATATTCTAATTTAAAATACAAAAAAACTGGTCATGTTTTTCAAGATAAATTTAAGGCAGTACTTGTTGAAGACAATCCTCAATTAATGTGGACTTCGGCTTATATACACATGAATCCAGTAAAAGATAAATTAGTTAAACATCCTGATGAATATAAATGGAGTAGTTATAATGATTTCGTATCTGATAGAAATTTATCAATAGTTCATAAAGATTTTTTAATTGAAACTTTTGGCAATCAAAATAGCTTTATGAAAGAAACATTAAATTTTGATGTCAAAGACGGGCTTTGACATCTTTTCTAAACTTAGAATCAAAAAGTTTATATATAGTTATAATAAAATAAGGAACTATTAGTATAAATAAATACTCTTCAACCGGCATTACTCCCAATATAATGTTTATATTTTTTTCCATAGGGAAAACCCAATGTCCTCTTGAAATTGCTAATGTATCCCATAAAATTCCAAAAATAAAGAAAAATAATACGATCTCAAATCTCTCTCTCTTGGATTTGTAAAGATGAATGTGATTCTTCTTCTCAATAAATAAAGTAGTAAGAAGTAATATTAGCAAAATTATTAAGTATTCGAAAGACATAAATTTATTTTATTTTTATGCGCAGACGAGTGAAGCGATACTATCCCCTGCGCGAAGACGCATGATGGTCACACCTTGAGTCTGTCTACCTAAAGATGAAATATCTTTCAAAGCTGTCCTAATGACTTGTCCTTTCTTGGACATTGCTATTAATTCTTCTTCTTGTCCATTCAATACTTTTGCAACAATAAGCTTACCTGTTTTTGGAGTTACCTTTGCTGTCTTGATGCCGGAACCACCACGTTTTTGAACCTTATACTCTTTAAGAGCTGTTTTCTTTCCAAAACCATTTGCGCTCATAGTCAAAAATGCACCGTCCTTATTGTCTTTTTTTACGACATCTACACCGATGACCTCATCACTCTTGCCGAGTTTTATTCCTCTTACCCCTCCTGCAGTTCTCCCCATTTCTCTTATATCTCCTTCTTTAAATCTTATAGACTGCCCACCACTTGTGGCCACCATCACTTCATCACTTTTTTCAACTATCAAAGCAGAAACAAGCTGATCACCCTTATCTAAACGGATGGCAATGATTCCACTTCTTCTGACATCCTTAAATCCTTCTCCAGACATTTTTTTGGCTGTGCCATTTTTTGTCACTAACATAAGTGATATAGGTGAACCCTTGAGTTCTTTTGGCATTGGTAAAACAGAGGTAATTTTCTCATCATTATTTAATGCTAAGAAATTCATAATAGACTTTCCACGAGTAGCACGACGTCCTTCAGGAATATCATACATTTTCATTTGATAAGCTTTCCCTAAATTTGTGAAGAAAAGCAAATCATTGTGAGTAGAACCAGAAATAAGCATCGTCACGAAATCTTCTTCTTTGGTTTCAAGATCAACGACACCGACTCCCCCTCTCTTCTGTGAATGATATTCAGAAGGATCAGTGCGCTTCACATATCCTCCTGCGGTAAAGACAAGAACCGTCTCTTTGTCTGGAATCAAATCTTCGTCAGAAATTTCTTTATTTCCTCCTTTCACTATTTTTGTCCTTCTTTCATCTGCATATTTTTCACGAATTTCTTTTAATTCTTTTGAAATAACGCCAAGGATTTTCTTTGGACTTGCCAAAAGATCCTTTGTTTCCTTGATAAATTTCTGTTTTTCTTCGAGTTCATTTTCTACAGCTTTTCTTTCAAGACCAGCAAGTTTTTGTAATTTCATCTCAAGAATTGCTATCGCCTGTAACTCAGAAAATTTAAATTCTTTCATCAAATTAAATTTTGCAACTTGCCCATCTTTTGATGCACGAATAACTGTAATAACGCGATCTATTTTATCTAATGCCTTTTTGAGGCCGAGTAAAATATGTTCACGTTCTTCTGCTTTACGCAAATCGTATTCACTTCTTCTTTTCACAACTTCTTTTCTATGAGAAATAAATAAAGAGAGAATCGACTTTAAAGAAAGGGTCTGAGGTACACCATCTACAAGTGCAACAGTGTTAAAATTAAAATTTGATTCAAGCTGTGTATTTTTATAAATATAATTTAGAATCTTTTCTGGAACAGACCCATTTTTTAAATCAATGACTATCCTGATATCTTTTGTCGATTCATCACGAAGACCTTTGATGCCATCAAGCTTTTTTTCTTGCACTAATTCTGCAATGGACATTATCAAGTTGGACTTATTTACTCGATAAGGAATAGAAGTGATTATGATTTGGAAATTACCACCTTTTTGTTCTACTATTTCTGCTTCACCACGACAAACAACACCACCACGCCCTGTGCCGTACGCATGAAGCATATCTTTATAGTTGTAGGCAATCCCACCTGTCGGGAAGTCTGGACCTTTTATGAATTGCATCAAATCTTCAGTCGTCGCATCTTGATTGTCTATCAAATAATTTGTCGCATCTAAAACTTCAGCTAAATTGTGTGGAGGAATGTTCGTCGCCATACCGACAGCAATGCCGAGCGTACCATTTAAAAGAAGCGCAGGTACAGCAGATGGAAAAACTATTGGTTCTTTGCGGGTCTGGTCGTAATTTGGACGGAAATCAACTGTCTCCTTTTCTAGGTCTCGCAAAAGTTCATTTGAGATCTTAGACATTTTTGCTTCCGTATAACGCATAGCGGCTGCATTGTCTCCATCTATTGAACCAAAATTTCCTTGTCCTAAAACTAAAGGATAACGATAAGAAAATTCTTGAGCCATTCCAACCATCGAATCGTAAACGGCAGTATCTCCATGTGGATGATATTTACCGAGGACATCTCCGACTACTGCTGCAGATTTTCTAAAACGTGCTGTCGAAGTAAGACCCATTTCATGCATGGCATATAAAATCCTCCTATGAACTGGTTTTAATCCATCTCTCACATCTGGCAATGCACGTGCAGTAATAACAGACATAGCATAAGCTATATAAGAATCTTTCATCTCTTTTACTACATCTATAGGAATGATCCCATCTTTACGTACTAAAATTGGTTCTAAATCTTTTTTCGCCATAATTATTACTGTGTGGAAGAAGAATCTGTACCACTTGTGCTATTATATCCGTCGACTATATTATCTTTTAATACAGAAAATGGTTTTAAATCTTGTTGCATTTTTATTTGTGTATCATTACTCGATAAACTTTTACTCAAACTCAACACCCAAAGCGAGATCATAATGACAGCTACTACAAAAATGGAAATATGTAAAATATGTCTTCTCACTTCTTCTGGTTGTCTTCTTAAATGATGAATTATTTTCTTCATAAATTTATATTGCTTTTAATACTACCACCTCCCCTTCTTTTCCATCCAAATCTTTTAATTTAAGTGTCAATTTGTCTACTTCTGGAGCTTTTTCCTCTCCAAGTTCTTTCAAAAATATTTTTAGAGAGTTGTCATCATAGCTCATTGGTATGATCAATTTTGGCTCAAGAGTCAAAGCAAGCTTGGCAGCATCTTTCGCATCTAAAAAATTAATTTCCTTAGAAACATTCTTCCCACCAATCGGAATAAAAAGAATATCTGGGTTATCTATAGCTTCATGAGCTTCTTTTGAAATTTCAGAATCCCCTAATGCACCCAAAAAAACAACATTAATATTGTCTAATATAAATGAGTAAATGGTATTTATATATTTCTTTTCTGAGACAAAAGCATCTGACATACTACCCTTTATGAAAATTTCCTTTACCTCATAATCCCCTGGACCAGAAACAACAAAAGGCATACGTTCACCGTGGGAAAGCTGTTCTACGCCATTAAAAAGAGGATGATTGGTAGTGACAAAAGCTATATCTGAACCAAAATGAGCTGAGACATCGGATTTAGCATTCTTACTAACAGGGTTAAAAGCAACAACCATATCGCCCTGTGCAATCTTAAAAAATTGTTCACCAAAATACGTGATAATCATTAATACTATTATATCAAATTATTGAAGAAAAAGAAAATAAAAACCTCGCTCCTAGGCCCTCTTTGTTTCATTCAAACCATTTACAAAATATAATTACAGCATATAATGATATTATGTCTTTTATGGAAAACTTTCTTCCAAGGAAGGAAACAACTCAAAAAGCTTTAAAATATGTTGAATCTCTAGGCAAAACTACTTTAATTGCACTTTTAATGCAATACGGAATTAGTGAATACGCTCAAGCACAAAATAAAAATTTAGATACTAATAAAATCGATACAAAGGAGCTAATAAACAAAACTAACGAAGCAAATAAAAAAATTTATGCTGAAATTAAAGATAGGTTTAAAAATATTTCTCTAGGAGATTATATCCAATACACAAATTCGACTACTGGGGAAATAATAAAATTCTTACCCTATGGAGATGGATATTTACGAACTTCTCTAGAAGTAAAAGAAGGAAGTAAGGATGTTATCTATGTAGACATTGATGGAAATGGCACGATGGATAGGATGCTAGAAAGTGAAGAAAATTTCAAACAAAACCCCCTTACTAGTCGTGAAACGAATGAGACAGATGCTAAAGCAGCGAAATTAGCTAGATTTGAAATTAAGGCTTTCGAAAGTGAAGATATGCTCAAAGAAGAAGCTGAATTTGTTAGTTTTGGTGATGGTTTTATAAAAGAACAGAACAGTGAGAAAATTATGGTTTATGAATTTAAAGATATGGACAAAAATCCAACTTTTACCGTGTATAACTTCAAAGAAGGAACATATAGTAAAACTAATAATAAAGATTTTCAAAATAAAATATCAGAATTACAATTAGAACTTCAAAAGAAATACGCAAAAGCTGCTGAAAAATTCTCTAAAGAAGTAGAAAAATAAAACAATCTCTCCCCCTCTCTAAAATTTTTATTTTGGAGAGGGGCTAGGGGTGAGGTTGCATTTCTTGTTTATTTGTATTAGTATAGAAACAATATATTAAAAGCATGGATTTAGGGTAACCTTCTGACCTCTTGTCGGAAAACCTAAGCCTTATATCCGCTTTAAGGCGGATTTTTTAATTTAAAATAAACATTATGAAGAAAGAAGAAATCGTAGAAGGACAAGAGAGTCTCAAAGAAAACTTAGTGCTAAAATCTATCGTTGATAGAAGTGCTAGTAGGTCTGAAGTCGACTCACTCGTAGAAGGACCAGTGATCCTCGTAGAAAAATCATCAGTTTTCGTTGACTTGTCTCCTTTTGGAACAGGTATTATTTACGGCCGTGAATTTATTAATGCGAAAGATATAATCAAAAAAATAAGTCTCGGCGATATCATTAAAGCCAAGGTCGTCGAAAGAGAGAATGAAAATGGCTATACGGAACTTTCACTAAAAGAAGCCAAACAAGCCCTCACTTGGAGTGATGCAGAAAAAGCCATCAAGGCAAAGACAGTGATGAGTCTAGAAATAAAAGACGCAAACAAGGGTGGCTTGATATTGGAATGGCAAGGGATACAAGGTTTCCTGCCTGCTTCTCAACTCAAGGCAGATCATTATCCTCGAGTACTTGATTCAGATAAAGACAAGATATTAAAAGAATTAAAAAAGTTAGTTGGTGAAAAGATCTCTGTTATGATTATTTCTACCCTTCCTAAAGAAGGTAAATTAATCTTTTCAGAAAAAGACAATAATCCTGAAGAAAAGAAAGAAATCTTGAGTAAATACACAGTCGGTGATGAATTAGACTGCACCGTCGCAGGGCTCGTTGATTTCGGAGTATTTCTAAAACTTGAAGACGGATTAGAAGGTCTTGTTCACATCTCTGAACTTGATTGGGGTCTTGTAGAAGATCCTCGCAGTATGTTTAAGGTGGGAGATAAAGTACGCGCCAAGGTGATTGAAATAAAAGAAGGCAAGATTTCACTTTCGATCAAAGCACTCAAAGAAAACCCTTGGACAGAATATGAAGGCAAATTGAAAAAAGGAGATATCATCAAAGGTGTCGTCATTAAGTACAATAAACATGGTGCCCTCGTTTCTATAAAAGAAGGTGTTGCAGGACTCGTTCACAATTCTACCTTTGGTTCAGAATCAAAACTTCGCGAGAAACTAGAGCTTGGAAAGAATTACAATTTCCAAATAACTCTCTTTGAACCCAAAGAACACAAGATGACACTTATACATCTAGAAGAAAATAAATAAAAAACAAAAAACTCCCCGATTGGGGAGTTTTTTGTTAAGCATTAATTTCTAATGTTATATCTTCTAGACCAATATCACTCATTATCTTTATTACTTGCTCTGCATAACGAGGTACGACTGAAGGTGGGTTGTAAGCACGTAAAATTTGTTTAGTAGTTTTTTCATTATAGTGTTTGGCAGTACTTGGGTTATTACCACCAAGGTTTCTAGCGACAGTTTCTATCGCCTCTTCATTGGAATTAAAACCAATTTTACATGAACCCCAACCAAAGGGATTATTATCTACTTTAATACAGTCAAATTTTCCACCAGTTGACTCTCGAACAGCAATAGCTGCAAGTAGACGCCAGTCAAGATCATTCTTCTCAGCTTCTTCTACCATTTTCATACCCATACCTGCAAGTGGCATATCGTGCTCTTTAAAATAACTATCAATGGCTTCCGCCTTAGCTTTTAAAGTTATAGCTTTCTGGTCCACAACCTGATTAAAGGCTAAAAGACCATTGGCTTCAATATTCTGTTTTTGTATAAATACAGTCTGGACAGTCTCACTAGCAGTATCCTTTAAAATAGCTCCAAAAGGTACTGGTCCTCCAACTACAAGAGGAAAAAACATAAGAGATTGAGCAAACCGTATTAAATTGTTTTTATTCATATTAGAGCGGTATGTGCTCCGCCAACTAAAGAGACAAATCTAGCCTCATCCGAAATATATCCTTATAATTAAAGCATTTAAACCTATTTATGAGGATATACTAATATACTAGCATGCCTGATATAAAAAGTCAATAGTTAAACAACAATTTCTTCATATGTCAAACCAAAAATCCCTTATAAAATAAGGGTATTTTATACTATGCCCATTGACAAATAAGACTAAAAAAGGGATAATTTAGGCTCTGTGGACAAGAATTTAGTTATCTAAAAAAAGAAAAGGGTAATTTTAAGTCGGTACGGAATTTTTGAAGCTTAAAAATTCCTGAAATTGGCTCGCCGTCGCTCGCCAAACCCCTTTTAAAACTACTCTTTTCCTTTTTTAAAGATCTTATCAGCTACTTTATAGGCCTCTCCTGCCCCCATCGTCACAAATACGTCATTCTTCCCAAGATTAAGCTCTCTTATAAAGCTTTCAGTAGATTCAAAATCTGGAAAAGCCTTGGCTTTATCTCCTGCCAAACAAATTGCGGAAGCTAGTTTTTCACTTGAAATGCTTTCATCCTTCTCCTCTCTAGCAAAAAAGATAGGTAAAAGGAAAATACTATCTGCCCCTTTGAAACTTTTAGCAAAATCATTAAATAGAGCTTTGGTTCTGCTATAGAGATGAGGCTGGAAGATCACTGTGATTTTCTTCTCACCAGTCGGATAAAGTTCTCGTAAAGCTTCTAAACTTGCCTTGATCTCCGTAGGGTGATGAGCATAATCATCATAAATGATAACACCTTCTTTTGTCTCCCCTTTCTTTTCCAATCTGCGCCAAGTACCTGAGAATTGTACTAAAGATTTTTGAACTTCCTCTTCTTTGATATTCAAAATATCTACTACAGCTAAAGTTGCTGCAGCATTCATACGATTGTGTTCTCCAGGGACAGAAAGTTTGGGGACTTTATCTAAATATTTTATATAGTCAATAACTCTTGCCTTATATTTTTTTTGTAGAATGTTAGAGACCGAAATTTCACTAGGATTACAAATTATAAAATTATCAGTCTGGCCTGCCATTTCAGAAAAAGCATTTTCTATATCTTTTATATCTTTATAATAATCTAAATGATCTGGTTCAATATTTGTAATAATTAAAATTTTTGGTTTTATATTTAAAAATGATCTTTCGTATTCACAAGCTTCAACAACAAAAAATTCACTCTCCCCTATTATTAGATTTGAATTACTCTCTTTTAATAAAGACCCGACTATTACAGATGGATCTTTTTGTGTATCGACTAAAACTTTTGCGATCATCGCTGTCGTCGTCGTCTTACCATGAGTACCTGAAACAGCAATCGTGTATTTATCTTTAGTTATGAGGCCAAGCATTTGTGGATAAGAACGACTTTCAATTTTACTATTTTTGATTTTGGCAAAAAATTCTGGATCATAGTGCCCTATCGCAATAGTATAAACAACCAATTCTGTATCAGCGGGAATATTTTCATATGATTGACCTATCATAATCTTCGCTCCTATTTTGCTAAGATCATCAATGATCTGACTTTCTTGCATATCTTGCCCCGTCACATCCTTTCCTTGACTCAACATAAGTCTAGCTATCGCTGAAATACCTATCCCCCCTATCCCAACAAAATGTACATTTTTAATTTTTGATAAGTCTAAATTTTGCATATTATTTTAACTTCTTATTTTTTAAAAAAACTTGTATTTGTTTTTTGTGATATCTAAAAATATTTTTAGGTAATTTATCAAAATCAAACCATTTTAATTCATGACATTTATGAGGTTCCATGATTATTGGACTTCCTTTTATGTTTTTTGCTTCAACCCCGATTTGTAAATAATATTTATCATCTTCCCGAAATTGACTAATAATATTACTGATAATAAAAGTCTTACATCTAATATTTGTTTCTTCAAATAATTCTCTCTCAGCACACTTTTCGATAGTTTCATTAAATTCCAAATGCCCACCAGGTAATCCCCAAGTATTATCCCCAAATACGTTTTTTCTTTTACCCAAAAGTAACTTATTCTTTCTCGCTACTAATGGATTTACACCAATAAAGAATTGAATCCTCTTTTCTTTTTTGTTTTTCATAAATTTAACTATAACTCCTTTATTAATTTAAGAAACAAATCATTCCTCTCATATTCATTATTAAACATTCCAAAAGACGCAAAAGCTGGAGAGAAAAGAATGATATCATCTTTTTTTGAGCTTAATAGAGCTTTTTTTACTGCTTCTTGTAAATTTTTAACCTTAAAATTTTCCACACTTAGCTTTTCATTAGCTAGCCTATCTGTCCCAGTACCTGGAATCATTATAATAGCTTTACAGTGCTTATTTACAGTCTTAACAAAATTATCTAATGGTAATTTTTTATCAGCCCCCCCACAGATTAAAACAATCTTCCTCTCCCCGAAACCAGGTTTAGGGGAAACTCCCCTAAACCTGGTTTCGGGGAAACTTAATGCCTTAATACCCGCAACTGTTGCTTCTGGGGTCGTGGCATTATTGTCATTATATATTTTTACGCCTCTAACTGTTTTTACATATTGCAATCTACCTTCTAGCCCCTTAAAATGCTTAACAGCGTGACCTATTTTAGAATCTGGGATATTAAACAATATGGCTACTTCTACGGCACAAGCCAAGTTTTCTTTTTGATGTTCTCCGGGTACAATAAATTTATATTTCTCTACACTTTTTTTATTAGCTATAATTAATTTACCTTTAAGAACCTCACCCCTTCCCTCTCCTTGTAAAGTAGAGGGAAAATTCTTAATTAAATTCTCTACGTCTTTACGAATAATTAAAAAATCTTCTTTTTTCTGATATTTAAAAATATTTGCTTTGTCATCAAAGTATTTCTCCATACTATTTTTATAATAATTCATATGATCGGGCATAAAAGAAGTAAAAACTGAAATATGAGGAGAAATTTTTGAATCACCAAAACCTTGCAATTGCCAAGAATCAAGTTCACATACCAAAATGTCTCCAGCCTTTACTTTTTTAAGTAATGGCAAAGTTGCTACGCCACGCACGTTTCCTCCTATATAAACTTTTCTGTTTAAAAATTTTTCATTTTTCTTTAAGATCTCATAGATAAGTGCCGTCACCATAGATTTTCCTCTTGTCCCCGTCACACCCACCAATATGATTTCTGGTGCACATTTTGCAAATAAAGATACATCCATCTCAATAGGAATACCATTTTTTTCAGCTTCTTTTATGTAAATAGAATCAAGCGGAACACCAGCAGATTTTATTATCATGTCTCTACCTCTAAAATCCTCCAACCTATGTTCTCCTAAAACGTACTTAATACTTCTGAATTTTTTTAAAGCCTTAATTGAAGTAGCAAGTTGTTTTTTAGATTTTAAATCAGTCACTATCAAATCTGCTCCACATTCTGCTAAAAATTTTGTATATCCCAATCCTCGTCCTAAAAGCCCCAGCCCCATGACTGTGATTTTCTTTCCCTTAAATTGTTTTTTATAATCTTGCATGTGATTTTACGAAATCATGTCGCGTAACCGTCCACTAAAACCCGACTTTAAATAACTTCCTTCTGATAACACCTTTCACAATACATTATCGGTGCAACTTCTTCAGTTAAATTTGTATTTGTTTCTATTCCACAATTTGAACATTTCCTTAAAAAGAATTTAAATGGCCCACGTCTATGTACCCTATCTTTATGCCTACAGAAAAAACATTTTCTGGGAATTGGTAAAATCATTTTTCTATAAAAAAGTAGCTCTTGTTCTGTAATTTTATAGTTTCTTTCACATTGTATACAACATAAAACCTCCTTAGTTATTTCATCTTTAATATCATCAATGTGATCAAGTATATTTTCTGGTTTTAAAGTCTCTTTGCCTTTAGTCATCTGAATGTCATTCTCCCAACGAAAACCCTGAACCAACGCTTCTTCTTTAGTCAATGGCATATTATCTTGCGCGATAGTCTCATTGTAGGCGAATGGAGCAAATTCTGATGGCATCATCAAACCATGAATACCTAGGTCTGTAAGTTCTTTTATTATATGTTCTTTTAAATTTTCATATTCTTCTTTAGAATATTCTTTATTAAATATAGAATATCTACCATTTCTTAAAGCATCACAGCCTATACAATCTTGGCAATTCCTAATGTCAAAAGAATACATGATATTATTAGAATTTTCAGCCCAAAAAGAACCTATAACATTACTAGAAAAACCAGTAGCCACAACCTCAAGCAAACGTTCACTATTCGTACCATATCCTATTGTTCCAATAGAATCTTTGATCATTTTAGATGAAAAAAGATGTCTAGAATTTTCTCCTTTAGCAACTTCAAAAGAATCTTGAACATTTCTACACTCATTCAAATAATCACCAGTTGAATTTACGGTTTTTAAATTATTGTTTTCTCTTCGGGGAAGAGTTTTAGAAAATCCTAAAAACTTTTTTCTATTTTCTTCCATCTTTACATAACTTCCTTTTATTTCTTTTATTCTTTTTTGATATCCTTCAGAAGTTAGTTGTTCATTAAAAAAACAATTACTTTTATTTCTTAAATTTACACAGCCAAAACAATTCGTGAGACCACTCCCGTTTAAAATAAACATCGAGTCTACACAACTTGTAACATTTTGCCCCCAAAATACATTTGCGGAATCTTGCACATTTACACACTCATAACAATTTTCAAAACCAACTCCGAAGTAAATATCGGAAGAAAAAATTCCTTTCCTAATTCCCCTAGAATACAAAAGCTCTTCAGCAGGGCTAGTATTAAAAACAAGATAACAATTCTTACATCCACCCGCCATATTCACATATTCACTATTTATATTCGGCCCATCTCCGGTCGACATACCCAAATTAATCTTCGGAACTTTAATTATAAAGTCTTTCATTTGATCTATGAAACTTCGAGATTTATTGTAATCTGTAGCGTAATCTTTCGGATCCCATTTCTCAGAATAAAAACACTCATAACAATATATGGTATGTGGGGATTTAGAATTGTATATCGATATCACCGCCTTACCGCACATGGTACACTTTCTACCACTGTAAAGATTTGTTTCATTTCTCCACATTGCTCGCATTTTAAAGCGACAATCGGGACAAATTTTGGGGGCAGGTACGTTCATTTTCTTATAAAAAGAAAAATCATCCTGTTCTAGAACGAAATTGAGCTTACATTTATTACATTGTCTGGTCTCTTTACCCATGAAATAATACTAGCATAATTTGAGAAAAAACTACTGAAGCACCTTTTTGAATTCCTCCATGTCATCAAAATGATTTTTTACACCTTTGATTTCTTGATAGTCCTCATGCCCTTTTCCTGCACAAAGAATGATATCTCCCTTTTTTGCTAATTCTACTGATTCTTTTATAGCTAAACGGCGATCAGGAATAGTAATAACTTTTATCGTTTCATCGTGAGATAAATCACCTTTCATTTGATCAATAATTTTCTCTGGAACTTCACTTCTTGGATTATCAGATGTAAAAATAGCAACATCGGATAATTTCGCTCCTATAAGACCCATCTTTGGACGTTTTAATGGATCACGATCTCCTCCACAACCGAACACTGAAATAATTCTCCCTATACTTGTAGATTTTATATCTTTCACCACCAAAAGAACTTTCTCTAGTGCATCAGGCGAGTGTGCATAATCAATAATGACAAGAACTCCATTTTTAGACATATAATGATCAAACCTTCCTTTAGGTGGTTCAATATATTCTAAAATTTTATTTACTTTATGCCCGCCTGCAACGCTATGCGTAGCATTGCGGGCAGGCATATCAAAATTTAGAAGTTTACATGCACCCCAGACAGCTAGAAGATTATAAGCATTAAATTTACCTAAAAGTTTTGAATGAATTTTTTCTCCGTTAAAATCAAGTTCTAGTCCTGTAAAATCCATTTTCAAAATTTTTCCATAGAAATCTAGAAATTCTGTTTCTTCTCCAAAACCATACAAAAATCTTTCAGCCTTTATATCATCAAGTATCGCATTTCCATATTCATCATCTCTATTTGAAAGGGCAAAAGCACTCTCGGAAAGCATTTCAAAAAACTTTTTCTTTGCCCTGAAATAATTTTCTATACTTTTATGATAATCTAAATGATCATGCGTTAAATTTGTGAAAATTCCACCAGTGAAATTAATCCCCGCTACCCTATTTTGATCGAGAGCATGAGAAGAAACCTCCATAAATACATATTCGCAACCTTTCTTTACCATCTCGGCAAAGATTTTAGTTAAAAAAACTGAATCTGGTGTAGTAGACGGGATTGATTTATTAGAAGATAATTTTAATTTTTCTTCTCCAATCAATATCTCTACTGTGCCTATTAATCCTGATTTATGGCCTAATCTATTAGCAATACCATGAAGAAGGGTGACTGTGGTAGTCTTACCATTTGTGCCAGTAACCCCTATTATTTTTAGTCTTTTTGATGGATT
Organism: Minisyncoccota bacterium; assembly: GCA_041667145.1. GTDB lineage: Bacteria > Patescibacteriota > Minisyncoccia > Phycocordibacterales > UBA9973 > UBA9973. Next base: position 31,914 of record JBAYFP010000007.1, read on the forward strand.
TCCGTATTTAATTCTAGCTACAAAAAGCTTCACTGCCCACCAAATACTTTTTAACTTTTTAATAAAATTTTTCATCCCCTTTTTATCATTTATCTATTTCTTTCTTTTGAGGAACAATGGTGAAATTTTTATTGATATACAACAAATCATCTATTACTGTTCTTATTGTTTTTAGTTCCATCTCTTTCATTTCTGGTGTTAAATGATCTTTATATATTGCTTCTTCAAAAAATCTAAGAACTGTCGCAAGAGTAGATAGATAGTCATTTTGTGAGATATGAAATAAAAGTTCTGTTCGATGAGAATCTTCTTCTGTAGAAGAATAAGCTTTTTTTATTGGTTCATCACGTATAAGCCAATATTTAGGAAAATGAATTGTATAAAGTGGATAGTTAGTCGTAAACATAGATGTTAAATAGATTATTGATAATAAATCTTATACTAATTGTGATATGGCCCAGGAATACTAGCGAAGGTATCTTTAGTGACGATAACATGGTCAATTAAATCAACCCCCAAGAGTTTCCCTGCATCGATAAGTTGGCGAGTAACAGATAAATCTGCTTCAGATGGATCAGTACTACCGGAAGGATGATTATGGACTAAGATTAAAGCCACAGCAGAATGTTCTATCGCTGGTTTGAAAACTTCGCGAGGATGAATAATGTTTGCATCAACAGTTCCAATAGAGATCACTTCATCATGAATAACTTTATAGTGAGCATTTAAATAAATACCACGCAAATGTTCTTTTGAAAGATTATGCATATCTCTAACATATTGATATATTTCGCGAGCAGTTCTGATAACTGGGAGAGAAAGATCATCTTTTTGAAAAAAACGTCTACCTAGTTCAGCACAAGCAACAATTTGAACTGCTTTAATAAGAGGAATATCAAAATTATTTGCTAAATTTACTGGATTTTTCTGACTCATAATACTTCCTTCACCGTAATTTTTTATGATTCTAGAAGACATTTCTAAAACACCTTCTTTTTTTGTTCCGGTATTTAAAACTAAGGCCATTAATTCTGAGACAGAAAGAGCTAGAGGCCCGTGTTTCAAAAGTTTTTCCCTAGGTTTTTCGTCTTCTGGTAAATCCCTTATTTTAAGATGATAATGTTTACCTTGATTATCTAAAACTATGTCATGATTTTGCAAAACATAATATGATTGATCCATAATATTTTATATTATAGCATAATTATATATAAAATTTTTATATTATCATCTCTTTCTAGGTTTTATTAAAATTCTCCCCGCCTGCACCAGCTTTGGTGCTGGAAGCACTGCGGGCAGGTGTGCGATTTTTTTAAATCTTTCAATTTTTTTACCATTTACTTTAACTGTTTCCAAAAACATTTTCTTTGGCCTAACCCAAACAACACCATCTTCTAAATGCATATAAATAACTAGTGGCTCTAGTGTTTCACTACTAAAACCCTCCCAAAGAACTTTCACCTTGAATCCCTTAAAATGTTTATATATCCCCCCAATTTCTACTTTTTTCATAAAAATTTAAACTACTCTAGTAACTATCCACGATTCATCTAAGATCTGTCTAAATCTCTCATATGTCAAATTTGGATCCTTAAATTCTTTAATTAAAGAATCATAATTCACACATACACCAGGTTTAACTTTTTCAAGTTCTTCTCTTGTTTTTCCAGTATATTCTTCTAATGTTTTTAAATTTGCCCCTAAAATACGTTTACGTATATCTACAATATCATCAAAAAATTTGAACATAATAAATTGATTTCCAGAATCTTCTATCTTTAATTTGGTTGATCCAGGCTCAGACATTTTTTCTTTTGGCATATTCTTGTATTGTAACTTATATTATTTTTAATTTCTCAAACCAATATTTCCAAACTGGATCAAAATAAAACTTTTTTATTTGCTCTTTTGTATACCAAGCAAGTGATTTAGCTTCTTCTTTATGAAACACAAAATTTTCTGATGGTACACTCACTTTATACAAATACCAATAATGAACACCTGTACCATCTTTACAATAGTTCCATGGTATTTCTTCCTCACATATGAATTCTACATCTTTTAGTTTAATACCCGTTTCCTCAAAAACTTCTCTAATAGCAGTAACTTTTGGTTCTTCGCCTTTATCTATATGCCCGGCTGGGCAAGCAAAACCAAGAGGAGGATTTTTACGATCAAGCATGAGATACTTGCCATTACATTCGACAATAACTCCTGCAGAATAATGCATTTCCCTACCATCCGAGGATATTCCTATTTTTCTAATTTCATTTGCCATATCATATTAATTTATCAACGACTTTCTATGCTGTGGAGCATTTATGAGCCCACATTTTTTATATTTATAAACTTCACCAGTAGCCGGATTAATGGCTCCACAAGGGCAAGGATCATTTCTGCCGATATTCATATCTTTTTCAATAGCCTTTTTTGTACCCGCCGACGCTGAAGCTTTGGCGGACAAGTCTGAAAATTCGCTTGCCTGCCCGACTGAATAGTCGTTCGGGCGGGGTTCATTGTGACTTGTAACTAAGGTTTGTTTAGGTCCATCTGTTTCAGTTTCAACATTTATTTTACTTTCAACATTAATAGTCTCCACTAATGAAAGAACTTGTCCTTTAAATTCTTCTTCCATTGCCTTAAACATCTGTAACCCTTCCTTTTTATATTCAACAATAGGCTCACGTTGACCATAAGCACGCAAATTGACTGAACTACGCAAATAATCCATCGCTTCTAAGTGTTCCATCCAAAGTGTATCTGTAGTATATAGGGCTATTCTTCTAACAGTTTCATAAAATGCTTCATCTCCCAGTTTTTTTCTCTTTTCTTTTATTATATTTTCTGACTTCTCTTTATTTTCAACATTTTCTAATATTTGTTTCAATAGAGTTTCCACTTCCTCTTTATTAAAACGCATCATTTTTTGTCGTCTCTCATAAATAACTTTACGCTGATGATTCATCACATCATCGTATTCAAGAGTATTTTTACGAGCATCAAAATGGAAGCCTTCTATTTTTGCTTGAGCATTTTCGAGAGATCGACTAATGAAACCATTTTCAATAGGTACATCTTCAGGAATACCGAAACGCCCCATCATAGTTTTAATTTTCTCTGATCCGAAAACTCGCATCAAGTCATCTTCAAGCGAAACATAAAATTGAGTTTCTCCTGGATCTCCTTGTCTACCCGAACGCCCCCTCAACTGATTGTCTATTCTTCTAGCTTCATGTCGTTCAGTACCAAGCACAAAAAGTCCACCGACACTTTTTACAAATTCGTACTCTTCTTTGATTAAAGGATTTCCCCCGAGTTTGATATCGATTCCACGACCAGCCATGTTTGTAGCTATTGTTACCGTACTCCTACGCCCTGCTTGAGCGATTATCTCACCTTCCTTTTCATGATTCTTTGCATTTAAAATTGTATGCTGTACACCTTCTTGTTTTAAATAGACAGATAATAATTCATTCTTCTCAATCGAGATAGTACCAATTAAAACTGGTTGACCTTTTTGGCTTAGCTCTTTCACCTTCTTCGCAATAGCTTGAAATTTCCCTTTCTCACTTTGAAAGATCAAATCCGAATGATCTTCACGAATGACTGGCTGATTTGTAGGTATAACTAAAACATCTAAACCATAAACTTTTAAAAATTCTTCTGCAGAAGTTTCTGCCGTACCCGTCATGCCAGATAACTTTTTATAAAATCTGAAATAATTCTGAAATGTGATAGAACCTGAAGAACGAGTCTCTTTCTCTATTTTTACACCTTCTTTCGCCTCGATAGCTTGATGAATACCTTCACTCCAACGCCTCCCTGGTTGAAGACGCCCAGTAAAAGGATCTACTATTATCACTTCCCCTTCTTTTACTACATAATCCCTATCACGTTCAAAAATAGCTTGTGCTTTTACAGCAGTTTCCAGATGATGTACATATTTGATACCTTTTTCTGTATAAATATTGTCCACCCCAAGCAAACTTTCAGCCTTGCTTATACCTTCATCGGTCAAGGTTATAGCCTTTAATTTTTCATCTACTTCATAATCTGTATCCCTCTTTAATTGCTTGGCAATTTGATAAAATTTAACATAAAAATCTTCAGAATCTCCGGAAGCAGAAGAAATAATGAGCGGAGTACGTGCTTCATCTATTAAAATAGAGTCTACTTCATCTACTATCGCAAAATTGTGTCCTCTCTGGACAAGATCATTTATTGAAGTAGCTAGATTGTCTCGTAAATAATCAAAACCGTACTCATGATTTGTTCCGTAAGTAATATCTGCACCGTATGCCTCCTTACGAGAACAAGGTTTCAAAAATTCATAAAGTATTTTAAACTCTGATTCACTTTGTTCTTCTTTATTTTCTTTATGCGCTGGATCATATAAATAAGAAACATTTTGCGAATTGATAACACCCACAGTAAGTCCTAAAAAATTATAAATCTGACCCATCAAGACAGCATCACGACGAGCAAGATAATCATTCACTGTGACAAGATGCGCGCCAAGTCCCGTCAATGCATTTAAGTAAATTGGCAAGGTAGCAACATTGGTTTTTCCTTCACCAGTTTTCATTTCAGCAATTTTACCTTCGTGAAGAGCTATTCCTCCGATAAGTTGGACATCATAGAGCCTAATTCCTAAAGTTCTCCTCTGAGCTTCTCTCACTAAAGCAAAAGCTTCGGGCAATATGTCATCCAAACTCTCCCCTTTCATTAATCTATCTTTAAATTCTAAAGTTTTCTTTGGAAACTCTGAGTCTGACAACTTTGAAATAGACTCTTCTAAAGAGTTGATCTTAGACACTATTTTTTCGGTATTTTTTATGAATTTGGAGCTTGTATCTCCAAATATCTTACTATATAAGCCCATAAGCTATATATTAACACAAAATTGGGTAAAAACTAAAAAATCCCGCCAATAGCGGGATATTTTAGAAGTGGGAAAAGACTAAGCTCGCTTCTTTCCTTTTTTAGCTGCTTTCTTATGACCCTTCTTTGCTGCTTTCTTTGCTTTCTTTTTTGCTGCCATTTTATTTTGTCGCTCATTTTATCTTGCGATAAAATTTTTGCGAAATTATTTTTTTAATTTAGTTTGCAATAATGCGACCTCAAAATATTTTTCCAAATAAAAAAATAAAAGAAAAAATATTTTTAAATAATTACTGCAGTAACATATTAATTATCCCGCATATCAGAAAATAATACAATATTTTTTACAACAAAACTGTGGATAACTCTTTAGGAAAGAAAAGTAAAAGTTTTTGCAGTGAACAACTGGATTCTTTTTTGCGAACAAAAAAATTTTTACTTTTCTTTCCTAAATAAAAAAATTATTTTCATTTGAAGCGGGTGATGGCGAAACTCCAACATGTGTGCCTATGTGAGTGCGACCACCCGCTACAGATAAAAACAATTTTTATACATAAATTATAGCATACTTGTCGGGGCACTGGGATTTGAACCCAGAGTCGCATGAACCCGAATCATGCATGTTACCGTTACACTATGCCCCGGTATATTTACCCCGTACCAAGCTTTGCTTTGGTTTGGGGCTACAGCCCGTTTTATATCCTTTTATTTAAAGCCTTTCCTATAATATGGTCGATTATATGGTGTGCTTTAACGCCGACAGATTCAGAGACTTGAGACAAATGTGAATCTTTGTGAAAGTCTGGGATAGACTCAATACTTAAGAGATATACCTTACCACGAGGATTCAAAACAAAATCAGATTTTAAATAATGATTTGCTCCAATATGATAATGCAAATCTTTTGCTAAAACAGACAACTTTTCCTTTTCGCTAGTAGTGAAACTACCAAAACTATTCCCTATAGGAAAAGTATAAAAATCTTGATTACGAAAAAAAGGTACAGAATGTATTGAAGCTACTTTACCAGAAATAAATTCTTCAACTACTGTATCATCTTCATTTTTTAATGTTTCTGTAAGTTCATCAAAGGTTTTTACTAATTTAATTTCATTATTAATTTTTACAATCCAAGGTGCAGCAAATTTCTCAAAAACCTCTCGCGCATTCTTGGGCGAAATTATAGATCTAGGCATGTTTAAACCAATATCCTTAATATGTCTTCGCAACATATCACTGTTATTTTCTAAAGTTCTTAAAAAAGGACTATTACTTATGTTTGGAATAGAAAAATTCTCAATAATATTTGAGAAACTAGAATGTGAAATATCCCAAATTACATCAATCTTATGGACTAAGTTTTGAGGATCAATGGGTATGCCATTTAAATGCCAAACTCCATTCTTATCGATTAAAATGTCAACAACTTTATATTTATCAGATAAATTTTCAAAAATATGTGAGATAATATGCCCTCCTTTTTCTAAAGAAGATGCATAATGTTTTAGAGATCCACCGCGCACTATCCCAACTTTTATTTTTTGATCTTTCATCATCTTTAAATTATATCTTTTTTTTAAAAAGTTTACTAGAAAAATTATTCTGGGTTATGATTCCATAAATTCCAGATATACTCAGCTATATTCACCGGTTCACCTTCTAGAGAAAATGCATGTAAATCGATAAATGGCAAAGAGTTACATTCTATAATTCCCCATCGTTGTGTATCAGGATCTTTTGTTGGATCTTTTATTATTAAATCAAAACCAGCAACAGGAATAGAAACAAACTCACTAGCTTTTCTAAAAATTGAATGAAACTTGGGATGAATTTCTGGAAGCATTTCCTTAGTATAACCACCATAAAATCTTCCAGTTTTAGCTAGTAAATCAATTTTTTTATCTTTTTCTAAAATACTATTTACAAACAAACCTTGCCTCTGAATAAAATCCAGAAGTTCTTCATTTATTAAAATTTCTGAAAGTTTATCTTTACGATTTTTATTTTTTTCAAAAATCAATTTTTCTATGCTTTTTATACCATCACCTATAACGAAAGGGGGATCTGCGCGAAAAAAACCAACCAAAATATTATTAACAACAGTCGCACGATATACACTACCGAAAAGATGTTCTTGTGCAATCATAGAAAAAGTGATTTGTCTTGCTAAATAATAAGCTTTTTCTAATTCTTCTTTAGTATTTATGTTTGTCGTGGTGTGTCTCCCTAGTGAACCAAATTGAGGTTTTATAATAATTGGTTTATTTAAACTATCAAAAACAGAATATGCTTTTTTCAGAAAAATTATTTTTCTTGTTTTTGGAGATGGTATGCCTATCTTTTCAAATTTTTTAGCAAAGAGAAATTTATCATCAACCCAATCATATCCTTTATGTGAAAGCCATGGGGGAATGGGTATACTTTGGAAAAATACTATCCCTCCATTAATCTTAGCCTTAAAATGATCAATTGGTTTTCCAAAAAGAAAAATCTGCTTCATGTCTATTCCTCTTTTAATAGCCTCTTCCCAAATAAGTTTTGAACGGCCATTAATAGTTTTTTCTATATCTATATCATAACTAATAGCACCAACAAAATATAATAAATTTAACAACATTTTTTCAACAAAATCAGCCAATCTTACATTTTTACCCAAAGAAAAAAGTGGAGAATAAATATAAGTAAGTTTACCTACTATTTCATTCGTAAATCTCAAAAAAAACATCAATCGATGATTAATTGGGCTCGAACCACAAGCGCTACATGTTTTTTTTATTTGTTTTGTCATAAAAATATAGCAAATATATTATAACTTACATTTATATACACATAAAAACAAAAAGAACAGTAGAGATAAATCTTTACTGCTCTTTTTATCTACGAAATTAATGTCCTCCAATCATATTAATTATAACAATAATAACATTAATAATTCGACACTACATTAAGTATATCATCTTTTCAAAAACACATCAATTCAGTTATAACAAAAAATACCCCGCTTGCGCGAGGTATTTTTTGTTGCTGTACTTTGTTTTGTTTCGTTCTTTTCCCCGCCGAGGCGGGGTTAACTTAAGAGTCTTTCCTCTCTGTCAATATGTTTCTTTAAGTCCGCAACATACTTAGACTATTGTGTAGTCAATTGAGCTACACAATACCGACTCACGTCTTGACACCAGAGGTGTCAAGACATTTAACTCTAAAACGCGAACGTTTTAGAATATTTTTCAAATTGAATTATTCCACGAGCAGCTTCCGCTACCCGTGCCTTGTTACGACTTAGTCCCTGTCACCGAGCTTACCTTAGGCC
>JBAYFP010000008.1:0-35941 GCA_041667145.1 Minisyncoccota bacterium
TAGACTAAAACAACGTAATCCTCTTAAACTCTGGCATAGGAAGTGTATGAAAGAGAATTGCACTAATGAATTTGAAACTTCTTATTCTCCTGACAGACCTGAGATAGTGTATTGTGAGAGGTGCTATCAACAAGAAGTATATTGACCTTTAGTTATAAATTTAATATAATAAGTTAACTTAATGAGTGATCCAAAAAACGATAAAATTTTAACTACAAGAGGGGTTGTCACAGAATCTCTTCCTTCTACTTTGTTTAGAGTAAAAATTCCTGCCCGTAATGCTTCGCATAGCGATGCAGGCGGGGAGGATGGAGAAGAAATTCTTGCATATCTTGGAGGTAAAATGCGTATGCATCGTATTAAAGTTTTAATAGGGGATTCAGTAGAAGTCGTACTTGATCCTTATGGTGGAAAAGGAAGAATCATCAAAAGGTTGTAATTTTTTTAAGAATGGTGTATCATATTGTATATAGTTTATGAAAGGTTTTAAACATTGAAAAATAAGGGTTTTCCCCTTGTTTTTGTCTTGTTTTAACTAAATTTAGAAATATATTATTTTATGCGAGTTAGATCAACAGTAAAAAAAATTTGTGATAATTGTAAGATGGTAAAACGTGCAAGACATTTACGTGTTATTTGTTCTAATCCAAAGCATAAGCAAAAACAATAATTTATGAGAATCCTTGGAATAACAGTACCAGATGAAAAAAGATTAGAGATCGGATTGACATGCCTATATGGTATAGGTGTTTCGACTGCTCGAAAGATCTTAAAACAAGTTAGCATCGACGTAGGTAAAAAAGCTAAAGACCTCACAGAGGAAGAGGAAAATAAAATCCGTACCATAATCGAAGGAATGAAAATTGAAGGAAATTTAAAAAGAGAGATTTCTGCAAATATAAAAAGATTAAAAGATATCAAAACTTACAGGGGAATCAGACATATGAAGAGGCTACCAGTCAGGGGTCAGAGGACAAAAAGTAATTCAAGAACAGTCAGAGGTAATGTCAGAAAGACAATGGCATCAGGTAAGAGAAAAGAAAGTAAGACATAAAATTAATTAATATGGTAAAGACAAAAGTTACAACTAAATCAACTGACAAAGTAGAAAAAAAGATTGAAGAAGAAATTACTTTAAAAGAAGGAGAGGCAAAAACGGTTGCTATCAAAACTCCCAAGAAGAAAGTAACTTCCGGTATTTTATTCATTGATGCTACTTTTAATAATACTAAAGTTCTTTTTGGTGATAAGTTGGGTAATACATTGTTTTGGTCTAGCGCAGGCACTCTTGGTTTTAGAGGAGCAAAAAAGGGTACTCCATTTGCAGCTTCCAAGGTAGGGGATTTAATTGGTGAAAAAGCTGCTACATTGGGCGTTAAGGATTCAGGTGTAGTAGTGAGAGGTGTTGGTTCTGGACGTGAACCAGCCATCAGAGCATTTATGGCTCATGGTATAGAGATAACATCTATTAAAGACGCTACTCCGGTACCACATAATGGCCCAAAAGCTAAAAAACCACGAAGAGTATAAAGTTCATAGATTTATAAAGTAAAAAACTTATGATATCAAAACCAAAATTTAAAATAGGAAGAAGATTAGGAGCCGGAGTATATGATAAATGTCAGACTCCTAAATTTTCAGCATCTTCTGGTAAATTTGCAGGGCCTGGTGCACGCCGACCAAAGGCATTGTCTGAGTATGGAGCACAGCTCATAGAAAAACAAAAAATTCGTTTTTCTTATGGTATCACAGAACGCCAGCTTTCAAATTATGTTGAAAAAGCATCTCATATCAAGGGTTCTGGTACTGCAGAGAAATTTTATGAAGAACTTGAATCTCGTTTGGATAATGTAGTATACCGCATGGGATTAGCTCCAAGTAGAAGAGCTGCAAGACAGATGGTTTCTCATGGACATTTTATTGTAAATACACATAAAGTCACTATTCCTTCTTTTGAAGTAAAGGTGGGAGATATTATAAAAATTCGCGAAGGATCTAAAATAAAAAAGATTTTTGATAATTTAGCAGTTAGATTTAAAGATTACAATCCTCCTTCTTGGGTCTCTTTTGATGTAAGCAAGATGGAAGGAGTCATTTTAGCAAAACCAAAAAATGTAGAAACATTTCTTGATTTAAATGCTGTGCTCGAATTTTATAGTCGTTAATTTTATTATTAAACATAAAAATATTATGCCTGAATATAAAATAATTATGCCTTCTAAGCCTCGTATTGTTGAGGAAGTCGACAATAAAGGAATATTTGAGATAGACGGTTTATATCCTGGATATGGTCACACCCTAGGTAATAGTTTGAGAAGAATTATTCTTTCTTCATTACCGGGAGCTAGTATTACATCTATTAAAATAGATGGTATTTCTCATGAATTTCAGACGATGGATGGCATAAAAGAAGATGTTATAGTAATGATTTTAAATCTTAAAAAGATTCGTTTTAAAATGATATCTGATGAGCCACAGATGGTGACACTTTCTATAAAAGGTCCAAAAGAAGTTATTGCAAAAGATGTAAAAACTGGTGGACAAGTAGAGATTTTAAATCCCGATTTACATATCGTTGAAGTGACAGGTAAAATAAATTTGAATATTGAGATGAAGATAGAGAAAGGTTTAGGTTTCGTTCCGAAAGAAATTTTACAAAAAGAAAAAGTGGATATAGGCACCATTGCAGTGGATGGTATTTTTACTCCTATTCGTCGTGTCTCTTATGAGGTTGAAAATATGCGTGTCGGTGACAATACGAATTATAATCGTTTAAGAATTTTAGTTGAGACAGATGGCACTCTCACTCCTCGTGATGCTTTTATAAAATCAATCGAAATAATGATTAATCAACTTAAATCAGTTATTGGTTTTAAAGAACCTGAAGAAGAAGTTGTAAAAGAGGAAAAGAAATCTGCTCGTTCAGCATCATCTACTAAAGATATTATAGAAAATGAAGAAGGTGGAAAAAAGAATGATGATTTTACTGACGTTTTGAAGACTCGTACAGATAGTTTAGATCTTTCTACAAGGACATTAAATGCACTTACAGCTGCAAATATCAGAACACTTGGAGGCCTTGCTCGAAAAAAGAGAGAAGATTTACTTGAAGTCGAAGGTATTGGCGAAAAGGGTATAAGTGAGATAAAAAAGGTGCTTAGTAAATTTGGTTTGAATTTAAAAGAATAACTACGAGCTTAACGCCACTAATTATATGCGACACCATAATACTAAAAGAAAATTTGGAAGAGATAAAAATCAAAGAAAAATGTTGCTTAATTCTTTAGCACTCAATTTAATAGTACGTGGCAAGATTAAGACTACTGAACCAAAAGCAAAAGAGTTGCGTCCTTTTATCGAGAAGCTTGTGACAAAGGCAAAGAAGGGTGATGCGGCGACACGTAGAGTTATCATTTCTAAGCTTTCCAATCGTAGTAAAGAAGTTAAAAAGCTTTTTGAAGTTATCGCTCCAAAATATATGGATAAAAATGGTGGTTATACCAGAGTATTAAAATTAGGTGCTAGAAAAGCTGACGGAGCTCCGATGGCCATAATAGAATTTGTATAAAAATATGAATAAAACTGATAAAAAAATAATAGATGCAAGTGGAAGAACGTTAGGTAGAGTAGCAAGTGAAGTAGCCGTTTCTTTGATGGGTAAGACAGCGCCCTCATTTGAAAGGCATCTTTATACGGGTTTTAAAGTTGAAGTAATAAATGCTTCAAAAATTAAAATTACTACTAAAAAGCTGGATGAAATTTATCATACTAGATATTCAGGATATAGAGGAGGGCTTCGTATTTTAAAAGGTACAGAAACGAGAGACAAAAAAGGATTAAAAGAATTAGTAAAACTTGCTGTTTATCACATGCTTCCAGGAAATAAATTAAGAAGAGAGATGATGAAGAATTTAGTAGTTAAAGATTAAGAAATATGGAAAAAGAAAAATCAAAAGATGTATACATAGAGGCGATAGGCAGAAGAAAAACTTCTACAGCTAGAGTACGTATTTGGCAAGCTACTAAGCCTTCTTTTGTTGTCAATGGAAAGGATTCAAAGGAATATTTCAAAACCGAAGAGCAACGTCGTTTGGTTTCAGATCCTATAATCAAAGGTATAACTAGTGAAGATAAAATAGAAAATAAATGGAAAGTAGAGGCAAAAGTATCTGGAGGAGGAATTCATTCTCAGGCTGAAGCTGTCCGTCATGGTCTCGCTCGAGCTCTTGTCTTATTTAGTATTGAATTACGTCCAAAATTAAAGACTTTAGGATACTTAAAACGTGACCCTAGAGCTAAAGAACGAAGAAAATTCGGTCTCAAGAAAGCCCGCAAAGCTCCACAGTGGAGTAAACGCTAAAAACACAAAATATACTTTCTCACGGCTCGCACTCGAACCTGAATGTGGTTAACGAAACTAATATTGCGTATGCCGAAGAAAGCATATTTTGTATTTTTATTTTGTGAAATTTATGCTAATATATCCTTATGGCAGAAGATGAAAAGTTAGAACCAAAGGCAGACGAATCAGAGGTCCTCGAATTTGAATTTAATGAAGATGGGGAAGAAGATTTAAAGAAAACCATTAAGAAATTAAGGGCTGATTTGAAAGCATGCAAGCTTGAAAAGGAAGAGTATTTGACTGGCTGGCAGAAGGAACGAGCGGATTTTATTAATTATAAAAAACAAGAAGAAGATAGAAAGATCAACTTTTCAGAATCAGTGCGAGAAAGGATACTTACGAGATTTTTGTCAGTACTCGATAGTTTTAATATGGCTTTTTCAAATAAAGAGGCTTGGGAAAAAGTTGATGAGAATTGGCGTAAAGGTGTGGAATACATTCATGCTCAATTGAATACAGTATTTGAAGAATATGACGTAAAAGAGATAGGTGAAGTGGGCGAGAATTTTGATCCAAATATTCATCAGTCTATTGAAATGACAAAAACAAATAAAAAAGAAGACAATCATAAAATATCAGAAGTTATTCAAAAAGGATATAAATTGGGCGACAGAGTGATAAGAGCTGCCCGAGTCAATGTTTTTGAGTACGATGAAAACGTTAAATAGAAAATGTGAACATTGTGGAAATAATTTCACTATTGGAGAGGGAGAACTTTCAATGTATGAAAAAGTAGGTATCGAATTACCCACGATTTGTTTTTTTTGTCGAGTAAAATTACATTTGTCATTTTGGCTATTTGGAAAATTTCGTAAAGGTAAATCAGACTTATCGGGAGAAAGTTTGATTACAGTTTTACCAGAAAATACTAGATATCCTATTTATAAACTTACTGAATGGTATAGCGACAAATGGGATGCGATGGATTACGGGGTGGATTATGATCCCAATTTGCCTTTTTTAAAACAATTGCAGAGTCTTCAAGAAAAAGTTCCTCATCCACATCAGGGAGGGGTAAAAAATACTGGATGTGATTGGTGCGATGATGTTTGGAATTCTAAGAATTGCTATCTTTCACGTTCATTAGCAAATTGTGAGGATTTACTTTATTCATATAGAAATTTGAAAGTAAAAAATTCTATTGATACTGTTGTTTGTTTTGAAAGTGAAAAATGCTATGAATCATCAGAATGTCATCATTCTTATAAACTTTTTTATTCTAAACATTCTCGTGACTGCGTAGATTCTTGTTTTCTCTATGATTGCCGTAATTGTCAGGATTGTTTTATGTGTTGGAATTTAAGAGGAAAATCGTATTGCATAGAAAATGTTCAATATGCGAGAGAAGAATATTTAGAAAAATTAAGATCCTATAATCTAGGTTCTTACAAATTAATACAGTCCTTCAAAAAACATTTTGATGAGATTATAGAAAATGAAGTTGTTCATAGACCTAATTTTAATTTGAGAACTTATAATTCTGAAGGGAATTACTTATTGGATGTAAAAAATTGTCATAATTGTAATACGATATCGGACTCAGAAGATTGTTATAATTGTGTTAGAAATCAATTATTAAAGTCCAATATTGATATCAATGGTTGTCAGAGTTTGGAATTATCTGGCAATTGTAGTTCATGTCAACCTAGTGGATATTCTCTTAAATATTCTAGTTGGTCTGCTTCACGATATTCTGAATATCTAGATTATTGTATTGAATGTGAGTATTGTTTTGGTTGTGTGGGTTTAAAAAAGAAAAAATATTGTATTTTAAATAAGCAGTATACAAAAGAGCAGTATGAAATTCTTAAAGATAAGATTATCTCTGACATGAGAGGTAAAGGAGAGTATGGGCAATTTTTACCATATTCTATGAGTGCTGGACCATTTAATTTTTCTACTAGTTACTTTTATTTTAGTGATACAAAAAAAGAAGATATTTTAAGGCTTGGTGGTTATTGGGAAGATAATGTCGAGAGTGATATTGAAGGTATGCATACAAATGAATTGCCTGACGATATTAAAGATGTGAAGGATTCAATAATTACAGAGCCATTAATTTGTCCAGAGTCTGGTTGGCGTTTTAATATCGCCCAAAATGAGCTTTCTTTTTATAGAGAAAATAATATTCCACTTCCACGATATCATTTCGACATTCGTACAAAAAATCAACTAAAATATTTGACTGTGATACAAGCTTATCCGTACAAATGTTTTTACTGTAAAAAAGATATAGAAGCTTATTATTTACCTGAATGGAATTATCAAAAGATAGCTTGTGAGGAGTGTTATAAGCAGAATATAAATTAAAATTATGGGATCCAGAACTCCAAAATTTGATGAAGCCTTAGATAAAATTTATGAGAATCTTACGCCACATGAGCGTAAATGTGTTATATGTAATAACTTATTTGAAATTAATGAAGGAGACATAATTCTTTTTAAGAAATTGCGTGTTCCTCCGCTCGACGAATGTCCAGAATGTCGTATGCGTAAGCGTATGGCGATGATGGCGAACATTTTTCAATTTTATCGTAAAAATTGTGAAGAGCACGAGGATGAAAATATCATCTCACAGATGGATACAAAAAATTCATATAAAATATTTGATAATAATTTTTGGTGGGACCCAGATGCTTGGGACGCTATAAAATATGGACGTATTTATGATACAAAAAGCTCGTTTTATGATGAACTTGTTAAGTTGTTGCATGATGTACCTCATATGGCAATGGAAAGATTTAATAAAATTATGATCAATAGCGATTATACAATTGATAGCTTTGATGTAAGAAATTGTTATGTGTCTTCTACCATTGGAATATCTGAAAATGTATCCTATGGCCTGTGGGTTGTTTATACTAAAGATTCTACAGACCTTCTTAGGGTTGATCACGTTGAACATTCCTATGATGTGATAGATTCTGATCGTATCTATAAATCAAAATATATTCAAAATTGCAAAAATTGCATGAATTCACAATTTCTTTTTGATTGCCGGAATTGTAGTGATTGTTTTATGTGTGTAAATTTAAGAAATAAAAAATATTGTTTCTTCAACGAACAACTCGACCGTGAATCATATTTAGAAAAAATAAAAAATATAAATTTATCAAAAAGATCTATTGTGGAGGAGTATAAAAGTAAATTTACCAAGCTCATAGAAACAAAAGCGATTCATAGAGACCTATGGATACATAGTTCTCCAGGTGCTATAGGTAATTTTCTTTCTGATTGTAAGAACTGTGTAGGTGTATATTGTGCATCAAGTGCAAAATATTTACTCACATTTTATAAAAACGAAAACGTAAGATATGGTCAAGATGTCTTTGGTACTAACGACTGCATGGATGTTACAATTTTCGGTCCCGGTGAACTTTGTTTCAATGTCACAGAAGGACTTTTTTCAAATAGAGTGATTGCGTCATATTTTTTTCAAAGTTGTCGCCAAATTGAGTATTGTTTTGAATGTATTGATTGTAAGTATTGTTTTGGTTGTTCAGGATTGAAGAAGAAAAGTTATTGTATTTTAAACAAACAGTATTCTGAAGATGAATACTGGGAAAAAGTAGACGAAATTAAAACAAAAATGTCAGAAGATGGAATATACGGTAAGTTTCTTTCTCTTAAAGATTCCTTTTTCTATTATCATGATACATATGCTTATGCCATGATGCCACTTACAAAAGAAAAGGCTATTCCTTTAGGTGCTAGATGGAGAGATTATGAAATAAATATTGAGACAAAAGATTTAAAAGTACTTAATTCTAAAGACGTTCCAGACAACATAAATGATGTTACTGATGATATTTTAAATTCTGCTATTATATGTGAAAAAACAAAAAGACCTTTTCGTATAACCAAACAAGAGCTTGATTTTTATAGAAGAAACCTTGTCCCTCTGCCAGTTATACATCCACAATCACGACTTTTAGAGCGTTTTCAAAAGAGAAATCCTTATAAAATTTTACAAAGTAATTGTACAAATTGTAATAAGGAAATTAACACTACCTATGATCCGTCAAGAAAAATAAAGATTTATTGTGAAAGTTGTTATAATAAGGAGGTATATTAGAAATGTGGATAACTCCCAGACGTCCAACGTCTGGGTGAAGAAAGTCATGGAATATAAAAGTGAAAATCGAATATGCCAGAGTTGTAAAAAGGATTTTATAATAGAGCCGGAAGATTTTAGTTTTTATGAAAAGATAAAAGTTCCTCCACCGACTTGGTGCCCGGAATGCAGGCTTATTCGAAGAATGGCATACCGCGAAGACAGGCCACTTTATAAAGATAAGTGCAATAAATGTGATAAGAATATTATAAGTATTTTTTCTCCAGATAATTTTGTTATCAGATATTGTTCTTCTTGTTGGTGGGGAGATAGTTGGGATGGGACAGATTATGGGACAGATTATGGGACAGATTATGGGACAGATTATGATTTTTCAAAACCATTTTTTGAACAATTTTATGAATTACAAAAAGTCGTACCACGTGAGGCTACTGGTTCAAAAAATTCAACTAATTGTCAGTATTCTAACGGAAATGTTCGTTGTAAAAACTGTGTTTTGACCTTTGATGGTTTAGAGTCTATCAATTGTTATAATTGTCAAATTCCAGGCCTTACTCGTGATTCAATTGATTCCGATCTAGTTTTTAATGGTGATCATATATATGAGACAGTAAATTCTAATGGAGTTTATAACACAAAATTTGTTTATTATTCAGATGAATGCCTAGACTCATCTTTTCTCTTTAATTGCATAGGATGTTCAAATTGTTTTGGTTGTGTAAATTTAAGAAATCAAAAATATTGTATTTTTAATAAGCAATATACAAAAGAAGAATACAAAAAAGAATTAGCTAAATGGGATTTAGGAAGCTATAAAGATATTCAAGAAGTAGAGAAAAAATTTTGGGAATTGTATTATAAAGTCCCAAGGAAATTTGCTCTTATAAAAAATTCTATAAATGTAACGGGGGATGATATTCAAAGTACTAAAAATTGTAAGGATTGTTTTTCTACACGGTTAGGTATTGAAAATTCTAGATATATTTTTATGTGTGGTCTTTTACTGAAAGATAGTTATGATACTACTTTTGGAGGAGACAGTTCAGAGCTTTTTTATGAACATTCAGGAGGGATGCAATCACACAGAAGCTTTTTTTGTCGTGCTCCAAACAATTCTTCAGATGTTCAATATACAGATAGGATCTTTAATAGCTCTAATTTATTTGGTTGTGTAAATCTACGAAATAAAAAATACTGTATTTTAAACAAACAATATACAAAGGAAGAATATGAAGAAATGATTCCAAAAATAATTAAACATATGAATGATATGCCATATGTTGATAAGAAAGGTAGAATTTATAAATATGGGGAATTTTTTCCAAGTGAACTTTCTTTATGGGCTTATAACGAAAGCTGGGCGAATAGGTACTTTCCTTTATCTAAAAAAGAAGCTCTTGAAAAAGGTTTTAATTGGAATGATGGGGAAGAAAGGAATTTAAAAATAACAATCAAAGCAATCAATCTGCCGGATCATATTAAAGATGTTTCTGATTTAATTTTAAAAGAAGTAATTGAATGTGAACATAATGGGATAAATTGTAATCAACAATGCACTGAGGCTTTTCGTATCTTGCCTAATGAATTACAATTTTATAAACAAATGAATTTAGCTTTACCCCATTTATGTCCTAGTTGTCGGTATAGTGAACGTTTGAAGAAGAAAAATCCAATAAAACTCTGGCATAGAAAATGTATGTGTAATGGAGTAGAATCAAGTAATCGAGGATATAAAAATACTGTTAAACATTCTCACGGAGAAGTTCCATGTCAAAATGAATTTGAGACCGCTATAAGTGAAGAACGGAAAGAAATAGTATATTGTGAAAGATGTTATCAAGTGGAGTTTATATAATTTATACCTGTCCCGTACTAAATTTTTGATTACGGGGAATAAAGATGAAAATTATTAATAAAATTTTAGTACTGGGATGAGAACCGAAACCAAAATTTGCCAGAGTTGTAAAAAGGATTTTATAATAGAGTCTGAAGATTTTAAGTTTTATGAAAAAATAAAAGTTCCTCCACCGACTTGGTGCCCGGAATGCAGGCTTGTGAGGAGACTTGCTTATATTGGAGATAGATCACTTTATAAAAATACATGTAGTAGATGTGGGGAAAGTGTTGTAAGTCTGTTTAGACCTGAAAGTTCTTTTATAGTGTTTTGTAATTCCTGCTGGTGGGGGGATGGTTGGGATCCATTAGAGTATGGACGTGATTATGACTTTTCGAAACCATTTTTTGAGCAATTTTATGAATTACGGAAAGCTGTTCCATTTCCAGCTACAGATAATAGGAATTGTACCAATTGTGATTATTGTGACACTGTCATTCGTTGTAAAGATTGCACTCTTACTTTTGGAGGATTACAAAGTATAAATTGCTATTATTGTGGTTCACCACTTTTTTCCCGTGATTCTTTGGATGCGGACATAGTTTTAAATGCTGACCATGTATATGAAATTGTAAATTCAAATGGATTATATAATACTAAGTTCGCTTACTTTTCAGATGAATGTCTAGATTCCTCCTTTCTTTTTAATTGCATAGGATGTTCTAATTGTTTTGGATGTGTAAATTTAAGAAATCAAAAATATTGTATTTTTAATAAAAAATATTCTAAAGAAGAATATCAAAAAGAATTAGCTAAATGGGATTTAGGAAGTTATAAAATTATTCAAAGTGCGAATGAAAAGTTTATGGAGCTTTATTATAAGACACCAAGACGTTTTGCTCTTATTGTGAATTCAACCAATGTTACTGGTGATGATATAAAAAACACAAAAAATTGTAAAAATTGTTTTGTTACACGTCACGGTGTAGAAAATTGCAAGAATATTTTTATTTGTGGCCTTTTGTTGAAAGATAGTCATGATACGACTACGGGAGGCAATACATCTGAGCTTCTTTATGAAAATGCTTCCAATCTTCAATCTCAAAGAGTTATGTTCTCTCATGGTTGTAATAATTCAACAGATATTGAATATTCTGATAGAATTTATAATTGTTCAAATTGTTTTGGTTGTACTATGTTCAAAAATAAAAAATACTGTATTTTTAATAAGCAATATACAAAAGAAGAGTACGAAGTTTTAATTCCTAAAATTAAAAAGCATATGGATGATATGCCATATGTTGATAAGAAAGGTAGAATTTATAAATATGGGGAATTTTTTCCTCCAGAGAATTCTGTACGGACATATAATGAATCCTGGGGTATTCAATTTTCCCCAAAGACGAGAGAAGAGGCTTTAGAACAAGGATATACTTGGCTTGATCCGGTAAAAAGAGATTATAAAGTGACTATAAAAGCAAAAGATTTGCCTAATAATATTGATGATGTTTCTGATTCAATTTTGAATGAGGTTATAGCTTGCGAACATGCAGTCACAAAAGATGGTATAACGTATGAGTCAGGCTGTGATCAACAATGCACTACTGCATTTCGTATTTTACCTTATGAATTATCCTTTTATCGCTCAATGAGGCTGGCCTTGCCACATATATGTTTTAATTGTCGTTATTATGAAAGGTTGAAGAAAGTAAACCAACCGAAACTGTACCATAGAAAATGTATGTGTAATGGTGTAAAATCAGAGAAAGGGGAATATGGTAATACCATCAAACATATTCATGGAGATGAGCCGTGTCAAAATGAATTTGAGACTGCGATAAGTGAGGATAGAAAAGAAATAGTTTATTGTGAGAAATGTTACCAAGCTGAATTCGTTTAGTCCCGTACTAAATTTTTGATTAAAATAAATAACCATTATTAGTAACAATTTAAAATTTTAGTACTGGGATATATAATATGGTAAAGAAATTAAAAACAAAATTAGAATATTTTAGATATGTTGTTCCGATGCTCTGGCAGACGGTCAAATTTAGAGTTAAAGTTTGGTGGCATAATATTTTTTAGATTATGGAACATAAGCAAGAAACAAGAAATTGCCAGAGTTGTAAAAAGGATTTTATTATAGATCCAGAGGATTTTAATTTTTATGAAAAAATAAAAGTACCTCCACCAACATTTTGTACAGAGTGTAGAATGGTTAATAGAATGCTTTTTCGTGATTATAGGTCATTGCATAAAAGAAAAAGTGATAAAACCAATGAAATAATTTTTTCTATTTTTCATCCAAAATCTAATTGTAAGGTTATTGAGCGGGATATTTGGTGGTCTGATGATTGGGACGCTTTAGATTATGGAAAAGATATTAATTTTAATGATAGTTTTTTGAAACAGGTAAAGGAATTATTTATTGAAGTTCCTGTAGCTAGTCAAACTGGATGGAATTTAATAAATAGTGATTATTGTAGCGGGGCTCATGATCTCAAAAATTGTTATTTGATTTTTGTCGCGACTTTTTGTGAGGATTGTATGTATTCTGCTGAGATTAATAATACGAAGAATTCAATAGATACTACAAGAATAGAGTCATCTGAATTGTGTTATGAATCTTTTGGGCTTATAAAATGTTATAAAACTTTTTATTCCTCTCATTGTGAGGGTTGTATGGATGTATGGTTTTCCAGAAATTTAGTTGGTTGTAATTTTTGTTTTGCTTGTACAAATTTAGTAAATAAACAATATTTTATTTATAATAAACAATATACAAAGGATGAATATGAAAAGATTGTTTCTGATTTTAATATTGGTTCCTATAAATCAAATTTAGAGATTAAGAAGAAAGTTGACGAAATAATGATAAAAAGCATAAAGAAATTTATGGAAGGAAGGAAGAATCTAAATGTCTCTGGGGAATATATTAATAATTCGAAAAATGTATTATCAAGTTATTATATAAACCAAGCAGAGGATTCTAAATATTTACAGTTGTTTTTTTCATCTAATACGAAAGACTGCTATGATTGTACGCTATGGGGAGAGAAAGTTGAATTATGTTATGAGTGTTCTTCTGTTGGTTCAGATGCTTATAATATTAGATTTTGCTGTCGTTGTTCAAAAGGTTCAAGGAATTGTGAATATTCTTTTAATTGTTTAAGTTGTTCAGATATTTTTGGTTGTTCTGGATTAAAATCAAAACAATATTGTATTTTAAATAAACAGTATACTAAAAGAGAGTATGAAGAACTTGTTCCTAAGATCAGACAACATATGATAGATATGCCTTATTTTGATAAAATGAATAGAGTTTATAGGTATGGTGATTTTTTCCCTTCTGAATTTAGTCTTTTTAGTTATAACGAAAGTTTCGCTCAAGATTATTTTCCGTTAACAAAAAAAGACGCGATGATTAAGGGATATAATTGGTCGGAAAAAGAAGAAAGAAATTATAAAATCGATATAAAACAAGAAGACATACCAGATAATATTCTTGATGTAAATGATAGTATAATTGGGAAAGTTATTGAATGTTTGCATTATAATGTTAAAGATCATTTCGGATTAAATTGTGATGATTCTTGTACTGAGGCATTTAGGATAACTGGGATGGAACTTTCTTTTTACAAAAGAATTGGTTTGCCATTACCTAGAGTATGTCCTAATTGTAGGCATTTTGAGCGTATTAAAATGCGTAATTCTATTAGATTATTTAAAAGAAGGTGCATGAAGGAAGGATGCCAAAACGAATTCGAAACCAGTTATTCTCCAGATCGACCTGAGATAGTGTATTGTGAAAGGTGCTATCAACAGGAGGTCTATTAATTTTTTGCTTACTGTGTTATAGTAAAAATAAGACAAATTTTGTCTTATTTTATTTTTATGGAGGAAAAAGAAAAAGATTATTCAAATCTGCACCTAAAATTGGTGCTTAAATATTTTTGGGAGGTCATCAGACAATATAAAGTCTCATTTTTTTTCTGTTATTATTTTGACTAGTTTCTATTCTATTTTAGATGTTTATATTCCATTGCAGTATTTAAAATTATGGGATGTTTTAAGTACTAGTGATTTTAGTGTTGTAGAAACTGCTAAATCTATAATTATTTTTGTTTTGGTATTAAAATTATTTGCTTGGGTTATGCGTAGAACAGCAGGATTTTCTCTTGCTTATTTTGAATCAAAAGTCAAAGCAGGTCTTCGTGAGCAAGCTTTTTCTTATATGATTGGACATTCGCATTCATTTTTTGCAAATAATTTTAGTGGTTCTTTAACTCAAAAAATAAGTAAATATGCGAATGCTTTCGAAAAATTGACTGACAGAATATCTCAGGATGGTTTACCTTTATTAGTACGAAGTGTCGGTATGGTAATAGCTGTTTATACATTACTTCCAAAATATTCTTATATATTTGGGATTTTCTGCTTTGTTTTTTTATTAACAGCCTTTATTTATACTAGATATAAACTTAAATATGATGTTTTGGCTTCTATCGCTGATAGTAAAACGACGGGAGTTTTAGCTGATGCCATTGGGAACCATTCTTCAATACAATTTTTTACAGGCTATAAATATGAAAAAAAGTATGCAGGTGAAATAATAGAAGAACAACAAAAAGCAACTATTTTTAATTGGTATTTGTGGGAAGGACTCACTGTTATTCAAAGTTTTTACATAGTAATCACTGAATTTATTATTTTTTGGATAGCTATTGGTGATTGGCAAATTTCTCTTATTACTCTACCAGTAATGATATTATTACAAACTTATTTTGTCCGTCTTGGTGATAATTTATGGAGTTTTGCTAGTATCGTACGAACTTATTACGATGGCATTGCCAATGCGCAAGAGATGGCATTAATTTTTGACACCCCTTATGAAATTACTGATAAGCCAACAGAGATAATCAAAAATACAAAAGGCGAGGTTGTATTTGATAATGTGACATATGTTTATAAAAATAATAATAGTAAAGTATTAGATAATTTTTTGTTAACAATACCTGCTGGACAGAAGGTGGCTATTGTTGGTTCTTCGGGAGCAGGGAAGACGACTTTCGTGCGTCTTTTAATGAGACTGTTTAATTTAACAGGAGGTAAGATAACAATCGATGGAGTAGATATTAGTGAAATTTCACAAGAAAACCTTCGTGAGCAGATATCCTTTGTTCCTCAAGACCCTGTGCTTTTTCATCGTACTTTAATGGAGAATATTCGTTATGGTAAACGTGATGCTACGGATGAAGAAGTGTTGATGGCAGCCCATTTAGCGCACTGTGATGACTTTATAGAGCAATTACCGTTAAAATATGAGACATATGTAGGGGAGCGTGGGGTGAAGCTCTCAGGTGGAGAACGTCAGCGTGTGGCCATCGCTCGGGCAATTTTGAAAAATGCGCCAATACTTATTTTAGATGAAGCTACCTCTTCTCTTGATTCTCATTCTGAATCTTTGATTCAAGATGCACTTATTAGGCTTATAAAAGGGAAGACGACGATAGTCATCGCTCACAGGCTTTCTACTATAAGACAAATGGATAGAATTATTGTTATTGAAAAAGGTAAAATAATTGAAGATGGAAAACACGAAGAGCTTTCTAATAAAAAAGGTGGAATCTATAAAAAACTTTGGGATCTACAGGCTAGTGGTTTTAGGAATGTAATATAAAAACTTTAAGCAAAACTCTTTTTTGGCATACTTTTTATAAAACACGCATATTTTTCAGCTGAAAAATTGCTATGCTCGTCGTTCAAGAAAATAATAAATAGAATACCATTTTTATTTTCTAAACTCCTGCGCAATGTTTTCTAAAAAGTATGCCTGCAACGAGTTTTGCTTTTATAAAATTCGTAATTAGCTATTTATGTTTTTCGAGTTGGTCTGGCCGGGGTTCGGGGCCCCGGGGAACCGAGGACCCGAGAAAAATATAAATAGCTAATGAAGAATTTTTTAGTTTTTTATACTCTTTAAAAAAGCTAATTTTGTCTCTTCGTCGATTTTATCTGTGACGATGATCATGAGTTCAGTACCCAATCCTAAATCTTTTTTAATATTTGTAAAAAGATGTTCATAAGGTAAGGGGGAAATCCAAACAGTATTTTTGATGCAAGTAAAATTTGCTTTCTTTAAAAGATAACGTAATGCTTCACGTTCACTTTTTCTTTCTTCAGGGATGTCTATAATTATTATTCTCCACAATCCGTCCCAAGTATTTGGCACTAATGCTTCTTCGCCTTCCAGACGAATGGAATTTAATTTGTTTTTCCCTTTTTTTGTTAATTTTATGTAATTTTTATTATCTGACTTGATCATCTCGATACAACCTGACTCGACTAGGTTTTTTACTGAACGATTTAGAGCATATACTCTCTCCTTGTGGAGGAGGGGGTTGGGGGTGGTGATTTTATTTTTTAATTCATCAATAGAAACAGCCGGTTTTTCAGCCAATATCTTTAGTATTTTATTAGAATATTCCTTTTTACTTGACATGCATATAGCTTATCATATATACTCTTACTATACAAGTTTTTAGTGGTCGCGAAATATTAGTAAAATTATTAAAAATTATAAAATAACCTTATAAAATATATGTCAAAAATAATAGGTATAGATTTGGGTACAACAAATTCGGCAGTCGCTTTCATTGAAGGTGGTGTGCCAAAAATTATTGAAAACGTAGAAGGTAATCGTACGACTCCTTCTGTAGTAGCAACAGCTAAAAATGGTGATCGTATTGTTGGTCTTCTTGCTAAGAGACAAGCTGTCACTAATCCAGAAAATACAATTTCTGAAATTAAAAGATATATGGGTCACAGATTTGATGATCCAGGAGTGCAAAAAGATAAAACTTCTGCTCCGTTTAAAATTGAAGCTGGGGAAGATGGTGGAGTGAAGGTAAAAATGTCTGATAAATTTTATCGTCCTGAAGAAATTTCTGCAATGATTCTTCAGAAAATAAAGGCAGATGTCGAAGCAAAATTAGGGGAGAAAATTACTGAAGCAGTCATCACTGTTCCGGCATATTTTAATGATGCACAAAGAAAAGCAACAAAAGATGCAGGACAAATAGCAGGACTTGATGTAAAAAGAATTATTAATGAGCCGACAGCTGCTGCACTTGCTTACGGATTTAATAAAAAGAAAAATGAGAAAATAGTTGTTTACGATTTTGGTGGAGGAACTTTCGATGTGTCTGTTCTTGAAATAGGTGATGATGTTATTGAAGTAAAATCTACTGATGGTGATTCACATATGGGTGGAGGAGACATAGATAGAAAAGTCATTACTTGGATTGCTGAAGAATATAAAAAAGAATCTGGAATTGATGTAAGAAAAGATCCTCTCGCTCACCAGAGACTAAAAGAAGCTGCAGAAAAAGCTAAACATGAACTTTCTACCACAATGGAAGCTGAAATAAATATTCCATTTATCACTTCTGATGCTGGAGGGCCAAAACATTTACTCTTAAAAATGTCACGAGCAACTTTGGAATCTTTAGCTAAAGAATACGTAGATCGTTCTATAGAAATCACAAAAAGAGCTTTAAATGCTTCACCATTTAAGATGAATGAAATAAATGAAATCGTGATGGTAGGTGGACAGACGAGAATGCCGATGATGGTAGAAGCGGTAAAGAATCTTTTTGGTAAGACTCCAAACATGTCTATTAATCCTGATGAAGTGGTTGCTCTTGGTGCAGCTGTGCAAGCAGGCGTGCTTGCTGGTGATGTGCGAGATGTTTTGCTCCTCGATGTTATTCCACTTTCCCTTGGTATTGAAACTTTGGGAGGAGTAGCTACAAAATTGATTGAAAGAAATACGACTATTCCTGCATCTAAATCTCAAGTATTTTCTACTGCAGCAGACAATCAGACTTCCGTAGAAATCCATATAGTTCAGGGTGAACGTCCTATGGCATCTGACAATAAATCTCTCGGCCGTTTTATTTTGGATGGTATCCCTCCAGCACCTCGTGGCATGCCTCAAGTAGAAGTGACTTTTGATATTGATGTAAATGGGATACTAAATGTCAAAGCTATGGATAAAGCTTCTCAAAAAGCGCAATCGATCAAGATTGAGGCAAGTTCAGGGCTAAAAGAAGAAGATATTAAAAAGATGCAACAAGATGCTGAATTACACGCTGAGGAAGATAAAAAGAAAAGAGAAACTGTTGATGTAAAAAATACCGCGGAAATGATTATTTATACTGCTGAGAAAGCATTGAAAGATAATGAAGCAAAAATTCCTACTGATGTAAAAGACAATGTTAATACTAAGATAACTGCTTTGCGTGGAGTAAAAGATGGGACAGATGTAGAGGCTATCAAAAAAGCGACGGAAGAGCTTTCCAACGAAATGTCTAAAATAGGTGAAGCTATGAGTAAAGCCACTGCCGAGGCGGGGCAAGCTGGTGCAAGCACAGGACCTTTAACTCCAGAAGAACAAAATCCTGAAGTAAATGAAGGCGAAAAATCAGAAGGGGAAACGAAATAAGAAAAAAACGGACGCCTGGCGTCCGTTTTTTTGATTTTGGTTAGGAAAAAGCATATTATATAACTATGCAATCTGAAACTAGGATTTGTCAAAATTGCAAGAAAGATTTTGTAATTGAACCAAATGATTTTGGATTTTACGAGAAAATAAAGGTTCCTCCTCCGACTTTTTGTCCAGAATGTAGACTTCAAAGAAGATTGATATTTCGTAATGAACGTAATTACTATAAACGTATATGTGATTTATGTAATACTTCTATTATTGCTGTTTATCCACCGGATTTTAAAACCCCCGTTTATTGTGGTAAATGTTGGTGGTCTGATAAATGGGATCCGACAGAATATGGGAAAAATTACGACCCTTCCAAATCATTTTTAGAACAATTTAAAGAACTATTTTATACAGTACCAATGCTTGCAATGCAAAATGATGATGGTATTGCTAGTTTAAATTGTCAATATACGTATGATTTAGCATTTTCAAAAAATTGTTATCTTGTTATGTGTGATTGGGAAACAGAAAATGCTGCATATTCTTTTCATGTGGATCAATCAAAAGATATATTTGATTCCTATTATTCCAATAATTGTAACTTTGGCTATGAACTTATTACTTCTTCCGATTGTTATCAATGTTCTTATTTAACACTTTCGATAGCATGCAACAATTGTGTTCTTGGTTTCGATTTACGTGCTTGCTCTGATTGTATACTATGTGTTGGATTACGTAATAAAAAATATTGTATCTGGAATCAAGAATATTCTAAAGAAGAATATGAAAATAAAAAAAAGGAGTTAGAGTTAGAAAAACGTGAGAAGCTTATAGGATACCAGAAAGAGCTTATTGAGTTTTCTTTAAAATTTCCTAAACGTTATGCTCATATTTTTAAATCAATTTATACGACAGGTGATAATCTATGGAATTGTAAAGCGGCTCGGGATTGTTTTTATTTTAAGGAACTTGAAAATAGTAGATATATGCTTGTTGGAGATCGCGGTAAGGATTCTTATGATTGCAATAACACTGGGCGTACAAGTTTATGTTATGAATCTATAACTCCTGATAATTCTTATCATAATATTGCTGCTATATTTTGCTGGAAATGTACTCAAGCAGAGTATTCAAATAATTGTCATTCGTCTCAATATGTTTTTGGTTGTTCTGGTGTTAAACATGGTGAATATATGATCTTAAATAAAAAATATTCCAAAGAAGAATACAAAAAGCTTCGTGAAAAAATAAAATCAGAAATGATAACAAAAAATCAATGGGGTGAGTTTTTTCCTAGAGAGATGAGTCCACATGCTTATAATGAGTCTCCAGCTCAAGATTGGATTCCTTTAAATGAGGAACAGGCAATTTTAAAAGGTTTTCGTTGGGCTCAGAAAGAAAAACGGGAATATGATATTTCCTTAACCTCAGATAAAATTCCACAAACAATTACTGAAGTGGAGGATTCTATTTTAAATGAAATTATAGGTTGTGCAGATGCAGGTAACTGTTCTCATAAATGTACAATTGCATTTAAAATTATTCCAATGGAGCTTGCTTTTTATCGTCGAATGAATATACCTTTACCAAACTTATGTCATAACTGCCGTTATTATCATAGAATAAAACAACGTAATCCGTTTAAACTTTGGCACCGAACATGCATGTGTGATAAGGAGAATCATGAACATGAAGGCAAGTGCCAGGTAGAATTTGAGACAAGCTATGCGCCAGATAGGCCAGAGATAGTGTATTGTGAGAAATGTTATCAAAAAGAAGTTTATTAATTGAGGTTTTTATTGTATAATACCCATATGGATTTGCACGAAATACCTAAAAATAAGGAATTGACGTATATTGGTAATAGTACTTATAGAGACAAAAATGTACTTTTTGGTATAAAACGTAAAGATAGGCGTCAGCATGTTTATATTCTCGGAAAGTCAGGTACAGGTAAATCTGCACTAATGTTTAACATGATCATTCAAAATATTGAGAATGGTGACGGTGTATGTATGGTTGATCCACACGGAGAAAACGTAGAAGCTATTCTTTCAGCTATTCCTCCTCATCGCATGAAAGATGTTGTTTATTTTAACCCTGCTGATGCTGAATATCATATTGGTTTTAATGTGTTAGAGCTCATTGATCCAAAATATAAGCACCTAGTAGCTTCAGGGCTCATGGGAATTTTTACTAAAATATGGGCAAATGCTTGGAGTGCTCGTATGGAATATATTTTAAATAATGCGATCTTAGCATTACTTGATACTCCTGGCTCGACACTTCTTGGAATCCCTCGAATGTTGGTGGATAAAGATTATCGTCAGAAAATAATTACAAATTTAAAAGATCCTGTAATCAAAGCTTTCTGGGTACATGAATATGAAGCTTGGCAGGATAAATTTAGAAATGAGGCTATTGCGCCTATTCAAAACAAAGTGGGGCAATTTCTTTCTACCTCTATCATTCGAAATATTGTAGGACAGTCCATAAGTACTATAAATATTTTTGACATAATGAATGAAGGAAAGATATTTTTGGTAAATGTTTCCAAGGGGCGTATTGGTGAAGACAATTCCGCACTTCTAGGAGGTATGATCATCACTAAAATACAGCTTGCTGCAATGGAGCGTGTACGTATTCCAGAGGATGATAGAAAAGATTTTTATCTTTATGTCGACGAATTTCAAAACTTCGTGACAGAAGCATTTGCTGGTATCTTATCTGAGGCTAGAAAATATAGGTTGAATCTTACAGTGGCACATCAATACACTGCTCAGCTTATTTCAGACGGCAATTCTAGTGTGAGAGATGCTATCTTTGGAAACGTGGGTACGATGATAGTTTTTAGAGTGGGTGCTGATGATGCAGAATTTTTAGAAAAAGAATTTGAGCCAGAATTTACCCCACAAGACATAGTTAATTTGCCAAACTTCAAGGTTTATCTAAAGTTAATGATAGATGGTGTTTCGTCTCGTCCATTTTCTGCAAAAACTCTTCCACCGATGGTAAAGTCTGGTAATAAAGAAATTGAGGAAGAAGTTATAAAATCTTCTCGTGCTTTGTATTGTAAAACGAAAGAGGTTGTGGAAAGAGAAATAAATAATTGGAGTGGAATGTCTATCGGAGATGATATCAATACTGGTGGTGTCGAGAAATTTCCAGCAAAATGTTCTAGTTGTGGTAAAGAAACTATGGTTCCTTTTAAGCCTGAGGCTGGTAGAGCAGTATATTGTAAGGATTGTATAGCCAAAATAAAATCTGGAGAATTAAAACCTATTGCTGGGTCAATGAAGCAAATTAAACAAGATGAGACCAAGTTTTATAAACCTCTTGCAGATTTGGGTATAGAATTTAAGCAAAAGGATGTGAATGGAGAAGAGATAGAAAGATATCCAGAAAGATTAGATAAAGCAATAATTCATAAGGATGATAAAAAAGTTCCTGTTCCAGTTAAGGAGAATCTTCCTCTACGTCCTAAGATATTTTCAGCTATTAAAAAAGTTTTTACTCCACAAATAAAAATTAAGCCTAAAGAAAATACTGCATTGAAAGAAGTTTTAAATAGAGCTTTGAATGAAAATAAAAAAGAACCTATTAAAGAAGCTGAAAAAGTAGTTGAGGTAAAAAAAGTAGAAGAGCCTTTAAAGCCAGCGATTTCTCTAAGTGAATTAAAAAATAATAAGGTAGAAAATACAAATATACCTAAAGATAGGTCTGCAAGTAAAGAAAATATGGATAAATTGAAGAATTTTATTCAGACTACAAATATACCTGTTCAAAAAGTTGAAAAAGTTGAGGAAGAGAAAAAAGAACCAGAAAAAAAAGTTGAAGCACCTATACCAGTAACAACACCACCACAAACAAATGTGAAAGAAGTTCCGGAAGATGTTTTGAGAAAAATTTTGGAATAACGTATTGATGTTGTACGTCTTCCTGAGACGTCCAACATCTATGGATTTTTATGAAAGAAGAAATACGACAATGCCAAAACCCCGAACGAAAGCGAAGCTTCATACGGGGCAGGCTGTAAAAAAGATATGGAAACTAAAACATGTCAAAATTGTGAAACTGAGTTTGTAATAGAAGAAGAAGACTTTTTGTTTTATGAAAAAATAAAAGTTCCTCCGCCTACATTTTGTCCTGAATGTAGGACTATTCGGCGTTTGTGTTGGAGGAATGAGATGTCTCTATATAAAAGAAAATGTGACGCAAATGGGCATGATGAAAATGTGATAACTATTTATCACCCAGAAGAAAAACTTGTAATTTATGACAATAAATATTGGTGGGGAGATCTATGGGACCCTACTGCATACGGGAAGGAATATGATTTTACAAAACCATTTTTCGAACAGTGGAGAGATTTGAGAAATAATATTCCAATGCAGAATCTTTCGAATTCAAATGCAAAAAATAGTGATTATTGTAATGTAGCGGAAGATAGTAGGGAGAGCTACATGTCATCAGGTTCGTGGAAGATTGAAAAGACTTTTTATTCGAATAGAATTTCAGAGACAAAAGATTGTTCGGATCTTTATGTAGTTCATCGCTCTGAGCTCTGTTATGATGATGTTTTTTGTTCGGATTGTTATTATACCTTGTATTCTTTTAATTGTAAGGCTTGTGTTGACTCGTATTTTTTATATGATTGTCATGGTTGTACAGATTGTTTTGGTTGTACCAATCTTCGTAATAAGTCATATTGTATGTGGAATGAACAGTTGAATAGAGATGAATATTTAGAACGATTAACAGAAATAAATTTAAAAGATTACAAAACAGTTTTAAAACTAAAAGAAAAATTTGATGAATTTTATTTAAAATCTATTCATCGTTTTGCAAATCAAACGAAAGTAGTAAATTCTACAGGGGATAATCTTGATGGAGTAAAGAATTGTAGGTTTGCTTTTGATTCTTCAGGTACACGAATTGAAGATTCTAAATATATACATTGGGTAGCAAAATATGCAAAAGACGTATATGATTCTGGTCCTGGAATTGGAGAAGGTGAATTGATGTATGAAGTATTTGATACTGGCATAGGTAATTATCGTAATCTTTTTACAAGTGTAGTTTATAGTTCTAATGAAGTTGAATACTCCTTTAATTGTTATGGATGTTCCTATTTGTTTGGATGTATTGGTCTGAGAAATAAAAAATATTGTATTTTAAATAGGGAGTACTTGAAAGAAGAATATGATTCTTTGATTCTTAAAATTAAGGAACACATGAATACTATGCCGTATATTGATAAAAGAGGGCTTATTTATAAATATGGGGAATTTTTCCCTGCTGAGCTTTCACCGTTTACATATAATGAAACAGTTGCTCAAGATTATTTTCCTACAACACAAGAAGAAGCAATAAAAATGGGTTATAGATGGCGAGAGAGAAAAATAAGTGAATATGTGATGACATTGCAGGCTGAAGATCTGCCAGATGATTTAAAGGATGTTCCTGATTCTATTGTCGGAGAGATTATAAGTTGTTTGCATAAAGGAAAATGCCAAGATCGTTGTTTAGGAGCTTTTAAAATAACGGAAAACGAACTTAGGTTGTATCGTCAACTTGGAGTACCTCTTCCACGTCTTTGTTTTATTTGTCGTCATGAGGCACGACTTCGAAAACGTAATCCAATGAGATTATGGCACAGGGTTTGTATGTGTGATAAATTAAATCATGAGCATAGTGGCAAGTGCACAAATGATTTCGAATCTGCTTATATCCCGGATGGTCCAGAAATAGTGTATTGTGAAAAATGTTATCATAAAGAAGTATACTAAAAAACCCAGACGTTGGACGTCTGTAGCTACAGACGTCCAACGTCTGGGTAAAGATAGTTATGGAGTACAAGAATGAAATTAAAAATTGCCAGAATTGTAAAAATGATTTCACAATAGAAGTGGAAGATTTTAAGTTTTATGAAAAAATAAAGGTCCCCTCACCGGTATTTTGTCCTGAGTGCAGACAACAAAGGAGAATGACGTGGAGAAATGATTATAATTTCTTTCCAAGAAAGTGTAAATTTTGTGAGAAAAGAATTTTATCAATTTATTCAGAGGATAAGCCATTTATAGTGTTATGTCCTAAATGTTGGTGGGGAGATGAATGGGATCCGAAAGAATTTTCACAAGAAATTAATTTTAACGAACCATTTTTTACTCAATTCAGAAGACTTATGGAAAAAGTTCCTGTATTGGGAATTTTAAATGATAACGAGATAGCAAGCATCAATTGTGAATATACAAATTATGTTGCCTTGAGTAAAAATTGTTATATGGTGATTAATTCTTGGAAAGTCGAGGATTGTATGTATTCAATATGTTTGGTTAGGCTGAAAGATTCTGTGGATTGCATTGCTTCACTTAACGGTGGGGAAAACTTGTATCATTCTATTTATGTAGATAATTCTTCAAATTCAACATATGTATATAATTCTGCATCATTATTAGATTGTGCTTTTTGTTTTGATTGTAGAGGATGCAATAATTGTTTTATGTGTTTTGGCCTGAGAAATAAAAATTATTGTTTCAAAAATAAACAATATTCTAAAAACGAATATGATGAAATTTTAAAGGAATACAAATTAAATTCTTGGAGTGGTATGGAAAAAGCAAAAAAAGAATACAAAGAATTTTCATTAAAATTACCTCATAAATATGCAAATATAAATAATTCTGTAAATTGTACTGGAGATTATCTTCTTAATTCAAAAAATTCAAAGCTTTGCTATATTACAGTTCGTGCCGAAAATTCAAAATATTTTGAAAGAGGAGATACAGTAAAAGATAGTTATGACTGTTTGAGTGGTGGTCTACAGGAATTATGTTATGAATCTATAAATCCAGATAATTCTTCTAAAGCTTTATTTACCGCATATTGCCACAATTGTACTGATGTATTTTATAGTAATAGTTGTCAATCATCTGAAAATCTTTTTGGTTGTGTAGGACTAAAAAAAGATAAATATTGTATTTTAAATAAACAGTATACGAAAGACGAATATGAAACACTTAATTTAAAAATAATAGAATACATGAAAAAAACTGGAGAATGGGGGGAATTTTTCTCGTCAGAATCTTCCCCATTTTGTTATAATGAATCAGTGGCGCAGGATGAATTTCCACTGACAAAAAAAGAAGTAGCAAAAAAAGGATTATTATGGCAAGAGTTTTTTACTAGGACAGAAGGTAAAGAAACACTAAAAGAAATTCCTGACAACATTGAAAGTGTAGAGGATTCGATTTTAGGTGAGATATTGGTTTGTCGTTTGTGTAAAAGAAATTTTAAAATTATTAAAGATGAATTGAGTTTTTATAAAAAAAATTCTATCCCGATACCTCATGAATGCTTTTTTTGCAGATTAGCTGAACTTTATAAAGAACGTGGGCCAGTAAGATTTTGGCATCGAAAATGTATGAAGGAAGGTTGCCAGAATGAGTTTGAAACGAGTTATGCGCCAGAAAGACCAGAGATAGTGTATTGCGAAAGTTGTTATCAACAGGAGGTATATTAGAGTTCCTCCTAAACTCTCCTAAACCTGGTTTAGGAGAAAGAAAATTATGGAATATAAAAATGAAAATCGAATATGCCAAAACTGTAAAAAAGAGTTCACAATAGAAGCGGAAGATTTTAAATTCTACGAGAAAATAAAAGTACCACCGCCAACTTTTTGCCCGGAGTGCAGATTGATTAGACGTATGGCAACATTCAATGTTCGTAATTTATATAACCGGAAGTGTAATAATTGTGACAAAAAAATTGTTTCTATCTTTAATTCAGGTTCTCCATATATAGTTTGGTGTTTTGAATGTTACTTCTCTGATAAATTTGACCCTATTTCTTATGGGCGAGAATATGATTTTTCTATTGATTTTTTTACTCAGTATGAAAATTTCAGAAGAAATATTCCTTTACTTTGTTTAGAACAGTCGGGTAACAATAGTGGTGGGTGTGAATATGCGAATTATACCTATGGAAGTAAAAATATATATTTATCACATAATGTCGCTAAGTCGGAAAATGTTTATTATTCCGTATTTGTAAATAAAGATAATAAAATGTGTTTTGACTCTCTTAGCTTTAGAGATGATGAACTTTGCTATGAGGTCGTTGATTCCAACCACAGTTATAATTGTGCTTATCTAACTAGATCTGACTTGTGTATTGATTCAATGTTTCTTTTTAATTGTGTAAATTGCCAAAATTGTTTTATGTCTTCTAACCAACGGAATCAAAATTATGTATTTAGAAACAAGAAACTTTCAAAAGGAGAGTATGAAAAAGCAATTTTAGAAGAAAAACTATCATTATATAGTTCGCGGAAGAAGTTGGTGGATGAATATGGGAATTTGATGAAGGGTACGATTGTTAGTTTTTCAAGATTAGTGAATGCTATCAATTGTACTGGAGATATTATAGAAAATTCAAAAAACTGTCTTTCTTCTTTTTATATTTGGAAATCAGAAAATATCCGATATGTCACTTATTCGGTAAATTCTGTAAATGACTCTTATGACATGCTTGATTCTGGAAGAGGAGAACGAATGTATGAATCTATTTGTAGTGGACGAGGTAATTACGAAATTGCTTTTTGTTGTCGTACTTTTAATACAATACAAACGTATTACTGTGAAGGGTGTATTGATTGTAAAAATCTTTTTGGTTGTATTGGATTAAGAAAAAAACAATATTGTATTTTTAACAAACAATACTCGAAAGAAGAATATGAAAAATTGATACCCAGAATTATTAAACACATGAGCGATATGCCATATGTAGATAAAAACAATTGTGAATATAAATTTGGAGAATTTTTTCCAGCAGAAATTTCTTCTTTTGCTTACAACGAAACTATGGCTTATGAACAATTCCCATTAACAAAAGAACAAACTCTTAAAAAGAATTTTAAGTGGTTTGATGATTCAAACAGAAACTATGAAGCTACGTTGGATAATAAAAATATCCCTGACAATATCTCTGATGTAGATGATACTATTATAAAAGAAACTATCAGCTGTGAACATGAAGGATTGTGTAATCATCAATGTACAATGGCTTTTCGTATACTTAAAGAGGAATTACAATTTTATAAACGTATGAAGTTACCTATACCACGTTTTTGTCCGAACTGCCGTTATTTTATAAGATTAGAAAGAACATTACCTTGGAAACTGTGGCATCGTAAATGTATGAAAAAAGGATGTCAAAACGAATTTGAGACGAGTTATGCACCGGAGAGGTCGGAAATAATTTATTGCGAGAATTGTTATAATAAGGAAATATATTAATATACACATATCAGCCATGGCGTATATGGGGAAGTAAAAATATGGAATATAAAAGTGAAAATAGAAAATGCCAAAACTGTAAAAAAGAGTTCACAATAGAAGCGGAAGATTTTAAATTTTATGAAAAAGTAAAAGTTCCTTCACCGATGTTTTGCCCAGAGTGCAGACTGATTAGACGTTTATCATGGAGAAATGATTTGACTTTCTATAATCGTAAATGTGATTTGTGTGGTAAAAATATAATTTCACTTTATCACAAAGATAAACCACTTACAGTTTATTGTAATAAATGTTGGTGGAGTGATAAATGGGATCCGAAATCTTATGCAAGAGATATCGATTTTTCTAGGCCATTTTTTGAACAGTTTAGAGAATTGCAAGATAAAGTACCACTTTTGTCTTTAATTAATGATGATGGCATAGGGAGTGTGAATTGTGAATATACTCAAAATACAACTTATGCAAAAAATTGTTATATGGGGGCAATGTCATGGAGAACTGAAGATCTTATGTATTATTATCATATTGACGGTCCGGATACTCGTGATGTTGTTGACTCACTTGATCTTTTTTATTATCTACAAATTATTTATGACTCTATATTTTTAGAGCACAGTTATAATTGTAGAAATTGTTATTATTCTACTGGCCTCACAGATTGTGTTTTATGCTATGACTGTAAAGGATGTTCTAACTGTTTCATGTGTGCAAATTTACGTCAGAAAAAATATT
This sequence comes from Minisyncoccota bacterium, assembly GCA_041667145.1. Classification (GTDB taxonomy): domain Bacteria; phylum Patescibacteriota; class Minisyncoccia; order Phycocordibacterales; family UBA9973; genus UBA9973. The sequence continues at coordinate 28,837 of JBAYFP010000008.1, forward strand.
GTATTTTTAATAAGCAATATACAAAAGAAGAGTATGAAAATATAATTAGAGATTATCAATTACATTCTTATTCTGGTACTGAGCGTGCAAAAGGTGAATTTACAAACTTTCTTTCAAAACAAATACGTAGGTTTGCTAATATTAGAAATAGTGTAAATTGTACTGGAGATTGTTTATTAAATTCAAAAAATCTAAAAAATGCTTTTATGGCTATAGGTTGTGAAGACGTACGTTTTTTAATGAGAGGAACAAACATAAAAGATAGTTATGATTTGACACCTGCTGGAGAAAGTTCTCAGTGTTATGAAGCTCTCACAGCGGATTATGATTATCTTGCTCTTTTTGCTATTTATTCTTTTAAGAACCAAGAGGTAAGTTATGTGGAAAATTGTCATTCGTCAAAACATCTTTTTGGTTGTTCAGGTATTAGACATGGTCAATATTGTATTTTAAATAAAGAATATTCTAAAGAGGAATATTTTAAATTACGAGACAAATTAATAGAATATATGAAACAGACAGGAGAATATGGAGAATTTTTTCCAAGTAGAATGTCTCATTTTGGTTACAATGAAACGATGGCACAAGATTATTTTCCCACAACTAGAGAAGAGGCAATTAAGAATGGACATAAGTGGTGGGATGATATACAGAAAACTACAGGGAAAGAAACTCTAAGTTTGTATCAAATTCCAGACTCAATTTTAAATGTAAAGGATGATATTTTAAATGATGTGTTATGTTGTATAGAATGTGGTAGAAATTATAAGATTGTTCAAAATGAATTAATTTTTTATAAAAAATATTTAATTCCTTTACCTCGTAAATGTTTTTATTGTCGTAATAATTGGCGTATAAGATTTGAAAATCCAATGAAACTTTGGCATCGAAAATGTATGAAAGAAGGTTGTCAAAACGAATTTGAGACGAGTTATTCATCTGATAGACCAGAAATAGTATATTGTGAAAAATGTTATCAGCAAGAAGTTTATTAATATTTCCCCACCTTGTGAAGGAGGGGATGAAAGGGGTGGTAATTTATGCTAAAATAAATCCTATATGCCAAAGCCAAATCGAGTCCAAATAATCAAATATGGTCCGCCTCCGCCAGAATTGCCGGTATTTGGGAAGGTTAAGCCCGAAGACGTCTCTTTCATTGGACGTACAAATTATGTAGCTTCTCTTGAAGAGAAGAAATTTATTTTTGGTATAAAACGTATAGACAGAAGAAGACACCTTTATATCATTGGAAAATCTGGTGTCGGAAAAACAAAATTATTGGAGCTTTTTTTAAGGCAGGATATCACTTATAATCACGGGCTATGTCTTATCGACCCACACGGAGACGTGATAGATGCAATGCTTGATTATATTCCTAAAGAACGCATCGAAGATGTATGTATCATAGATCCTCCAGACATTGATTTTCCTGCATCCTTCAATCCGCTTGCAAATGTCGACCCTATGTTTAAATTCCAATTGACTCAAGGATTGATCGAAGTTTTTCAAAAGCAATTCGGAGCAAACTGGACGCCACGTCTCGAACACGTTTTTCGTTTTACTTGTTTGGCACTTCTAGACTATCCTCATGCCACAATGCGTGGAATGATATCGATGTTGACGGATAGAAATTATAGACAGAAAGTCGTCGAATATATTACAGATGACATGGTCAAAAGATTCTTCGCTATCGAATTTGCTGATTGGTCTGAGAAATTTGATACGGACGCTATCATACCGCTTGTAAATAAGCTTGGTCAATTTTTGTCTGATCCATTACTTCGAAATATCTTCGGACAGAAGCAGAATAAAATAGATATGAGTAAATTGATGAATGAAGGGAAGATAATTCTCATCAATCTTTCTAAGGGACGTCTAGGAGAAGAAAACTCATCTTTTCTTGGTTCTATGTTTTTGACAAAAATAAAACAGGCAGGAATGGAGCGTGCAGCTATCCCAGAAAGTGAGCGAACTGATTTTTATATCTACGTGGATGAGTTTCAAAATGTCGTGACTCAGACCTTCGAAAATATTTTATCAGAGGCGAGAAAATACGGACTTAATTTAACTATTGCACATCAATATGTGGGGCAAATTATTCCGAAAGTTCACATGGCCGTTCTCGGTAACTGCGGGAGTATCATAACCTTCCGTGTTGGTGGTGAAGATGCTGTCAAAATGAAACCTGAATTTGCGCCAGTCTTCGAAGTGAAAGATATGATCAACCTTGCTGTTGGAGAAATCTATGTGAAGATGACTATCGATGGAGAATCTTATGATCCATTTTCTGCAGAGACATTGAGAGTTCTTCCGCCAACTCATCCCTCATATCGTGATGAAATCATCGCAGCTTCACGTAGAAAGTATTCAATTTCTAAAGATGATGCTGCCAAACTTATCGCAGAAGAAGAGGCAACGATCATCCGAAGTGCTGAAGAAAAGGCTATTATTGAAGGAAAAGGGAAGAAAAAAGAGGGTGAAGAAGAGGAAAATGCTGAAGAAAATTCAGAAAAAGAAACAAAAAATAAAGTTTCTCAAGAAGCCGAACCTATGATATAACCCGGTAGTGAGTTTTTGCAAAGCATAAAATGCAGCTCGCAAAGCGAGCATTGCAAAAATCTACTAACCGGGTATAATACCCTTGTGAGCAAAGATTATTATAATATTTTGGGAGTAAATAAAAGTGCGTCAAAGGAGGAAATTAAAAAGGCCTTCTATAAATTGGCGCATAAATATCATCCTGATAAAAAAGAGGGTAATGAAGCAAAGTTTAAAGAAGTAAACGAGGCTTATCAAGTCCTTTCAGATGATGCTAAACGCGCAAAATACGACCAATTTGGATCAGGCTTTGAAAACATGGGTCAAGGAGGATATGGAGGTGCAGGACAGGGTGGTTTTGGAGGTTTTGATTTTAGTGGATTTCAGAATAGTGGTGCAGATTTTGACTTTGGCAACTTGAATGATATTTTTAGTGATTTTTTTACAGGAGGAATGAGTGGGGGCAGAGCACAACCAAGACGCGGACGAGATATTTCTACAGAAATACAGATTTCTTTTTCTGAAGCTGTTTTTGGAACGAGTAAGATAATTTCTATTACGAAAAGTACAAATTGTAATACATGTAATGGTTCAGGTGCAAAACCAGGGACTAAGATGGATACATGTAAATATTGTAATGGGCAAGGAAAAATTCGTGAAATAAAAAGAACGATACTTGGAAATATTTCCAGTACAAAAACCTGTGAGGAATGTTTGGGTTCTGGGGAGGTACCAAAAGAAAAATGTGATACATGTAAAGGTAAAGGAGTAATTCGTAAAGAAGTTGAAATTCCTATAAATATTCCTGCTGGTATTCAAGACGGTCAAACACTCAAAGTGACGGGTTCTGGTGAAGCTATTAAAAGCGGTAAGACCGGAGACCTATATATAAAAATAAATATAAAGACACCAAGTAAAATTTCAAAACGAGCTCGCGAGTTGCTGGAAGAACTTAAAAAAGAGGGGATATAGCCCGGAAGTAGATTTTTAGATAGATTATGTTCTACATTTATTGTTTAGAAAGTAAAAAATATGATGAGTTATATTTTGGTTACACAAAAGATCTTAAGCGTAGATTAAAAGAACATAATCAAGGGTTAAATTTTTCGACAAAAAGATATATACCATGGAAACTGATATATTACGAAGCGTGTTTAAATGAAAATGATGCAAAACGTCGTGAAAAGTATTTGAAAACAAGTACAGGACGAAGAATGTTTAGAAGAAGAGTTATAGAATACATTAAAAACGAGTCGAAAATTTAACAATCTAAAAACTCACTTCCGGGTAGAATGAATTCACAAACTAAAAATTGTCAGAATTGCAAACAAGACTTCACTATAGAGCCAGAAGATTTTGTGTTTTATGAAAAAATGAAGGTACCTTTGCCAGAGAAATGTCCACAATGTAGGTTGCAATTACGAATGCTTTATAGAAATTTTAAAACTCTTTATAAAAGAACGTCTAGTATGTCGGGGAAAAGTATAGTTTCCATGTATAATCAAGAAGTACCTTTTCCTGTTTACGATATTTCTGAATGGTGGGGAGATGATTGGGATCCTATGGTTTATGGAATAAATATTGATTGGGGTCAATCATTTTTTGAACAATTTCACTCTTTATTCAATAAAGTTCCGCAAATATCAATTTTAAATATCCAAAGCGAAAATTGTGAATATTCAAACATGGTGACTAAAAGTAAAAATTGTTATTTGGTTTTTGGTTGTGTAAATAACGAAAATTGTGATTATGGACATATTGTTTGGCATTCAAAAGATTCAATAGATAATCTTTATATTTTTAAATCTGAATCTTGTTATGAATGTATTGATTGTTTAAACTGCAATAAACTTTTATATTCACAGGAATGCGAAGGTTGTGTAGAAAGTATTGGACTTTTTGATTGCCGGGGGTGTTTAAATTGTATTGGTAGTGTAGGATTAGTAAATAAATCTTATTATATATTTAACAAACAAGTTACAAAAGAGGAGTATCAAAATTTCTTAAAAGAAAATCAACTTTATAAAGAATCTATAATAAAAAAAATATTTTTAGAAAGGGAAAAATTACGCAAAATTTTACCTCAACGAGCATTTTTTGGTTCTCGCAATAATAATGTATCTGGAAATCATATATATAATGCCCATAATGTATATTATTCTTTTGATGTAAAAGGGGGAGAAAAATCTAAATTTTGTTTTACAGTAAGAAGTGCAATTGACACTCATGACGCTAATTTTTCAACTGACTTAGAAGAATGTTATCAGGTTTTAACTTGTCATGGAAATAAAATTATGAGTTGTAGAAATGTACACGATTCTCATGATGTTTATTATTCTGACAATTGTCATAACTGTGATAATATTTTTGGATGTATTGGACTCCGTAAAAAATCTTATTGCATTTTTAATAAACAATATAGTAAAGAAAAATATCAGGAATTGTTACCCCAATTAATACAAAATATGAAAAAAAATAACGAATGGGGAGCTTTCTTTCCAAAAGAAATAAGTCCTTTTGGTTACAATGAATCTATTGTTAATGAATATATACCACTTAATAGGGAAAAAGCTATTACTCAAGGATTTAAATGGCAGGATAATATTCCAAGTACAAGTGGTCAGGAAACTATAAAGTTGGAAGATCTTCTTAAAAATCCATTAGAATACAGTAATGAATTAATAAAAGAAATTTTAGCATGTAAAAATTGCCACAGAAATTTTAAATTAATTAGTAGAGAAATTGCTTTTTACAAAAGACTTAATTTATCTCTTCCTCACGAATGTTTTAATTGTCGTCATAAAAATAGAATGGAATTAAGAAATCCAAGAGTTTTATTTGATGCTATGTGTGCAAAATGTAATTTAAATATTAAAACATCTTATAAAACAGAAGATCAGAAAATTTATAAAATCTACTGCGAAAAGTGTTATCAGCAAGAAGTATATTAGAAACCCAGACGTCCAACGTCTGGGTGAAGATAGTTATGGAGTATAAAAGTGAAAATCGAATATGCCAGAACTGTAAGAATGACTTCACGATAGAAGTGGAGGATTTTAAGTTTTATGAAAAAATAAAAGTACCACCACCAACATTTTGTCCAGAATGTAGATTTATTAGAAGGTTTGTCTGGAGGAATGAGGGAAGTTTTTATAAGAAAAAATGTGATCTATGTAATAAGGATGTTATAACAATAAACTCTCCAAATAATAAATTTCCAATATATTGTCATGATTGTTGGTGGGGTGACAATTGGGACCCAATGAAATATGGTAGGGATTATGATTTTAATAAATCATTTTTCGAACAATATAAAGAATTAATGAATGTAGTCCCAGCTCTTAATTTATGGGCATTTGGTAATACTAGATCAGATTATTCTAATTATACTGGGTATTCAAAGAATTCTTATCTTTCGAATGCTGTTTATTGTGAAAACGTTTTTTACTCAAAATCAATAGAAAAAAGTAAGGATTGTATAGATTGTTATATGGTTGTTGATTCAGAATTGTGTTACGAAAGTTTTAATACAACAAAAAGTTTTAGTTCATCTTTTCTTAGTGAGTGTCGAGATTGTATAAGTTCGTATTTTCTCTTTGATTGCTATAATTGTCAAAATTGTTTTATGTGTTCAGGGTTACGTAATAAAAATTTTTGTATAAGAAACAAAGAATATTCTAGAGAAGAATATTTAGAGAAAATTGAGAGCTATAATTTATCATTAAATTCTTCTATTAATAAATTTAAAAAAGAGTTTGATGAGTTAATGAAAAAAAGCGTCCGCAGATTTGCAAGTATTTTTAAAAGTATTGATTCAGATGGAGATTATGTAAAAAATTCTAAAAATGTTCATAAATCCTTTATTGTAGAAGGAGAAAATTTGAAATATTGTTGGCGAGCGACTGAAGGTATTAAAGATAGTTATGATGTTTGTGGTTGTGTGAGTAATGAATTAATTTATGAAGCCTCTATAGTAGCTGATACTTCTTTTTTGTGTAGATTCTATAATCATTCTAAAAATATGAGTGATTCTAGCTTGTTTCAATTATGTGGTTTTTCTTCTAATCTTTTTGGTTGTATTGGTATGAAAAACAAATCCTACTGTATCCTAAACAAACAATACGGGAAGGAAGAATACGAAGAACTAGTACCAAAGATAATCAAACATATGAACGATATGCCCTACATAGACAGTAAAGGAAGGATATACAGATATGGAGAGTTCTTTCCAAGCGAATTAAGTCCATTCTGCTACAACGAAACCATAGCACAAGAATACTTCCCACTAACCAAGGAAGAAGCAGAAGAACAAGGATATAAGTGGAAAGAAAGAGAAGAAAGAAACTACAATATAGATATATATAGTAAAGATATACCAAATGACATAAAAGAAGTAGATGACACTATCATAAACAAAGTAATAGAATGTGAACACAAAGGAACTTGTAATGAACAATGTACTGAAGCCTTCAAAATCATAGGAGATGAACTATCCTTCTATAAACGTATGAATATACCTATACCACACCTATGTCCCAACTGTAGACATTACAATAGACTAAAACAA
>JBAYFP010000009.1:0-28725 GCA_041667145.1 Minisyncoccota bacterium
CCGTATCCATTTTTTCTTTTTTCGCTTCTCTGAGAGGCGTAATCTTGTCATTTTTCGTACGGTTAAGGGGTGAATTTAGGAGATAGATATATTCTAGAATCTCCTTTTTCTCTGATCTGTCATATTCTTCTTTGTCGACCAGAACGTTGAACCATCTTGCGATTCTATCGTGAGAAAAGTTTTTTCCATCCACTATGTGGTTAAAGACAATTACTGAACCCCAGTTTGGATGTTCTCTAGCCACTTTTTCAAACAATCTTTGAATGCTCTTCATAATTTAATTCATTTAGTAATTGCTTATAAGTTTCTGTATTCTGGTTCGACAAACGGAATACCAATTAATTTGAATAAATCTTTTTCTTCTTTTATCTCAACTATTTCTCCATCTTTAGTTAGGTATCCATCTTTCCCTTTGTAGCCACACTGTACCCATCTTTTTGCTAGGGTGTTATGACTAAAGTTATCTGATCCAGTTCTCATTGCAAAAATATAGCCCCAGTTCTTCTCGTCTGCGAAAAACAGATCAAGTTTTATACCACAAGGTAATATACGTTGAGTATATTTTGTTTTGCCATAATCTAACTCACCGCGGACCTTAGGCCATTTATTTACAATGGTTGCTATTCCATTTTCAAAAATTCCCGTTGAATAGGGGAGAGGAATTGTCACAATTTCCACATCACCGCAGTCCGCCTTTTTTCTGCGTATACTGCCAGCGATCGCTATTTTTGCGCAGTGAGGTCGCAATTCTTCTAAAACCTTCAGTGCTATCTCGTATGCTTCAGCATAAGGGTATCTTTTAATTTTTTCACTCATATATTTAATTTGCTGATATACAGCGTTATGTCTTGTAGGACAGGCGAAGTAAATTTTATTTAGTTTTCTCCGCCTGTCTTTAAGACGTGTTTATAATTTTGTTAACCTTTGAACATTTAGGTATCTAATCGATCCCAGTCATCACCGAGTACCCAGCGAATGGCAGATAACTTACCGGAGATAAATCCCCATTCGTAATCTGTATACGGTCCAAGGTTCTTTTTTCCATATTTCTTTTCGACCCTTTTACCTACTTTTATGCATTCCTTCCAACTTTTCTCTGTAATGAAATTTTTTCCAGAATATTCTGGCTTCCATTTCTTAACTAGCTTAAGTTCTCCATTCTTGAGCTCTTCTTTCATAGCTGAGTGACATCGGTAGTACCAGACTTTGTCGCAGAATTCATTTTCTGCATCATATAAGGATTCCTTATCACGTAATTCCAATTCCATTGGAGTTAATTCTATTTTTTTCATGTTATTTATTCTTGGTTAAGAACCCTCCAGCGCTGTCTCTAATAAAAGCTTGGGTTACAAATAATAAGAAACTCTCTGATAAACCAAATGCATTTTTGAGGCGTTTTTCACTGCTTACGATGCGCGCTACTGCTCCATTTGCATCTTCAGATGAAATTAACTTTGAAGATAGTGCGACAGTTAATGCTAGCAAGAGTTCTATCCTTGAATAATTATCTAGGAACTTTATATATTTTTCGTTCAACTTGGTGATTTTGATTTCTTTTGCCTTTTTAGGGCTAATTTTTCTATGCATACTAATGTTTTAAATTAAATTTTAATAATTACAGGATGCGCTCTGTCCTTCTGGGACTAGTAGAGAGACAGAGTAATTCTGTATGACCTTCAATTACTTCCTTCCTAATGCATTTGATGAATAAGTTCTTCGATCAAATCATCCATCAAGAAAGCGGTTGAAACCATTGTTTTGCAAACATCTTGCAATATAATGATTTCTTTCGGAAGAGTTTTTTCCACTTGCTTAGGCGCTTTTGTTTTCTTTAACATGTTATTTTTTAGACCTAATTCTAATAATCTCGACTTTTAATAAACAACTTATTTAGTTGTTGGGTTGAGTGAGTAGCATAAAAATATGTTTGTCAAGTGAACAGAAAAAACAAAAACAAAATACCAATTATGTTGAAATATAAGGATATTTTTAAATGGGTACCCTTTTTAGTTTTTTTTAGAAAGTGGAAAAAGGAGATCGCCGTGTGTTGAAAAATATGACTGAAATAGTAAAAAATCGTCGTTTTCACACGGCGATAAAACAGCGAAAAACTTAAAAAAATATACCTTAGGATAACCTTTTGGAGGTATTAATATATGAGTTTATAGATAGACGTCCCTCTTCTGGTTATTATGGTTTCTGGATTTCCGCTTATTTCACATAGCTTTTTTCTTAATTCATTAACACCATCATTAACATAACCGCTTCGTTCGTTTAGACTTTTTCTTACTGTTCCTTGATTTAAGATTGTTATTTCACGATAAATAGTACTAGTACCAACCTCTCTCTTAAACCTCCTTTTTAAAATATTAAAGATTGCCCTTTCTTTTAGCCCCAATGCTCTATCATAATCCCTATTACAAAATGTTAGTTTATGATCTTGGGTTTGCCCAAAAAGTGATTCATCATTGATACTTCCAATTTTTCTTTCAAGTTCCAAATTTTCTATCTTATTTTTGTCGTCAATCTCGCTAGTCAGCATTAAAGAAATATCCAAATAGCGCAATGCATTATTAATATAATCTGTTGGACAATTTACTACAGTAAAAATCGTAGCATCACCTTCTCCCTCAGTGCTAAATTTTAAAAGGGGATCCATTGGTATTATAATTTTTAAATGTTTATCTCTTTTAAAAAATGAATCTCGCAAGATTTTTAAATTTTCCTTTATGTGATTATGATCAATATAAACTCCCATCGTTGTTGAAAATTTCATTTTTTCTATGTATTCAGAAAAATCCTTTGCATTAAAAGAAAAAGAACCATCTAATATAGCACTTTGTCTTTTTTTAATGAAGAAAAAAAGCATCTCTCGTAAAAAGAATTTATGGACAGCAACTTCCGCCGTGATTTTTAAACTAAGCCCTTTTGTTGTAGGCATAATTAAATTATAACAGGAATTACACTGTTTATCTATTTAGTGGTCAATGTAGGGCATTTGCGGTTCCAAATGACTAAAAATCCATTGAATGATTTGATTCAAGTATATTTATCTTAAAATACACAGTAAAAATGGTGTTTTTGGGCTGTATATTTGCTGATAAAAATTTGTTATAATAAATCAGTGATAATTTTATATGCCTAATAATAAAGAATTACTCAAAAAATTAGGTTTTTTACCGAAAGAAAATGAAAGTGGAATTTTTTATAAAAAATTTCCTGCTTTTGATAATTACATCATTGAAGTTGATTTTCCAAAAACACAATTTAGTTTTGGACCTAAAATAAAATCTGATAGTGGTACAACTCAAAATTTTTCTCAAGATGAAAATTGGGTAGTTTTGGAGTGCGTAAATCGTCTTCTCGAAAAAGGATATAAACCAGAAGACATAGTTTTGGAAAAAACTTGGAAAACTGGACATGGAACAAGTGGCAGATTAGATATCCTTGTAAAAAAAGAAAAAAAAGTGTATTTAATGATTGAATGTAAGACGTGGGGTTTTGAATTTGAAAAGGAATTTAAAAAATTACAGAAAGATGGAGGTCAACTATTTACTTATTTTCAACAAGATAATAAAGCAGAATATTTAATACTATATACTTCTAAATTTGATGGAAAAGAAATAAATTATAAGAATGAAATAGTAAAAATAGAAGAACATTACAGAGAAGCAGGGAGTGTAAAAGATTTTTATGATCGCTGGAATAAACTTTCAAAATCAAATGGAATTTTTGATGATTGGGTAAATGCTTATGAATTTCAAAATAAAGCACTAACAATAAATGATTTAAAAGTTATTAAACAGGAAGATAGTAGTTTTATTTTTAATCGTTTTTTGGAAATTCTTCGTCATAATGTAGTATCTGATAAGCCTAATGCTTTTAACAAAATCTTTACACTTTTTCTTTGTAAAATAGTTGATGAAGATAGAGCAAAAGATGAGCAACTTCATTTTCAGTATTTAGAAGGAGAGGACGATAATATTTCTTTCCAGAAAAGACTTACAGACCTATATAAAAGAGGAATGAGTGAATTGCTAGAAAAAGAAGTAGTAGATATGGGAGATGAAGAATTTAATAATAAATTTGGATCAGTAGACGAAAAACACAAAGCAGAATTTTTAAAAATTCTAACAGAAATAAGATTAAAAAAGAATAACGAGTTTGCTTTTAAGGAAGTTTTTGACGATTCATCCTTCACGGAAAATGCAAAAGTGGTAAAAGAAGTAGTAGAATTATTGCAGGGGTATAAACTTCGATACAATAAAAAACATCAGTATTTGGGTGATTTTTTTGAGCTTCTTCTCACTACTGGTTTAAAACAAGAGTCTGGACAATTCTTTACTCCTGTTCCAGTGGCAAAATATATTATTAGAAGTATGCCTATAAAAGAAATTATTCAAAATAAAATTTCAAAAGGTAATCCCAATGATCTTATTCCATTTACAATTGATTATGCTGCTGGAAGTGGGCATTTTCTTATTGAGTCAATGGAAAGTATACAAAGAATAATTGACTCAATTGATGAGAGTAAACTCAACCCTCAATCTGCAAGAAAAATTAGTGCTTGGAAGAAAAATGAATTTGAATGGGCATTTGATTATGTATACGGGATAGAAAAAGACTATCGTCTTGTTAAAACTGCGAAAGTTGGTTGTTACCTACATGGGGATGGTTTAGCAAAAGTAATTCATGGTGATGGGCTTGGTACTTTTGATAAAACTTCTGAATATCGTGGAAAATTAAAAGAAGTTGATAGTGATTTTTCACAAGATAACAAACAATTTAATGTGCTTGTATCAAATCCTCCATATTCTGTGTCTGCGTTTAAGGGAAATTTAGACGAGGAAAATGCAAAAGAATCCTTTGAACTTTTTGATCGTTTAACTGATCAAAGTTCAGAAATTGAATGCCTTTTTGTTGAAAGGACGAAACAACTTTTAGCAGACAATGGTTTAGCTGGAATCATTCTTCCATCTAGCATGTTGAGTAATACAGGAATTTATACAAAAACAAGGGAAATAATTTTAAAATATTTTGAAATTATTGGAATTACCGAGCTTGGTTCTGGTACTTTCATGGCTACAGGAACAAATACAGTGGTTTTATTTTTAAAAAGGAGAAATAATTATGAATGGCAGAATGTTTTTTCTTCTATAGAAAAATTTTTTCAAAATTATAAGGATGTAACGGTTAATGGAATAGAAAGTGCTTTCACCAAATACGTTAAATATGTTTGGGGTGAAATAAAATTTGAAGACTATATTATGTTCTGTGAAAATAAAATAAATAAAAATATTGAAAAACATGAAATATATAAAGAGTATGAAAAAAAGTTAAAAACAGAGAGTAAGAATGATTTTTTAAAAAAAATGATTGAAAGAGAAAAAGAAAAACTACTTTATTTTATTTTAGCTTATAATTCAAAAATTATTTTAACAAAATCAGGACAGAAAAAAGAAGAAAAAAAGTTTCTTGGATATGAGTTTAGTAAACGCAGGGGATATGAAGGTATCCATCCAATACAAGGTGGAAAGTCTATTGATGAATGTACTAGAATGTATAATTCTGACAACCAGGAAGATGAAACAAAAGCTAATTCTTATGTATATAAAGCGTTTTTGGGAAATAAGGACCAAAAAATACACAAATCTCTTGAAAAAAATGTTTTTGAAATAAGCCTTATTAATATAATGACTTTTGATAGGGCCGATTTTGAAAAGACTATATCATTGACTTTAAAAAAAAAGATAAAAATTGAGAGTAAATGGGGATTGGTAAATATTGGAGAAGTTATTTTTGAGCAACCTAAATCTAAAATACAAGTTGGAACAGCGAAGAATACTTTAAATGGTAGTTATAATTTTTTTACAAGTGGAGAGGCTGTATTAAAGTACAATGATTATCTTGTTGACAATGAAAATATTTATCTTTCTACGGGTGGAAATGCTGTTGTAAAATTTTTTACTGGTAAGGCAGCTTATTCTACAGATACCTATGCCATAAAAAGTAATAACGAAAGCAGAATAAAAACTCAATTCATTTTCTATTTTTTAGAGAATATGATTTCTGATATCAATGAATTTTATTTTAAAGGAGTTGGATTAAAACATTTACAAAAATCTGATTTTAGAAATATAAAGATTCCTTTGCCATCAAAAATTATACAAGAAAAAATTATTACTGAAATTGGAATTCTAGAAGCAAAAGAATTAAAGGAAAAAGAGAAAGAGGATAGCTTAAAAAAAGATATATATAAAATATATTCTTTTTCGAAGTCAAAATACCCTGAAGTTATACTGTCTAATGAAATAGAAATAATTGGGGGAGGGACACCAGACACTAGTAATCCAGAATATTGGGATGGAAATATCCCTTGGCTTTCAATAGCTGATTTTAAAGGAGATAGTCGCTATGTTGAAACTGCAGAAAAGAGTATAACCGAAGAAGGATTAAAAAATAGTAGTACGAAGTATCTAGAAAAAGATGATATTATTATTTCTGCTAGGGGTACTGTTGGAGCATTAGCACAATTAAAAATTCCTATGACTTTTAACCAATCTTGTTATGGAATAAAAGCAAATAAGAGTTTAATTCCAGACTATTTATATTTTGCCTTAAAATTTGAGATTGAACAATTCAAAAATAATGCATATGGTGCTATTTTTGATACCATAACAACAAGGACTTTTGATTTAATCAAAATTCCCTTGCCCTCACTTTCTGATCAACAGAAAATTGTCAGAGAAATAGAAAAAATTGAAAAACTAATAAATCTTTCAGAGTTAAAATTACATGAATTTTCAAAACAGAAATTAGCAGTTCTAAAAAAGTACTTATAAAATTATGAAAGCTTCAGAAGCCAATCTATTAAAGTTCCTTCAAAAACCAGCTCAATTTGTAATTCCTATCTATCAACGCCCATACAGTTGGACCCTAAGACAATGCTCACAGCTTTGGAAATAAGACAATGCTCACAGCTTTGGAAAGATGTACTTGATGCTAATGATAAGGCAGTAAGTGGTCACTTTTTAGGTTCTGTCGTGTACATCGAGAAAGGCATATACCAAGTAACAGCTATGCCGCTTCTTCTGGTAATTGATGGACAGCAACGATTAACTACAGTATCACTTCTCTTAACTGCACTTTCGCGAGCACTTAAGGCTTCTGAAAATGAGGAAGATATTCACTCTGCCGAAAAGATTGATAACTATTATCTATTCAACCAACACGAAACAAAAGAAGATAGATATAAATTACTTTTAACTCGCGTTGATAAAGAAACATTTTTAGCTATTATTGAAAACCGACACTTACCAGAGCATCCATCTTTAAATATTGTCACCAATTTTAGTTATTTTGAAGAACAAATTAAAAGTGCGAAACTTTCACTTACAGAAATTGCTAATTGCATACATAAGTTAGTTGTTGTAGATATTGCACTGGACCATCAGAACGATAATCCTCAGCTTATTTTTGAAAGCTTAAACTCTACTGGCCTTGATTTATCACAGGCTGACCTTATTCGTAATTTTGTTTTAATGTCTCTACCTAAAGAAGAACAGGAAAAGCTATACGAGGAATATTGGTACCCAATGGAGAGACGTTTTGGTGATGCTGGTTATGTGGAACTCTTTGATAGATTTATGCGTGACTACCTAACTGTAGAAACAGGTAATATTCCAAACATCAGAGATGTTTATAATAACTTCAAACAATACGTGCATAATGAAACTGGCAAAAGGACATTACAGCAAATTGTCGATAATATATTTATCTTTTCTGGCTACTTTGTAAAACTAGTTTTTGGGAGAGAAGAAGATAAAGAAATAAATGAAATTATACAAAACATTAATGATTTAAAAGTAGAAGTCGCATATCCTTTCTTGCTGGAACTATATTTAGACTATGGTAAAGGTATTTTATTGCGAACAGATTTTATAGAAATATTAAAAATAGTTGAGAATTATGTTTTTAGACGTTCGATTTGTGGCGTTCCCACTAACTCGCTTAACACTACATTTGCAACTATTGGTAAGGAAATTGATAAAACAAATTATTTAGAGAACACTAAGTTGGCGTTTCTAGTCAAAGATTCGTATCGCCGCTTTCCTGATAACGAAGAATTTAAACGTGAGTTTGTAATTAAGGATGTCTATAATTTTAATAGACGGAATTATCTTTTACGTAAATTGGAAAATTATGACAGAAAGGAACCAGTGATAGTCGAAGAATACACAATTGAACATATAATGCCTCAAAATGAAAACCTCTCAGAAATATGGCAGTCTTCTTTGGGAGAAGAATGGGAACGGGTTCATGATCAGTATTTACATACAATAGGAAATTTAACTCTTACAGGATATAACTCTGAATTGAGCGATAGGCCATTTTTTGAAAAGCAAAAGATGAAAGGAGGTTTTGAAGATAGCCCAATTAGATTAAACAGGGAACTTGCAACCGTAGATTGTTGGGATGAAGCAACGATACAACAGAGGGCTCAAGAATTAGCTGATCTTTCTTTAAAGATTTGGGAAATGCCACAAGTAGATGAGGCTTTGCTTAAAAAAGAGAAAACAGAACAGAAAGTTGGTAAAAGAGAAAGAGTGTATGGTATGGATGTACACAATCTTTATTTACAGGGAGATATATTAAATGTCTTTCAAGAACTTAGAAAGCGCATTTTAAATCTTGATTCATCTGTGCAGGAAGAAATAAAAAAAAGATATATTGCGTATAAATCTGAAGGGACAAATTTTGTAGATATTATTCCACAAAGAAAACAACTTCTTTTATCTCTGAAAATCGCTATAAATGAAGTAAAGGATCCTAAAACCATATGTCGTGATGTGTCAGAAATAGGCAGATGGGGTAACGGAAGTATTGAAGCGCCTGTTGGTTCTCTTGAAGAGATTGATTATGTGATGGATCTTATTCGTCAATCATTTGATAAGCAACAAGTTGAGTTAGAATAAAAAAAATTATATGAAAGAAAATTTTAAAGAAGTAGAAATAGATGACCTTGTAATGATTATTAGTATTAATAAAACTTACAAAGATAATTTAACCTCTGATGGTTTGTATAATATTACACATGCTTCATGGAAAGTTGGACCAGAACGAGCAAAAGCAGTCTTTGCTTTTGCTACATATAAAGGTATCGTAAAAGAAGTTTATAAAATACATTCATGGAGCCAGGATGTTGAAACTAATTCCAAGAGATGGATATTTGATGGAGAAATAGCAGAAGACCCTATACGTAGTAAATATTTTAATAAATCAGTAAAGCATTATAGAAAATGGGGTAGCATAAACCCGATAATGTATGTAAATTGTAAGTAAATTATATAAATGTATTACCTTTATATTCTTAAATGTGCCGATAAAACTTTATATACTGGAATCACCACCGACTTGAAACGAAGAATTGCAGAACACAACAATAGTAACCTAAGTGCAAGATATACTTCCTCTAGACGACCTGTTAAATTAGTTTATTCTAAAAAGTTTAAAAACAGGTCCATTGCATCAAAGGAAGAAGCTCGAATAAAAAAATTAATGAGAGATAAAAAATTAGAATTAATTAAAAATACCCCTAAAATAATTTTTAACAAATAACATGCAAACGATTACTATTATTATAGGTCTTCCAGGTTCTGGAAAAACAACTTATATAAAAAATAATTCCGAAGAATTTAAAAATGCGGTAATTTGTGATGATTACCATAAATCCTCATACAAAAAATCTCATGAATTTAAAGATAGTATTTATTATCAAGATTTATTGACCGCCCTAAAAGATGGTAAAGATGTGGTACTTACAGACATAGTTTGGTGTAAATCAGAAAGATTAAAAATTCTTGAAGAAAATGTGAAAGAAGTTTTAGAAAAACTTGAAATGAAGGCAAAAATTAATTACATTTATTTTGAAAATAATAGAGAAGCATGTAAAAAAAATGTCTTACAACGAAACAGAAGCAAAGAAAAAGTTGAAAGGGAAATAGAACTCATAGATGCTTGGAGTCCTCAATATGTGATTCCACAGAATGCTCTTATTGTTCCAATCGTGGCCTTTTGAATATTAAGAATTTATGTAAGTTATATTTACTAGTTTAATTGAAACATCAAAAAGTTATCCACAAGTGTTACACTTGCTCTAATGTATACAATGTATTACATTGTATACATGAATAAAAATAAAGATAATAAAGACTATATTATAAATCTACGTGTTTCTAGAGCTACTTACGAAAAAATAAAACAGAAGGCAAAAGAAAATAGAGAAAGTACTTCTAATTTGGTTCGTAAGATTGTTGATGATAGTATTGAGATTATTTCAGAATTGTCAGACGAACTTCTTGGTAAAGGTGGAAATAATAAGTTTAAAAATATAGTAGGCTATCATAAAGTTAAAGTTGCTCAAGAATTAAAGTGTGATAAATGTGATACTATAATTCATGTAGGAGAGACTGTGACTGTTGGTGAAACTACAGGTACTAAAAAATACTTTTTCTGTAAAAATTGTAAATAATGAAAAAAACTGCAAAGGTAGGAATAATAAAACGAAGTTGTGAAATGATCATAATCGGATCAAGGTATTTTTTATTTTATAAAATAAACAAACATCGGAAAGAATCATTAGGAATACGTATTCGACTTGCCTGTGAAGAACTGGGTTTGGTTTTTATAAAACTCGGACAGATTCTTTCAACCCGTTATGATTTATTAGAACGGAAAGATTGTGAAGAACTACAAAAACTTTTAGATGAAGTGCCTCCAATGAGCTATGAAGTGGTGAAATCAATATTTATTCAAGATTTTGGTAGATCGCCCGAAGAATTGTACGAAGAATTTAATCCTGAACCAATAGCAGCGGCATCTATTGCACAAGTGTACAAAGCGAAACTTGCTGACGGAAAAAGTGTAGCAATAAAAGTTCGTCGTCCAGATGTTGATCGTACTATTAAGTCTGATCTTAATATTTTCCGTAAGTTGGCAAAGATTGCAGAATGGTTTTCTTCTGATCTTCGTCATATTAATCTAGAGAAAATATTAGAACAGTTGGAAAGTTGGCTTTTAGCAGAAATAGATTTCAAACATGAATTAGAAAACCTAAAGACAGTAAATGATTATTATCATAAACTTATAAATAAATCAGATGGAGAACTTGCACGCGCTTTAGTTTTTCCAGTACCGTACCCGAATCTTTCTTCAGCCAATATATTAGTTATGAGTTTCATTGAAGGCATATCTGTCCGCCAATCTAAATCTATACCAAAAAATTCAGAATATGATGTTAAAACCTCTCTTGAGAAATTAATACGAGCTGTTCTTCGTGCATGGATAGGACAAGAAGAACTTTTCTTCCATGGAGACCCACATCCCTCAAATCTCCTTATTTTACCAGAGGGTAAAATAGCTCTTCTTGATTTGGGATTACTTGGACATTTTGATCATAAAGATATCCAGGAAACAAAAGATCTTTTTCTGGCTGTTTATTCAAAAAACATAGAGAGTTCTACTCAAATTGCACTTAAAATGTGTAATGCCTCCAAAAAACTTGATACACCAGAACTTCGAGAAGATATACGCATTTATTTAGAAAGAACACGTTTTTCTGGTTTAGGATTTTGGTTTATGGGTCTCATTCACATCTTTGTAAAACATCGTGTTCCTATGCCATATCAATTAATACTTTTTGGTCGCTGCCAAACAATTTTAGAAGGTGTATTTGAGACGGTTCTGCCTGGAACTTCTGCCTTGGATATATTAGGAGAAGAATTAGAACGAGGTATGCGTCGACAAGTTTTTAAAAATATTTCTTCTACTAATGTGTTACCGATAATATATGCACTTTCTGAAAAATTTAAGAAAAGTCCAGAACTGGTAGCAGGATTGGTAGATAAATATTTTGATGACCCCCTGCAAGCAGTAAGAGATCTCAGAGAAGCTGTAAGATAAATAAATATGTGTACTCTTGGAACAAAAAAAATTAATGGACACTTTTATCTCTTTAAAAACAGAGATAGAGAATATAATATTGATACTAAAATCATTAAGGAAAATGGAAAAGCAAAGAAACTTTTGATTGTTGATCAAAGAGGTCATTGTGAAGGAATCAATGAATATGGTATCGGAATAATAGAAGCTACTTTACAGCCATACCCTAGAATAAAACATCAAACTCCTTCCCCAATAGCGAGAAAAATTTTGGATCAGAATAACATTCTAACTATTTTAGAAATAATTAAAAAAAGTAAAGTTTCTGCTAACATGATTATTTCTGATGGAAAAAGTTCTTTCCTTGTAGAAAAAACTCCTTATCAATTTGCTGTCACTAAAGTTCGAACGGAAGGAGTGCTTACTAATCTAAGTGTTAAATTAAATAAGAAAAATGGTTCAAAATTGAAGGACGTGAGAGACTATGCCAGCATGAGATACAAAAGAGCAAAAGAGATTATTAAAGAAATAAAATCCTTAAAAGATATTCCTAAATTTCTTAGAGATAAGAAAAATTACCCGATGAGTATTTGCAGTGGCAAACCTTGGTGGATTACAACTAAATGTTCTTTTATTTATGATTTAAAAAATAAGAGTATTTTCTTCTGTAAAACAAGACCAGATAGGGGAGTATTTAAGGAGTATAAATTATAAAAATGTTATAATATTTACATGAATATAGGATTTATCTACGCCATCGGAGCAGCGATTACTTGGGGTTTGGTTTACACGATTGACCAGAAGATTCTTCAGGGGACATCGCCTATGACTTTAATCTTTGTAGATTCTTTAGTTGCAGCCATTATAATGCTTCCCCATTGTTTTTTTTGACCATACTTCTATTAAGACCTTACTTTTCTCTGGAAAGACAAATTTATCTCTAATTCTCTTGTCTATTCTTCTAGCTATTTTAGCCAATTTTTTAATTTTTTCAGCTATTAAAACTCTAGGCGCTCCCTCCGCTTCCATTCTGGAAATCGCTTATCCATTTTTTGTGGTTCTTTTCACTTTTATTTTTTTCAAAATTACTCCGAACATCTATTTTTTTATTGGTGGTTTACTTATCTTTATCGGTTCCGCTATTATTGTGTACTTTCATTAATAAAATATGGACAAAACAAAAAATGCTCTCAAATGGATAATTGGAATTTTAAACAAGCACAAGATTGAATATCAGATTTCAGGGGGTTTGGCTGGAAGAATGTTTGGGTCTAATAGAGAACTACATGATATTGATATAGATATTTCGGAAAGATATTTTTCTATTATATTGCCAGAAATTAAGGAATATATTATCTATGGACCCGATCGTTATAAGGATGCTAAATGGGATGTAGAATTGATAACACTCAATTATTTTGGGCAAGAAATTGATATCAGCGGAGTTGATACAATATTAATTAGTAACAAAGAAAGAAGTAAATGGATTCATTACCCAAGTCATTTAGATAAAACACTGAATATGAAAATTGACGGTCTAGAAGTAGAAATAATCAATCTTAAAGATTTTATAGAATACAAAAAAGAATTAGATGGAGAACATCAATTAGAAGACATCAAGGCAGCGGAAAAATACTTAATTCAAAAAATTCTAGAAAATTACAATATTGGAAACTTGGAACATTTAAAAATCATCCCAATTGGCGTTTCTAGTAAAAATTACGAGATAAAAACTACCACTGGACTATATTTTTTGAAGAAACACAGAAAAAATGCTGGCCTTAGGATTGATTCTATTGAGAAAGTAGAGAAATTTTTCAGTAAAAAAGAAATACCAGTAATTTGCCCAATACCAACAAAAGAAAATAAATTGCATTGTTTTTATGAAGGTGATTGTTATGTTCTATATCCATTTATTCCTGGAATCTCTTTTACCCAAGAAAATATTCCTAATCAAGCAATAATTAGAATGGCTGAAATGCTCGCTAAAATACATTTATTAGGAAAAGATCCTTTAATAAATTTTTCTCTCAGTAATTCAAGATATTTTTTACCCGAAAAATCAGAAAATCTAATAAGGGATATAGATTATTTCTTAGAAAAGATTTTAAACATGGAAGAAAAGTCAGATTATGACAACGAAGCATATGAGGCTCTTCTTTTTAAGAAAGAATTGGCTTTAAAGTTCTCCAGTGAAACTGATAATTTTTCCTTTGAAGAATTTAATCTTGGACATGGAGATTTTCATCCTGGAAATATTTTTTTTGATTCAAAAAATAACATTTCTGCTATTTATGACTTTGATATGTCAGGTCCCCAACCAAGAATTTATGAACTCGTACGGGCGATGATGCTGACTTGTTTTGATAACTCTTTTGCAAAGAAGAATTTTAAAAAAGCGAAGATTTTTATTAAAACATATTATGAGCTGTATCCTTTTTTAAAAGAAGATTTCAAGCAAGCAGTAAATTGTTTTTATTTTAAAGGATTCTCTGTTTGGCGAGAAAGAGCGCATTATAATGAAAACAATCGAAGAACTGATAAAACATACTTACTTTCAAATAAGACTCTAAAATATATGACAGAAAATAGAGAATTTTTAATAGATTCCATTTATGATTTTTTATTATTTATATAAACCATAATATTAATTTAATCACAAACGGACTGATTATAATCACAGCTATTGGAGCTATTTTTACTACTAACTTTTATATTACTCATCGCAATATGGTAGTTACCCAAAGTTTAGATTACTCCAAACAAAATAAATGATAATAGGGACCAAATAAAAAAGCAGCTTACCGCTCGACTGCGCATAAACTGCTTTAATTATTATCTATTTTACCAAATTGAATTTTCTAGCTCTTTAATCCAAAGGCTAGCTTCGTCTTGTGAGACATAAGGAATTTGGTTAATATTTACTTCTCGACCTTCACCGTCCTCCATATTTTCACATAAAAGACGATAGATAGTTCTTTTTTGATGACTCGTTGCCATTCCTGGCTCGTCTGTGTCCTCTAAAAAGAAGCTACTCCTTTGTCGAGGTGCTTCAAAAGCTGATATTGTGTTTGTAATCATTTTTTAGATTAAGTTAATAATTATTTTATGGGCATAAGCTTTTGAATAAGCTCGGAACATTGGAATTTAGATAGGTAAGGAGATGCCAAAGCTGACATATATTCCTCTTTATCTTCCTCATCGCAATTCTGAACCAACTTGGATAAAAAATTGCGCTGTTTCTGACTCGCATACTGTGGCATATCGTCTTCACCAAAAAATGCTTGAGAATTTCGACCTTCTAAATCATTTTCGTCACTTTCTTTTTGATTAGGCATGATTGATAATGCATCAAGAATTTTAGTGGATCTCACCATGGCATCTATTAGGCTAGAATTTTTTGCAAAAAGCACCGTCCTCTCCACAAATTTATTTAACCTATTTAGTACAGCTGAACCATAGCCTATACTTAATAACTGATTGTCTTTACTAAGAGTAGTCTTGAATGCCACAAAGCCAGGAATATTTTTAAATAATTTCATAGTTTCAAAATCTTGTTCCGTTACTACGGTTAATTTAAAACTCGCTGCATTCTTTGTAATCTCTTCTTGAATCGGATCTATTCTTTCTCTTGTTTTATAAGGAGAAGGAATATTGTTTTTATAAGTGTTCATGTTTTTTAAGTTATTTTTTTAATGACAATTAAGTTTGGTGAATATTCAACATTCACCTTGTTTCCAATACAAAAACCATACTTTTTTAGAATATGGTTTGCGATAATAAGCTTGGATGCGGTGGGAAGATCTCCCCTAACTCCGTGCCTATTCTGATAACTAATCTTTATTTCTTTTTTTAACATAAAGATTTAATTAGGAATTGGTTCCACACTCCTCACGTAAAATAAATTTATCGTGCGTGGATATTTTCCAATAACATTACCTTGAGCATCTTTCTTCTCGACAAAGGTAACACTCTTTAATGCCTTACTACCTTTCTTAGGCCTATAGCCCAACTTCAACCATCCAGCGAAGGTGAAAGTTTTATATGGCGAGTAGTTCTTAGTTTCACCCTCTCCCCAAATTTTTCTAATTTGATCCTTCACCATCTCTCTTGTCTTTTCTGAACCTTGATAATTAGAAGCGATAGAATCATCCTCTAATATTTCTTTTATACTTAGTGCTTTCATACGATTAATAATTTAGTAGATTAAATTTATATAAGTGACTAACTTATATTGTGAAGATCTAACATCGACCTTATCTTCACTAGCTATAGTTTTTTTGTGCTATTACTTTTATTAAAATAAGGGGTATGGGGGGTCATCGGTTCACCTCCTCGTACTTTTGGAATCCTTGGAGGGTAAAAGAACTTACACGCTTCCGCGAGCCTAAAACTAGAAAGGTACACAATTGATCACATAGAGGCCATTAGTACGAGTAATCAATTTCAAGATGTTATTTTATAAGGGTTATTTAAAACCGTGTTTAGCACAAAGGCACCTAGGGGTTGTTTTGAATTGATTCCTATATATAATTCAACAGGTATAAAATTTTCGCAGAAAAAAACTAGAAAAAGGCTTTAGATAAAACATTCTTTTAACATTGCAGTATTAAGTAATTGGAGTTATTATAAGTAAACAATCCTAAACCAGAAATGGCATGGTAAATAAAAACCCCACGCGAGTAAAAACGGCTACAGAAGTCGCAACTACTCGCGTGGGTCTGTGCATCGAAAGGTGCATAGGATAGTCTCGAAAGAGATTATCGCGATCTTATGTAGCCTTTTTTGCTACCTCTTTGATTATATTATTAGTTAAAACCCACGCGAAATATGAAAAATAAAATAGTTTTAGTGTTCTTGTTTTCTTTTTTAATTCCTTTACGTTTTTCTTCTGCCATTACATATACTTCCAGTATTGGTTCTCAATCAAATCCAATACACGTACAAATAGACCAAGACCCTGTGCAAGCTTGGAGTAATGCCTGGGATAAACTAAGATCAATACAATATGTTTCTGTTTGTGCCAGCATCTATAAAACTATCAAATCACATAGTGCACTGGGTGTTAATATGGCTGATCCTTATAGTGTTAAAAGCGAAACAAGTTATCTAAATTATCTTTATTCTAGCTACCAAATATGTGTGAACCATGCTGCACAAACACAAACCCCAGTACAGCATAGTGGAACTCTGTGTAATGGTAAATATTGGAATGCGTGTCCAGTCGGTAATAATTTTGTTTGTCCAAGTACTGGCAACGCTTATTGTGAAATACCAAAAACTAACGAACCCACACTTCCTCCTGGCTGTGATTCAACCTTGAACTATAGTTCAACAACTGGCATATCTTGTGATGGAAAAAATAGATGTGGAGCAGGTAGTCAACTAAATTCTATTTTTAATACTAATGAAACCAGATGTGTGCCTATCTCAAAAACAAAAACAACGACTCCTGTTATAAAAAAAGTGCCAGAGGTAAAAGCTATACAGAATGAAGTGAAAGAAAACCCTGTTAATATCACTAAACCAGATCCTATAAACTTAAATCAAGAAGTTACCACTAGCACAACAGAAGTAAAGCCTAAAGGTTTTTGGACCAGATTAATAGGATGGTTAGGTTTTTAATATTCAAAATTTATGAACAATAAAAAGATTATTATATTTATAGGAGTTATATTTCTTGCTTTTGTTGGATATAAAATAATTTCTTCCAACATTCAAGAGAATAAAGAGAAGGAAGTATTGCAAGAGAAAGCACAGTTGCAAGCATTAGAGAAAAAACCACTTGAAGATTGTTTAAAGAATAATTTTAATCATTCAATATATGATGATTCTCTTGAGGGTATACTTGATCCAGCAAATTCATTAGCCATGTGGCGTAGCATGATTAAAACTGGTTTTGAAAAGTGTAATACTGTGCAAGGAAATGATTGTGTACTTGATTATATTTATAACGATAAACGTTATTCAACAATAGAAGAAAAAAGAGTTGCTTTTAGGAATTTAGAACAAAGGCTTAACTTAGCGGCCGATGAATATAAATCAAACGAGGAAGCATGTTATAGGTTATATAAATAGATTATGAAAGCAGTAGCACAAAAAACAATTAAATATTTAATACTAGTTATATTAATAGCTTTCTCTGCGCTTTTTTATTTTTATAAAAGCCAAACATTAAAACAAACTAGTGCTTATAAGTGTCCTGAAGACTATACAGAAGACGATGCAGGCACAACAGAATACAGAAATGCACTGATTAATTGGACATCATCATTTTTTGAAGCAAACCCTAAAGCAACATCCTCTGATTGGTCAATAGCCAAATTGAAGCTTTTGGAGGATAGAAAATGCGTAGTGGCATTACAGAGATTAAAAATGTCTGGCAATGTGGCAAATCTAAAACCATGGGAACAAGTAGATTGGGCTATACAAAACTCATTAGATAAAGCAACAAATAGCACTAATTAATATTATTAACTAAAAACACATGAATAATCAAAATAACAAATTGAATTTAATTTTCTCAGCCATATTCTTTATTGTAGGAGGTGCATTAATTCTTAGCCCTGGTATACGTATACTTCCTTTCCTTTTTACCACAGCTACATGGATAACCGCATATCTCATCTTCTTTCTCGGTTCTGCATATTTAGCAATTCGGTACATTAAAAAAGCATCCGTAACTGATCAAAAGAAATTCTTTATTTTTCATCCGTTAACCATTACTACATCCCTAGCTTATCTTTTAGTTCTTATTTCTTCTGTTGCCTTTATAGGAAGCATAATTGCATTATTTAACCTTACTTTATAGCTAAAACCATTATAAATTGCGGTATTTTAGTGGTTAATGTTAAGTAGCTGACTCTATATATAGCAAGGAGATATTTTAGTAGCTGTATCCCCATATAACAAGGGGTCTCGGAATAATCCGAATTTGTCTCTAATTGTGCATGACCGACGGTGTTTTCTGTAGAGATATAGTGTTATGGGGTGTAGGGTAAAAGTATGTTACTTTTAAGATTTTTCTAATTCTGGTATCATTGAAAGGGGATTAAGGATTTCAGAATCTATAATGTTTTCGATCCGTTTTACTTCAGTTCCTTTGTACGATCTCAAGTCAGGTATATATACATAGCCCTTATGATTCTTTATATCGGTTCTAACGTTGTTCACTAAGTCGCGCTTTTGAGAAATTTCTAAATAATAACTATATTTCACAATGACTTTTTGGTTCCCACTGAAGAGGTTTTTTGTTGTTTTTGATGTATAATTAATTTATGGAAAAAAATCCATTAGAAAAACAAAAGATGAAACCTGAGATATTAATTAGTTCTTGCCTAGTTGGTTGTCGAGTTAAATATGATGGAGGTTCAAATGAAGTAGAGGGACTAAGAAAATTACTTGAACAGGGGAAAGCGATTGCCATGTGTCCAGAAATAATTGGTGGTTTACCTATACCAAGAGAACCTGCCGAGATAGAGCCAGGGAGAACAGCAAAACAAGTTCTTAATGGTGAGGCAAAAATTTTAAATACAAAAGGGGAAGATGTTACTAAAGAATTTATAGATGGAGCAAAAATGATACTTGATACCTGTAAAAGAAAAAATATTAAAGTCGTTATTTTAAAGGAGGGAAGTCCTTCTTGTGGCTCTAGTAAAGTATATGATGGGACATTCACTGGAAAAAAAATATCTAGAAGAGGAGTAACAGCCGAATTATTAACACAAAATGGAATAACTGTTTATTGTGAACATAATTTTCCTAAAGAGTTATTATAAAAACTTGGATTATTGGATTCGTAATAAATTTATGACGAAATACATTTTAGTAGGTGGATATTTACATAAAGCAAAAGATGGAGGTAGAGCATTTTGTGAGGAGCTAGTTAAAGGATTTAGCTCTGATAGACCAGTTAAAATTTTAGACTGTATGTTTGCTCGCCCTATAGATAGTTGGGATGATAAAATAAAGGAAGACAATGTTCTTTTCTCTAAATTTATAAATAATTTTGAGCTTATTCTTGCAGAACAGGACAAATTTATTGAACAGGTTAAATCATCAGATGTTATATTTCTTCGGGGAGGGGGAACTGAAGTGTTTTTAGAAAGATTGAATAAAGTTAAAGACTGGACAAAGGAACTTAATAGGAAAACCCTTGCTGGTACTTCTGCTGGAGCTGATGTTATCTCAAAATATTGTTATGGTGTTGATAATGATAAAATCATTAATTGTATAGGATTATTACCAATAAAGTTTATTCCTCACTGGCACTCAGAATCAGATTTTTATTCAAAGTTAGATTGGGAAAAAGCATTACAGAAATTAAAGGATTATAGAGAAGAACTACCAGTTTATACACTAGCTGAAGGAGAATTTAAGGTAATTGTTCTGTAATGCAGTTCTAACTTCGTCCACTAGGTCGCGCAAACGTTTTCGGCTTTATTTTATAAAGCTCTTTTGGGTTCTGTCGGACATTAAACTTGTGGTATTATTTAGATATGGAAAAGGTAGCAAATTTAACCCAGAAAGAAAATATAAATCTTTCTAAGTTGTCTTTTAATTTTTGTGATGATACTTTTATTGAGGAATATTTTATCTCAAGGATAAGAGAAATGGAAGATAAGTATCAATGGATAGAAAAAAATAGAGAAAAATTAATGGCACATAAAAATGAGGTTGATGACTTGATAAAGAATGGATTAATTCAAGATGGTAATATAGAAACAATTTGGCAATACAGATTGGATAGGTATAAAAAAGACCATGAAAGAGTTTTAAAAGTTAAAAGTTATTTAGAAAGCAATATTGAATATATAAGAGAAAATGTGGCTAAAAAATTATCTATATTCTTTTCAGTATTTGATTTAAAAAAAACGAATGTGAATTTTACTATAAACAAGAAGGCAGATTTTTGTGTGGAAAGAGATATAATTGTGGATTTAGTTAGATTAGGAGTAAAAAATAATCCTCTCCAAGATGCTATAAATGGAATAACTCATGAAAGTTTTCATGTTTGGATGGGAGAAAAATCAGACTGGAGAGATTCTAACATAGATGAAAAATCTGATTTAGATATAAAAAATCAAATAGTCTTTAGAATGATTGATGAAGGGCTAGCAGTTTTAGTAGGGGGACAATCTCTTGGAGAACATTATGAGAGACAAGGTAAAAAATATGAAGATTGTATCCAAGAATCTTTTTCTACTTTTAATATTCTTTTAAATGAACAAAATCTTAAGGAAAGTTATAAAAAAGGTGATGGATTTAAAAATATGGGATATTGTTATGTTGTTGGGAATGAGATTTGTAAGACGATATTAAATAAAGAAGGTATAGAAAATTTTAAGAAATTAATCTTAGAAACAAAAGAAAACCTTCAAAAATTGATTGAATTATATCAAGAGATTTGTAATTCTAATGAGAAATTACCTAAAATTGAGATTTAATTTATAAAACTAGTTCTAACATAGTCATTATTATGGTATACTAGGGTCGTATAAACATGTTTTTCACTCATAAGTTGAAGGGATGAATTATGAATCCTGGTATAGTTGTCCTTTCAATTGATGCTTTTCTTTTTCTTGTCGTCTATTTGACGATAAAAAATGGATGGTATCAACTGAAGATATAATGATATGTTAATTCATTAACATACCGACCTCAGCAATCGCTGGGGTTTTATTTTAGGTCTGGTATAAAAATACACCCATCATGCTTTCGTATAGGTCGCGCATACGTTTTGAGCCTTGAATTGTAAAGGTGTTTTTGTGCTGACTGATGGGACCTAGAACTGTGGTATTATCTTAATATGAGTATTTTTTATCCTATACAATTGTTGGCTAATTGGTTAACATATTCTGTTTTTAAGATAATTCCCAATACTTTAAAAGCTGACGCCTTTAACTTTTTTTTCTATGACACAATAAAAATATTTATCTTACTTACGGTAATTATTTTTATTGTTTCCATAATTCGTTCTTATTTGCCTAAGGAGAGGGTAAGAGAAATTTTATCTCATAAAAATAAATTTTCAGGAAATATTATTGCTTCACTCTTTGGAATTATCACTCCATTCTGCTCCTGTTCGGCTATCCCTCTATTTTTAGGATTTATTCAGGCAGGAGTGCCACTCGGAGTGACATTTTCTTTTCTTGTAGCTTCTCCAATGATAAATGAAGTGGCCTTGATTTTACTTTTAGGAATGTTTGGTTGGAAGATTGCACTTATGTATATTATG
Source organism: Minisyncoccota bacterium (assembly GCA_041667145.1). Lineage (GTDB taxonomy): Bacteria > Patescibacteriota > Minisyncoccia > Phycocordibacterales > UBA9973 > UBA9973. The sequence goes on from JBAYFP010000009.1 coordinate 22,178, forward strand.
AGTGGACTTTTTATTTCAGTCCTTTCTGGGATGGTTATTGGGAAAATGAAAATAGAAAATCTAGTAGAACCATTTGTATATGAAGGTACTATAAATGGGGGAACGACTTTTTCGGTGATGACCAAGAAAGAAAGAATTGTTTATGCTAAAAATTATACTCTAAGTATTTTAAAAAAAGTTTGGCCATATATTTTGATTGGGATTGGTGTCGGGGCATATATTCATGGTTTTGTTCCTACTGATTTCTTGGCCCAATATGCTGGAAGTGACAAATGGTATGCTGTACCTCTCGCTGTTCTTATCGGTATTCCTTTATATTCAAATGCGGCAGGCATTATTCCACTCGTTTCAGCTTTGACAGAGAAAGGTGTGTCTATGGGGACAACACTTGCTTTTATGATGTCTGTGACAGCATTGTCATTGCCTGAGTTTATGATTTTGAAGAGAGTTATGAAGATTAAATTGATTTTTATTTTCGCTGGAATTGTGGGGATGGGGATTATCCTGACAGGGTATTTTTTTAACTGGGTTTTGTGATTTTATTTTGCTGGGAGTACAGTAGAACCTGGAGTTTTGCTTAAGCAACTACCTAATTTACATGAATATCCTGAAGGACAGCCACAAGTCTGACATTGATTTATTATAGTTCCATTAGTTGAACAATATTTTGGTTGAGAATATGTGACGCAACTGCCGTATGGAGTGCCATTCAAACATTTTTGTATTATGGCAGGTGTCACATCTACACTACTTATCCTTGAGGAAGTTGAGGTGCTAAAAGAGGCTTTAGCTGTTATCGTGTAAGTCCCTGGAGTTGTCCAAGTATGAGCCGAAGAAAAATTTAGACAACTAGAATCAGTGCATCCGTTTTCTTTTGAAAGAGTTGATGATCCATCTCCCCAGTTGATGTTCCAAGAAATCATGTCTGGGGTAGAAGAAGTGGCAGACCAAGAAAACGTTCCTGATTGTTTGGCGTTTAATGTTTTAGGCGTCGTAGAATTTACTATAGTTACAAGTGGTGCGATCTTTGGTACACAACTATCTCGGGCGCATGATTCATTTTTAACTTTAGTAACTAAATTCATGAATGAAGGAGAAAGAGAATCGGGGCTACTAATTTGAGGATATGGGAACCAGCTCATTATGTCTACAAAGTCTGGTCTGATTCCATTGTTCTTTAGATCAGATACTTGTTCCATTATGCCATTGTAATAAAGAGTATCTTTGTCCTCGATAATATTAGCATTTAAAAGTTCACTATAATATTTACTTTGTAGAATTATTCCGAATTTTATTCCTCTCTCATTCGCTACTGTTTGTAGTCTTTTAATTCCACCATAATCGATGGAGTAATTTCTTGTAGCGGAAGAGTAAGGTTGGTAGATCATTTCTAATTCTATTAATGGTAATTCTTTGCCACCATTATTTTGTTTGTAAGCATCTAGGATTGAAATCACTTGATCGGTACTTGACGCATAACTATAATTATTTGCAGTAGGAAATATTTCACCAACGATGACATCTGGGTATGATTTGTGTATTTCATTTACATATCCTATGTGCATTTTAACAGCGTTGTCTATAGTTACATTGCAATATTTTATTGCATAGAATAATGAACCATCTCCACCTGAAGGCAAGATATATTTAATATTCCCACCAAGAGAGGAAATTAGCTGCATTTCACTTAAAGTATTTTCTGTTAAATAGGAGGAACATTTATAGAGTGGATAAGTTTGTAATGAAATTGGTTTGTTATTGTCTTTTAGAGTTTGAATTATTTGTTGTGCAAGATTTGGTTCTATTTTAAATGATCCTTGTCTCCCATTATATTGGTCAGAAATAAAACCTAAAAAAACTCCAAATGTAGATGTATCATTTAACGCATTTTGCCATGAACTAGTAGAATTAAAGAGTGTAAGAAGATCTTGCCCGCCCATTCTGTTTAAGGGTGTCCCCGCAGTCTCTTGATAATACGGATTTGGTGTTATCCATACTTCATTAACAAAAGGATCTAGAACGGCTTCACTCTCAATATCAGTAATACTTGTTGGGGATGTTATATTGGCTACTACTGGAGTTGTGTGTGAAGATCCTCCTAAGAAAGTTAGATAAAGGATGGGAGTTATGATTATTAAGAAACCAATAGATTTTGATATATTTTTTTTACTTAATGATTTTTTTAAAAATACTAATACTTGGTAGCTTTTCATAACGTTTGTATAATTAATGATTAATAGATTTATTAATCATACAATATAAACAAATTTATGCAATGTTTTTATTGAGTTAGTGGGGGAGTAGGTTTTGATGTTATTTCTGGAGATGGTGTGGCTTCTGGAGTTGGAGTAGGTGTTGGTTCTGGAATTACTTCTGGGGAAGGAGGAACAACTTCGGGCGTAGGTGCTGGTTCTGGGGTTGGAATGACTTCTGGTGTAGGAGTAGGTTCTGGAGTTGGCTCTGGTTCAGGGGTTGGGGTCGGTTCAGGAGCTGGTGTCGGAGCGACCGGTTCGATAATTTTACATTCACCTTGTGTTGTTTTCGTAGCTCCGTTTGCGATAGAGAGACAATATGGATCGCCCGTCACTTCATCGTATAATGTGATGCCTGTACGTTTCGCTGGGCTACCGATTTTTAATGTATCTACTGCGAGGGCTTTCATATAAACTACTCCACTTTCTACTTTTGTTACTACATCAGTAAAGAATGCACTTGCATACTCGCCAAGGGTAGGGGATGGAGTGCCTATCTGAGTAGTTTCTAGATTTTTAATTCTAAGATCTAGATCTTTGATAGAGGCAGAGAATGAATCATTAATAGTGAGTTGATCGACACTGCCATTTTTTACTATAAACAATGGATTGAGTTCTTCTGTGGTAGGAATCCACCAAGTATTTAAAACGTAAACCATAATTGTATCTTGAGTCCCATCATAATCAGCTAAAGCTATACCTAAAATTCGTCCCATGCGTGTAGCTTTCATAGCTTTACCAGGGGTAGAAGAAGTTGTTAAATAGTCACCTATGCTGATATTTCCACCTTCATTGGTAACTTTCACTGGTACACGGCCATTGAGAGCAATCGGGATGGGATGATCTTTTTCGTCTATTATATTGTAACCAGTAGAAGTAGGGTCACCGTAGTTGTTTGAAGCTATTCCGATTATGTTATCTTGATAGGCTTTAGTTGTTTTGTGAAGTTTTGATAAGCTGACTTTGGGCGCATTAATAAGTGGTGTACCATACCCATCTGATTGAGTAACCTGTATTATTTCATCACTCGTTGCTACTATATCTCCATAACTTACATCATCTTCTGTTGCATATAATTCTGCATAGTCGTCAAGACTTGTGGCTGCACAGTCACCAATATCAGCACCAGTTAAAGCACCACCGACAGTACTGTTTGCACGATCGCTACATAGTCTTTCTTTTCTTGTTGCAAGTGCGGGGGCTGTAAGTAAAACTTTTCCGGAACCAGCTTTGAGCGCTAAACTTGCTGCACCAGTAGCTGAGCCGATAGTTATGACATTAGCGGCTGCTCCATCACCTATGCCGATAGTTTTAGCGTTAGTTGTTCCATAATGTCCAATGTAGATAGTATCTGCAGCTGCCTTACCGATATTGATAGTTTTAGCTGTGTCAATATATCCAATGTAGATATTTCCGGCTGAAGCAGTACCAATATTGATGTTACCCAAAGTTCCTGAACCGGTTTCAATATTGACTGCGCCAGACGTACTTCCCGCAGTTACTGTACCTGAAGAGATTGTTATTATTCCCGAAGTACCAGCACTTGCTCCTCCAGCACCAGAAGTAATATTAATATTTCCACCGTTTCCACTTGCACCAGCACCACCACGTCCCGAAGTCAAAGTAATAGCACCTCCTGTTCCTGTTCCTCCAGCGAGTCCACCAGTAAGAGTAATACCTGCCCCAGCCACGTTTTGTGCAGCAACTGCAGCAGCACCAGTAATAGCAATTTCGCCTGGGGCACCTGTTCCTGTCGTTGTTCCACTTTGAATTGTGATAGCACCCGAGGCATTATTTCCTGCGCCAGAAGCGTTTCCTGATTTTAGAGATACTGCTCCTGTGGCACCGTTAGTTGTAGCTCCAGAAATAATTGCTACTGCACCGGAAGCACCTGTAGCGCCAGCGGCACCTGAAGTTATATTTACAGCACCCCCATTTCCTGAACCAACACCTAGCCCCCCAGTGACACTTATTGCTCCTCCGTTTGCGTTAGTAGCTACTCCTGCACCTGCGACTACACTTAAAGCACCCCCTGCAGTATTTGCTGTAGTAGAGGTAGCTACAGAAATTGTTCTAGGAGCTTCTTTGCTTAATAAAATATCTCCATTAACTTCTAATGCTGCTCCTGGATCTGTCGTACCTATACCAACTCGATTATTTGTGGCATCAATAGATAATGTAGAAGTATCAAAAGATAAACCATTAGTTCCTCCTGTTAAAACGAAGTTTGTATCGTTAGCAAATGTCCACGTAGCAGCGTTTGCAGTAAGTGTATCTCCTGATGCATCACCTATCGTGGTATTACCATTAGAGGAAAGAGTCGTAAACACTCCTGTTGTCGGTGTCGTTGCACCTACGGTACCATTGATATTTATCGAAGCTGTACCCGTTAAGTTTGTCACTGTTCCACTAGACGGTGTTCCTAAAGCACCACCAGAGAGAAGTACGTCTACACCTTCTACTGTAATTGCCCCTGCACCACTTCTAGCAATAGTTGTGTCAGATGCATGTCCGAGTTCAATATCACTCATGAACGTGACTTTATCCTCGAAGTATTGTGGACGCCACCCATTTCCACCGATTGCTATCCAATCAATATCAATTACAATAGGAGATGCATTAACTAAATCGAATCGAATAGCTGTAATAGTATTATCAATCCAATCTGTCCCACCTTGAGAGAGACTAGACATGTCTAACACTAAAGTATGCCAATTACCATCTGTATTTAAAGCCGAAGGGAAATTTTTTGTGTAGGAACCAGAGGAGCCATGTCCACTAGTGCTATAGAATATTTCTCCATTTGAGACACTTCCACTAATCCATTTATAATGAATACGAATGATTTGATTTTGCCCACCATCAAAAGATAAACTACTCATAGTTATATTTGAGTCATTGCCGGTAGCTGTAAAACGAGTTACGCTATCATTTGGGGTGTCGAGTGTAGCTCTAAGTTTTGTCCAATTAGCAGTAGTGTCAGAATTAAAATCATAAAGAAGGATTGGAGAAAATTCGAGATATGGAGACTCTATTGTACTAGTGGCGGAAATAGTTGTAAATGCGCCTGTTGTCGGTGTCGTTGCACCTACGGTACCATTGATATTTATCGAAGCTGTACCCGTTAAGTTTGTGACGGTACCTGCGCTAGGGGTACCAATATCAGGAGTTGTAAGTGTAATTCCCGCAAGTGTCAAAGCTGCACTGGCTCTGTTTATCGCTACTTGAGTTGTACCAATATAGAAAGTTTGACCTGTAGCTGCTTTTCCTCCTAATTGAGTTTGAATTGCAGAACTTAATCCTTTAACATAACTTAATTCAGTTAGTGATGGGTAAGTGGCAACTGCAAGAGTTCCTAATGTATTTGTTCCAGACCAGTAAGCTATTTCATTTGTTGTTCCAGTACCCAATGCCAATGTTCCTGTGGTTGCAGGCAAGGTGAGAACTATATCAGTACCCGCTATTGCATTTGGTTGAAGTGAGACATTTCCGGATGTTGAACCTGCTAATCTTACTACTCCAAGTGTGGTTCCAGCTAGACCTAAATCAAGTAATGCACCCGGTACTGTTGTGCCGATACCAACATTACCACCTGCAAAAATTGCAGCATAATTGTTTGTAGCACCTGATGGGGTATCCACATATAATGCATAGTTATTTGTAGCTGGTGAAGCTGAACTTGTAGAACTTACTCTTAATCCATATTCATTAGTAGTATTACCTTGCCAAACACCAGTGTTTGCTATATAGGCACCATATTTATCTATACTGTCAGTACTTGAAGTTGTAATATTACTTACATACAAACCATAATTTGTAGTGGTAACAGCGCCACTTTTTAATACCGATAATTTTTTATCAGTTGGAGTTGTGTCACCTACGCCGACATTTCCTCCTGCAAGTATAGTCATCCTTTCCGTATTATTAGTAAGAAATCCTATATCATAATTATCTAATGAACCTAGAGTTTTTTTAGCTCCATTTGTATTTCCATCTAATAACCAAACACCAGAGAGGGAAGTTAAATATCCTTCACTCGTCCATGGAGTTCCTGAAACGTAAGCTGTTGTATCTAAAGTAAATGTATTAGCTCCAGTCATTTTGACAAATGCAGGGGAAGCGTAAGAGAGTCCAGCGACAGAAGTTAGATTTGCATGAGCTGCTTGGTATGCAGTACTTGCAGTGTAAGCAGCTGTTCCTAATGTTCCACCGGTACCAATGTTTAATGTTGAGTTATCAGTTCCACTCAAAGTTAAAATATTGTTGACGGTCAAACTTTTTCCTGAAGTGACAGAA
>JBAYFP010000010.1:0-24953 GCA_041667145.1 Minisyncoccota bacterium
CACTGTATTTCTTCCTAATTAATATCGCAATTTCGTTTCGTTCACTTTTAGAAAATCTCAAAAATCTTTTTTTGCTTTCATAATTTAATTATACAAGTGATGCAATACAAAACGGAAATTCAGTTAAATTAACCTCTTATAAAAAAAGAAAGGACTTCTACCATGCGTTACGGTTATATATTTCTAGTATTATTGCTGTTATCGTTTCAGGCTTTTTCGCAAAGTCCTGACCAGGTTGGTGACAGTGAGGTCTATAAATCGGTAGATTGTAAACCTACCATGAAATATCAACTTTCTATTAATCAGAAAGTTGATGTTGATGCGTTCTTTGATTACTTATCAGAAAACGTGTTACCATTGCTTCCGCAGGTTCACAGTAAAAAGGATATGAATAATCATATCCAAAAGATTTTAACAGAAGCAACAAAACTTTTACAAAGGTTTCGTCCAGGGTGGCAGGTTGTACTTTCGACAAAGTTGTCAAAACAAGACCCTTGTCCTACTCTTATTGAATTGATAGGAGAAGCAGAAGAATTTAACTTGATGACAGGGGAACAACTCCATGAGGTAAGAAGTCAGCTTTTTCTCGAAAGACAAAAGTCAAAATGGGTTGGACGTGACACTTATTATAATTACGTTCAAAACTTTCGTAACATGGGGGATGCAAATGTGCAGATCCCAATTCACGGGTCGACTTTGTATGCTTGCTATGCAAGCGAGATTTCCGAGTTGTTTCCGTTTGTAAAAGGAAATCTTAGTTCAATTAAATAATGTTAAGTAGGTTAACCTACTGACAGCAAAAGACCTGCTGTTAGTAGGTTTTTTGTTTTTTATCTAGTTAATTCTGTTCCAACTTCATCCCAGACTGCACAAAATTTTAGCCTTAATTATTAAGGGTTTATTTTGCTAGTGCTTAGTGGGTTGGAACTGATATAATATAAATATGAAAAATAATAAGAAGGTACTTATTTTGGTAATTCTAATTTTATTAATTATTTCTTTTATTTGCGTAGAAGTAGCGACATCAAATAGTTTTGCCTTAAAATTAAATAATACTATAAAAGAAGCTACTGGAATTAACTTACAATTACCTGCTGCTTTAGTTGCAAGTACAGGTACTCAGGGGACAGTCACGTTTACCACTGATTCTATTTATCCTTTAAATATTAAAAATATAATTTATCGTTTATCTATAAATGCTGATATTAATCTTAAAGGGGGTGATAGTTTAGTCAGGGTAATATTAGTTGATACAAAAGGGACTGAACGTCTTGTATATGAAACATATCCTTTGATAGCTGACTCTAATACTTTTAGTGTAAATGATATTTGTCAGGAAACATGTGTATTAGATTCTATAACGCCGTCTTCCCTAAAGGTACAAATCATTAATGCAACTATTAGTTTAAAAGCAGTTAATTCATCTAATGTTAAAGGAACAAGTGTACAATCTGTTAGTGCAATGATGAAAAATCAAGAACTTGCCGCGATAACAAAACTTAATCAGAAAATTAATACCAGAGGATTAAGTTGGACCGCTGGTGAGACGTCTATTTCTGGTTTATCTTATGAACAAAAGAAAAAAATGTTTACAAATCCTGATGGAACACAGGTAGATAAATTACCAAACCTACAAGGATTTGAATATTATAAAGGTGGAGTATTTAGAATCCCTTCTTCTTCGCCACTACCACCTAGAGTCATACCAATAGTTCCATCTTTAGATTTACCAAGTACATGGGATTGGAGGAATGTCGATGGTCAGAATTGGAATACGTCAGTGAAGAATCAAGGGGCTGCAGGTAATTGTTGGGCATTTGCTGATACAGCTACTTTAGAAGCACAGATAAATTTGTATTACAACAAACACATAAATCTTGATTTGTCTGAACAAGAGTTAGTGGATGGATTAAATACTTGGCAGAATGATAATATTTTTAATTCAAGACAATGTACTACATTATATGCACATGGAAAATTTTATTGTATAACTCAAGTGAAAGGCCTTGCTGATGAAAGTTGTGATACTTATAAAGCTAGAGATTTAAGTCACGCTGACCCGTCTTTTATTTGTAGTGATTATGGTCAAAGGTCTTGGAAAAATAATAATTTTAATCAATATATTTTTTTGGATGATCCTATGGTTGTAAGTCATAATTATAGTGGTGATTGGTTGAATAAATTATATGATATATTATTCCAAAATAAAAATGAACAGAATTTAGAAAAGATCTTAATAAATAAAGGGCCATTTGTTACGGATATCTTATCTTGGAATCATGCTATGGAATTGGAAGGCTATAACTTAACTAACTCAACATCAATATATTCAGATGGCTGTACTTCAGCGGATGGTTTTAGTTTAACAACTGGTTTACCATGTACTATAATATCAACACAACCTGGAGGACCTGAAGCAGGTAAAACTATTTGGATATTTAAAAATAGTTGGGGTACTGACTGGGGTGACGGAGGTTATGTAAAAGTTGAGGTGCCTCTTTCAGATTTGTGGAGTTTTACATCACCAGTAGGTCCATTTACTCCACCGATTAATAAAGCATATTGGCCAGTAGGGTTTGATAATAAAGTTTTACCATATAATGGTGTTGTTCAGGTTGTTGCTCGTGTTGATAAAAAAATTATTTCATCAAGTAATAATGGGAATTGTATTTCTAATCTTATTTTACCATCAGGTAATGATACCGCAGGATGTGTGCGGACCATTACGAATGCTAAGAGGGGGATATATTCCTTAGAATGGTATAGTGGTTATCCAAACATTCCGAATATTGATAAAAATGTAAGACCTAATATTACTCCTGCTAAAATACTAACCGGCAGCAGTACTCTAACATTTTATCTAGATTTTGTGACTATGCCAGTCGGTTCTTCTAGTCCCCAAGCCTTAGATTAAATTACATTATATTTTCTCTACCCACATAGATAAGTCAGGCACATAAATATTCCATTTATAATTCATCAATTTAGTTCTAACGTTCTCGAGTACTGTGCACAAAATTTTGAACCTTGATTTTAAAGGGTTTATTTTGCTAGTGCTTAGTGGGCTAGAACTGGTATAATATATTTATGGATATTTTAGTAGACGATAAGATAGTTAGTTTCAATAGAAATGATTTTCCCATGCTTATTTCTGGTATACCTAGCGCAGGTTCCTCATTTTTTAGTATAGGAGTAATGATAAATTTATTTAAAAAAGGAGAAAAAATTGTTCTATTTTCTGCTTATGAACAAGCTAAAGATCTTTTTCGAGAACAATTTAGAGGTGATGCAAATAATAATGCTTTAATAATAGAATCTGGAGACGATAATTTATTTTTAGAGCAATTAGATAAGATACAAGATCTATCAGAAAGAATAGTTTTATATAAAAACATAGATAATTATGATTCAAAATTATTTAGTAAATTGAAAGATATGAAGTTAGTTATTTTTTCTGGCGATATAGATAAGTGTGAATTTAGAGAAGAGTTAATGAAGAAAGAATTTAAAACAAAAATATTTTTTTCTTATCCTAAGGATATTGAAATAGAAAATAAAATAAGTTTACCTAAATATCATGGTCATATAATTAGTGAAAAATATAATGGTTTAATACGTATTTTGAAGTAATTATTTATATATGAATTCAGAAACAAAAAACTGTCAAAACTGTAAAAAAGATTTTACCATTGAGCCAGATGATTTTGGGTTTTATGAGCAGATTAAAGTTCCTCCTCCTGTGTGGTGTCCACAATGCCGATTGTTACGACGTATGGCTTGGTATGGTTATCGTATTTTATATAAGAGGAAATGTGATTTTTCTGGAGAAAATATTATTACTTTTTATCATCCAGATGTCCCTGGGAAAGTTTATAAACAGGATATCTGGTGGAGCGATAAATGGGATCCAAAAAGTTATGGACGTGATTATGATTTTTCTCGTCCATTTTTTGAACAGTATAAGGAATTGTTGACTGATGTTCCTAAAGCATCCTTACATACTGAGCATACAACTATGGTAAATAGTGAATACTGTAATTCAGCTAGTTTTCAAAAGAATGGCTATTTATGTTTTAAACATATTACTGGAGAAGATTCAGCCTACACAAACACTGCATTTAATACCAAAGATTCATTAGACTTAGCATTCTCTCAAGATCCCGAATTATGTTATGAGATAGTTGATATTAGAAAATGTTTTCAAACCTTTTTCTCCCAGGATTGTGAAAATTGCCAAAATGTATATTTCTCTAGAGATCTAGTAAATTGCGGAGATTGTTTTGGTTGTACCTCGTTGCGTAATAAAAATCATTGCATGTTTAATGAACAATTAACTAGAGAAGAGTATTTAAAAAGATTTAAAGAACTTGATCTTGGTTCTGTAAAAAATGTACAAAAATTCAAAAAACAAGCATATGCTTTGTCATTAAATTATCCTCGTAGAGCATCAATGGGAAGAAATAACGTAAATACTTCTGGAGAATATATATATAATTCTAAAAACTGCCATGATGATTATTATATTATGGATGCCGAAAATGTAAGATATTCTCAATTATTCTTTAAAGGCCTGGTCCATAACTGCTACGATTTTACTTCTTTTGGATCAAGTTCAGAGTGGGTATATGAAGCTACTTGGAGTGGTTTAAATACTTCAAATGTAAAATTCAGCATATGGAATTATCGTAATCATGATACAGAATATACTTTTGCATGTCATGGAAGTGGATATCTTTTTGGTTGTGTTGGATTAAACAAAGCAGAATATTGTATTTTTAATAAACAATATACGAAAGAAGAATATTTCCCAATGGTAGAAAAAATCAAGAAACATATGAATGAAATGCCATTTACTGATCGTAGGGGATTAGTTCATAAATATGGTGGGCAATTTCCAATTGATCTTTGTCCTTGGGCATACAATGAATCCACTGCTTATGAATTTTTCCCATTAAGCAAAGAGGAAGCTATTGCGAAAGGTTTTACTTGGCGAGATCCAGACATGCGTGAATACTTATCTGCAAATATTGTTGTCCCTGAACATATAAAAGATGTTTCTGATGATATATTAAAAGCAATTCTTAAATGTGAAGTTTGTGGTAAAAATTATCAGATTATACAGAAGGAATTGCAGTTCTTGAGAAGATTTAATCTACCTATTCCCAATAATTGTCCTTTGTGTCGTGATCGTGCACGTGTAAAACAATTAAATCCAATGCAGAGCTATAATCGTAAATGTGATAAATGTGACATAGCAATAGTAACTGCTTTTGCTACCGATAGACCTGAAATAGTATATTGTAAAAAATGTTACCAAAAAGAAGTGTATTAATTCAGTTCTGGTTCAACGTAGCTTAGCATAAATAACATTCCCGAGTACAGTACATTCGAGTTCTTAAGATATTTTGGTATAATTAACAAATGAAGAAATTTACACTACCATTAGTTATATGTCTTACGGCTATTTTTGTTTTGTCTTTTCTAATTTTACCGAATGTTAATAAATTCATCACAAGTCAAATGGCAGCAGTTGTTGGTATTAATATAAATAAAGTTATGCAATGGTCTTCTCAGAGAGGCTTGAATAAAGATTTAGCTATTGGGGATTCAGGGAAGGATGTTTATTTATTACAATATGCACTAAGTAAAACATCAAATAATTTTTTGAGTTCAAATATTACCGGATATTTTGGGAAAAAAACCCTTCAAACTGTTTCAGATTTTCAAAAATTAAATAATCTAAATGTTTCTGGCCGTCTTGATTCGACTACGCGATCGGTATTGAATAGTATTTATTTTAAAGAACTATGTCCAGATGGACAAAATAATATTTTCCCCGATGATATAGCTATTTATGTTAATAAAAATAATTCATTGCCGATTGGTTACATTCCGAATAATTTAATAGATATTTCTGATGTAATAAAGACTTTTGGTATTATTTGTGTTAAACAAGAGGCAGCTCCTTTTTTAAAAAAAATGTTTGATGACGCGTTTGATAAAAATATTACTTTAGCTGTCACTTCTGGTTTTAGACGACCCGAAGTACAGTCTATTTTATATAAAGCTCTTTTATTGGTTAAAGGGGAAAAAGCAAAAAATAGGGTTGCTGAACCATCACATTCTGAACATCAGTTAGGTACCACTATTGATCTTACTGGAGGATCTATCAATTATCTTAGTGCCAGTAATAAATTTGAAGGAACAGTAGAAGATTTATGGCTTAGACAAAATGCATATAAATATGGTTTTGTATTAAGTTATCCAAAAGATAAAACGTTAGTAACTGGCTATGACCATGAACCATGGCACTATAGATTTGTGGGGATTGATATTGCAAAAGAAATTTTTGATAAGCAAATAAGCGCAGAGGAATATTTTAATTCTATATAGTTCTGTTTTGTCTACTTCATGAAGTTTTCACTTTTAATCTAGTACAATGAAGACATATGAAAAAATTGATTTTATCATTATTTGTTATGGCTTCTTTTGGGTTCTATGTCATTTCACAAAATGGAGGTAATTCTTCTAATGGTCTTTTGACACCCAATCCAATTGTTTCCTCCAATAATGCAAACAATACAAGTACAAAAAAGAATCCAAAAACTGTAGTAGTCACTAAACCAAATATACCGTCTACTCCAGTTGCACCAAGCTCTCCACCTGTTGTAAAAAAGAATGGGATATACAATGATGGTGAATATACAGGATCTGTTGCTGATGCTTATTATGGTAATGTGCAAGTGAAAGCAATAATTTTAGGAGGTAGATTAGTAGATATTCAATTTTTAGATTATCCACAAGACAGAAATACTTCTATTCGAATCAATTCATACGCATTGCCTATTTTAAAACAAGAAGCCATTTCTGCACAGAGTGCAAATGTTAATGCTGTTTCTGGCGCATCAGAGACTAGTCCTGCTTTTACAGAGTCTTTAACATCGGCTTTAAATCAAGCAAGAGCATAAAATGTAATATTATGAAAGAAAACAGAACGATAATGGGTATGCCCGTAAATATTGAAATTATAGATTCAAATGCAACTGAGGAAGTTTTTGAAGAGGTTTTTAATTATTTAATATCGATTGATGAACGATTTAGTATTTATAAAAAAACTAGTGAGATAACTTTATTTAATGAAGGAAAAATTTTGGAAAAAGATTTTAGTAATGATATGAAAGAAATTTTTAGACTCTCTCTACAAACAAAAAATGATACTGATGGTTTTTTTGATATTATCTATAGTGGGAAGATAGATCCATCAGGATTGGTTAAAGGTTGGGCAATATACAAAGCAGCTGAAATATTACGTAAGAAGGGTATTAAGAATTTTTATGTAGAGATTGCAGGTGATATCGAAATTGCGGGATTTAATAGTGAGGGTAAAAAATGGGCCATAGGCATTCGTAATCCATTTAATAAAAAAGAGAATGTGAAGATTGTATATTTAAGTGATAAAGGGATAGCCACTTCTGGTACTTATGAAAGAGGAGAGCATATCTATAATCCAAAAGAAAAAAAAGTAGCAAATGAGGTTTTGAGTTTGACTGTTATTGGTCCAAATGTTTATGAAGCAGATCGTTTTGCGACGGCATGTTTTGCCATGGGTAGGAAGGGTATAGAGTTTGTAGAAAGATTATCAGATTTTGAGGGATATATGATTGATCATGAAGGTATTACCACATTTACAAGTGGATTTGAAAAATATTTAAAATAAAAGTATGTTGAAAACAATTGATAATTTTTTAAATAGAACAACAATGTATAAAGTAGTGCTTTACTACTTGATGGCTCTTTGGTTGGTTGCTTTTCTTTTTTCTGTATTTAATATTTTACCGTATACACCGAAATCTATGCTCCTATCGTTGATTATTTTACTCGCTACTTCTTGGGCTACTAATATCATTTTTTCTTATATTTTTGAGGTTCCAGCAAACATTGAGTCAATTTATATTTCTGCTTTTATTTTAGCGTTGGTTATTACTCCAGCTTTTGCCCCTCTCGAATATATTTTCTTAGGCTGGGTCGGAGTATTGGCTATGGCCTCAAAATATATTTTAGCTATAAAACACAAGCATGTCTTTAATCCAGTTGCTGTGTCTTTAGTGATAACAGCTTTTTTCCTCAATCAAGTCGCGAGTTGGTGGGTGGGGACTATTGTTATGGTTCCATTTGTTTTAGTTGGTGGATTAATGATTATTAGAAAAATAAAAAGAACAGATCTTGCGTTAAGTTTTTTTCTAACTGCTTTTATTACTATTCTTACTTTTGTTTTTTTAAATGGAGGAAATGTGTTTAATACTTTAAGTAAAGTATTATTTTATTCACCGCTTTTATTTTTTACATTTATCATGATTACTGAACCGCTGACCACCCCTCCTTCACGTTTTCTGCGGATCTTGTATGGAACACTTGTCGGATTTTTATTTGCCCCTCAGATACATTTAGGTACACTTTATTTAACTCCCGAACTTGCCTTAATATTTGGAAATATTTTTTCTTATTTGGTTAGCCCAAAAAAGAGGTTAACTCTTACTTTTAAAAAAGCTATAGAAATCGCTCCGAACACAGGTGAATTTATCTTTGAAACAAATATGCCATTTTCTTTCAAACCTGGACAATATTTAGAATGGACATTGGGGCATGACAGGGTAGATAGTCGAGGCAATCGTCGTTATTTTACAATCGCTTCTTCTCCCACCGAAAAAGAGTTACTTTTGGGAGTTAAATTTTATGAAAATAGAAGTAGCTTTAAGAAAAAATTAGCGCAAATGAAAAAAGGGGATACAATTATTGCTTCACAGCTTTCAGGAGATTTTGTAATGCCTAAAAATGAAAAAAAGAAATTAGTTTTTATTGCAGGTGGTATAGGGATCACTCCTTTTCGGAGTATGATAAAATATCTCATTGATACTAAACAAACAAGAGATATCGTTTTAATCTATGCCAATAAAACAGAAGCAGATATTGTTTATAAAAATATTTTAGATATAGCGTCTAGAGTTTTTAATTTGAAAGTTATTTATGTAATAAGTGACTTAAAAGATAAGGCTGTGCTGTGGAATGGAAGAATCGGTTATGTTGACGAGAAGATGATTAGAGAAGAAGTGAAAGATTTTGAGGAAAGAACTTTTTATGTTTCTGGGCCTCCTTCTATGGTTTTTAGTATTGAAAAAGCTGTGAAAAATTTAGGTCTTAATAGTTCTAATATTAAAACTGATTTCTTTCCAGGGTTTGCCTAAAACTTCATGAAGATTTCATTTTTTGGTGATATTATAGTAAGTATATGAAAATATTAATTGTTGAGGATAATATAAAATTAGCAGAAAATATTAAACAAGGGCTTATGCAGGAAGGTTATGCGGTCGATGTGATTTCTGAGGGGCTTGCTGCAGAACGTCGAATATTAATTAATCGTGATGAATATGACCTCGTTATTTTAGATAGAATGCTTCCGGGCAAAGATGGAGTATCTGTTTGTTATAATTGGAGAGAGAATGAAGTGACTATTCCCATATTGATGCTTACAGCGCTTAATACCACTGATGATAAGGTCATTGGACTCGATGCGGGAGCAGATGATTACCTTGCAAAACCATTCGCTTTTAAAGAACTTCTTGCCCGTGTGCACGCATTGCTTCGACGTCCTAAACAATCATTTCCTGATATACTTACAAATGGTGATATCAGTATCAATACGACAAACAGAATTGTTAAATGCAAAAATAAACCTGTATCGCTTACTCTGAAAGAGTTTATGGTGCTAGAATATCTGATGCGTAATGTAAATAAAGTAGTGACAAGAGATGAACTTTATTCACATGCTTGGGATTTTGCGGATTCGTCTTTTAGTAATACAGTTGATGTGCATATTAAAAACTTAAGAAAGAAGATTAACGATAATGCAAAAATTATACAAACAATTCGGGGAGTCGGTTACAAAATGGGACTTTAAGAATAAGTTCGATGAATTTTTTGTAGCACGTCTTCGACTTACTTTTTATTATACTGTCACAGCATTTGTGATTTTAGGTGTCGCGAGTGTGGCTCTTTATAGCGCGATACTTTCGAATTTCGCTCAATCTATTTTACTTAGAGGACTTGATTCAACGATTTCTCAAGCGATCATAGTAGATGCTCAAGATATTCTTCTAGATCGTTTTTTAACGGTTGATTTTATAATATTATTTTTTATTATCATATTAGGATTTTTACTTACAGAAAAAACACTTAAACCAATAAAATCTAATATGCAAAAGCAAAAAAGATTTATCGCGGATGCCTCACACGAACTTCGGACACCTATCGCAGTAGTCATCTCGGGACTCGAAGTGTCTCTCAGTAATAAAAGATTAGATTTCCTTTTAGCTAAAAAGACGTTGGAAAGTACTTTAGACGAAATGAGAGAATTTTCCAAACTTAGCAATACTTTGCTTGACATCACAAAGTACAATACCTTGGCGCATGTAAAACATGAGTCCATAGATATTAGTGAATTGGTTAAATCAGTCATCGAAAGATATAAAAGTCTGGCGGCTCTTAAGGGCATAAATATAGAAACTAAACTTGAATCATTTGTAAAAGTGGAGGGTAGTGAAATGGAGTTTATTCGTGTTTTTTATAATATTTTAGATAATGCTGTTAAATATACTCCACAAGGTGGGACGATAAAGATACTTGAGGAAGTCAGTTTAAATAGATGTCTAATAACTATTAAAGACAATGGTATAGGTATTGAAGAAGAAATAATAGATAAAATTTTTGATCCATTTTTTAGGGCGGATTCTGCTCGCAGTACAAATGGCGCAGGGCTTGGTTTAACTCTAGTTAAAAAAATAATAGAAGATCATAAAGGAGTAATTTCAATAAAAAGTCAAACAGGTAAAGGTACAAGTGTCATGATCTCTCTCCCGGTAACTTCATAATGACTTCATATACTAAATGTAATATTTAGATATTTATACATTATGGTCATAGTGTATGAATATTATTAATTATTTATTAATCTAATTACTATAATTTATATGAAATACAAAAAACAAATAGCGACAGGTGCTTTAGCAATATCATTATTAATAGCTGGTTCTCCTGTTTTTGCGGCGACACCTCAAGATTTAGGTATTAAAAATACACAATCAGTTTATCAAAAACAGAATAAGAATAATAAAAATATTAAAGTAAAAGTTAAAGGGAGAACTAACACGATAGGGACTATTTCAGCAATGAGTGACACTGGTTTTACATTAGAAATAAAAAATATGAAGGCCAAGACTACTTCATCAGTAGATGTAAAAACAGGCACCACTACTAAATACACTAAAAATGGTCTAAGTGCTACTGTGTCTGATCTAATCGTAGGGCAAAAAGTAATTGTCACTGGAACCCTAGATAAAACGACAAATATTCTTACAGCTAAACAAGTCAAAATAGTCACCAAGGTCGCTAACATAAATAAGACGCCCAAGAAAGCAACAAGTTAAAATATTTAAAACTTAATGTAATTTTCAGCCAAAAAACTAGCATAATATGCTAGTTTTTTGTTGTGGATTTGTTATTTTATAAAAAGTATGCTATTATGTTATTAATTAAATCGGGGCCTAGGGGCTTTTTTTGTTTAATCATATGGAAATTAGAAATATAGCTATAATAGCTCACGTTGACCATGGCAAGACGACTCTTACCGATGCCTTAATGAAGCAGAATGGTGGTCTTCAAGATGAGAATATATCAATGGATTCAAATGCTCTAGAGAAAGAGCGTGGTATTACTATTTATTCCAAAAATACTTCCATTACTTATAAGGGAACCAAGATAAATATTGTAGATACTCCAGGCCATGCTGATTTCGGCTCAGAAGTAGAGCGAGTGTTGCGAGCTGTTGATTCAGTGCTTCTCTTGGTGGATGCAGTCGAAGGCCCAATGCCTCAGACAAAGTTTGTTTTAAAGAAATCCTTAGAGTTAGGTATCAAACCTATCGTAGTTATAAATAAGATAGACAAACCAGCTTCCGACCCACATAGAGTACACGAAGAAGTTTTAGATTTATTTTTTGAATTAGGTGCAAATGAGGATCAAGCTAATTTTGAAACAGTTTATGCTATTGGGCGTGAAGGAAAAGCTTTTAAACATTTAAAAGATAAATCCACTGATCTTTCTCCACTTTTGGATGTAATTTTAGAAAAAGTACCACCAGCTTCTTTAAACGAAAACGGGAAAATGTCTGCTCAGGTTTTTAATTTGGGTTATGATAATTTTTTAGGACGTATGGCTGTTGCACGAATTTATTCAGGGAAAATGCCATCTCCTAGTCAGGTTTTTATTAAAGGAGAAAAGGGGACTCGAGTTGGGAAAATAACAAAACTTTTTGGTTTTGAAGGGATAAATAGAAAAGAAGTTTCTGAAGCGACTTCTGGTGATATCGTGCTATTGGCTGGTATACCAGATATATATATTGGTGAAACTATTTGCGAAGATGAAAGTGTTGAGCAATTACCTCATATTGCTATTGATGAGCCCACATTGTCGCTTAATTTTTTGGTAAATGATTCACCTTTTGCAGGACGTGATGGTAAATTTGTTACTTCTAGACAAATAAAAGAGAGGTTAGAAAAAGAATTAGAAATAAACGTGGGGTTAAGAGTAGATTTTTCTCCAGACCAGGGAGACAAAATGGGCCCATCTTTTTTCAAAATATATGGAAGAGGGGAATTACATGTTGCTATTTTATTAGAAAATATGAGAAGGGAAGGATTTGAAATGCAGGTCTCTCAACCGGAAGTAATTATCAAAGAGGAAGACGGTATTAAAACAGAACCATATGAAGAATTGGTGATAGATGTACCGATGGAATTTTCTGGAACAGTTATTGAAAAAATAAATAGAAGGAGAGGTATCATGAAAGACATGATGGAGAAAGAAGGTATAGCGAGAGTCACTTTTGAAATACCGACTCGTGGACTTTTAGGGTATCGTGGAGAATTTATCATTGATACAAAAGGGGAGGGCATAATGTCTTCGAGGGTTATAGGATTTAAGAAATATGCAGATGAGATAAAGAAACGTGAATATGGATCTATGGTATCAATGGTTTCTGGTAAGGCAGTTGCTTTTGCACTTGCAAACTTACAAGAACGTGGTATAATGTATATTGAGCATGGCGCAGAGGTATATGAGGGTATGGTTATAGGCAATGTCTTGAAGGGAGACGATATGTCGGTAAACCCTACTAAAGGCAAGCAACTTACCAATATGAGAGCTTCAGGAACAGATGAAGCTATCTACCTTAATCCTGCTTTTATATTGAGTATTGAGAGAGGTCTTGAGGTTATGAATGCTGATGAATATCTAGAAATAACCCCAAAATCAGTGAGAATACGAAAAAAATACTTAACTGAGCTTGATCGAGTAAGAGCGCAGAGAAAAAAATAAAAAACCAGACGTTGGACATCTGGGGTACCAGGTGTACAACGTCTAAGATATGATACATTTAGTTGACATTAGGTTGACATAAGTGTATTATAAAAATATAGAATAATTTAGTATTTAATTATAAAAAAAATTATGTCAACAATATCTTTTAAACCAAAACAAGTCACAAAGAGAATAACTTCACACCTTCAAGATCGTACACGCGATGTCATTATGAATCGTTTTGGTTTGACTCCGGACGCAGAAAAGAAGACTCTTGAAGAAATTGGTAAAAAATATTCCATCACTAGAGAGCGTGTTCGTCAAATAGAAGATGCTGCTTTGGTATTGATCAAGAAATCTTCTGCATATAAGGAAGAACAGGCTATTTTTGAAGAACTTAAGCAATTGATACATTCTTTAGGATCAATCGTTGGTGAAGCTGAATTTTTGACTCATATATCGAAAGATAAAAATACTCAAAATCATATTCATTTTTATTTAGAACTCGGAGATTTTTTTAAGAAGCATCATGAAGATGATCATTTCAAAACTCGTTGGAGTGTGGATGATGAAATAGCAGAAAAAGTTCATGATTCTTTAAAGAAACTTTACACTAGTTTGAATGACGAGGATCTTGTATTAGAGACAGAGATGATCAAGAAGTTTTTTGATCAAATGAAAGACGTTGCTGAACAATATAGGAATGACGAAATAGCTCGCCGATGGCTTTCTATGTCTAAAACTATTTCTAAAAATCCGTTGGGGGAATGGGGTAAGACAAGCTCTCCAAATATTCATACTCGTGGAGTAAAAGATTATGCTTTTCTTGTAATGAGAAAACATGGTTCACCAATGCATTTTAAAGAAGTCGCAGATGCTATTTCTAAAACTTTTGGCAGAAAGACACATTACGCTACTTGCCACAATGAACTTATAAAAGATCCAAGATTTGTTTTAGTTGGACGTGGTCTTTATGCACTCGCTGAATGGGGATACAAGACAGGTATCGCAAGGGAAGTTATTCGAGATATTCTAAAAAGAGAAGGACCTCTTTCAAAGGATGATGTAGTAGAAAAAGTTATGAAAGAAAGGTATTTTAAGAAAAATACTATCCTAGTTAATCTTGTAAATCCTAAATTCTTTAAGAAAAATAAAACTGGCCTTTATACTCTAGTGTAAATAAAACACTAACTTTGCTTTATTTATTTTGCTTTTTATACTAAAATATAAGCATGAGTGATTTACTTAAAGAGGTAAAACTATTTGCGCTACCTGTCGCTGTTGTCGCTTTGATTATTCTAGGTACACAGTTTGATATCATTGCTTTTTGGATTTATAAAATATTTCTTATATTATTGCCTATAGCGATCGTTGTGGTACTTTTTTTTATTGCACGTGCTTTTTGGCTTCATTATGTTCAAGCCAATTTTATTTCAGGTATTGAATGGGTTTTGCTTGAAATAGTACCCCCGAGAGATGTATTGAGGTCTCCTAAGGCCATGGAGCTTTTTATAACAAATGCCCTTTACCAAATGAGTACAAAAGGAGGTCTTGAGACATATTGGCAAGGTGCAGTTTGGTTTTGGTTTTCATTGGAGATAGTATCTATAGAAGGGCAAGTTCATTTTTATGTACGTACACCTTCACGTGTGAAAGGGTTGATTGAAACACAAATGTATGCACAATTTCCCCAAGCACAAATAAAGGTAGTAGAGGATTACACATTAGCTGTTGATAAGATTACAGAAGATAGTGTTTGGAATTTATGGGGATGTGAATTTAGATTAAGAAGACCAGATATATATCCAATCAAAACTTATATAGATTTCGGGTTGGATAAAGATCCAAAGGAAGAATATAAAGTTGATCCCATTTCTCCAGTTGTAGAGCTTTTTGGTTCAATAGGGAAAAATGAGCAGATGTGGATGCAGATTGTTATTACACCTTCTAAAAAGGAATACCGTACGCACGGCACTTGGTTTAAAACTCATGATTGGGTAAAGGAAGGAGAAGAAGTTATTTTAAGATCTTTGAAAGAATTTACAGGTCTTCGATCAAGACCTGATGGTACATTCTCAAAAGAAGTTCGTTCTCCAGATTTCTTGAAACCGATGATGGAAGGAGCTGGTAGAAAAATGCTGAAAGTTGGTTTTGATACTGGAATAAGAGTTTGTTATGTAGCTAAAAAAGAATCATTCAATATGAGCAATAGACGTAATATTCGTCTCATTTTTCGTCAATACGCCATGCCATTCGTAAATGAGCTTGACCGTATAAATTCAACCCAAGGAGATGCTTTTGGAACGAATTTTATTGCTAAATTTACGTTGCTTTCCGAAGAGAAAATAATGCGCTTGGCAGACAGAATGCTCTTGGAATATAGGGAAAGAGAGTTTTTTCATCCGCCGATGCGACACAAAATACATCTCCCTTGGCCTCTCTCACCATATTTATTTCCAAACTTTTTTCATCATCATATTATTGTTTTAAATTCTGAAGAGTTGGCGACACTTTGGCATTTCCCTGGCCAGATATTGAAAGTTCCTACTTTGGAACGTATAGAATCAAAAGAAGCTTCTCCTCCTACAAATTTACCTATGTAATATGCCATGAATTTTTCTTCATCTAAGACTATTTATATTGTTGGTGCAGTTGTATTTTTTTTGGTTGCATATTCTTTCTTTTTTAGTGTACCAGAAGATTTTCCAACAGGAACTATTGTAAGTATAAAAGATGGTTCAGGGTTGAGGTCTATCTCAAAATATCTTGAAGAGAATCATATAATTCGTTCAAGGGTTGTTTTCGAGACATTTGTAATAATTTTAGGTGGAGAAAAACATCTTGTGATAGGGAGTTATTTATTTGAAAGTAGAGTATCTGTTTTTGAAGTTGCAAGACGTATATCAAATGGCGAAAGACATTTAGCACCAGTTAAGGTAACCATACCAGAAGGTTTTAATGTTTCCGATATTGCAAAAGCTTTTTCGCTCAAATTACCTCATTTTGATGCGAACAAATTTTTAGTAGAAGCAGATAAAAAAGAAGGATATCTTTTTCCCGATACTTATTTTTTTCTAACGACAGATACTGAACAAGATGTGTTGCATTCTATGAGTGATAATTTTGAGAAAAAAATATTACCAATAAAGTCTGAAATATTTGCATCTGGTAAGTCAGAAAAAGATATTATGATTATGGCTTCTCTGATTGAGAAAGAATCAAAAGGAGATATGGATAGAGCTTTTATATCTGGAATTTTATGGAGAAGAATTAGGATAGGCATGCCTTTACAGGTAGATGCGGAACCTAATACTTATAAAACAAAAGGTTTACCGGCGAGTCCTATTTGTAATCCTGGTATAAAAGCTATAGAAGCTTCTATACATCCGAGGAATTCGTCATATTTATACTATCTTCATGATAAAGATGGTAATATACATTACGCTGAAACATTTGCACAACATGTATTAAATAAGCAAAAATATTTAAAGTAATGCGTAAACATAATTTAGCTTTTATAGATATAGAAACCACTGGACTTGATGTTATCAAACACGAGATAATTGAAATTGGTTGTGTTATTACTACTCCAAAGTTTAAGGTAATAGAAAAATTTGAATTAAAAATAAAACCAGAACATATAGAGAATGCGAATCCTACAGCACTTAAAGTTAATCATTATAAAGAAGAGGACTGGATATCTGCTTATACTTTAAAAGAGGGGATGAATATTTTTTTAAAAAAGGTAAAAGATTGTATTATGATTGGTCAGAATGTTGCATTTGATGTGAGTTTTTTAGAATCGAATTTTTCAAAAATTGGTCTAGAGAACACTATGCATTATCATAAGCTTGATACCATTTCTATCGCTTGGGCAAAATTACATAGAAAGCCAAGTATAAAACATTTCTCTTTAAGAGAAATGTGTAAATATTTTGATATAAAAAATGAACGTCCTCATAGCGCCCTTTCAGATGCATACGCGACCTTCGAGCTTTACAAAAAATTGATGAAGCTGTAATTTAAGAAGATGAAAGGGAAAGTTGTTTTTGTCGGTTTATCTGGTGGTGTTGATTCTGCAGTTAGTGCTGCATTATTAAAGAAACAAGGATATGAAGTCGTTGGAGTTTTTATACGTACTTGGCATCCTGATTTTTTGACTTGTAACGAAGAAGAGGAACGACTCGATGCCATGCGTGTCGCTGCACATTTAGATATACCATTTTTGACTTTTGATTTTGAGAATGTGTATAAAAAAGAAGTTGCAGATTATATGATCAAGGAATATAAAGAAGGAAGGACTCCCAATCCAGATGTGATGTGTAATAAAGAAGTCAAATTTGGTGCTTTTCTCAAAAAAGCAGTTTCTATGGGAGCTGACTATCTAGCGACAGGACATTACGCAAAAAACACAAAGCAGCAGCTTTTTCACGGCTCGCACTCCAACCTGGAAACAATAAAAGAACATACAGTTGCGTATGCCGAAAAAAGCTCTGCTTTGTGTTTTTTGGAGAAGGGTGTTGACCCTTCGAAAGATCAAAGTTATTTTCTTTGGACATTAAGACAAGAGCAGTTGAATAAGATTTTGTTTCCTATTGGGCATCTTAAAAAATCTGAGGTTCGTAAATTAGCAAAAAAATTTAAATTACCAGTTGCAGAAAAAAAAGATAGTCAGGGGATATGTTTTTTAGGTGCGGTAGACTTAAAAGATTTTTTGAAGCATTACATAAAAGAAAAAAAGGGAAAGGTTTTAAATGAAAAAGGAGAAATCATTGGTCATCATGATGGAGTGGTTTTTCATACATTAGGAGAACGTCATGGTTTTGTAATTACAAAGAAAAGCCCAAATGATGGGGCCTATTATGTTGTCGGCAAAGATATAAAGAAGAATATTTTATATGTATCACAAAATGCAAAGCAGTCGCTTTTTCACGGCTCGCACTCGAACCTGAATGTGATTAATGAATCTAATATTGCGTATGCCGAAAAAAGCGCTGCTTTGCATTTTGTTGATCTTAACAACACAAATTGGATTTCTAAAATTCCAGAAGTAAATAAAATGTATACAGCGCAAATACGCTACCATAGTGAGTTTTTACCTTGCAAGGTAGAGATTAAAAATAAAAAAACTAAAATAATCTTTAAAAAGCCAGTTTTAGTTGCTTCTGGTCAATCTTGTGTTATTTATGATAAACCTGCCCGTAACGCTTCGCGTAGCGATGCGGGCGGGGATATTTGTTTAGGTGGGGGAGTAGTTGCCTAGCCCCGTAGTAAATTTTGCCAAAAATTTTACTTCGGGGTATGATATATGTATGGAACAATTTTTTACACAAAATAGTGAGGTAATTTTAAAATTAGCTGTGGCAGTTGTTTTAGGTATGTTTATTGGTGTCGAGCGTATTTTTGTACACAAAGAAGCAGGAATGAAAACGCACGCTCTTGTCTCTATGGGTGCAGCTTTATTTATTATAATTTCCGAAGCGATGGGAGAAAAATATCTTAACTCTCCTGGTTTTAATCCCACAATGATTGCCTCAAATATTATCGTTGGTATCGGATTTTTAGGTGCTGGCGGAATAATTATGAAAGGACCAACTCTTTTTGGTTTAACGACGGCAGGAGGGCTTTGGGTCACTGCAGGCATCGGCATGGCTGTTGGTTTTGGACTTTATAGTTTAGCTGTCATTGCTACTATCCTTGTATTATTTATTTTTGTGGTAATGAATATTTTTGAAAAGCCGATAAGAAAGATTTCTGACGAAAGTTTGAATAATGAGAAAATGCAGTAGTTTATATATGATGGATTCAAATGAGATTAGATCAAAATTTTTAAAGTTTTTTGAAGCTCGTGGACATAAAATAATCCCATCTTCTTCATTGATTCCGGAGAATGACCCTTCAGTACTTTTTACGACTGCAGGGATGCAGCAATTTAAAAAATATTATACCAACCCCAAAGAAGCGGAAAAAGATTTTGATAGTTTAAATGTAGCTACTGTTCAAAAATGTATACGTACAGGAGACATAGACGAAGTAGGAGATTCTTCTCATCTAACGTTTTTTGAAATGTTGGGTAATTTTTCTTTTGGAGGATATGGTCGCACTGAAGCTATAAAATATGCTTATGAATTTATAACAAAAGAAATGAATTTAGAAATTTCTTATGTGACTATTTATAAAGGAAGTAATAATGTTCCTCGAGATGACGAGTCAGAAGAAATTTGGAAAAAATTAGGAATAAAAAATATAAAAGAAGAAGGTAGTGATGTTTTTTGGGGTCCGACAGGAAATTTTGGTCCATGTGGGCCGACGACAGAAATATATTGTAAAAATGCAGATGGTGAAGATGTAGAGATTTGGAATATAGTTTTTAATGAGTATTTTTGTGATGGTTCTAGAGAAAGCTTAGATGAGGGGAAAGCAAAATTAAAAAAATTGGATGTACTAGGTATCGATACTGGCATGGGCTTCGAAAGATTAGTTTCTATAGTACAAAAGAAGAAAAATGTTTATGATACAGATTTATTTAATGGAGAAAAGACAAAAGAAGAACGTATCGTCTCTGATCATATAAAAGCAGCCCTCTTTATGATTTCAGATGGAGTAATTCCATCAAATACAGGGGCTGGATATATTGTTAGAAGATTAATTCGTCGGGCAGTTAGATTCTCTAAAGAATCTCTAGAAAAAATAATAGAAAGAAATAAAGAAAAATATAAAAATATATATAATTTAGAAGATAATGGAGAAATTAAAAACGAGGAAGAGAAGTTTAGAAAGACTCTAGAACACGGCTTAAAAGAATTTGAAAAAGGCATAGATCCATTTATTCTTTTCACTACATATGGTTTTCCGATAGAGCTTACTCTCGAATTAGCTAAAGAAAAAGGTAGAAAAATAGATTTGGAAGATTTTAATAAAAAAATGTCTGAACATCAGAAGCTTTCGCAGACTTCTTCAGCCGGTATGTTTAAAGGTGGGCTTGCAGACGCAGGAGATGAAACTAAGAAATTACATACTGCCACGCATTTATTAAATGCAGCTCTTCGTCTTGTACTTGGCAATCATGTGATGCAAAAAGGAAGTAATATCACTAGTGAACGTTTGCGTTTTGATTTTTCTCATTCACAAAAAATGACTGATGAAGAAAAGAAAAGAGTAGAAGAGATTGTAAATGATAAAATTACAGAAAAATTACCAGTCACTTTTATGGAGATACCTAAAGTTGAAGCAGAAAAAATAGCGGTGCATTCATTTAATGAAAAATATGGGGATGTTGTCAAAGTTTATTTTATAGGGGATGAAAAAAATGGGTATTTTAGTCGAGAGTTCTGTGGAGGTCCTCATGTCTCAAATACTAGTGAATTAGGTCATTTTAAAATTCTTAAAGAAGAGGCCGTCTCAGCAGGTGTTAGACGCATAAAAGCTATACTTGAATAGATTTTATATGATATAATTAAGTCTATGGGAATCTTTTCTAGACAAAAAGAGAGTAAAGAGCTAGCCTTAGTTTTCGATATTGGATCCTCATCAGTTAGTGGTGCTATTTTTGAAATACAAAAGTCTGGTATCCCAAAGATAATTTTGTCTATTCGTGAGCCTATAATTTTCGAAGAGAAAATAGATACTGATCGATTTTTGTTTTTAACTATCAAATCTCTTGAAGTTGTAGCTAGTAGGATATGTATGATGGGTGTCGGTAGACCATCAAAGATTTTTTGTGTTCTTTCCTCACCTTGGTATGCTTCTCAGACTAGAATCATCAAGCTTGAAAAAAATACACCATTTTTATTTACTTCTAAGCTTGCAGATAGCCTTATTGAAAAAGAAATAAGTTTTTTTGAAGAAGAAAATTTAAATAAATTTTTAAATACTGACAATAAGATTCGAATGATTGAGTTTAAAAATATGAAAACCATGTTAAATGGTTATGTGACTTCAGACCCATTTAATAAAAAAGCTCGAAAACTCGAGATGGTTGTATTCCTATCAATGAGTAGTGATAGTATTTTAAAAAAAATAGAAGAAACGATATCTAGACATTTTCATAATAATGATATAAAGTTTTCTTCTTTTGCAATGGCTTCATTTACTGTAGCACGTGATATGTTTGTGCATCAAGAAGATTTTCTTTTGGTTGATATCGCTGGAGAAATGACAGATATTTCCATAATAAAGAAAGAAATCATAAGTAATTCAATTTCATACCCGTTAGGACGTAACTTTATGATACGTGAAGTAGCAAAAAGTTTACACTGCACCCTAGATGAAGCTAAATCATTTATTTCTATTTATAGAGATGGGCATGCGAGTGGGTCTGTTGAAGAAAAGATTGAACCGATTGTAGATAGATTAAAAACAGAATGGTTGAATGGATTTCAAAAATCTTTGGTAAATCTTTCTGAAGATATTTCTATTCCTGCTACTATGTTTATAACAGTAGACCAAGATTTTATGGATTTCTTTTCAGAAATTATCAAAACTGAACAGTTTAATCAATATACTTTGACTGAATCAAAATTTAAAATCATTTTTCTCAATGCAAAGACCCTTCATGGTATTACGACTTTTCAGGAGAATATAAACCGTGATCCATTTATTATTATCGAATCTATTTATCTTAATCGTTTTATTTGTTAAAATACTATTATGTCAAGAAATCTATTACAAGATATGGTTAAAGTAAAAAACTCTTCATCTAGACCCATAAAGAGGTTGGAAAAAGAGGTTGAGGAAGAGAGAAGAATTCCTGATAAAATAATGAGAAGTGGTGATAAGGGATCTAAATATAGACTCTTCTTTGTTGCTTTTGTTGCCATTGTGTTTCTTCTTTTTGCTCTTTCATATTTGTTTTCTGGTGCAAAAATTACTATCAATCCAAAAATAAAAAATATACCTTTAAATGATAATTTGTCTGCCATTAAGAATGGGAGTAGTGAAAGTAGCGCGAATATTTCGGAGTTATCTTTTGATTTAGTAGTTATTTCTGGAGAGGAAAATAAAATTATACAAGGTAGTGGGAATGATACAGTAGCTAGGGGGACAGTATCGATTTTTAATTCTTTTAGTTCTTCCCCACAAACACTAGCGATAGACACCAGGCTTGAGGGGTCAAATGGCAAAATTTATAAAACAGATAAACAAATAACCGTGCCGGGGATTAAAAAAGATGGAACACCAGGAAGCATAGAGGTGAATATTCATGCATCGTTTCCCGGTAAAGAATACAATAGCACCCCATTAGATTTTCAGATTTTTGGTTTTAAGGGTACACCCAAATATTCAAAGTTTAAAGTTCGATCGATAGGTGACATAGTGAGTGGCCCCGTCGTTTCTTCTCTAGACAAAACGACTACAGTAAGTGAGTTAAAAAATATTTTAGAAACTAAATTGACTCAAAAAGTGGAAAATCAGATACCAAGTGGTTTTATTCTTTATAAAGATGCTGTATTTTTAGATATAAAGGATAAGGATGTTAGTTTTACCTCCCAGGGGGATAATATGGTTTCAGTGAATGTTAAGGGTACGCTTTATGGATTTATTTTAGATGAAAAAAAATTAACAAAAAAGATTGCACAAGATGTAATTGAAAAATATGATGATAGTGATGTCTATATACCAAATATTAGAGATCTGATTTTTTCCTTAGCTGATAAAGAAAGTATTGATTTTGCAAATGTGAAAAAAATAAGTTTTACATTAGTAAGTACCCCGAAAATAATTTGGAAAATTGACGAGGCAAAATTTATAAATAGTATCTTAAATAGAAAAAAGAGTGAATTTAATCAAATTTTGATGCAGTTCCCAAACATTGATTCTGCAGAGTTGGTAATTCGTCCTTTTTGGAAATCTTCTTTTCCAGAAAAAAGTAAAAGTGTCCAAATCATCGTAAATTATCCAAAATAGACGTTGTACGTCTTCCTGAGACGTCCAACGTCTGGAAACATATGCAAAGCGAAACTAGAATATGTCAAAATTGTAAAAAAGACTTCATAATAGAGTCAGATGATTTTTCTTTTTATGAGAAAATAAAAGTTCTTCCACCAATGTTATGTTCAGACTGTCAATTTGTGAATAGAATGGTTTTTAGAAATCAAAATATACTTTATCATCGTACAAACAATACTCCTGATTCTAATAATAAAAAAATTATATCCGTTTATTCAGAAGATAAAAATATTAAAATTTATGACCAAAAATACTGGAGAAGTGATAAATGGGATGTTTTATCCTATGGACATGATTATGATTTTTCTAAACCGTTTTTTAAACAAATAGAAGAATTAATAAAAAAAGTTCCTTGGCCTAATTTAATGAATTGGAATGCAATTAATAGTGAATATTGCAATTATACTGAGGATAACAAAAATTGTTATTTAGTTTTTGGGGGAGATTACAATGAAAATTGTTCTTATGCTACTTTTAATATGCACTCTCGTGAAAGTTTAGATTTATTTTTAGTTGAAAAATGTGAATTTTGTTATGAATGTATTGATTGCCAAGAATGCTATAAAGTATCTTTTGCAAGATATTCTAAAAATTGTTCTGATTGCATATTTTTGTATGATTGTATCAATTGTGTAAATTGCGTAGGATGTGTAGGTTTACGTAATAAAAGTTATTTTATTTTTAATCAGCAATATTCAAAGGAAGAGTATGAGAAAGAAATAAAAGAATTACAAGTAAATACTAGAAATGGTCTTGAGTTCATTAATAAAAAGTTTGAACAACTAAAAATTAAATTTCCACATCGTTATGCTCACATTTTACGTTCTACTGGATGTACGGGAGATAATATTATAAATAGTAAAAATTGTATAAATTGTTTTGATTTATTAAGTAATGCAAAAGACTTAAAGAATGCATTCTTAGCTGGGGATGATTTAACTGATTCTAGAAACCTATCTCACACTGGGCATGGTTCTGAATTGATATATAATTCTTTTGCAATTTTTGGTGGTTGCAAAAATATTAAATTTTCTATGGGTCTTTCTTCTTCAGTAGATTGTACTTACTCATATAATTGTCCATCAGGTTTTAATTTATTTGGTTGTGTAGGTGTCAAAAGCGGTAATTACTGTATCCTAAACAAACAATACACAAAGGAACAATACGAAGAACTAGTACCAAAGATAATCAAACACATGTCTGATATGCCTTACATAGACAGTAAAGGAAGAATATACAAATATGGAGAGTTCTTCCCACCAGAATTAAGTCCATTCTGCTATAACGAAACCATAGCACAAGAGTACTTCCCATTAACCAAGGAAGAAGCGGAAGAACAAGGATATAAGTGGAAAGAAAGAGAAGAAAGAAACTACAATATAGATATATATAGTAAAGATATACCAAATGACATAAAAGAAGTAGAAGAATCAATAATAAACAAAGTAATAGAATGTGAACATAAGGGACAATGTAATGAACAATGTACTGAAGCCTTCAAAATCATAGGAGATGAACTATCCTTCTATAAACGTATGAATATACCTATACCACACCTATGTCCCAACTGTAGACATTACAATAGACTAAAACAA
>JBAYFP010000011.1:0-18448 GCA_041667145.1 Minisyncoccota bacterium
ATTTGCTTATGGTTGTGGAACTTTTACGTGTGGCGAGTGCAATCGTTCATTCGTTGGGATTGAGAAGATTAAATTTATAAAAAGTACTAAAGAAACAAAAGTTTATGTATTTTACCTTTGTGGTCATAAAAAGAGTGTAGTTTACTGTAGTCAGAAATACAATATCAACGAAACTCAAGTTGAGGAACAAATACTAGCTGAAATCCAAAAATATACAATTGATTCTGACTTCTTAAATTGGACACTTGAAGTAATGAAAGATAATAATGTTCTAGAAACTGTGACAGAGAAGGATGTAAAAGAAAATGTCTTAAAAACCATAGAAACTAAGCAGGAAGAATTAAAAAAATTAATCCAAATGGCTACAAAAGGCTTTGTTTCAGATGAAGAATTCAAAGAATCCAGAACAGAATTAGACAAGACGATAAATAACCTAAAAACCCAATTAAATGAGGTTGAAGGTGATAAGAATGAAAATCTCATGGAACTAACTGAGAAAGCATTTTATTATTCTACTTATGCCTTGATTGCTCTCAAAAATGGCGATAAAAGAACCCGAAAAGAAATCATCAAGAGTCTGGGTATGAACCGAGAGATAAAAGACAAAATAGTCAATATTAAAGCCTTTGAATGGTATTTCCACATTCAAAAAGCCTATTCTTCACTAAGAGAACAATTGGCTGGTACTGAACCAGAAATACGTTGTAAACAAAAGACGATTTATGACTTTCCTCATCTTCGTTCACTGATGCGCGACCGACCGGATTTGAACCGGCAACCTCCCGCGTGCACTTATCCAATATTTTCATAAAGGCGTGGACTATATCTTCACCATATTCACTAAATTAGTGTACTTAGGTGCTCCTGTATCTAGTCTCTACGGCGCCCTTCTAAATTAGAAGGTTCCCACGGTATTCGCATATCTAAATAAATAGACTTAGCCTTCACCGTTATCCAGGAGAGTTTCAATCTGCCATTTCGACAGAAAGCTGCAGTTACCTACAGGCGGGTGCTACTAACCAATTGAGCTACGGTCGCAAACTCTTATATTTTTCAAAGATTACTTTCTTTCTATCAAGAAATAGGCAAGAAAGATCCCTAATATTGTCATTATACATTAAATCGTATAATTTCAAAGCATCTAAAGTACTATATTGTAAACGACAAAATCGCTTATTTTTTGGCTTATAAATACAACCTTCACCCAATCCAAACAATAGAAGCTTATCATGTAACTTTTTTAAAAATTCATAAGAACATGAAGTAAAAGATAACTTTAAAACCAAATGTTTTGTTTTTCTCTCCTTATGGATTTCCCCTTGCCAAATATTTCCATCACCGTCAAAATATCCCCTAACAAAACTTTAAAAATATTTTTTGGGTATATTTGGTATTACTAAATTTTTAGTCTTTCTTTCAGAAAAACCAAGTTTACGTAAATCATCACACATTTCAATACTACCGATTTGAAGTCTATACGAAATATTTTCATTTATTTTTCTCGGTAAACGAATACTGATTTTATGATCTGCTCCTATCACTTTTTTAATACCTTGCAAAAGTTCTTTATCTGTGGTTTGGATACACCAAAATTGTCCTCCCCTTTTATTAACAGTTATATATCCATCTGCTGCAAAAAACCCCAAAACATAAGCCATATTATGTGTCCATTTTTTAAAAAAATCCTTATTTATTTTCTTATATATCGGCACCTATATATTATACCTCGTGACAGGATATTATACTAACCTATTTATTAACAAAATCTGTGTCGATGGCAGGACTTGCACCTGCGACCTTCTCTTTATGAGTGAGATGCTCTAACTACCTGAGCTACATCGACATAGTAATGATATTATCATATTACTAATGAATTTCAATGTTTTTTAACTTTTTTCTTTCTGCGGTTCTTATTCTGTGACAATTTGCACAGACAATTTCACATTTTTTAATTTCCTTTTTTACCTTATTAAAACCTGAAGTATGTCGACGAAACTCAGAAATATTAAATTCTTTATTGTCGTTTATGTGGTCAAAGTCTAGAACTTCTGGATACTGGACACCACTTAAGCCACAATCTGAACATTTGCTTCTTTTTTTATAATCTAACACATAATTAATAATTTTCTTTTTAATATTATTAATATAGCCTATGTGTTTTTTTCTATTTTTGGGATACCACACTTCTCGCATATATTTTTTGTGATTCTCCATTTTTTTTATTTTACTTGAATAAGGCATGGGTATCATAAAACAATAGCATTTATGATACTTTTATACAACTTCTTTCTTCTTATTTTAGATATATTTAGTTGCAAAAAATCAATTTTAATATATAATGTTATCCATAGCGGGGTAGAGAAGAGGTATCTCGTAAGGCTCAAACAATATGGGCCCTCTCTTGAGAAACCAAGAGATGCGTACTTGCCAAATTCGGAGAAATCCTATTCGTCAATCAGGCGAAAAGACAATTCCGAGCTAAATTCTTCATATTATGAAGATAAATGTGTAGAGACTAGATGGCAAGCTCCTTACTTCTTTTTGAAAAGGAGATGGTATAGTCCAGACCACAAACATTAATGGTAGTGAAAGCTATAGTGGTAAGCATAACCTTAAGACTCACGTTCGATTCGTGACCCCGCAACAATTCACAATCCCCTCTCTTTATTTAAGGAGAGGGTTAGGGTGAGGTCTAAATATACCTAAATTCTTGAAAAATCTCCTCATATAGATTGATAACTCTTTTTGCTTCATGGAGAGAAACTTCAAAGGAAGAACCTTCATGAGCTATCTTATTTCTTATATTGTGTGCTTCCCAAGCAGAATTTACGAAACGAAAACTTTTTTGATCAACATTTTTCAGTTTATCTCCCAGCGTATCTCCCTTAAAACCTAATTGAACAAGCAAATCAAAAAGCATAGAATCGGCCTCAATAATAGCTAGCTTCCAATCGTTTTCATTAGTTGAAAAAAGATAATCTAAAACTTTTCTCCATCTTTCATTTTTAAATACACCTTTCTCTTGAGCCTTTTTTTCTTTAAGAGCTTGATCATGAGCATATTCTTCTATCTCATGATGTAGATGTGCATGTTCCTTTGCTCTTATTTCAAACATTCTGATAGTCACATAAATGATGATGCCAATAAAAAATATCGCAAACATAGATAGAATAAAATATACGACATCTAGTGTTCTCTCCGTAAGAACATAGCTTAAGAATTTAACTCCTTCGCTAAACAAATAATCCGGGTTAAGAAATTTAGAACCAAGAATAGAGTCTTT
Organism: Minisyncoccota bacterium; assembly: GCA_041667145.1. Lineage (GTDB taxonomy): Bacteria > Patescibacteriota > Minisyncoccia > Phycocordibacterales > UBA9973 > UBA9973. The sequence continues at coordinate 3,284 of JBAYFP010000011.1, forward strand.
TATTAAAGGATTATTCACATTATCCATATTATTAGAAATTATATCATAAATCTCCTCTCAAACCCTCAAACTTTTTTCCTATTTCAAAAAGTAAATTTTCATGAAAATAAGGTGCTGTAAATTGGATAGAAAGAGGTAGACCATTTTTATCTTTTCCAGAAGGTATAGCCATGGCAGGGGTACCGACTAAGTTTGCTGATGCTGCAAAAATATCACAGAGATACATAGCAACAGGGTCATCTAATTTTTCACCTAATTTAAAAGCGCTTGTCGGAGTAGTAGGCGTAGCTATAAAATCAACATTCTTAAAGATCTCTATTGTTTCTTCTTTTATCTTTTCACGAATTTTCGTAGCTTTATTGTAATAGGCATCGTAATACCCATGAGAAAGAACATAAGTACCAAGTAGTATTCTCCTTCGAGCCTCTTTACCAAAACCTTTTCCTCTACTTTTTTTATAAACTTCAGCCAAGTTGTCACCTTTTTCACTAAAACCGTAACGCATACCATCAAAACGAGAGAGATTCGTAGAAACTTCTGCAGGCATGATAATATAATAAGCCTCGAGAGAATATTTTGAATAAGGAAGTTTTATATCTACTATTCCACATCCAGAATTTTTAAGTTTCTCCATAGATTCTTTAAAAGAATTCATCACCTCGGGGTCTACCCCCTTTTCAAATAAATGCCACGGCACTCCAATCTTCCAAGTAGCACCAGAGGAAATTTTTTTATGATTTCTTTTTTCATCTGTTACAGAAGTGCTATCCATCGGATCATGTTTTGATAAAGCATTAAAAACAATCTCTACGTCTCGCACATTTTTACCAAAAGGTGAAACTTGATCAAGAGAATTTCCCATCGCAATAACTCCATTTCTAGAAACTGCTCCATAAGTGGGTTTCAACCCCACAAGACCACAAAACGAAGATGGTTGTCGCACTGACCCACATGTCTCAGTGCCCAATGACACTAAGGCCATATCGCTCGCTATGGCTACCGCCGAGCCCCCAGAAGAACCCCCAGGTACACGAGAAATATCATAGGGATTACGTGATACTCCATATGCTGACGTCTCAGTAGAAGAGCCCATGGCAAATTCATCCATATTTGTCCTACCTATTAAAATAGCTCCCTCGTTTTTTAATTCTTTTACTACTGTTGAATCATAAACTGCTGTGTAATTTTCTAAAATTTTTGAGCCGGCTGAAACTTTATGATCTTTAAATAAAATATTATCTTTGATGGCAAAAGGTATGCCGGTCAATAATGTAGCTGTGCTATTTTCAAACTTTTTCTGTGCTTCATCTGCCTGATTCAACACATCATCATAAACTTCAATATATGCAAAAAGCTCAGTATTTTTTTCTTTAATATTTTTTAAATATTCTTGCACTAATTCTCTGCAAGTAAATTTTTTACTTTCCAAACCCTCATGCACTTTTTCTATTGTTAAATTTTTTAAATCTATCATATTTTTACAATATTTTTTTTACTTTCAAAAAATTATCTTGCGAATCTGGGAATTGCTTTATAATAGATTCTTTTGAAAAATCTCTGTGCTCTATTTTGTCTTCTCTCCATATATTATAAGTACTATATTTTGGTTTTACCTCCCCTATTTCTACCCCCTCTATCGTTTTTATATATTCCAAAATACCCCCCATATCTTTTAGGATTTGTTCCTTTTCATTTAAAGTTAAGTCTATTTTTGCAAGCTCTGCGAGGTTTTCAACGTCTTTAATATTCATAATACTATTTATTCAATAACAATTGGAATGGACACAAATTTATCGTTCTCAGGAAGACCAGAAGCATTGTCATTATGTATTTCAAAATATCCTGCACCCTTCTTGAGACTAGTAAAATCAATATTACCTTCAAAAGAAACTGGACCTGATGTCATCCAATCTGTTTTGGCCACAGCATTACTTTTCATTAAAATATTTTTATTAGAGTCGAGAATATTTATCAATATATTCCCTTCAAAAAAATATCCTCCTTTTATCACTCCTCTATAAGACAAAATACCATGCACCTTTGTGTAAGGTACAATAGAAAAAGAAATAAGGTCATCCTTGTTGCCCAACATCCCATCTTTAAATACTATTGGGGGTTGAGTCAAATCTATTTTCTCGTTTAAAGCTTCTTTCTGAAATACACTTAAATACACCTCTGTATTTTGAAACATGATATATATCGCTACACCTACCAAAACGATAAGAATAAGTAATAAAACAGTGTTTAATTTAGATCCAAAAAATTTACCTTCCATGGTTAAATTATAGCAAAATATGGCTAAAAACAAAAATACGGAGGCGTTGCCTCCGTATTTTTACCAAGATCCAGAAGAACCTCCACCACCAGAAAAGCCTCCACCAAAACCTCCAAATCCACCCCCTTTAGACCCTCCACCAAAACCTCCTCCACCGATCCACCAAGGGAGACGACTTCCAGAATTTTTCATTTTCTGATAAGTGCGCGAAACAAGAAAATCAAGACCTAATCCAAAAATTATTAAGACAACAAATAAAATACTAGAAAAGACAAGAGAAAGTGAACCGAAAATCCAAATAGCTCCACCTATAAGTGCCCCGAGAACTCCCCCAGCCCACCATGATTTTGATCTACTCAATATCGCTACAATCCATTGTAAAACAAAAAAACCAAAAATAAAAAACTCAAAACTTATGCCAGAACTTTTTGAGGAAGAATAATTTTCTGGGACAACATTACCTCCGTTAAGAGCTTCAATAATTTTATCCAAGGCACCATCTATTCCAGAAAAATAATTATTTTCACGAAAAGCTGGCGTCATGATTTCACTTTGGATATAAGATGTCGCAATGTCTGTCAAAGATCCTTCTACTCCATACCCAGTATGAATTCGTGTTTTTCTCTCAGCCATGGCTACTAAAATCAAAACACCATTATTCTTATCCTTCTTTCCAATGCCCCATTTTGTAAAGATATTTTGAGCAACATTTTCGATAGTATCTCCATCTAAAGATGATATTATGACGACAGCTATTTCATTACTAGTTTTTGTTTCAAAATTTGAAATTTTATTTTCAAGAGAAATTTTTTCTTCTTTAGAAAGAATGTCCGCATAATCATTTACATATGTCCCAGGCTTGCTAGGAATATCAAAGGCTATAGCCTTAAAAAGGCTAACAGAAAACAACGAAATTAAAATCAAAAAAAGAAGAAACTTTTTTGACATATTATTTTATTGAGTAAAATCTACTTTAGGAACTTCTTTTGCTTCAGGAGTTACATCAAAATAAGAATGCTCTCCTATACCAAAGATAGAAGCAATAATAGAGCTTGGAAATCTCTTAACGCTAAGATTTAACTTTTGTACTAAATCATTATATTTCATTCTTTCCACTGCAATTCTGTTTTCAGTCCCTTCAAGTTCTACAGTTAAATCACGAAAAGATTGAGAAGATTTTAACTCTGGGTAATTCTCAGCGATAACAAGAAGTCTGCTAAGAGATGACTCTACTTGCCCTGCAGCTGCTGCTTTCTCATCCATAGTAGTAGAACCTGCATATCTAGTACGTGCTTCAGCCAATGCTCCAAATACACTTTTTTCTTGATTTGCTATGCCTTTTACTGTGTTAATGACATTTGGTATTAAATCAAAACGTCTTTGTAATTGATTTTCTACTTGCGCCCACTGATTAGCAATAGCCTCGTTTTGACTAATGAAAGAATTGTATCTCCCAATAAACCAAAATGCTAATATCAAAACAACAACTAAAACTATGACCCACACTTTATTTTTTTGCCAAAAATTTTGTTCCATAATTTATTGAGATTATCGATTACTAATAATTATTTTTTCTTCTGCATCTCTTCTATCAATACTAAAAGAGGAGATGCTAAAAAGATAGATGAATATGTTCCAAAGAACATTCCAGCAGTAAGCATTAATGCAAAATATTTAGTGGATTCTGGACCAAAGAAAAACAAAGATAACAAAACTATTATCACAGTGAGGGAAGTAAAGATCGAACGCATATATGATTGATCAAGACTCTTGCCGACAGTCTCACTGAAACTATTCTCAATCTTATTTTTCAAATTCTCTCGAATTCTGTCAAAAATAACAATAGTATCAGAGACAGACAAACTCAAAATAGTAAGAGCAGCAACGACAAAGAGAGTGTCTACTTCAGCACCATAAAAATGACTTAAAATAGTAAACAAACCGATAGGGATAATAACATCATGCAAAAGTGAAACGACAGCCATAAAACCATATTTCCAAGAAGAAACTGGTTTTGAAACTTTTCTAAAAGCAAATGCAATAAAGAGAATAATACCTAGTGAAACAAGAACAATAGCAATAATGGCTTTCCTTGTAAGCTCACGTCCGACAGAAGGCCCAATAGAATTAAAATTCTTTTCTTCTAGTGGACTTTTACCATCTTGTGAAAGTGTCTTTAAAAGCAATGCATGTTGTGTTTCATTTAAATCAAGAGATTTGACAATATAACCCAAGTCCCCTGTCGGCTGGATAAGTACAGATCCAAGATCTAATGTTTTAAATGCGGCATCGAGATCAGCTTGAGCTGGTCGAGTTGTTTTATATGTGACTTCTGTTAATGCGCCACCATTAAAATCAATACCTATTTTGAGACCAAATACAAAAAGTGAAGCAACAGAAAATAATACTAAAACTACTGATATGCCGATAAATATTTTTTTGTGCTTAATGATAAACATATAATTAATTAAAAACTATTTCGAAAACCCTGAACTAAATAAAAATCTTGCCACTTTACTCTCCCCGATAAAAATAAGGCCGGAAAGAAAAATTCTAGAAATCATAATAGCCGAAAACATCGATATCACTACACCCATGCCAAGCGTCAAAGCAAACCCTTTTATCAAAGGTGTACCAAACCAGAAAAGAATCATGGCCGAAATAATTGTTGAAATATTAGAATCACGAATTGAAGACCATGCTCGGGTAAAACCAGCAGCGACAGCATCAGCTACAGTACGTCCAGAATGTAACTCTTCTTTTAATCTTTCAAAAATTAGAATATTGGCATCTACAGCGATACCTATAGAAATTATGAATCCTGCGATACCAGCTGCTGTAAGAGTGACTGGTAGTAATTTAAACAAAGCAAGCATTATCGTGACGTATATACAAAGTGCCAATACAGCGATGAACCCTGGCAAGCGATACCAGAGTATTAAGAACAATGCAACAACCAAAAACCCGATTATAGCAGCTTTTACCCCTGCCTTTACAGCATTATCCCCTAAAGTTGCTCCAATGGTTTGTCTAGATAAAAGTGAGATAGGAACAGGAAGTGCCCCTGAATTTAATCTACCTACGAGAAGCTTCCCTTCTGTTGGTGTAAAGCTCCCGGAAATTACAGCTTGGCCATTAGGAATCTCCTCTCGAACTACAGGAGTAGAAATAGGTGCACCATCTAAATAAATAGCCACCATCTTACCTACATTATCTTTCGTAATTTGTGCAAAAAGTTTCGTACCTGTATCATCAAATTGTAAACTCACTCTTGGTTCACGAGTAGTTTGATCAAACTCAAGAGTAGCTTTCTTTAAATATCTTCCTGTTAATTCTGTAGGAACAAATTGAGGTCCAGCATCGACTGTCACTTTTCCATCTTTATCTACCGTTGCCTTCTGTGGTGTACCTTTAGGTGCTTCGGTCTTAAATTCCAAAAGTGGAGTCTGTCCGATCATAGCCGTTGCCTTTTCTACATCTGTTACTCCTGGAAGATCTACAATAAGCTTTTCATCAGAACCAGAGACAAAACCACTACTTTGTACTTGAACTACCGGCTCAGAAACACCAAAAAGATTTACCCTACGTTCTATGACATCACGTAACGCATCCATTGAGAGAGATACATCTCCCGCAGAAACTCCACTTACATCTGCTTTATATATCAAATGGCTTCCCCCAGAAAGATCGAGACCTAAACGAAATGGAGAATTCTTGAAAAATGAACTTTCAGCTTGAAAATTAGGGTTTAATTTAGGTTCTGATTTAAAAACAAAAAAAGCTACAGCTCCACCTAAAATCAAAACTATTAAGATAGAAACCAGTTTCTTCCACATAAATATCTAGCTATTCTATACATTTTCAAAAAAAATGCAATGGTAAAACCTAAGACAAAACCACCTAAAATATCAATTGGAAAATGTACTCCAGCTATAATACGACAAATGCCTATCAATAATGCAAAGAAAATAAAAAGATATCCCATCTTTTTATTAATAAAAAATATAGCAAATGCTAATGCCATGAAAAAAGTAGCGTGTCCTGACGGAAAAGCATATCCAGTCTCAGGGAAGAGAGAGACAACATTTATAAATGCATCAAACGGTCGTGAAGTATGGATTAAAATTTTTAATATATAAGCTAGAAGCCAAGCAAAACCAGAAGAAATAAAAATTATAAAAAAATCTCTCCAATTTTTTTTATAAAAAAATAAATATACTATAGCGAGCATCACAACAATATAAGGAAAAGTATCTGCAAAGAAAATTACTATCTGATCAAAAAGTTGTGACTTATGAGCTAAATTATAAAAAAAGAAAAAGATTGTGTTATTCATGATATTAATTATAACATACATTAATTCACCTCATCCCTACCCCTTCTCCTTTATAAGGAGAAGGGGTAAATTTCTTAATTCTTAATAAAACTTTTCCTAAATTATTTTCTAATTCTAAATTTTTAAATCTTAAAACTTTGCAACCTAAAATTTCTAAATATTCTGTTCTTTCCTGGTCATACAAAACTTCTTCTTTTTTTGAGTGTTGAATACCGTCAATTTCTATAGCTAATTTAATTTCCGGACAATAAAAATCCAAAACGTAACCACCTATACTATACTGTCTTTTAAACTTAACTCCAAGTTTGCGATTTCTGATACATTGCCATAAAATCTCTTCCTGTTTTGTTTGCTTTTTTCTTAACTCTCTACGACGAAATAATAATTGAGATTTATTTTTCAATATAGTCATATAATCAAATTCACTTCACCCCGTCTGCTTAAAAGAAAACTCCCTCTCTCCTTTACTTTACAAGAAGAGGGGCTAGGGTGAGGTAGATTAATTATATCAAAATATATAAACCTTTATATAAAAACTTAAAAACCTATACTTTATGTATAGGTTCATATTATTTATATTTTAGTGATCGTCTTATTCTATTTCTTCGTAAAATTTTTTTTCTACAATCCGAATAAGAAGATCAATCTCTTTTATTGACACTTCTGCTTCATGTCCACGTATTGAGGAAGTACCATCTCCAAATTCTTGAAGAACAGCAATTTCCCAAAAAAGATCTTCCGAATTTTTGTTAAGAAATACAACTACACTAACAATATTCGGGGCACCCACTTTTTTAATACAGAAGTAAATCGGTTTTTCGTTGGAGCCTTGTAAGAATTTAATTTCCCATTCAACTGGAAATTTTATGAATGGAATTTGTGTGTTCATTGCATACTCCTTTTTTATTATGAAAATGAATTATTTATTAGGTCTTCTCTGGGCCTATAAAGAAACAAAGAAGACCTAACAAATTAAAAAGAAACCAATATCAAAGAACTTACTATGTTAAAAGTATAGCATATTTGAATAAAATGTCAAGCAAAATCAAAAAAATACCTAAAAATAAGGTTCAAACAACATCCCTCCCCTCTCCTTTATAAGGAGAGGGGTTTAGGGGTGAGGTCTATTTCTTTTTCGCCACATTAAGCACATTGTTAAGAAGCATTGCGACGGTCACCGGTCCCACACCCCCAGGTACAGGAGAAATAAAACCAGCCACATCTTTTATGGAATCAAAATCAACATCCCCCACTATACCCGCCCCAGATTCTGACGTCCCTGCGTCTATCAATATTGCTCCTTTTTTTATCATATCACCAGTAATATATTTACCTTTACCAATACCTGATATTATAACATCAGCTTGTTTTATTATTTCTTCTTTATTTTTAGCTTCACTGGTAATCACAGTAGGAATAAACCCTCTAAATCTGAGTAAGGCTGTGACTGGTCTACCGACCAGATCCCCTTGTCCTAATACAACTATTTTCTTGCTTGCCCCGCCATGGCGTGGGTCTAAATCGAGATCAATAAAATCCAACAATTTCATACAAGCCAAGGCTGTAGGAAAACCAAAATCAATTTTACCTTTATAAAAAGAATCACTTGCAATGGTTCCTAGACAATCTACGTCAAGATTTGGATCTATGGCATCCAATATTTTTCTACGATCAAGCGTCAGGGGTAATGGAAGTTGCACAATAATGCCACACATGTTTGGCATTTTATTTAAAATTTCTATTTCCTTTATTAATTCTTCTGTAGTTATCGTCACAGGAAAGTTTGCTTTATGAAAATGAACACTTACTGCTTCTGCCCTCTGTTTTTTCATTTCGACATATTGCACAGAAGATGGATCTTCCCCTACTAAAATATCGCAAAAGATAGGAGTAAACGACAAAGAAGCTACCTCTTTTTTTATTTCAGTTAAAATTTCATCTCTTATTTTTTTACCGTCTATAATTTGCATGTTTTATTCAAAATTTAGCAAATATTGTTTTTTCGAGCTGGTCTGGGACTTTGCCTCGAGGACCCGAGAAAAAATAATATTTGCTAAATTTTCTATATTCCTAAAAACTCATTTTTCATATCGTCTCTGTGGGCTGATCTGGCATATTTGCGCATACTCATAAGTATTCCCAACCCAGCAAACTCTGTCACCAAATGCGAACCCCCATAGCTCATAAAAGGTAGTGGAATACCCGTAATAGGCAAAAGTCCTAAATTCATACCTATGTTTATGAGTATATGACTCATAAAATAAATAGCAATTCCTATACCAAAAAGCATTTCGAAATTTGAAGCACCTAGAGAAGCAGTTTGAAGAATCCTCCAAACGACAAGCCCATACAGTAAAAGAACAAAACATGAACCAACAAAGCCCCATTCTTCAGAAAAAGCAGCAAAGATAAAATCAGACTGTGGTTCTGGTAAGAATTTTAATCTAGATTGAGTACCAAAACCTAAACCTTTCCCTAGTACTTGCCCAGAACCAACGGCAATAGTAGATTGAGATGCATTATAACCAGAGTCATGAATATCTGTAAGTGGATTTATAAAACTAAGGATACGATCTTTCTGATATGGGGCAAAAGCAAAAATCCAAAGAGATGCAAAAATTAATGCCCCAGACATAAAAACAAAAAATAAATGCGTTTTAGAAATCCCAGAGACTAATACCATGCCAAACCATATAAAAAATATAACCATCGCCGAACCAAAATCAGGCTGAAGTAAAACCAAAATAAAAGGTATCAGTGCATAAAATCCAGAAATAAAAATGTGCTTGATGTCTCTTATTTCTACGTGTCTACGAGAAAAATATTTTGACAATAAAAGTATAAGTATTAGCTTCATCACATCTGCAGGCTGAAAAGAAAAAATACCAAAAGAAAACCAGCTCTGTGCACCTTTTGCTATATGACCGACTACAAATAAGACAATTAATAAGAAACTAACTATCGAGAAAAGTATCACCAATACATCTGTACGACGAAGAAATCTAAAATCAATAAAAGAAAAAATAAAAAAAATGGCAAAAGATATTACAATCCAAAAGATTTGTTTTTCAAAAAAATTCACAAGCCCATCTTCGGGTGTAAAAGACTTCATCGTGAAAAGACCACCTAGAATAATAGGAACAACAAAAAAAACCAAAAGCCAATCTATTCTTTTTAAAACTTTTTCTGCCATTACTTATTTCAGCTCAGCTAAAGAAATGTCGTACATTGGAATTATTTCTTTAGCAATTACATTCCCCCGTATAGGTTCCGGCCAAGTAAAATCAATGGTTTGAGTCTCTTCTGGTTTCAAAAGATCTAAAAATGTACGGCTGACAGACACAGCATTACCATTTTCGTCATATAAAAGTGCGATCACACTCACTTCTGGAATGGTAAAAAGAGAATTATTTTTTATCACAGCAGACAAATGTGGACTAGTGTCTTGATTTTCTAGTTTTATATCTGAAACTAATACTTTTAATTGGTTCAATTTATCGACAGATTCTGTATTCCAGATAGGCGTCTCGGTAAATTCGAAAGTAGTATAGACAGGAATGGAGTTTCCCACACCAATACCGGGTTCAAAAATAGCAAACTTTCCTGACGCTGGGATATAAGTCTCCCCTTCTCTTTTTCCTATATAAATATTATCTTTATCAGCAAAACGAAAATTATATTTTATTTTATCAATAACTGCATTTTTATTATGATTTTCAAGATATGCTACTGCATTGTATCTTCCAGGAATAACCTGAAATGTGCGAGACCAAAGAATAGAAACCTGATCAACTTGGAAGCTACATGGTTTTACGCAAGAGCCCCCACAATCTATCCCTGCTTCATCTCCATTTTGTTTATTATCTGTGCAAGACGGCATCGCATTCATGTAAGGAGAAATTAATAAAAATCCAAATACTAAAAAGAATACAATTAAAACGCCTACATAAAAAAACTGTCTTTTAAGAGCCCATGTCATAAGGATATTATAACACTAGTTTATCTACACCGCATCTAGCTCTACGAAGAATATTGAACCACTACCCTCTTTGTTTGGTTCCATCCAGACTCTGCCTTTATGCGCATCGACGATCAACCTCACTGAGTAAAGACCATAGCCCGTACTGTCTACATTTATTTTTACAGATTCTTTTCCACGTCCACCTTCTGTAAACAATCTTTTCTTATCTTCCTCATTTACTCCCACCCCTGTATCTTTTACATAAAATAAAACTTTTCTTGCCCCGTCCTTGGCTGGATTGTCTTTTTTTTCTAACCCTACTGTTATCTTTCCTGCCTGTGTATATTTTATAGCGTTTTCTATCAAATTATTCACCACTTCTTTGAGCCATATAGTATCTCCAAGAACATTGTAAGTATCTTCCCCGCCTGCAGGAACTATGCCTGAAGCATCGCGGGCAGGTTTCATTTCGGTCTCTAATTTTAATCCTTTCGCCTCTATTGAAATCTTTTTATCATTTATAGATTTATCTACTAATTCTTTAAAATTAATAGTCTTCATATCATATTTGATAGTCCCTTTAGTTAGATTGGCTGCATTTAAAACTAAATCGACAGTCTCTATCCCTCCATTGTCTGACTCTAGTCCCTGCGTCGCTATGTCTCTCACTTTATCATTTATGTCACCAAACATCCCCCCCAAAATCCCATCAAAAATATATTTTGAACGTGTAAAAGAACCTTTGACCTTATGTGTAACGAGGTGAATAAGACTTTCCCTTTGTTTGAGCAAACCATCAAGATCAATATAAAGTTTCACCAATTCTTCTTTCTGTTCTATTTCTTTTTTGACTGATTTAATCAAGAAATACCCAAAGACTATCGAAGCTACAAATGTAACTCCATTTAAGATAAAATTCGTAGTAACTTTAATAAAGAAAAACTGTGAACCTATAAATATAGCGAGCCCCCATACAAGAGCCTGTGTTGCGATAAGTTTTATATTAAAGGAATTATATTTAACAACTAAATATGCGAGTATACCAATAAATACAGGCATAGCAAATAAGCCAATCTGAGAATAATCCCATTGCTCGGTAAAGCTACCTATTATGTTACCAGAGGAGAGTGCTAAAAGAAAAAGAAGAATGCCAATTGTTGAAAAAACAACTTGTTTCTTAATACCTAAACTATCGGCCTTACGATAAAGCTTAAAACTAGAGAAAAGTATCCATAAAATAGAAAAGATTTCCACTATATATATGTAATATATAGCAATAATTCCTTCTATAGCAACACAAGAACTCATATCTATCCCTTCTAAATTAAAATAAGTCGGCAAAGTTATTATAATAGGCAATGTAAGAAAAGATAATAATAATTTTTTCTTAAATGACACATCTTGTTTTGTTACAAATACATCTATAAAATAAATTGAAAAAATATAAATGAGAACCTCAACTAAAATTATTATTGACCAAAAAAACAAAACACTAGACGGGTCATTTGTTGCCCAAATATATAAATCTAATAATACCCATAATGAGAACAAAATAGTTATTACGAAAAGCAGTTTGGCAGATAGTAATTTTCTAGCCTTAAAAAAAATAAGAAAGCCGAAAACTAAAGCAAAAATTACAGAAATACTATGGGAATAGTAAAATAAAGGTGGGACATTACTTGAAATAAACAGATATTGAGCACTTTCCCATGAACATAATGGCATAATTTTTTAAATTAAACTTTTAATTTTTTTTCTAAAAATGGTTCAAAAAAACCTTTGTAACGTTTCTGCAAATCTTTTCTCTTCCAATCATTCGGAGTGATTAACTTACGACAGAATTTAGAACCACAAGTACATTTCACTATATCTGTATCTCCTACTAAAGGTATCACATCTTTTGATGAGATACACATTGCATAATCTATCGTTATTTCTTCTCCTTTTTTTATATCTCTCATAGCCACTATTGTAATCTCTCCATTAAATCCACAATTTGCATCACAACTGTGGTTTAAATAATCTGCTTCTTCTACTTCAGAAATATTAGAAAGACCAAAATATAAATCATCATCAATTTGAAACGGGTAAGATTTTAACTTTTCATTTAGGGAATTGAATTGTTTATTATTCATAACATAACCCCCAAAAACGATAACTCTCTCTCCTTTTTTTATATTTTTTGTAGCAAATATACCAAATCCATGTGGAACCTTTTTTTTATGAGCTTTTTTTGTTAACCAAGAATGAGAATATTTCATAGAATTATTCTAAAAGCGTTTCTTCTTCAGTATTTTCTAAAATAGTAAAATCTTTAGTAATATAAAAACGATAATAAGTAAGAAAAATAGAAGCAACAAGTAAAACTATCAGAACTGCAAGCAAAATTTTTGAATTTCTATCCATACTTATATTATAAGTAAAAAATCAATTTAAGTAAAGAAAATAACTACCTATTAAAATAATAACTATGGCTAAAATTCTATGAGCCAAATGACGTTTTGATATTTTTTCAGTGACAATATGAGGTAAAAATAGTGTCAAAGATATACCTATGATGAAAGTAAATACTGTTTGATAAGTATTGACGACAAGAACAAGAACAACTGGAGCAAATAGTGTGGCTAAATTACTTAAAAAATTACCCACGGCATAAAAAAATTCACTAAAACCATTCAGTATAAAAATTTTAGCGCGATTATTTTTTACTAATGTAAAAAAATCTTCTTTAAAATTTTTGGAAAGTAAAAAAAAGAGAAAACCAACAATAAAGATCCCAAGGTGTTGCCAAAAAAGAGAAGTAACAAAGGAACCCTGAAATATTGTAAATTTTTTAAATAAAACATCATTGGACGCAAAAAACAACGCGGATAAAAGAATAAAACCTACCATTTCCCATTTTACTGAAAGCTTCCCCTCTATCTCTTCAAGATCAAAAGACAATATCCCTGCTCCAGCCAAAATAATAAGAGCCGCGAGAACTTGAGTCAGTGTCAAAACTTCACCCAAAAAAAGATACCCCAAAAAGTAAGCAAATACTGGAGATGTTTGATAAAGTGCTACGACAACAGACGATTCTTCGTTTTTTAAAGATTGAAGATAAAAATAAAGACCTAGAGCACCAAAAAACCCTGGCAATAAAAAGAGTAGAAAATTATTAAAACTAGAATACAAAATTATTTCATTATATTTAAAGATTAAAATTGCTATTGAAATAAAGATAGAAAAAAGAGTAGAAAATAAAAAAACCGATCCAATACCTCTCCCTCTACTGTATTTGGAAAGTATAAACTTATCAAAATGAGTATTTATACTCCAAAAAATCGGCGCTAGTATCGCAATAAAAAACCAATTCATATCTTTATAATACCACTTATAAAAAATCCAAAGACATTGACAAATTTATATAATTTTGACTTAATCTAAAATCTATTTACTCAAAGTAAATTTCTTACTGCTTGTCTGAAGTATTATTTTTGATGTGCTTTTATTGCGAACTGTAATGACTAGATAATAATCGTTTCCACCAGAAAAAACAGGAACTATATTTTGTTTTGGAATAAACCAAGTGTAAGAATTGACCCCCAATTTACTTTTTGCCATTCCCAAACCATAGCTCAAATTACCTTTTCTTAAACTTATGTCTGTATTGTTAAACACAGGCAAAGGGCCATCTATTTTCCAAGTTATTTGTTGTTTAGATGAAAAATGCCATACATTACCTGATAATGGCTTACTCACTGAAATTTTAAATGATGGCACTGGAGTAGCTACATAAGAGGTCAATGTCTGGCTAGTGCTCGATCCTGCTTTATCTTTCGCAGTAAAGACTACTTTGTAAGTACCTCCCTTAGAAAAAGTATGCTTAAATTCTAATGATGGATTAAAAATAACACTCGTAGAATTAGCACTTTTATATTCTTCTTTAGATCCATCTCCCCAATTTACCTTCACAGAGACATAACCACTCTTATCTATGACATTAATTATCCAAGTATTTTCCTGACCTACTTTCAATGTTTTAAGTTCATTTTTATCTATCAATTCATTAATAGTAGGAGCACCTAAAACTGTAATCGGTTTAAGGCCAATAAAAAGAGAAAAGGTTATTAAAATAAAAAGAAAGGATAATTTATAAAATTTATACATACTCTAATTATACTATTTAAGAAAATATACAGACGTTGGACGTCTGGGAACTGTGGATAACTCCCAGACGTCCAACGTCTGTATACGTCAAAAAAACCTTATTTTCAAGGTTTTTTAGTTTAATCAAATACTCAGTGTTGGCGACAGCCTACTTTCCCCACAATGGAGTATCATCGGCTCAATAAGGCTTAACTTCTCTGTTCGGAATGGGAAGAGGTGTGGCCCTTACGACAAATCACCAACACTGAAAATTTGATTACATTTAATTTACTACAGTATATTGTAGTAAATTATTTTTTTATTTATTATTCTGTGGTTTGTAAATTTCTTAACAGGAATCGAAACATTAGTACTTCTCAGCTCAACACATTACTGTGCTTACACTTAAAGCCTATCAACGTGATCATCTCTCACGGTTCTTAACGATTCCTAATCTTGAAGCTG
>JBAYFP010000012.1:0-7407 GCA_041667145.1 Minisyncoccota bacterium
ATGATACTCCTAGAAAAAAGCTTAAGTGGGAAACACCCAATGAAGTAATGCAAGAGAAGAAGTTATTTAAAAATGAAAAAACCACCTAGATGGTGGTGATGCAATGAGGGGTGGAATGTCGGGTTTTTCTTCGCTAGCTATTCTACAAGCTATACCATCTTTAAGTGCAGATTTTGCATTTGATTCAGGTCTTGTGATAAAACGAAGTATAGCTCCATTCATATCCTTATAACGTGAATGGATGCTCCCTCTTGTACCATCTTGCCCATAAAATTCTTTTTCCCCTTTCTCATTTTCTTTCAAAAGAACGAATGGAGCATTTCTATCAGCAATCTTCGAAATAGGAGTAATCAAAGAATCTTCAAACTCTAAGGTACTAGATTTTAATGATGCAACATCATTCTTTAAAGTTTCATATGTGACCATTGCAACCTTAACGAGACGACAATACGCTGGCGCACGACTCAAACCAGTTTTCCCTCCTGCTAATATTGTTCTATTCAAAAGACTAAAAAGTTCTTCTTTTTTTAATATTGATGGTGGACCAATAAATAAATCTTCGTCAGAATATCTCAAAACATCTTTCAAAAAATCCTTACCTTTTTTGTAAGCATAATTCAATACTTGATATAGGCGAATAGACTCTTCAGTAGATCCATTTTCTTGGATAAGTTTTGGGTCAATATCTATTTCCTTTTCAATCCATTTCAAAAATTCTTTTTCTTTTGAATCGGGGCTAAGATCAATAAATCTGGGAGGAAATCCTTGGAAATCAAGTGAAGTCGGTCTAATACTAGGTGAAATAGAGTCAAAAGACCCTTTAGGTAATTCATCGAAGGCATCTTGCTTTCTTTCTGTAACCTTAGGTGATTCATTTTCTGGTTTTGATCCTGGAAGTAATTTTGTTATTGGGAAACCTTCATTTTTCATATAAATTTAATTATAGTTCTAATTATGTAAACCTACAACCAGATAAAAAACCAGATTCTTATTTCACTCCATGTTTAGTATGCAACTTTTCTATTTCTTTCTCTTCCAATTCTTCTTTTTTTCCTTTTCCTCTCTCCCCCAATATCTTCAATTCCTTATCTGTGAGAATATTTAAGGACCTGACTAATAGAAAAAGATGTTCCTCTGTATTTTTTGTCGGATCATCCAACACTTCTTCAAGAAGTGCATGTAAAATCCATCCCATTCTAGGACCTGGAGCAATACCAAGCTTTTTTATCATATATTCTCCATCGATTTTCAACTGACCAACAGAGATAGGATCGTGCAAGGCTTCTTCTATCATTGCAAAATATTTTCTCAAACGATATGGTGCCTCTTTTTTCTTCATCCCTACCCTATCACACTCACGCACGTTCATAAGAAGCCAAATATTCTCTGTTCCAACCTTTGTAATAATTCTTCGTACTGCTGAAAGTGTAATCAATTCTGTATCAGAAAAAAACATATGATTGCGAACAAGTTTTTCAACTAATTCTATTTCCTTTTTAGAGAATTTCAGTCTCTCCATTATTTTTTTTGCCATTCTTGCGCTTATCACTTCATGACCATAAAAAGTAAATTTTTTCTTATTAGCTAAACTTGTATACTTTTGCGAACGGTCTGGTTGAGCCTGTTCTTTTAAAGAATTCTGCACAGGCGACCCGAGGACCTGAGCAAAAGTATCAAGTGAAGCTAATCTCCTTGATTTCGGTTTACCTATATCATGGAAAAGAGCCGCGAGCCTAACTTCCAAAGGCCAATTTTTATCTGCAGAATGCTGCAAGGCATGAAGCAGATGATTCCAAACATCATAAATATGCTCACCAGATTGTTCACAATTAATTCCCTCTTCTAACTCAGGAATAATATTTTTTAATAATCCAAATTTTTGCAACATCAAAATACCAACAGATGGGTTCTCGGATAAAATTATTTTTATCAATTCTTCACGAATTCTTTCTGGAGATATTTTTTTTATTAAATCTGCATTTTTAATAATACTTTCACTTGTTTCATAAGATAAAGAAAAACCAAGTTGCACCGCAAAACGTACAGCTCGAAGCATTCTAAGAGCATCTTCTTTAAAACGATCATCTGGATCTCCTACAGCCTTTAACATTTTGTCTTTAATGTCCTTTATACCACCAAACATGTCCGTTATGTCTGAACCATCTTTTAAATTTCTAAAGGCCATGGCATTTACAGTAAAATCACGTCTCTTAAGGTCATCTTCAAGCTTATCACTAAATAATACTTCATCTGGATGCCTAAAATCACTATATTTTGCCTCAATTCTATAAGGAGTAACCTCTATCTGGTAAAATGTTTCTTGTGAAACACCAGAATCATCTGTTTCATGTGGAACACAAACTATAACTGTCCCAAATTCATTTTCATACACTGTCTTCTCAAAAAGTTCGATAATCTGCTCTGGTTTAGCGTTAGTCGTAATATCCCAGTCCTTTGGTTCTTTGTTCATCAAAAGATCTCGCACACATCCCCCAACTAAGTAGGCTTCAAAACCTGCTTTCTCAAGCGTGTTAGTTACATGTGAAACTTCTTTTGGTATTTTAGCTATTAAATTTTTTGTAGAGTCCATTTTTCGTTTTGTGCGCCCGGCAGGAATCGAACCCACATCCACGGTTCCGAAGACCGGTACTCTATCCGTTGAGCTACGGGCGCTTTTATTATCTAATAATATTTTAATTATACACCCTAATTTCATTTTTACAAAATGAACCATCGTGCTATACTTATACAGCATGAGACACGACAAACCAAAAGCATTTGAATTAAGGAAACAAGGTAAAACATACAGGGAAATTGAAAACTCGCTTGGTGTTTCACGAAGTACTCTTTGTAGTTGGTTCGAAAATGAAGAATGGTCAAATCATATAAAAAAATCTAATATAAAAAAACAAATTATGGCTAGTACTGATCATATAAAAAAAATGAATGATGCTAGATTAATAATGTTTAACAAAAAATATAAAGAAGTAGAAGAAGAAGCTAAAAATGAGTTTGAGCTTTATAAAAATGATCCATTGTTTATGACAGGACTAATGATATACGCTGGCGAAGGTGACAAAACTAATCGATTTAACATAAAATTAGCTAACTCAGAATTCTATTTACACCTAGCATTTATAAGGTTTTGTGAGAAATTCCTAAAATTTGAAAGAAAAAACATTAAAATTTGGCTTTTATTATACCCAGATCATGATATAGAAAAATCCATTGAAATTTGGTCCGAAAAATTAAATATAAGCAAATCAAATTTTTATAAATCACAGGTAATCATAGGAAAAGAAAAAACAAAAAAATTGCAATATGGAGTTGGTAATAGTATAATATCAAGCGTGGTTTTAAAGAAAAAAATATTAAAGTGGCTTGAAATTTGCAAAGAAAACTTTAAATAAAAAAAATGCGGTCATGGTTTAATGGTAGAACAGGTCCTTGCCAAGGATCAGATTCGGGTCCGATTCCCGGTGGCCGCACTATCATACAATATGTCCCTTACTAAAGTATTATTTTATAAGGATTTTTGCAAAAAATGTGGATAACTATGTTGGTAATGTTTATAAAGGACATATAAAAATACAGTCTTTTGAGGCTATTTTAGTAAAAATGCGTTGTTAAATAAAGATATTTTGATAAAAGACATAAAATTAAGCAAAAGGTTTCACGTGAAACTTAACCCAATATGTTTTACATGAAACATATACAAAACTTGTCCCGTACTAAATTTTTGATTACGGGGTATAAGGATAAAGGGTTATTAATAAAATTTTAGTACTGGGATGCCTAAAGTATTTACCTCGGAAACACAAAAAATAGGTGAGATTGGTGAAAATATAGCAACAAAGTTTCTCATGAAACATGGTTTTTTAATTTTAGACCGTAACTACACTAAAAAATGGGGAGAAATAGATATAATCGCTGAAAAAGCCAATAAATTATACTTCGTTGAAGTAAAAAGTGTTTCGCGTGAAACCTTAAATACAGTTACACATGAAACCCTAGATAATTATCATCCTGAAGACAATATGCATCCATGGAAACTTAAAAGGATGTCACGGACAATCCAAACGTACCTTTTGAATAAAAATATAGATGAAGAAAAAGAATGGCAGGTGGATCTACTGGTGGTGTTTTTAGACATAAAAAATAGAAAAGCAAAGGTAAAAGTAGTCAGTGATATTATTCTATAATGGGTCAAAAATTATGGTCGGGCTGCTGGGAATCGAACCCAGTCTAAACGCTCCCAAAGCGCTTGTACTACCGGTATACTACAGCCCGTTTTGTTTCTAGAGTATAACCTGTAATAAAAATTTAAGCAAAAAACTTTTATTGTTATAAACATTTCCGAACTTGCATATATAGTACGTGGTGATATAATATGAGTATATGACTCGTACAAATACTATACGTAAAAAAGTTCTTGAATTAAGAAAAGAAGGATATTCTTATAATTATATCTCAAAACAAACTGGAATCTCAAAAAGCACTTTAAGTGAGTGGCTTTATGATATCCCTTTTGTCCCAAATCAACATACTCTTGAAACAATAAAAAATGCTAGACTAGCCTCTGGTGTATATAAGTACAAAAATAAAATGAAAAGTGTAGAAATGGCAAACTTACAAGCAAAAAAAGATGTTGGTAATTTGTCCAAAAGAGATATAATGATGCTTGGTGTGGGATTATACATAGGCGAGGGAGGAAAAACAGATGGTTTAACTCGAATAATTAATTCTGATCCTAAAGTAATTAAATTTGCTCTTAAATGGCTAAAAACTTCTTTCGGAATTAATATTAAAAATATTAAAATTAGACTTTTTATATATCCAGATAATATAGAAAAAGATTGCGTAGAATATTGGTCAAAATCTACTGGCATTCCCATAAGCCAATTCTTTAAATCAACTATTGATAATAGAATCAATAAAAAAACGTCAAATAAAGGTAAATTACCATTCGGAACTGCCCATCTAAGTGTCAAAAGTTTAGGAGATAAAAAATTAGGTGTTTATTTACAACGTCTTATTGTAGCTTGGATTAATACAGTTTTATGTTAAAATGCATTAATATGCGAGATTAGTTTAATGGTAGAACTACAGATTTCCAATCTGTTGGTGGGAGTTCGATTCTCCCATCTCGCACAGAATGATTATATTGATCAGTATAGCTACATTGATCTCAACATTCCTCGGCGGAATGTTCGCTTTACGTTTCAAAGATAAATTACATTTAATTTTAGGCTTTTCTGCTGGAGCTGTTATCGGGGTAGCATTTTTTGACCTGTTGCCTGAAGCATTAGAACTCGGAAAAGAAGTTTATGACATTAGTTTTATAACCTCTATTATGGCTTTAGCTTTTATTGTTTATATGATTCTAGACAGAAGTATTTTTTTACATTCACACAGTGGACATGAAATTGGAGGAGAAAACGATTTTAATAAAAGAGGGATACTAGGAGCGGGGAGTCTGTCAATACATAGCTTTATAGATGGTATGGCCATCGGTCTCGCTTTTCAAGTTTCTTCAATTATTGGTTCTATCGTCGCAATAGCAGTGTTAGTACACGATTTTTCTGATGGAATAAATACCGTAAATATGATATTAAAAAACTCTGGGACACGCGCTCAAGCTTTCAAGTGGCTTTCGATTGATGCGATAGCCCCAGTATTAGGAATAACTTCCACTCTATTTTTTTCTGTGACTTCTCCTGTTTTAGGTATAATTTTAGCCGTATTTAGTGGATTTTTCTTATATATTGGAGCATCTGATTTATTGCCTGAAAGTCATCACAGTCATCCTACAATGTGGACTACAGTCGCGACCGTATTAGGAGTAGTTGTTTTATATGCAGCGATAAAACTAGCAGGATTATAAATTCACTCCAGGATTTTTTGCACCATGAACTTCGAAATGCAGATGTGGGCCTGTTGAGTGTCCTGTAGATCCTACATAACCTATCACTTCACCTCGGGACACTGTTTCACCAGTATGTGTAGCTATTTTAGATTGATGGGCATAGAGAGTCTGTGTACCATTTGGATGGTTTATGATAACAAAATTTCCGTAACCTCCATTGTATCCCTTACGTGCGAGTAAAACAGTTCCAGAAGCAGCAGCGACTATCGGAGTACCAGAAGGTGCAGCTAAATCGACACTGTTGTTCCCATGTAATCCTTGACTCAACCTCTTATACAAAGGAACAGGGTTAGTAAAATACCCAATTAAAGTTTTCAGTGTTCTGTTTATTATATTTGTAGAATTAGCCTTTGGTTTTTGAACCTCTGTATCAATCATTTCACCACCAGGAATCATAATCTTATCTCCAACAGCAAGCTTTGCATTTTCAGTAATCCCATTGAATTGAATAATATCTGAAACATCTATTTTATAAAGACTTGCTATACTTTTTAAAGTTTGTCCTTTGCCTATTGTATGTTCAATACCAGAAACAGGGAGAATGAACAATACATCACCTTCGACTAATTTGTCACCCTTCTTCATATCATTTGCTGCAAGAATAGTTTGAGCAGAAACATCAAACATTTTTGCTATTTGAGAGATGGAGTCGCCTTTTCTTATCACATAAACACTTATTTGATCAGAATAGGAGTCTCCAGCTTCGACTTCACCTGGGACAGTCACATGGTTGGTCGCAGGGTAGAGAGCACTATCAGAAACTATATTAATATCCGTGTCACTTTTAACCTCATTATCTTTACTCTTATCATCTTTCTTATCTTGAAGGACTGGGGCAGAAGATACATTAGCTATAAGAAGGTCCATATTTTGAGAATTTTTAGATTCTTCTGTAGAATTCGTAGAATTCAAGGAATCTACTATATCAGCAGAAACTTGGGTTCCTAAAATAGAAGACAAAAAGCTTGCTTCTACTCCAAGAGGCATAAAAACCGTCCCGAGCAATAGGGAAAAGGCTAGAATAGAGCTGGATATTTTAAATTGAGGTTTTATAAAACAAACTAATTATCGTAAGATTTCCTTTTCTGACCCAACTAGACCATAGTAAAATAAGGGTAGAAATACAGGACGACCACGTTGTATCCCAGTAGTAGAAGCTTCGCTTCACTACGGGACGTGCTGCAAAACAAGGTTCTCACGATGGTTACAATCACTCCTATCATTCAGTCAGTTAATACCATACCTCTGCTCAGAACTTATATATAAGGGTAGCTCAATAGAGAGGGCAAGTCAACCCAACTGTGGAAAACTAATTTGACAAATCGATATGACTATGATACAATGAAGGAGTGTTAAGGATCCCGACATTCCACCCCTCATTGCATCACCACCATCTAGGTGGTTTTTTCATTTTTAAATAACTTCTTCTCTTGCATTACTTCATTGGGTGTTTCCCACTTAAGCTTTTTTCTAGGAGTATC
>JBAYFP010000013.1:0-6207 GCA_041667145.1 Minisyncoccota bacterium
GTGTGTAGCTTTCGCTTTCGAGAACTCATTTCAATTCGGGTCAGGCACTCGTCCTTTAGTCGTGGACACCCTAGCGGAAATGCCCGAGGCGGAATACTCGTGCTTGCCCCAGCCCCGACGAGTACGTCGGGGCTACCCACCCGTGCGTGCACGTAAAATTACTCCCTGAATTAAAATTAAATTCTAGAATATGAAACTCCTTTTCCAGTTTTTCCATTCTGTTTTATTTTTCCTTCTTTCTCTAATTGTGAAAGATAGCGAGTTGCTGTTGCATCTGATATATGTAAAAGTTTCTCGACTTCATCATTCGTTATTTTAGATTTTTTCAAAAACAAAGTCATAACTTTTTCCAACTTTTTCCTTTTTCTAAACTGAATTGCATTTTTTGCTTTCAAAAGAAGTTCAATGATTTTATTTTTGTTAGAGATAATTACGGGAACAGGAATTACTTTTTCTGGCTCGGGCTTCGCTTCGCTCGACTCGCCAGAGTTTGGAACAGAAACAGGTTCAAGTTTAACTTCTTGAATATTCGGCTCAGTTTTAATTTCGAGTTTAGATGTCAACGGCTCATTTCCTATCATTTGAGCCGTTGTTTGTGGTGAGTTTGCTGAATCCAAAGGTTCAGTAGCTTGGACGGGTTCAGAAACTGGCTCGGGATTAGGTTTACTTGTCCCGTTAGAGACAGGATTTGCTTGCAAATCTGTCGACTCTACTGGGATTTCGTTTTGTTTTTCCTCAATTTTTGGCTCGTTTTCTGCTTCCGTAGGGGTAGAATCAAGGGGTGGTATTATCTTACTTTTCACTAAAAAGTCGTTTGGTGAGCTTTCTAGGGTCTCAGGAAGTACATCAGAAGGTTCAGAATGTGTTGTATTTTCAAGGGCAGGCTCAGTGGGCTCTTGGAAGCTTGTAGGAATAGAGGCTTCTTCAGAACCTTGATTTTGGGTTGTATTTGTATCGTCGAGCATAGACTGATTATAGCAGAAAGATAAAGTTTTATAGCAGATTCAAGATTTATCCACAAGAATACTTGACTTTTATCTGTACATAGTATATCATACCCACTATGGGAACTAAAATATTAATACAACAAGAACCCAGAATAAACGATGCAGATTATAAGCAAAAAACCATTGCACGACTTCAGACAAGAACATGCCGATTCACGTAAACAGTTGGATTCGTGGGAAGCCGAAGTTGAGGCGGCAGAATGGGAAACACCTCACGATGTAAAGAAACGTTTTCCGAAGGTAAGCATTATTGGCAACCTAAACGCTGTTTTTAATATATGCAGAGATAAATACAGGTTATGGGTACAAATTGCTTATAAAACCAGAAAAGTGTTCATAAAGAAAATTGGAACACATAAAGAATATAATAAGTGGGACATAAAGTAAAAATAACATGAAAGAAATCAGAGTAATAAAAACTGAAAAAGATTACGAAGAAGCTCTTAACGCTATTGCTACATTAGTGGTAAAAGATCCAAATCCTGAATCTAAAGAAGGAGAGCAACTTCTTCTTCTTTCTGCACTTGTAGAAGATTACGAATCTAGGGTATTTCCTTCTACTCTTCCTAACCCTATTGATGCTATTAAGTTCAGAATGGAACAAGCAGACTTAAAACCGGCTGACTTAGTTCAGTACATAGGGAATAAAGGCAGAGTATCAGAAATTCTTTCCGGCAAACGTCAACTCACGCTTGATATGGTTAGAGCTTTGGAATCAGGACTTGGAATCCCTGCTAAGGTCCTCATTCAAAAACCTGATCAAAATGAAGAATCTCAGTATCAGCATTGGGATACATCTCTTTTTAAGACAATGGCTGAGAGACAATATTTCGGTACTACACTACGAAGTAAAGTTGAGTCATTAAAAAGTTTTTTTTCACTTTCAGACTTTAATTTAGAACCCGTGGCACTTTTCCGCAAAACTAGCTTTCGTTCAGAAGCGCGTACAGATAAAAACGCCTTATTCGCTTGGAAGGTTAGAGTTCTTGAAAAAGCAAAAAAAATAAAGGCTGCAAAATATAAACATGGGGTCGTAGATTTAGCTTTTATGCAGAATCTAATAAAATTAAGTATCAAAAATAATAGTCCTATTCTAGCTCAAGAAGAATTAAGAAAAATAGGAATCAAATTAGTAATAGAACCCCATCTTCCACGAACTCATCTTGATGGTGCAGCAATACTTAATGAAAAAAATAATCCAGTAATTGGTTTAACTCTCAGACACGATCGATTAGATAATTTTTGGTTTACTTTAATGCATGAATTAGCGCATGTTGGACGTCATTATAATCAAGGAATAGACTTGTTCTATGATGAAAAACTGCAAGACAAAGATGGCACGGAAATTAGCGAGATAGATAAAGAACGAGAAGCAGATGAATGGGCAGAAGAATCAATATTACCCAGAACTAAATGGGAAATAAGTCCAGCAAAGATAACTCCTTCTGCTATGGCTGCTCAAAGTTTAGCAGATGAGCTTGGCGTAAATTTGGCTGTGATTGCAGGAATTATTAGATATAAGCATCAAAATTATTATTACTTAAATAAGATTGTTAACGAGACAGCAGTTCAAGTAAGAAACTTATTCCCTGATGCTTTTAAAATAATTAAAATAAAATGGAAAACATAAAATCATACATTCCAATACTTCGCTGGAGACCAGCAGAGATGTCAGCGATTGCAAAGCTTTTTCCAAAAGATAGAGAGAACATAACTCCTCTTATTGAATTTATTATGCCAGCACCAAAAACTGATAAAAATGATTACAAAAAGATACTTGAGAATTCCAAGGATGTGTTTAAAAAAAGATTACCAGAAGTCGCAGAGCAAATGGTTAAATATTGTGGCAGAGACACAGTATTTGTAGATGTCCATCTTCTTGATGGTGATATAAGAGCGTCCATGCTAGCTTATATCCTGTCTTCAGCAAACAGTTTAGACTTATTTTCAATTCCTGTTGTATACATCATTCCAGTTATGAGCACTGATGCTGATATGGAAACACGTAAAATAGCAGTAGAATATGCTCAAAAAAATAAAGCGGGATTATGTATTCGCATTGATGAATCTCACTTTAATGATAAAAATCTGTCAGATTATATAGAAAAATTTTTGAAAGAAAATAAATTATCAATTGAAAATACTGATATTCTCGTGGACTTAAAAATCATTGACAAAAACACAACCTCAGATTTCGTGGTTGAAAAATTGGCTTCTATACCACAAATAGAAAAATGGCGTTCTGTAATAATGTCTGGCGGCTCGTTCCCTGAGGATCTTTCCGAGTTTGAGAAACATACACATAATAACATTGAGAGATTCGATTGGAAATTGTGGTTAGATATTTTTAACAACAAAAAAATTAAACGCAAACCTATCTTTTCTGACTATACTATCCAACACCCCATACATCGCGGTCATGTTGTGGGGGTAAATACAAGTGCAAGTATAAGATATACAGACGAAGAAGAATGGAAAATTTGGCGAGGAGAAGGTTTAAGAAACGAAAAAGGTGCTGGACATCAACAATATCCAGCACAAGCTCAATTACTTGTTAAACAAAAATACTTTAAGGGTGCTAGTTACAGCTATGGAGATGAATATACTGCCGATAGAGCAAAACCTGAAAATATTAAAACCGGAAATCCTACAACATGGTTAACTGCTGGCATTAACCACCATATAACATTGGTATCTCATCAGATCTCCAACCTTTTCTAGAAACTAAAATATTTCTTACATAGTTTTTGAGAGTATTTATATCTACAACCTCAACCAATTTATCATATATCATGTTTCGGTTTTTTGAGAGAAATCCTTTTGCTTTATTCTTCTCTTTCAAAATTTTTAATGCTTCCTCTCTCCATAAAAGTCTTGCTATTGAGACGTCTATTTGTTCTTGATTTTTTTCGTCTTCTCTTATTGTCTGAAAAATTATCTTATTCTCTTCTATTTTTACTAAAATGATACCCCACCAAGAAGGTATAGTATTAACAGCATGATATAAATGTTTCTTACCAACGACTAGAGTCATTTTATCAAAAACTTTATTATATTGTTTCATCTGCTCAGGTAAACGGTCAAGTGTATCTCTATCACTTTTTATTTCGTATCCATGCATTACTCCATTTATAATCGCAAAATCTATTCTAGCTGTTCCATGACTTACTCCAAACTCTTCAAAAATTTCTGCTGGAAGTTTTTTTTCTAACTTATAGTTTTCTCTTTCTTTCTCTAAAATTTCTCGCAAGGCTCCACGTATGATTTTATCATTAGTAGTCATAAATAATATTTACATAAATTTTAGCATTAACAATGCTCCACATTTTTATAACTATATTCTAACATAAAATTGACCGCAACCCATATATAAAGTTATACACAGACAGACAACAACTTCTTAAGAATTATTAGAAGCTACTCGTTATTTAATAAAAGAGACTATGAGAGATGCAACAGAAATTAAAAATGCTCCAACAGCTAACCACTTTAAAATTCCAGTTGTATGTTTCCAAAGTTCCACTTCTGCTACTTCATTTGCGGACATCACAATTCGACATTTTTGGCATTTTAAAAGACAAGGCATATCCTTACCCTGTTTTTCGGAATAATCTCGTTCTATTTCCCAATCATGCTTACAGTTAAATTTTTTCATTTATTTTATTGAACTACCAACACTCAACATTGTCTGGAGTATATTGCCAGCCACAATTTTTTGGTAATTTTTGCACATCATCAGAATCTAAAAACAAAGAACCAAATAAATAAAAGAACATTAAAGCACCAAGTAATATAAGTCCGATATACGGAACTAAACTAGAAACCTTAAAGCTTTCTTGAGATTTAATATCACCATTATAAATTAAAACGACTTGGTAAAGAATTTTATTAGCTAAATTTATAATTTGCTTGCTTCGTTCCGTATATTCTTTCATCCCATGTCTCAAATTATTTCTAATCAATCTCAAGACATTAAATATCGTTTCAAAATTATCTTCATATATAATTTCTATTCTTTCATCCCTTGCATTATTTTCAAATGGACTTAATTTTTTTAATTCCATAAGAGGGTTAGGATTCATTTTAGAAAATGAATTTTTACGAGCCTGATTGAAAGCATAACCTATTTTATTAAAAGTACTTACTTGTGGGTAAGCATAAGGTCCCATTTTTTTCTTTAAAAAATTAATTTCCTCGTCTTCTATTTTTTGTAATGCTTTCATGGCTTCCAAGCAATCATAAAGACATTCAAATGTTGCCCTTTCATCAAAAGTTGATTTATTGCTTTCTAGCCTATTTAAATGTTCTTTCAACTGTTCTTTTAATTGTTTTTTGTCCATAAATTTATTTTTAAGCTACAAGTGGTAAAGTACGTACCAAAGCAGTGGAAGTGTCGCAAACAAAATAAGTAACGTAAGCATATAAATGGCTGGCTGGTTTTTATGGCTATATCTACCATATTTTATTTCCCATAATAAATCAGGAATACGAACAATCATGATAATTAAGGCGACAATTACTACCCCTATATTCCAAAAATAAAACAAGATACCAAGAAAAGCTAAAATTAACAAAAGGGCAATAATATTTACCTTCCTTTCAATTTTAGGGTTATAAATTTCACTTGCTATTTTTTTAAATGTATCATTTTGTTTAGAAAGTTGATCTTCAACATCAGCAATTAGCACCAATCCCCTAACTAACATACCGATAAGATTTGTACCTAGCAACACTAGAACAAGCCAGCCAAGAAATGTAAATATAAATTGAGAAATCATACTTATATAATAAAATAGTTAATATTTTTTTTATAAATCTTCGCAAACTCTCCCAATTCAATTGCTTCAATTTTTCGTTCGCCTCGTTCAATTTTTGATAAATAAGATTGAGGTCTTTTTAACTTCTTTCCTGCTTCAATTTGGGTTAATCCAGCTTCTAGGCGAGCAGAACGAAGTTTTTCAAGCAATTTTTTGTTCTTTTGCGAATACAGTTTCGACATAATCATATTACCATATTAAAACCTATTGTGGAATATACCAGTTTGGTATATTATATATTTAGTTCTTTTAAGCCCCGCCCGCATTCCTCCCCAAACCCCTCCTGCGGGCAGAATTCGGAATCTCGCCAAAAGATACAGTCGAGGAAAATGGAAATCCTAATCCCCAAAATATTTGTTTCCATTTTCCGAGTCCATTTTGAA
>JBAYFP010000014.1:0-4700 GCA_041667145.1 Minisyncoccota bacterium
GACAGATGAACCTGCTACCTCAGTGGTGAACTATGCTGAAGGTTCTGGTTCTGTTAATGCACCTCTATCTAACAGACAAGAGAAACTAGAATATACCTTAAACCATGTGGTCATCTTAACTTCTCTCAAAGCTGGAACCGTTTATCGCTTTGCCCTAGAGTCGACTGACGGAGCAGGGAATACGGCTAAACCACCGACTCGTACTATTGTCACTCCTCAACAAACTGCTTCCATCATGGATATCATTTTCAAGAATTTCGATGATACCTTTAAGTTTATGAATAATATTAAGTAGATGATGAATAGTTAGTTTTATTTAGATATTACTATATGTTATAATCAATTGTTATTATGAACGTAGCACAACATAAAAAAATAAAAATTCTTTTAATTGATAGTGATGATATGGTGCGTATTTATTTCCGTGACATATTCTGGGTACATGGACGTAGTGACACTTATGAGATAACGATGGCTTCTTCTATTGAAGAAGCAGAAAAAAAGATAATAGACAAAGAAACAAAACCAGATACTATATTTCTGGATGTAATGATGACATCTCCAGGAGGGCGTAGTGGCAACGATGAACAAATAAAGAAAAACTTGTCTTTTGTTGAGAGAATCAAAAAAGATAAAGATATGTCTTCTATTAAAATTATTATTTTTTCAAATAAAAAAGAAGAATCAATAAAAGAAGAAGCTTCTAAGTTGGGAGCTGATGGATTTTTAGTGAAAGGTGAACTTATGCCCAAAGATATAATTGATTTTACGGACAAAATTCATGAACACAATAATTAAAATAGAAAATGTTAATTTATGGTATGACAAAGGAAAGCCAATAGAAGTTCATGCCCTAAAAAATATTGATATAAGTATAGAAAAAGGAGACTATGCGGCTTTCTTTGGACCTTCTGGTTGTGGTAAAACCAGTATGCTTTACGCTATTTCTGGTATTGATCGTTTTCAAGAGGGAAAAGTTTTAATTAACGATCGTGATATATCTGGGCTTACTAATCAAGAGCTTGCTATCTTCAGGCAGACGGGTATTGGTATTGTCTTTCAGCAATTTAACTTGGTTCCATCACTAAGCGTTTTAAAGAACGTTGCTCTTCCGATGCTTTTTGTGGGTGTTTCTTCTGTTAAGGCTGAGATTGAAGCACAGAAACTTATAAAAAGATTAGGTCTTGAAAAATATGCCGATCGTTACCCGTATGAACTTTCCGGAGGACAACAACAGAGAGTTGGTATTGCTCGGGCGCTTGCCAATAACCCTCCTATTATTATTGCCGATGAACCACTCGGGAACCTTGATTCTGTTAGTGCTAAAATAGTGCTTGAATTTTTGAAAGAATTAAATGAAAAAGATGGACGGACGGTAATCATGGTTACTCACGAAGCTTGGAGTTTACGTGACGTTAAAACTATTTTTTACATGAAAGATGGCGCAGTTACTAGTATTGAAAAATCTGAAAAAGGTTCAGTGGCAAGTTCACTATCAAAAAAATTATATGAACAGCTTTCTATTAAAGATGAAGCCTTAGGTGAAGCTTTAGGCAAAGGGAGTCAAGAAGAAAGGCTTTCAGCTCGTGTTTTGGCGAACTTTCTGCTTCGTGGATATTCTATGGATGAGATTAAACGTTTTGAATCTTTTGTGAATGATAGATTTGATAGTAAAATTGATAATAAAGAATTTCGTGAGTTGATTAATAAGCCCTTTAAAGAAGGGGGTGTCGGTCTATGGAAGAAGAAAGCTGAAAAAGTTACTATTTATTTAGAAGGAATAATAGATAAAAGAAAAGATGTGGAACATATTTTCAGTATTATAGAAAAGAATCCAGAATTGTCTATTTTAGATGAAGTGGCTGGTATTCGTAATTGGTTAATAGAAGGATATACAGGTAAATTGTCTCCGCAACAAATTACATCGTTCGACCAAGTGGTGTCTGACAGGATCAGAGGTTTTATTCCTGCAAATAAAATTGTCGAGATACTTGATCTTTCCACTAATAAATTTGGTGTTGGCTTGTCGTTTCGTGCGGCTCAATTAATAGCTGAAAAATTGGAATTGATATTAAATGAAAATAATAGTGAAAGTGAGCCTAGCCCTAGTAATACTTTTGAAAAAACATTATAATAAATTTTATGCTTAATCAAAGATTAAAAGTAGTAGAATTGTTGTCTCTTTCTCTTAGAACTTTTCGTACTAGACCACAGAGAGCTTTTTTTACTATTTTAGGTATGGCCGTAGGGATAGGAACGGTTTTACTTTTGGTTTCTTTAGGTTATGGACTTCAATATATTCTAATCGGTAAACTTATTACCACCCAAGACTCTTTAATAACGATGGAAGCTAGCTATCCAACAGAGAGTAATCTTTTGATAGATCAACCATTAGTAGATAAATTAAAAACATATCAAGATGTCGCAGAGGTGAGTCCTGTTGCCGAATTTCCGGGGGAAATTAGTGAGAATAATGGTACTGGTCTTTTAGTTAATACTCTTATTGTTCAACCGACTTATTTTAGATTAACAGGTATTTTGCCTGATAAAGGTGCTATTCCGACGAACTCAGAACCAGGGTCGGTAGTTTATAGTCAAACTTTAATACCACTTGGTCTTTTAGCCAACGAAACAACATTAGATAGAGTTCTTAGTTTTAAAGTTATTTATGAAGATATAAAAAATAATACTACAGAAGAAGTTAAGTCTCTTGCTCCAATAAAAATAAAAGGTATCATTACTGATGTAGCGACATCCCCGACAGCTATTATTTTTGCTGATTCTATTTCTAAGGCTCCGCCTTTTTATAATAAAGTTTTAGTAAAAGCTAAAAATGCAGATGTTTTAATAAGTCTTCGCAATAGATTATTAGGAGAAGGTTTTTCTGTCTCTGCTCGTATTGATTTGGTAACTCAAGCTCGAAAAATAACAAATATTTTAACTATTATTTTGGGTGTTTTTGGAGTGACGGCTTTAATTGTTTCTGCCATAGGAATGTTTAACACTATGCTTGTGGGTTTTATGGAGCGTACCTATGAAGTTGGGATATTGAAATCTCTCGGGGCCACAGATTATGATGTTAGAAATTTATTTTTGGTTGAAGCTTCGGCCATGGGTCTTTTTGGGGGGATAGGAGGTATCGTTATTGGTGTGGGGTTGGGAAAAATTTTCAATACATTACTTAGTTTTGTTGCCACTAAATTTGGTGGACAATCAATACAAATTTTCTTAACTCCTTGGTGGTTCGTTTTCCTTATTTTAGCTTTGTCCATTTTAATTGGTTTTCTTTCTGGTTGGTGGCCAGCCCACAAAGCTACAGGACTATCTCCCAAGGAGGCATTTACCAAGAAGTAATTTTATTATTATGTGTGTTTTGTATAAGTTGCGTTAAAGAATTTATAGTATATTAAATATATGAAAATAAAAAAAATTGGTCACTGTTGTTTAGTTATAGAGATAAAAGGCAAAAGGATTATGACTGACCCTGGGGTTTTTACTACTAAAGAACAAGAACAAGAAAGTAATATTGATCTTATTTTAATAACTCATGAACATGCTGATCATCTATCTACTGACTCAGTAAAAAAGATTTTAGAAAAAAATCCTAAAGCTGTAATTATTACAAATAATGGAGTAGGAAAAATATTAAAGAATGCTGGAATAAAATATGAAGTACTGGAGAATAAAACTCCAAAAGATTTTTCTGGGGTAGAGATAGAAGCTCATGATTGCAAACATGAAGAAATTTTCCAAGATTATGGGCAAGTTTTTAATACTGCTTTTTTTGTTGATAAAACATTATTTTATCCAGGAGATTCTTTTTATAATCCCAAAAAAGTAGTAGAGATTTTAGCACTTCCAGTGGCTGGTTCATGGATTCGAGTGAAAGACGCAATAACATATACTACAGAAATAAAACCTCAAAAGTGCTTTCCTGTACATGATGGAATGTTGAGTTTCCTTGGCGATTCTCATGAAGTGCTTAACTTTGCTTTGTCTTTATTTAATATAGATTTTAGAAGTTTTGAAGACAAAAAAGAAGAAGAATTTTAGACTTGACACTATGTTTTTGTTAGTATATACTTTCCTAGCGTCTTTCCTTGTATGGAATGACGTTTTAATTTACACAATTCCTTGATAAATTAATAGTTTTTGAGAACAAGTGCAAAGCTTGTTTGTTTTTTTGAGTAATGATTTTTAGAGCAAAGATTGAACTCTAACATAACAAAAATATTTTCTAATTATGTTTCTGTGTCGTAGACATTAAGGAGCGTAGCGACGAAATGCTGTTTTTTGTTTTGTTTCGTTCTAATTTCAGCCGAAAGGCTGACCAGTCTCTGACTGGAACTTTTAGTTAGAGTTTGATCCTAGCTCAGGATGAACGCTGGCGGCGTGGATAAGGCATGCAAGTCGAACGGACTTTATTTTTCCCGAGATGAGATTATATCAAATCAAAAGGTCGTTTAAAGTTAGTGGCGAACGAGGTAGTAATACATAGGAACTTCCCCTCTAGTCGTGAATAATTCATCGAAAGGTGAACTAATACACGATGGTCCCTGAGAAATTTATTTCGAAGGGTAAAGTTTTAACGCTAGAGGAAAGGCCTGTGCGATATCAGCTAGTTGGTAGTGTAATGGACTACCAAGGCTATGACGTCTAGGGGAGCTGAGAGGCTGACCCCCACCGATGGTACTGAGACA
>JBAYFP010000015.1:0-3161 GCA_041667145.1 Minisyncoccota bacterium
TAGGAGCAATAATTATGAAATGTGATAATATAAATAGATGCGTGATAAACAAATAGAAAAATTAATAAAAGGAGAAGAGAAGAGACAAAAAGAAGGATTGGAGCTTATTCCATCCGAAAATTATGTCTCGGAAGATGTTTTAGAAGCTAATGGTTCAGTTTTTACAAATAAATATTCTGAAGGATATCCAGGGCGTAGATATTATGGTGGACAAGATTTTACAGACCAAGTAGAGCGTTTAGCTATAGAGCGCGTATGTAAATTGTTTAAATGTAAATTTGCTAATGTTCAACCTCACTCTGGTGCTCCTGCAAACTTAGCAGTATATTCTGCTCTTTTGAACCCCGGCGATGTTGTGCTTGGCATGGATCTTTCTCATGGAGGACATTTGACTCATGGGCATCCGATGACTCTACCTGCCAAGATTTATAAATTTGTCACCTATAAAATGAAAAATCCTGACACAGGAGAAATTGATTACGAAGATCTTCGTCGAGTTGCAAAAGAATTTAAACCTAAAATAATTCTAGCTGGATTTTCTGCTTACTCTCGCACTCTTGATTATAAAAAGTTTGTAGAAATTGCACACGAAGTCGGAGCGGTCACTATGGCAGACATGGCACATATCGCTGGACTTATAGCAGCTGGGGTGCTCCGCAATCCATTTGATGATGGTTTTGATATTATTACTTCTACTACTCATAAAACTCTTAGGGGTCCTCGTGGAGGCATAATTCTTACACATGACAATGAAGAGATTGCAAAAAAAATTGATAAAGCGATTTTTCCCGGGATTCAAGGCGGTCCGCATATGCATACTATAGCTGCCAAAGCTGTTGCTTTTGGTGAAGCTATGACACCGAAATATAAAAAATATGCTAAACAGATTTTAAAAAATGCTAAAGCGATGGAAGGAGTTTTTAGAAAGAATAAAATTCGTATGATAGGTGGAGGTACCGACAATCATCTTATTTTAGCTGATGTTTTCGGTTCTCTAGGGGTGACAGGTAAAGAAGCCCAGACAGTATTGGATGAAGTAGGGATAACACTCAATATGAATTCTATTGCGGGAGATACTAGAAAACCCTTAGATCCTTCAGGCATAAGATTTGGCACGCCAGCTATTACTACAAGAGGTTTTAAAGAAAAGGAGTGTAGATATGTTGCAGAACTAATGATAGAGACACTCAAAAACAAAGACAACAAAAAAGTAAAAGAAGAAGTTCACAAAGAAATTAAAAAACTTGCCAAAAAGTTTCCAATACCGAAGAGGCATGTTTAAAAATAATTTTTATGGGATCAATTATTGAAATCAATGACACACTTCAAATTAGCAAGAAACAAGGGTTCCCAGAAGAGCTTGTTTTAGAAGAACATCTTGAGAATTCTCTCAAGGCAGAGAATTTTTCTGGAAAAATTTTTGAATTTAAAAATAAAGATGGAATTAGAATTTTTCATGCTCCACCAGTTAGAAATTTTCTTGTTGAGAACATAAACGGCAGATGGATATATTGGGGTTTGTGCCATATTCTTGAAACTACATGCGATTATGAGAATAATATAACCTCCGGCAAATTTAAAATTATTTATATTAATACTCCAGAAGAGATGAGAAAAGCTCATGAATTAATAGACAGAAACTTTGAAACTAATTACTTTACTTAATTAAAGTAAATATATTACCAAATAAGAAAAAATATATGTTAAAAAACAAAATCATTTTAATAACAGGTTCATCTTCGGGAATTGGTGCTGCGACTGCAAAGCTTGCCAAGGAATATGGTGCAACAGTAATTTTACATGGGAAAACTGAAAGTGAAAATTTGGAAAAATTATCTAAGGAATTAGATTGTGAGTATATTTTTTGTGATGTGTCAGATAAAAAAGCAGTAAATTTAGCTATTACTCAAGTTTTACAAAAAGTAAAAAAAATTGATATTTTAGTAAATTCTGCAGGAATTGCTACTCGACAAAAATTTTTAGAATCCACAGATGAAGACTGGTTAAATACTTTTAAAACTAATGTATTAGGTACTACACATTTTTGTCAAGCAATTATTCCACAAATGCAAAAAAATAAGTATGGCAGAATTGTTAATATTGCTTCTATTAGGGCATATGGAGGTACATCTGGCAAACCGCCATATTCTGCATCTAAAGCAGCCATTGTGAATCTTACAGCAGTTTTGGCTAAAGAATTTGCTCCAAATATTGCTGTAAATGCTGTATCTCCTGGATATACAGAAACTCCAATTGCTTCAAATTGGGACGAAGACGTTTGGAAGCAAGTAAATACTGCATTGTTGGGGAGAATTGGACAACCAAAAGAAATCGCTGAAGTAATTTTATTTTTAGCTAGTGATAAAGCTAGTTTTATCACAGGCCAGACAATTATTGTTGATGGTGGTTATTCTGTTAAATAAATTTATGGAACTACAAGTTGGTGTAAAAATTTTATTGAAGAATAGAGATAATAAATATCTTGTACTTTTTCGGTCAATGAAAAATAGGCCAATTCCTCATAGGGAATATTGGGATATGCCTGGTGGACGAATAAAAGTGGGTTCTGATTTGATTGATAATTTAAAAAGAGAAGTTAAAGAAGAAACCAGACTTGAAATCATAAGTGAACCACGATTAATTACAGCTCAAGATATTATAAAAGAAAATAAACATGTAGTTCGCCTTACTTACACTGGTTTTGGAGATGGTGAAGTGAAGTTGAGTGAAGAGCCTTCTGAATATAGATGGTTATCTTTAGAAGAACTTTTAAAATTAGAACCAATTGATTCTTATTTTAAGAAAATATTAATAGAATTTTATAAAAAATTAGAATAGAATATGCCACATATTCATGAGAAAATTGATTACTGTGTAGAAGTATTTATTGTATATAAAGATAAAATACTTTTGCGTATGCATGATAAATATAAAATCTGGCTTTCTGTTGGCGGACATATTGAATCCGATGAAGACCCGATACAAGCTGCTATACGTGAAGCAAAAGAAGAAGTAGGACTTGAAATAAAAATAATAGACAATAGATTGTTACCCAATGATGAATCTGATTATAAAATGCTTATTACTCCACGTTATCTTGGAAGTCATTATGTAAATGATATCCACAAACATACTATATTTGTATATTTTGCAAAATCTAA